>NZ_AYWO01000002.1:10000-312621 GCF_000502955.1 Mesorhizobium sp. LNHC252B00 | reverse complement strand
CTCTTGATCGCTCTCTTCCAACTCCGGCCTAAGCCGGTCGCCGCTTAGGGGCCGGATTGTTCACGGTCGACAAAGTCGTAGAGTCCGTTGAGCCTCATTCGCGCATGATCGAACGCCATGTTCCAGCCATGCCCGTCGAAGAATCCATAGATAATCCCGTGCGGGTCCGGTGGCAGACTTTCGTATGCCATCAGGGTTGCCTCCGCGCGGGCGAGTAGCCGAGGCGCCAGCAAGGGCAGCGCCTTCGCGCGGATTGTGCTCGGTGCCTGCCAGGTACCTACCGGCTCGGCGCCAGCGGCCGCCATCTGGTTCAGGTCGAGCCGATGAAGCTCGGCGTAAAAGCGGCCCAGATCGTTGCCCAAGCGTTGGCGGGCATGTTCGGGCAATTCTTCATATCGTGCTGCCAGCAGATGTTCCCCTTTCAGTTTCTCATGTCTGGAGAACAGCGGCGGCCCCTCATGGATGCTCATATCGGGGACCGGCATCGACAGGCAAGGGCGGATCAGGGCCAGCAGGGCGGCTTCCCTGAGAAGCGCTCGTTCAGCAACCTTGTGACGCGGGAACTTGAACACCAGCCTGTCGTCGACATCGACCGCCGTCGAGTGCCAACCTGCCGTCATCAGCCGGAAGCTTGAAGTCTTCAATTCCGGGAAGACACGAATTATTGCTCGTGAGAATGTGTCCAGGTTCGGTTCAGGCATGGCCGTGTTGTAGGGGAGCTTCCCAGCCACGTGAAGGGACGGCGGTCAGGTCGGTGCAAGCTCTGCTTCCGGCTGCCTGAGATCGGCGCATTTCCCGACGCCATACAGATCGCCGGCGATCCGGGCTTCGACGCTTTTGGCGATAATCCGCAGATCGACATCCTTGCCGGAGACCTTCTCGATGGCACCAATGACGAGATCGGGCGCAATCCAGTCCGGCTTGTGGCCGAGATTATGCACCCAGACGAGTTGGGCGCCCGGTATGTCGCGCTGGAGCTCGATCGAGTGAATCTCCGCATAGACGACCTTGTCGCGATCACCCGAAATGACCACGGTCGGGGCCCTGATCTGGTTGTAGTGCGGTGCGGCGCCAAGGGCATAGCGATAGAGCCCGGCGACATCGGTGGCGTTGGCACGAAAGGCCGATGGTCGCAGGACCAACGGGATGGAGGCCGCGTCGAGATAGTTGTCCGGCACCCTGTTGGGCGAGAAGACGCAGGTCGTGGCGTCTTCCATCCGCAGCGTTCCCGTCGGATAGGTCAGCGTCTCGGAAAACAGCCAGCCGATCACCGGAATGGTCGTCAGATCGTAATACCATGAGGTTGCCCCGCCCGGCCACGGATGAGTTGCCGGCGCGAGAAAGACCAGGCCAAGCGTCTTGTCGGGATGCTCGCGGCCGAAAGTCGATGTCACCACACCACCGAAAGAATGACCGACTATAACCGCCTTCCTGATGCCCAGACGGTCCATCAACGCAGCGATGGTGTTGGCCTGAGCCGACGGGTCTTCGTTGTTGCCGGGACCACGGCCCGACCAGCCATGGCCTGGCCGGTCGAAGAACAGCATTTCGGCGCGGCCTTCGAGCAATGGCAGCAGCGGCAGCATTTGATCCCTGAGATTGGCGCTGGCACCGTGGATGAAGACGATCGGCGGCAGCTCGGCGTTCGCGGGCCCCGGAATATGGACATAGTGAATGCGGGCGCCATCGATGTCGGCGAATTCACCAATCGACGGATTGCGGCGTTCAATCAGCCATGAACCGGCGCGGGTGATGCCGACAAAGCCGAAGACAAGCGCCATCAGGAAGGCAAGGGCGGCGTAGATCAGGTTCATGGGGGAGATACGGGGATGGAGGGGGATAAGTTGTGCAGTAGGCAGCAGGGCAACCCGCAGCTTACTGCCTATTCCCTTAAATGCCTTCGCCGGCAAGTTCTTCGGACAGGGTGCCGACCTGGTCCTGGGCGCTGCGCATCATTGGATAAATCGCCAGAACCTTCTGCCAGGCCTCGAGTGCCGATTGCTTGTGGCCGGTCAGAGCCATGATCTGCGCCAGGCCGGACAGCGCGCCGAAATGGCGAGGCTCGAGTTGCAGCGTATGGTCGATGTCGGACATCGACTTGCCGTAGTTTTTCATCATGAAATGCACGGTGGCGCGCCGGTTCCAGCCCTCGGCATAGGTCGGCTGCAAGATCACCACTTGGTCGAGGAAATCGAGGGCGACGTCGAACTTCTGACCTTCGATGGCCTTCTGCGACCACTGCATCATCAGATCGATCGAGGCGCTGCCGGATTGAGACCACTCATTCCAGATGTTGCCGGCAATACGCTCGGCTGCCTTTTCGTTGCGCTCGCGCTTCAAATCGTTGAACAGCTGATCGAGACGGGCCTGCTTCGTCGTTGCCACCGGCGGCACGTCCTTGCTGGCCGGCGGCGCGACAGCATCATCCGCGTGTGCCGGGCCATAAATGGCGCTGGAAACAAGCAGAGACGTCAAAAATGCAAAAAGAATCCGCATCGCCGGACTCTAATCCCGGGCGGCGGAACGTCAAACTGAATTTGGCGTGAATGAGCCGGCAGGCGGGCAACAAGCATCACTGGGCGGAGGCAGCAGCCTCCAGCCCGAAACTCAGCCCTGGCGTGCCTTGTAGCGCGGGGCGGTCTTGTTGATGATGTAGACACGGCCTTTGCGGCGAACCAGCTGGTTGTCGCGGTGACGCGCCTTCAGCGCCTTGAGCGAATTCTTGATCTTCATGGTCTTGCCTGTCGGTGTGGACCCGGTTCGGGTCGAAATTTTAAGGCGCGCCAGAAGACGCGCCTTTGAACTGTGGGTGGCTCATAAACGAGGAGCCTTGTCCGTGTCAACCGCAAGCGTGCTCCGTCTCTCCATATCATCAAATATCCGCCATGTCGGCCTTGCGGCATTGCGCGGGCTTCAGTCGGCTGGGATGATGCGCCCGCCATGACGTGATTTGGGGATGGATATGCGCCGAATTTTCCTGTCCGCCTGCATTCTCGTGCTGGCGGGAGCCTCGGCTGCCCGCGCGCAGGAGTGCGACCGCAGCGACGACAGCCAGCAGATGATGAACATCTGCGCCGGCGAGGATTACCAGGAGGCCGACGCCAGGCTCAACAAGGCCTACCAGGATCTCATCAGCGCGGATGACGCCGACGGCAAGAGACTGCTGCAGGTGGCGCAACGCGCCTGGATCGCCTTTCGCGATGCAGAGTGCGCGCATTCCACCGCAGCCAGCGCGGGCGGTTCGATCCATCCGATGGAAGTTTCGCAATGCCTGGCCAGGCTGACCAATGATCGCATCGAGCAGCTCGCTGCCGCCGCCAATTGCGAGGAAGGCGATGCCAGTTGCGCCAGCCCTGACCAAGACGAGAGCGACGACGTGCAGTAGGCCTGTTTCGGGGGTTAGGCGCGACGGCCGATCCTGGTGAAATGGCCCATCTTGCGGCCGGGGCGTGCCTCGGCCTTGCCATAGAGATGCAGCATCAGGTCCGGCTCGGCGAGCAGGGCCGGAACACGCAGCACATCGTCGCCGATCAGGTTCTCCATCACGCAATCGGAATGACGCTGGGGATTTCCAAGCGGCAGGCCGGCGACGGCGCGGATGTGCTGCTCGAACTGCGAAACGATGCAGGCTGCTTCCGTCCAATGGCCGGAATTGTGCACCCGCGGCGCGATCTCGTTGGCCAGCAGCGAGCCGTCGGCGAGCACGAAGAACTCCACGCCGATGACACCGACATAGTTCAGCGCCGACAATATTTTAGACGCCGCTGCTCGCGCCGCTTCCGCCGTTTCGGGCCTTATTCGGGCCGGCAGGGTGGACGTATGGAGAATGCCGCTGCGGTGGACATTCTCGGCCGGATCGTAGGCAGCGACAGTGCCGTCGATGCCGCGCGCGGCGATCACCGAAATCTCGCGCTCGAACGACACGAAGCTTTCCAGGATCAGCGGCACATTGCCCATCGCCTCGCAGGTGCCGGCGAAGCCGCCCGTTTCCATGTTGCGGAAGACGCGCTGGCCCTTGCCGTCATAGCCCATGCGGCGCGTCTTCAGGATGCCGCTGCCGTCGAATGCTTCCAGTGCTGCCGTCAGTTCGTCATCATTGTCGACGGCGTGGAAATCCGCGGTGGCAATGCCGATGGCATTGAGGAATGTCTTCTCGCTCATCCGATCCTGCGCCACATCAAGCGCCCGCGCCGGCGGATAAACCGGAACCTGGATGGCAAGCGCGCTGGCGGCCGCAACCGGCACGTTCTCGAACTCGTAGGTAACGACGGAACTCGACGCGGCCAGTTCGGCAAGGGCTGCTGGGTCGTCATAGGCAGCCGCTATCTGCTGGTTCGCGACCTGCGCCGCCGGGCAATCCGCTTGCGGCTCCAGCACCACCGTGCGGTAGCCGAGGCGGGCGGCGGCAACAGCCAGCATGCGGCCGAGCTGGCCGCCGCCAATGATGCCGATGGTCGATCCAGCGGGCAGGGTCACAGCGTGTCCGTCGGTTCGGTCGCGACCTTGGCGGTCTGCGCGGCGCGCCAGGCATCCAGACGGACGGCGAGCTTGTCATCGTTCAGCGCCAGCACGGCGGCGGCCAGAAGGGCTGCGTTGGTGGCACCGGCCTTGCCGATGGCCAGCGTCCCCACGGGAATGCCGGCGGGCATCTGGACGATGGACAGCAGCGAATCCTGACCGGAGAGCGCCTTCGATTCCACCGGCACGCCAAACACCGGCAGCGGCGTCATTGCCGCCGTCATGCCGGGCAGATGCGCGGCACCACCGGCGCCGGCAATGATCACCTTGTAGCCCGCTGCCTTGGCGCCCCTGGCGAAATCGTAGAGCCGGTCTGGCGTGCGATGCGCGGAAACGATCAGCCGCTTGTGTGGAATGCCCAGGGCTTCCAGGGTTTCGGCCGCATGGCGCATCGTCGCCCAGTCGGACTGGCTGCCCATGATGATGGCGACGTCGGCGCGTTGATCGTCCAAGTCCGTGTTTCCCGGCGACAAAGGCGCGCCTTAGCGGAATTCGCGCGAAGCCGCAAGGATCGGCGGCCGCCGCAGCGGATTGGCAAGACGCAAACCATCCAGTCAGATGCCGTCGCGCTCGGCCTCGGGTGTCGAGACCAGCAAGGCCGAAGCCGCATTGGCGGCGGTGACGGCCGCTTGCATGGTCTCCCCACGGGCAAGCCCCGCGGCCAGCGCACCGACGAATTCATCGCCGGCGCCATGCGTGCTGACGACCTTGACCGGGATGGCCGGCAGCGCGAAGGCCTCGCCGGTCCGCTCGCAGCAGGCAACACCTTCGCCGCCCGCCGTGACAATCGCGACAGGCCAAAGATCGGCCAGCAGCCGCGCGGCTTGCGCGGCACCGTCCAGCGTCTCGACGACCGCCATGCCGGCCAGGAACTCCGCCTCGATGGCGTTGACCACCAATATGTCGACCAGCGCGGTCAACTCGCCGGAGAGTTTGCGCGCGGGGGCGGCGTTGAGCACGACTCGGCCGCCTTGCGCCTTCGCCGCGCGTGCGGCGGCAATATTGGCCGCTTCCGGCACCTCGTTCTGCAGCAGGAGCACCGCCGTTTGGGACATCATTTCGGAAGCGGCGGCAATATCGGCATTGCCCAGCGTGAGATTGCTGCCCGAGACGATCACCGCGCCATAATCGCCGCCTTGATCGAAGATCGCCACGCTCATTCCGGAGCCGGCACCAGCGGCCACCCTCACGAAACGACGGTCGACCCTGGCGCGATCGAGATTGGCCAGCAACGCCCGCCCGAAATCATCGTTGCCAACCGCGCCGATCATCGCCGCGCGCACGCCGGCCCTTGCCGCCGACACGGCCTGGTTGCCGCCCTTGCCGCCGCATTTCGGGTGCCAGGCATGGCCGGTCACCGTCTCGCCCTTGCGCGGACGGTCGGGCGCGTCGACCATGATGTCGTAATGCAGGCTGCCGAACACGGTGACCAGCGGCGGTGTCCTCATGAGCCCCGGTCTTTTCGCTTCGATGTCACCGCCGACATGGTGCGGCCGAGATTGCGCTCCGCCGCCTGATAGTCGCGCTGCGCGACCGCGACGAACAGAGCATCGAGGATGTTGAGCTGGGCGATACGCGCCGCCGCGTTCTCGCCCATTAATGGCGATCCCTGCGCGGTCGAGCACAGCACGATGTCGGCCACTGCAGCCAACGGCGAGTTGTCGTAATTGGTGATGGCCAGCGTCCTTGCGCCGTTCTTGCGGGCCAGTTGGATGGCGTCGATGACGGCAGAGGTGTTGCCCGAATGCGAGAAGCCGACGGCGATATCATCGCCGCCGAGCAGCGAGGCCGACATCAGCATCATGTGCGAATCGTCGTAGACGGAGGCGCGAATGCCGATGCGCAGGAACTTGTGCGAGACGTCGCGCGCAATCTGCGCCGAGCCGCCGACGCCATAGAAATCCCGGTTCTTCGCACGGTGGAGAAGCTCGGCGGCGCGGTCGAAATCCTCGATGTCGAGGATCGCCAGTGTCTCCTCCAGTGCCTGGATGGAGGTGCGGAACACTTTTTGCACGATCTCGGCCGAACTGTCGTCGGATGACAGTTCCTGATGCATCTCGGCAGTCGGCAGGCGGCTGTATTCATAGACGGCGGTGCGAAAGTCGCGATAGCCGGAAAAACCGAGCTTCTTGGCGATCTTGACCACCATTGCCTCGGACACGCCGGCCTCCTCGGCGATCTGCTTCAGCGGGATGCTCTCGTCAAAGCCGCGCCGGCCAAAGACGGTTTCCACCACCTTCGCCTCCAGTGGGGTGAGATGCGGCATCATCATGCGGATACGCGGTCCTACCGCTTTCAGGTCCAGCCCGCTCAAGGTCATCCACGCCCCCTCGTCACGCGATCGATAAGCATCGCGGCGAGGATTATAAGACCAGTTGCCAGAAGCTGATAGAAGGACTGCACGTTCATCAGCGTCAAACCGTTGCGCATCGCGCCGAGGATGACGGCGCCCAGGATCGTGCCGACGACACTGCCCTTGCCGCCCATCAGCGAGGCGCCGCCGATGGCGGCAGCTGCAATGGCGTCGAGTTCCCAGAGATTGCCGAGGATGGGCTCGGCCGCACCGAGCCGGCCGATCAGGATCTGCGCGGCAAGGGCCGCCAACAGCCCGGAGATCATGTAGGCAGCAATCTTGGTGCGGGCGATCGGCACGCCGGCGATGTAGGCAGCCTCCTCATTGCCGCCGACGGCGAGCAGATATTCGCCGAATGGCGTCTTCTTCAAAACGACCCAGGCGACGACAGCCACGAAGGCCACGATGATAACCGCCAGCGGCAGCCCGAACAGCGAGCCGTTGAAGACGGCGCGAAAGCCTGCCGGCAGGCCGAGCACCGGATTGCCGCCGGTATAGATCAGCGCCAGCGCCCGATAGGTGCTGAGTGTACCCAATGTGACGATGAAAGGCTGCAGCCCGACAAAAGCGACGAGAAGGCCGTTGACGAGGCCGCAGGCAAGGCCAATGGCGAAGCCGGCGGCGATGGCGAGCGGAAACGGTACGCCGGCGACCATCATCGAGGCCGAGATGACGGCCGAAAGGGCTGCCGTCGGCCCGACAGACAGGTCGATGCCGCCGGAGATGATGACCAGCGTCATGCCCAGCGCCAGGCAGGCATTGATGCTCGACTGTTGCAGGATGTTGATCAGGTTGCGCTCGGCGAAGAAGCCTGGCACCAGTGCCCCGAACACGGCCAAGATCACGACAAGGCCGATCAATGTGCCGGCGTCGCGCATGGAGACCCCGCGCATGAATTCGGCCCGTGGCTGCACCAGAATGGTATCCGACATATCCGTCACCTACTGTCTTGAGTCTGCGGGATGGCGTGCGCCGCGATCGCCTGTTCGCTGATGTCGTCCCTGTGGAGTTCGGCCGCGATCGAGCCGTCGCGCATCACCAGCACGCGGTCGGCGAGCCGGATCACCTCGGGCAGTTCGGAGGAGACGACGATGACACCGTGGCCTTCCCGGGCGAGCTCCTCGATCAGATGATAGATCTCCGCCTTGGCGCCGACATCGATGCCGCGCGTCGGTTCGTCGAACAAAAGGATGCGTGTTCCGGCCGCAAGCCAGCGGCCGATGATCGCCTTCTGCTGGTTGCCACCGCTGAACAGGCGGATCGGCCGATCGAGCAGGAATGGGCGCAGGTTGACGCGGCCCATCTTGTCGATTGCCACCCGTTTCAACCTGGCGTGATCGATGACGCCGCGCGGCGCGAATACGCCCATCGAGGCCAACGCCATGTTGCTGGTGATCGAGCGCAGCGGCACGATGCCCTCGCGCTTGCGCTCCTCCGGCACCAGGCCGATGCCGGCGGCAATCGCATCGCGCGGGCTGGAGAATCGCGTCGCCTTGCCATCAATTGCGATCGTACCGGCGGTGGCGCGGTCGGCGCCGGCCAGCAACCGCAGTAATTCGGTGCGGCCTGAGCCGACAAGGCCGGCAATGCCGAGCACCTCGCCACGATGCAGCTCGAACGACACATCGCGCACCTTCGTTGTCGAGGAGAGCCCGCGCGCGCTCAGCATCACCTCATTCGAGGCGTGAGAGGTATGCCGTTCCTGCGCCAGTTCGCGGCCGACCATCATCGCCACGACCGCCTTTTCCGACAGGCCTTTCAGGTCGACGGAATCGATGACCACGCCGTCACGCATGATGGTGGCGCGCCGGCAGATGCCGAACACCTCGTCCAGCTTGTGCGAGACATAGACGACGGCGACGCCGTCGCGAGCGAGACCGGTGATGACTTGTGCCAGCCGTTCGAACTCGCTCGGCGTCAGGCTCGATGTCGGCTCGTCCATGGCGACGATGCGGGCACGGTCAAGCAGCGCGCGGGCGATCTCGACGATCTGCCGTTGCGCCACCTTCAGGGTTCCGAGGGGAGCGGCCGGGTCGATGGACGGGTCAATGGCTGCAAGAGCCTCGGCAGCGCGGCGCTCCTGTTCCCGCCGGGCGACGAAGATACCGCCGCGCGTCAGCGGTTGGCCGAGGAACATGTTCTGGGCGACGCTGAGGCGCGGCACCTCCTGCAATTCCTGATGGATCATGGCGACGCCCGCGGCACGCGCGGCGACCGGATTGGCAAGCGTCACCGGCTTTCCGTCGATGAGGATGCTTCCCGCCGTCGGTCTGTAGACGCCCGACAATATGCGGAGCAGCGTCGACTTGCCGGCACCGTTTTCGCCGAGCAGACCGTGGATTTCACCGGCACTGATCGAGAACGACACGTCGTTGAGCGCCCGCACGGCCGGAAACAGCTTGGAAATGCCCTGGAATTGCAGCCGGGGTGACATTGGGTTCAATCTCCGGGCAACGGTGCCGGCCGGGAGCGAACTGCTCTGGCCGGCACCCGCCGATCGGCTTTACTGGCCCGCAGCGGCATCTTCGAGCAGGGCCTTGCGCGCGCCGGGTCCGGAATAGCGGTCGGCATTGTCCTTGGTGATCAGTGCCTGCGGCGTGGCAACGACGCGCGGCAGCTTTTGTCCAGCCACCAGCCGCAGCGCCGTTTCCAGAGCAACCTCACCGGTTAGCACCGGGAAGCTGTCGACCGTGCCGGTCAGTTCGCCGGCGCGGATCGAGGCATAGGCGTCGGAAATGCCGTCAGTGCCGAACACGGCAACCTTGTCCTGCAGGCCGGCAGCCTTGACCGCCTCGACAATGCCCAGTGCCATGCCGTCATTGTTGGCATAGAAGCCGATCAGGTCGGGGTGCTGCTGCAGGATGTTGACCGCCGCGTCATAGGAGGTCTGGCGGTCCCAGTTGCCGGGAACACTGGCGACGACCTCGAACTTGCCCCCTTCGGTGATGGTGGACTTGAAGCCATCGGTGCGCTGCACGGCTGCATAGACGCCGGCCTGGCCTTCGACGATGGCGACCTTGCCGCCATTCGGACGGTTCTTGATGAACCATTTGGCGACGCGCACGCCATTGTCGCGCTGGACATTGCCGACATAGTGCTCGGCCTGCGGGATGACTGCATCGTTGACGTTGACCACCGGCACATTGGCGGCCTTGGCCTGCTCCATGATCGGCTGCAGATTGGCGTCGGTCTGCGGCGAGACGAGCAGAACGTTGTAGCCCTGCGTGACCAGGCCTTCGGCAATGGTCAGCTGGCCGAGCTGGTCGCCTTCGCTCTGCGCCGCCTGATAGACGACGGGAATGCCGACCTTGTCGCCGAACGCCTTGTAGCCCTCTCCCAGCGAGCGCCAGTATTCATTGGTCAGCGTCTTGGAAACCGCGCCCGCCTTGGTGCCTTCTGGCAGTTTGGGGAACGTGCCGAACTTGGCCTCGACCTGCGACCAGTCGATGCGGTCCTTTTCCGTATCGGAATTGAGCGGCGCGAGATCTGTGGAAAAGGCCGAGCCGATGGATAATGCCATCAGTGCGGCGGTAGCGGTGGCAAGCAGAAGTCTCATTGTATTCCTCCCTTGTTGAAAACGGTGGTGGCTCGGATGCCTCAGCGGTCCGGCCCGAGCATGATTTCCTGGATGATGGCCTGCGACGTCACCGCGTCCTGGCTGTCCATGGCGGCGGACAGGCGATTGTCCTGCTCCAGCCGGTCGACGACGCGCAGCATGCGCTTGACGGTGGCGATGTTGACTTCGCATTCGCGCACCGGATCGAGCCCCGTCATGTCGGGGAACGTGTCGAAATAGATGGCGCCGGCGTAACCGTCGCGGCGGATCTGCCTGAGCAACTCGATGGTCTGAAGCGTATGCACCGCGCCGACCATCAGGCCGTCATCGCGCTTGGCGTAGCCGTCGTTGAGGTGCACGCCGAGCAGCTTGCTGTGATGCGCCACCAGAGCTGCGGCAAAGGCCGGCTGCTCGTCGGCATAGAGCACATGGGCGAAATCGAGCGTAACGCCGAGATTGGGCAGGCCGACATCGCGGATCGCCAGTAAGGTCGTCGCTGCGTCCGGCATCAGGCTGTAGGAGCGCGGTTCGTTGGGCTTGTACTCAAGGCTGATCTGGCAGTCGGGGTCATGCGCGGCCACTTCACGAATTCCATCGATTTCGTGTTGCCAGAGCGAAGCATAGTCAGCCTGGAAGGCGTAATCGAAGCCATCCTGGCCGAGCCACAGCGTCATCAGCTTGGCGCCCGCCTCGCGCACGGCGTCGATTCCCGCTTTGGTCAGGTCGATAGCTTCGCGGCGTACCGCCGGGTCCGGATTGGTGAAGGCGCCAAGTTTGAAGGCCGGATTGGAGTAGTAGCGCATGGCGAAGCCATTGATGGAAAGGCCGAGGTCGCCGAGTTTGCGAGCGATTTCAGCAGGCTTTTCGTCGACATGGTCGGGGTAATTCAGATCGAGGTCGGTCAGTCCGGCAACCTTGGCAGCGCGCGCCGCCATCTGCAGCAGCGACGGCTTGCCGGAGAGGTCGGGCCATTCGGCCTGTGGTCGCGAGGCAAAGGAATTCAGGCGCGTGGCGAAACGATTGGCTGTCATGATTGACCCTTCAATAGCCATAACTTCACATAAACAAAAATATTTGTAAAGTTCTTGTTTTGAGGAGCGGTGAGCAGCCGCTAGGCCGCGGTTGCGGTCGGGACTGAGCCACGTAAAGGCGCGCCGGCAGTTTCCTGGCCGGCGTCGTAGGCTGGAGAATCCGTCAGGCGGTGAATGAGTAGCCGGGCAGGGCCGTCCTTATACCGCCGCCTTGCGGAAGCGGGCGACGAAGTCATCGAGTTCTGGCCGCTCCATGTCCGAGATCGCCCAGTAGGAGAAGGCGCCATCTCTCCAATGCACCAGCGAAAAGCCGCCCGACGAAAGATCGGCGGGCTTGGCGATGCCGCCGCCCTGCTGCGGTTCGGCGACCAGCGTGATCAGGTGCTCGCGGTGGCGGTAGACCAGGGCCGGCACCGGGCGGCCCGATATCACCTCGACCCGGCCGCCGATGAGTGCGTAGCCATCCTGCGCGAGGTCTGGCGACGGCGGCGATACGCCGATCCGGGCATCGAGCCATGGCTTGACCGTATGGCGGTCGGACGAAACGATGTCGATCGGACTGGCGGCGAGCAGGCTGCGGCGATGGCCGCTGGCGACCGCCGCGGCTAAACCGTCGGACGCGTAGTTGACCATCACCCATTGCGTCGCCCCGCTGGCCAGCACCGCGCTGATCATGATCGACGCGGCTAGTGCGCGCCAATCGAACGGGCCGAAGGTCCGCGACGAACCTGTCCTGGCGTCCCGTCTCCGGCCGCCCCCGACTGACGCCGCGATCAACCCTGGTTGCGCCGACGGCGAGTCCCGCTGCGGTTCGGCTTCGTCTTGCGCCGGTCGTGCCGTGCCTGTCGCACCAAGTGCGGCAATGCGCGCGCGCAAAGCATCGCTGACATTGGGGCGCGGCAAGCGGCCGAGCGCGCCCTGCAAGGCAATGATGCGGGCATGCTCGGCGGCCAGCGCCGGATCGGCGGCGATGCGCCGCTCCACCGCCAGTGCGGCCGCTGCATCGAGTTCGCCATCAATGAGGGCGTGGATCATCAGCCGCATGCCCTCGGGATCGTTGGGCAGCCCGTCGTCATGATTGGTCATGGCGCTCTCCCCAGTTCAGACACAAGCAGGCCGCGGGCCCGGGCCAGCCGCGACATCACTGTGCCCATCGGTACGTCCAGCATGGCCGCTATCTCGCGGTAGCTGAGACCGTTGATGTCGCGCAGCACCAGCGTCTCGCGAAAAGGCTGCGGCAGTGCTGCGATCGCCGCCTCCAGTGCCGCCGTATCGGCCCTGGCGATCAGGCTCGCCTCCGGGCCATCTTCGTCGGGCGGGCTTGTGCCGTGCGCTGCCGCCATTTCGTCGAGATCGCCGAGGTCGCCGACGGCGAGCATGCCGCGCGGCCGGTTGCGAGACATCCAGGTATAGGCGGTGTTGCGCACGATGGTCAGCAGCCAGGCGCGGGCATTGCCGCCGGCATAGCCTGATATGCCAGCATGTGCCTTCACGCAGGCCTCCTGCACCACATCCTCGGCATCGGTGGCGTTGCCGGTCAGCCAGCGGGCGAGCGCAAGCGCATCACCAAGATGGGGCAGCACCACCTCGCCGAAGCGCTCGGCCAGGGCCTTTTCGCTCAACACCGCAGCATGCTCCGGCACTCCCGGCAGGTTCTGCCACGCCCCTTCAGGGAGCGACGGTGATCTTGCCCTGCATGTGCGGGTGAAGCCCGCAGAAATAGGCAAAGTCGCCTGCTTTGGTGAAGGTGAATTCATATGTGTCACCGGTGTCAAGCGCCTTGGAGCGGAAGGAGGAATCGTTGGCGACGACAAGATGCGGGATGTCGTCGTCGTTTCTGAAGATCACCCTGGTGCCGGGCTTGACCGTCAGTTCGTGTGGCGTGAAGGCGAAGTTCTCTATTTTGACCATCGGCGCATCGACCGCCGCGCGCAGCGGCTGACAGGTTCCCGTGGTCAGGGCGAAGGCGGTGAGGATCGCGACCATGTGCCGGGCCGGAAGGCGAATGCAGAGCATGATGATTTCCTTTGCAGTCCAGGCTCAAGCCAGCGTCGAGTCGATGATGGCGAGATCCTTCCCACCTTGCTTCACGTTGACGCTGCTGGTGCCGAGCAGGCCGCGCAGTTGCCCGGCCGGCACCGTCATCGGTCCGGGCGAGGCGGCAGTTCCTGGCGCCGGCTGCGGGAAGGCAGTCGAGCGCGCCGTGTGAAAGGTGACGTTGCCTTCCACCTTCTGCATGATCTGGTGGATGTGGCCGTTGAGCACGGTGACCGAGCCGAAGCGCTTGAGCAGGGCGAGCGCTTGGGCCGCGTCGTCGGTGCCCCAGCCCCATTCGGGATAGACCGCCCACAGCGGGATATGAGCGAAGACGACAATCGGGGTCGACGCGCTGACGGCCTTCAGGTCGTCTGCCAGCCAGGCCAGCTGTTCGGGGCCGAGATTGCCGAGCCCGCCCGCCTTCAGGTTGACGACATTGACCAGCGCCACGAAATGCACGCCGTTCTGGTCGAACGAGTACCAGCCGGCACCCCTGGTGCCCTTGCCGTAGCGGTCGAGATAGGCCTTGCCGTTGCCGTCGTCGATCAAATCGTGCTCGCCCGGCACGTAGTGCACGTCGAAGCCGGCGCCGTCGATAATCTGCGCCGCATTGTCGAACTGTGCCGGCTTGGACAGATGGGTGATATCGCCGGTGTGGATCATGAAGGCGGGCTTTTGCGGCAGCGCCTGGATCTTGCCCATCGCTTCCTTCAGCGTGTCGATGGCATGCGGGTTGGCCGCCTTGTCGAAGCCGATATGGCTGTCGGATATCTGCAGGAAGGTGAAGCCGGAGGCCATGGCTTCGGCAGCTTGTGCGGCGCCGAGCAGGTTGAGCGACACCGGTATGCCACCTGAAATCGTCCAGAGTACGCCGGTGCCGGCCCAGATCATGCATTCCAGCGCATGCCGGCGGCTGATGCCGTCGCGCCCGCTGTCTTCATCGTGGTGATGGGTCATGTCGCTCTCCTCAACGCCTGGAGTGGCGTATGCTGAGGAGACCCGGAGCGGCGACGGTTTATTCCCGGCTGGGGAGGATCCGGCCGTTCACGGTCGCGTGATGGCGCGCGCCGATCGCGGCCGGCGCATTTTCAGGTGATTACCTGGCGTTTCAATCCGGCCAGCGCAAGACACCGGACGAATCCTTGCGGGCAGGCTTCATGGCATTGGCGGGCCGCTCGGCCGCGGTCAGCGTGGCGCGCAGCCGTTCTGCGACGATCTCCGCCTCGCCGCGATGAAGATTGCAGGGGTCGAGGAAGAAATGGCCGCGCTCCACCTCATGGTTGCGCACGATGATCGGCGGCGAGCCCATAGCCAATGCGGAGGCCAGACCGGCCGCCGTGAACCGGCTCTCGGGCAATACAAAGATCTGCAACCGATCCAGCGGGTTGGCGGTGGGGTCGGGGATGATCTGCGCGACGATGCCCGGCAGCCCCTGCAACGCATTCTTCCACAGGTTCAGTGCCGCTTCTTCGCGCCGTCGGATGCCGGCATGGTCGCGCTTTTCCCAGGCTTCCAGTGCGGCCATGGTGCCGGCGATGCTTTCCTTGCCGACCTTCATGGCGCGCGCGACACCGCGGTTCTGCAGGTAGGCGGCCCGCACCAGATCCTTGCGCCCGGTGACGATGCCACTGGTCGGTCCGCTCAGGAATTTATGTCCGCTGTAGATGACGATGTCGGCGCCGCGCGCAAGAAAGCCGCGCAGATCATATTCGGAGGCCGCATCGACGATCACCGGGACGCCTCTGGCGTGGCAGATCTCGCAGAATTCCTCTAGGGACAGCATGCCGTACTGCACGGTGTGGTGGGCGACGACATAGAGACCCGCTGCCGTGCGATCGTTGATCGCCTCACGCACATGGTAATCCTGCGTAACGCTGACGGTGCCAGCCGGCACGACCTTTGCGCCGGCCAGCCGGACCGACTGATCGATTGGCGCGCCGTAGTTGACGATGTGGCCGAGCTGGACGATGACCTCCGACTTCAGCCCTTCGGTGTCGTCCGGCAGCCGCTCGATGGCGAGCAGGTTGGTTCCCGTCATCGCGCCGGCAATCGCCATGGTGATGCCGCTGGCGCAGCAGGCGGTGATGAAACCGGCCTCGCCGCCGGTGAGGCGCGCAACGATCGTGCCTGCGGCACGCTGCAGATCGTCCATCTCCACCCATTGCGAGGCCATCTCCGCCATGGCGCTGATCGCTTCAGGCACGATGATCGATGCGCCAAGCGCTGTCATCGTGCCGGAGACGTTGATGATCGGGCGAAGGCCGAGCCGTTCGCGGATGGTGGTGTTGGAGCCGTCGGTGGAAGTGGTTTTCATCTCTCAAGATTCCATTTCTAACGGGTCAGGCGGCGATCTCGACGACCGCCTCGATTTCGACGGTGATGTTCCCAGGCAAGGAGCCGACGCCGATCGCCGAGCGGGCATGGCCGCCGATGGTGTCGAACACATCGGCGAACAGATCGGAACAGCCATTGACCACCTTCGGGTGATCGCTGAAGGTTGGTATCGCGTTGACGAAGCCGAGCAGCTTGACGATGCGCACGATCCGGCAAAGATCGCCAGTGGCTGCGTGCATGACGGCCAGCAGGTTAAGGCCGGTGAGACGGGCATGGCCATAGGCCTCTTCGACGGTGACATCATCCCCCACCTTGCCGGTGAACAGCGTGCCGTCGGTCCGCAGCGGCCCCTGGCCGGACAGGAAGATCAGCCGGCCGCTTTCGGCATGGGTGACGAAATTGGCGATCGGGGTCGGCGGCTCCGGCAGCGTCAGGCCCAGCGCGGCGAGCCGGATATAAGGCGTCATGAAAGAAGGCTCCTTGCGACAGCGCTCGCTGTCCCGTTTAGAAATGCGAGGCGCGGAAACGTGCCAGGAAGGTGCGCAGGCGCTCATTGTCAGTGTCCGCCGCCAGGATTTCGGCGGGCGGACCCGCCGCGCTAACGCCGCCGTCAGCCATGAAGACGATGCGGCTCGAGGCATCGCGGGCAAAGGCCATTTCGTGCGTGACCATCACCATTGTCATGCCGTCCTCGGCCAGGCTGCGCACGACCTCGAGCACTTCGCCGACCAGCTCCGGGTCGAGCGCGGAGGTTATCTCGTCGAGAAGCAGGATCTTCGGCCCCATGGCTACGGCGCGAGCGATGCCGACACGCTGCTGCTGGCCGCCGGACAGTTCGGCGGGCAGACTGTCGGCCTTGTGGGCGAGGCCGACCCGGCCGAGCCAGTGTTCGGCGATCGTGCGGGCCTCCGCACTGCTCTTGCCGCGCACCTTGGTTAGACCAAGCATGATGTTGCCGGCGGCTGTCAGATGCGGAAAGAGGTTGAAGCTCTGGAACACCATGCCGGTCTCGGCCCGCATGGCGGCCAGATCGCGTTCGCTGCGGCGCTGGCGGGCTCCGGCTTCGCGAAAGCCGACCTCTTTGCCATCGATGCGAATCGAGCCGCTGTCGTAGCTTTCGAGGAAGTTGACGCAGCGCAGCAGTGTGGTCTTGCCGCTGCCCGAGGGGCCGATGACCGTCACCACTTCGCCGCGCGTCACCTGCAGGCTGACCGAACGCAGAACCTGGACGGTTCCAAAGGCTTTGGAAACGTCGCGGATGTCGAGAAGCGCCGGGGTGTCGTTCGAGCCTGTGGACATTGCTAATCCCGAATGAAGGAGAAACGCCGCTCGAGCCGGCGGCTGGCCTGCGAGAGGGCATAATTGACCGCGAAATAGATGAGCGCGCCGAGGAGGTAGAGCGGCATCGCCTCATAGGTGCGGCCGATGACCTGGTTTATGGCCTGCATCAGATCGGTGATGCCGAGCAGCGACACCAGCGCGCTGCCCTTGACCGCGTCGGTGACGCCATTGATCCAGGGCGGCAGGAAACGCCTGAACGCCTGCGGGAAGATGACGTAGGTGAGGCGCTGGCGAAAGGTCAGTCCGATCGCCATTGCCGCCTCGGACTGTCCCTTCGGAATGGATCCGACCGCACCCCTGAGATATTCGACGACCTGCGCGGTCTTGAACAAGGTCAGCGCGAGCACGGCGGCCCAGAAGGACGGCAGATGAAGCCCGACGGCCGGCAGGCCATAATAGACAAAGAAGATGAGCACCAGGATTGGTATGCCGCGAATGGTATCGCTGAAGATGCGCACCGCCCATTGCAGTGGCATGGGGCCATAGACGAGACCGACGCCCATGATCACGCCAGCGATCAGGGAGAACACCACGACAAGCAAGGATACCCATAGTGTCAGGGCAAAGCCCTGGGCGAGGAAAGGCAAGGCATAGGCGATCTGGGTCAGCATGTCAGCGCGCCGCCCTGAACCGGCGTTCGACAAGCCGAAGCGCAAAAAGCAGTATGTAGCCGGTAAGCAGGTACATCGCAGTCACGACGAGATAGACCTCGACGATCCGGAACGTGTTGAAGTTGATCCACTGGGCGCCGTAGGTCAGTTCCGGCACCGAAATGACCGAGGCGACGGAGGTGTCCTTAAACAGCGATATGAAGGTGTTGGACAATGCCGGCAGCGTGATGCGCAGCATCGTCGGAAGGCGGACGTTGAGCAGCCTTTGCCAGGGCGTCAGGCCGATCGCCTTGCCGGCGTCCAGCTGTCCGCGCGGAACCGCCTCGAGCCCGGAACGGAACACCTCGACCAGATATGCGCCGCTGTAGAGCGAGAGCGTGACGACAAATGAGGTCGGCGCGCTGTAGGCGATATCGACCACTGTCGGCAAGCCGTAGAAGACGAGATAGACGAGCAGGATCAGCGGCACGTTGCGGATGAATTCGACATAGGCGGCGATGATGGTGCGCACCACCCGCCCGGCCGAAACGTACCAGACCGCCAGGACTAGGCCGATGACGATGCCGATGGCGATCGAGATGACGGCGAGTTCGAGACTGAGCAGCAGGCCGCTCCACAGCTTGTCGAAATGCCGCCAGATCAGATTGAAGTTGAGGGCGTAGCCCATGCGTCCGCCTCGGTTGCCGCAGGCCTTAGAGCAGTTCACCGTTTCACGGAAACGGCAAACCGCTCTAACTCTGTTTTGACGCAATTCCGGACGGAAAACCGTTTCACACTTTTCCTGGAATTGCTCTAGGGAGGCGGAAGGGCGCTGGATACGCCCTCCCGCCTGATGCAGGTCAAATGGCTGGGAAGCCCGGATGGCGCGCCGGAGGCTCCTGTCCGAAATAGTCCTTGAAGGCGGCGTCGTAGAGGGCATTTTCGTGGCCGAACATGGCGATGGTGAAAGTTGAGTTGACGAAAGTCAGCCAGTCAAGGTCGCCTTGCCGCAGAGCCGCGCCATAAAGCATGCTCAGCCAGCTCTTGCCCGCATCGAAATATTTGTCCGGATTGCGCGAGGCGAGCCAGCGCACCGTGGACAGATCGACGGCAGCGGCGTCGACGCGTTTCGATTCCAGCGCCTGCAGCACGTTGGCCTGGGTATCGATCTGCATGACCTGACACTCGGGCAGCACCGAATGCACCTGCGCCTCGGCATCGACATTCTGCAGGATGGAGATGCGCGTTGCGGCGCCGCCGGCAAGCAGCTTGTCGAAAGTCCTGTTCTCGGCGGTCGGCAGGCTCAGCAGGGCAACGCCCTCGACATAATAGGGCCGGGAAAAATTGACCAGCTGCGAGCGTTGGGCGCTCATGGTCATGAACTGGATGGTGATGTCGACCTTGTTGGTGGTCACGTTGGGGATGCGCTGTGCCGGATCCTGCATGACGAACTCGACCTTGGTCGGATCGTCGAAAAGGCCCTTGGCGAGAATGCGCCCCATGGTGATGTCCATGCCGACCAATTCGCCGGCATCGTTCTCGAAGTGCCAGGGTGCGTTGGTGCTGCCGGTACCGACGATCAGCTTGCCACGATCGAGCACGGTGCGCAGCAGGCTGTCGGACGCTGCCTGGGCCGCGGCTTTCTGGGCATCGACGGTTGCCAGCACGCCAGCCGTGGCCAGCCCAGCCATTCCAAGTTTCAGAAAATCACGTCTTCCGGATGTGTCGTTCACGGCGACCTCCTTTCGTGTTGTGTTCCCCTTGTGCACAGGCAAGACACGCGTCCGGTGATTTTGTCTCTTACAAGAGACGAGTGTATCCTGTACAAGACAGATATTAACACCGGGAAGCGACAATGCAAGACGGCAATGCCACCGCGATTTCAGCCGACGAGAAAATTTCGGGCTCCCGTGAAAAGGGACTTAACCGGGTGCTCGAGATTCTGGAGTTTCTTCACACGACCCAGCGGGCGATCGGCATTGGCGACCTTGCCAAAGGGGTGAATGCACCCCGTTCGACGACCTATACGCTGGTGCGGTCGCTGGTCGATGCGGGCCTGCTGGAATTGGAAAGCGACGGCAATCGCGTCTATTTCGGCAAGAAGCTCTATCTCTATGGAATGGACTATGTGCGGGGCAACGACCTCCTCAGACGAGGGCGTCAGGAGGTCGACAATCTATCGCGCGAGACCGGCGAGACGTCCGAACTGTGCATGCTGCAGAGCGGTCGCTACACGATCGTCCACGCGAGCCCAGGCACCAGGCCTTTTCGCATCAGCTCTGCCACCGGCCTGCAGATACCGCTGCCCTGGACGGCCTCGGGGCGACTGCTTCTGGCGGGGTTGGACAGGGCTGAAATCGAAGCCATGGTGTCGGACGACGATCTCGTGCTGCCCGACGGTCGCAAACTGCGGCTTGACGATTTTGTCACCGACATCGCAAAGGCACAAGTCGCCGGCTATTGCGTCACCTCGGGCCTGGTCGATGCCTATACGAAATGCCTTGCCGCGCCGGTCTTTTCGGCGCCGGGCAAGGTCGAGGCGACGATGTGCCTGGTGGTTCCCATCGACACGTCGGAGGAACGGACCGGCAAACTCATCGGCCTGCTGCGTGATCGTGCCGCGAGACTTTCGACCGCCGGATAGGCGGTCGAAAGCGTACGCGCCCTTCAGGCAATGATGTCGGGAATGATCTTGTCTTCCAGCGCCATCAGCCGGTCCTTGAGGAACAGCTTCTTCTTCTTCATGCGCTGGATCTGCAGTGGATCGCAGGCCATGGCGATCATCGCGTTGATGGCCGCATCGAAATCGGCGTGCTCCTGCTTCAGCCGGGAATATTCGAGCCGGATATCAGCCTGTTCCTGATCGGACATTATCTACCGTCTGCACGTCTGCGGCGCCCAAAAATGGGCCTGATTGGGCGGGGCCGGTGGGATTTTGCAACCGGCGCGCAGCCCATATCACATTTCACATTGTCGTGGAATGCTACCACGGATCATTCGACATCGCTGCCGGAAGGTGACACACTGTCATCATGCCGTCACAGAAGCGAACCTGCGGTGGACGCGCCATGACGGCTGCAATCGAGGAAACCATGAAAGGGAGAACCAATCATGTCTCTTGCATCCCATCTTGATGAGTTGCAGCGGAAACACGGCGACATCGAACGTGAAATCGATGACGCGATGAACCATCCATCGGTCGATGACCTCGAAATCGTGAATCTCAAGCGACGCAAGTTGGCACTCAAGGACGAGATTGAAAAACTCAGAGGGAAACCGACCACGCATTGATGCCCTCCTGACATAGCCGCTCACCGTCCGCGGCTTCTTTTCCCGGCGGGTGCCATCCGCCGGCCTGGGAGGTTTTGATTTCCGGCACTGGGCCATCAGCCTGAGCCGGATTCCCACCCGGCTTAATTTCCGCTTCGGCCGTCGCCGGATTTCGCCAGATCATCGATTGTTTCTGGTCCTTGGCGGCGGGTCGATTCCGGCCAGTGGCGACCTGTCGCCATTGACAAGCCATCTTTGCTCATCCACCTCATGCCCGGACTTTAGCGCATCGCCCGGGGCGCCCTCTGTCGTCCAAGGGGACGTTCGGCGCTCCAGAGACAAAAGGCTGGCCGGCATGACCGGATATTTTTCCTCTCCTTTCCCTCGCCGCACCTCGGTCGGCGTCGATGTCGGCGGCGTGGTCGTCGGCGGCGGAGCGCCCATTGTCGTGCAGTCGATGACCAATACCGATACGGCCGATATCGACCGGACAGTTGCGCAAGTTGCAGCACTTCACCGGGCGGGCTCCGAGATCGTGCGCATCACCGTCGATCGCGACGAGAGCGCCGCCGCGGTGCCGCGCATTCATGAGCGGCTTCAGCGGCTTGGCATCGACGTGCCGATGGTCGGCGATTTCCACTATATCGGCCACAAGCTTTTGGCAGACCATCCGGCCTGCGCCGAAGCGCTGGCCAAATATCGCATCAACCCGGGCAATGTCGGATTCAAGGACAAGAAGGACCGGCAATTCGGGGCGATCGTCGAGATGGCGATCAGACACGACAAGCCGGTGCGCATCGGCGTCAACTGGGGGTCGCTCGATCAGGAACTGCTGACCCGGCTGATGGATGACAACCAGGCCAAGGGGTTTCCGCTGACGGCGCAGGAAGTGACGCGCGAGGCGATCGTGCAATCGGCGATCCTGTCGGCCGAGTTGGCGGAAGAGATCGGGCTTGGCCGCGAGAAAATCATCCTGTCGGCCAAGGTCAGCGGCGTGCAGGACCTGATCGCCGTCTATACCGAGCTAGCCACCCGCTCCAACCATGCGCTGCACCTCGGCCTCACCGAGGCAGGCATGGGCTCGAAAGGCATCGTGGCTTCGTCGGCTGCCATGGGCATCCTGCTCCAGCAAGGCATCGGGGATACCATCCGCATCTCGCTGACGCCGGAGCCGAACGGCGACCGCACACGCGAGGTGCAAGTGTCGCAGGAATTGCTGCAGACCATGGGGTTCAGGCAGTTCGTGCCGATCGTCGCCGCTTGCCCCGGCTGCGGCCGCACGACCTCCACCGTGTTCCAGGAACTCGCCCAGAACATACAGGCGGATCTGCGGAAAAACATGCCGGTGTGGCGCGAAAAATATCCCGGCGTCGAGAACCTCAAGGTCGCCGTGATGGGTTGTATCGTCAACGGCCCGGGCGAATCCAAGCATGCCGACATTGGCATTTCGCTGCCCGGCACCGGCGAGACGCCGACAGCGCCTGTCTTCGTCGACGGCAAGAAGGCGGCGACGTTGCGCGGGCCTTCGATCGCGGCGGATTTCGAGAAAATGGTCGCCGACTATATCGAGCAACGGTTTGGCCGCGGCAAGGCCGCAGCCGAGTGAGCCCATGCCGAAACTCTACTCCGGCGGCCACCTGAAGGCGTCTTCTGCGCTTCCGGTGCTCACGGACCAAATGTCCGCTGCGCGCGTCGCCGGGGCGACCACGAAGCCACCATCACCTGGCTCGCCGGAGCGACTTTCGGCACGGGCTCAGCGCTCGATGCAGCGTTTTCTCGGGGCTACGCTGGTTCTGCTTTGCGCCTTGGGTTGGGCGACGCTGGTTCAGGCGGATCCGCCGCAATCCGCCAAGCAACGGCTGATAGGCAAGGTCTGTAACCTGATCCAGGCGCATGCCGACCAGAATGGTCTGCCCAGGGATTTCTTCGCCCGGCTGATCTGGAAGGAAAGCCGTTTCGATCCCAACGCCGTCAGCCCGGTCGGCGCCGAAGGCATCGCCCAGTTCATGCCGGGCACCGCCAAGATGCGCGGGCTGGCCAATTCCTTCGACATCAACCAGGCGATCCCGGCATCGGCGAAATATCTCGCCGAAATGAAAACCGGCTACGGCAATCTCGGGCTGGCGGCGGCCGCCTACAATGCCGGCGAAAGTCGGGTGTCGCGCTGGCTCAGTTCCGGCGGCTTCCTGCCAATGGAGACCGAGAGCTATGTCTTCGACATCATGGGCGAGCCGGCCGACAAGTTCACCGACCGGGCCTATGCCGGAACGATCGAGCCGCTCGACGCAAAGGCGGACTTTGCCTACGCCTGCCGCAGGCTACCGGTGATCATGTCGCAGACGGTGGCGATGGCGTCGATCAACATAAAACCGTGGGGCATCCAGGTGGCCGGCAACTTCCGCCGCAGTGCAGCGATCAACCAGTGGCTGCGGGTAAGAAGCCGGTTCCCGGCCCTGCTCAGCGGGCATGATCCGGTGGTCAGCCGGGTGCGCACCCCGATCGGCCGGCGCGGCATCTACGCGGTCAGGATCGGTGTCGATGACCGTGCGGCCGCCAATGTCATCTGCCAGAAATTGCAAAGCATCGGCGGGGCGTGCGTGGTGGTTCGCAACCGGTAGCGACAAATGCGACGAATTTATTTCGAGCTCTCGTCGCGCGCCCATTCGACCGAGCAACGGCTCGGCAGTTGGCAGGGAGATCCTTATGTTGCGACCTCGCCGGAAATCATCCCAGTCGGCCGGCTGCGTTGATCCTGCAAGCCAGCGCTAAGGTCTGCCTCAAGCAATCTTTGCTGCCACCGTCTCGCTGAGCCAAGTGCCGATCTTGGTGCCGAGGCGGTCGGGTGAAACCGGCTTCGGCAGATAGTCGTCCATTCCGGCTTCGATGCACTTGTCGCGATCGCCCTTCAGCGCATGCGCGGTGACGCCGATGATCGGTATGTGGGTGCCCGTTGACACCTCTATCGTCCGGATGGCGCGGGTTGCTTCGTAGCCGTTCATTTCCGGCATCGAGNGACCTGCGAGCGGGCCCTCTGGACGACCGAGATAACGGTGCCGAGCAGGACCGCGGAGCGGGCCGGCTTGGTCAGGTGCGCGGCGATGCCGAAGTCGATGATCATCTTGCCGAAATCGACTTGGTCGACCGAGGTCAGCAACACCACCGGGATGGAGGACAGCCTGCTGTCCAAGGCGATGGCTCTGGCGACGTCGGCGCCGTTCATGCCTGGCATCTGGTAGTCGAGGATGATGCAGTCGACGGCGGCGCCCAGCTGAAAGGCGCGATCGAGGAAGGCCAGGCCTACAGCGCCGCTTTCGGCGGCGGCACAATCGAAGCTCCAGCTTCTGAGCTGCTCGAGCAGGATTTCGCGGTTGACCGGATTGTCGTCAATGACCAGCACGCGCGCGCCGGTGACGTCGACCGGCACGATCTCGTCGCGAGCCCCGGCCTGATGCGCCGGCAGCGGCACCGCGAACCAGAACACCGAGCCGCGGCCGATCTCGCTCTCGACGCCGATCTTGCCTNCTTGCCTGCCATCAGGTCGACGAGGCGGGCGGCGATGGCAAGGCCGAGGCCGGTCCCCTCGTGGCGGCGGGTCGACGAACCGTCGACCTGGGCGAATTTTTCGAACACGTTCTGCAGTTTCTCGGCTGGTATGCCGATGCCGGTGTCCTCGACGCGAACCTTAAGCTGGACCACGTCGTTGACGATCTCGCCGCCGACATCGATCAGCACGTGACCCTTTTCGGTGAACTTCACCGCGTTGCCGAGCAGGTTTGTGACGATCTGCCGGAACCGGCCGGCGTCGCCGACGACATGGGCCGGCAGCCGCGGGTCGACACGCACGATCAATTCGAGGTTCTTTTCGGCGACGCGCGCCGATACCAGCGTCGCCACATCCTCGACCGCCTCGGAGAGACGGAAGGGAGCGGGGTCGAGGGTGAGTTGCCCGGCATTGATCTTCGAGAAATCAAGGATATCGTTGATGATGGTGAGCAGTGCATTGCCGGATTTGACGATGACGTCGGTGAAGGTCTTTTGGCGCGCCGTCAGATCGGTCTTGGCCAGCAGTTCTGCCATACCGAGCACACCGTTCATCGGCGTACGGATTTCATGGCTCATATTGGCCAGGAATTCCGACTTGGCGCGGTCGGCGGCCTCGGCCTTGAACAGGGATTCTGCGGATTCGGCAAAGGCGCGGCGGATTGCCACTTCCATCGGGCGGAAAATCCAGAAGGCGACGATGGTAAGGGCCGCGAACAGGATGGCGCTTGCCCACAGCAGCAGCCTGTCGCTGGAGGCGTCCGCCAGATGGCGTTCATCATCCATTGCGGTGCGGACGCGGACCAGCATGGGCTGGGCGAACAGGTCGTTCTGGTTGCGGATTTCGCGATAGCTCCACTCATCGACTTTCTGCGCCACCGACATCAGGTTGAAGTTGCGCACCATGTCGCGCGGCGACCAGAACAGATCGCCGTTGACGGAAGCCGATTGGAGCTCGTTGGCAGTCTTGGTCGACAGCCGCGGCTTGATCGCCGCAAGCTGCGCGGTCAGCGACTCGATCTCGCCGGTCAGGCGTTCCGAATGGCCGCGCGCCGATGAGGTCAGCGCATCGCGTGTCTCCGCCCGCCAGGCGGTGCCGGTCGTCTCGGCAAAGCTGGTCGCGTTGCGCAGGTCGCGGGTGAAGACGACGAGGTTGCTGCTCAGCGCATCGATGTCACGGCGAAAGGAATTGACACGATCAAGCGCAACCACGATTGCCACGGAAGCCAGCGCGAAGATCAGCAACCCTGAAATATAGCGAATCCGGACTGATCGGATGAAGGACGAATATTCCGGCATGCGCAACCCCAACACATACGCACCATTTTAATGGTCGGGATTACGCTTCATTTACATTAAAATTTCGTGTGGATAGCCGAGCCACGCGAACAGCCGGATGGATGACAGCTTTGACCTGACAATCCTTGCGCAACGAAAGCCTGTCGCGTCTGGACGGATTCAGACGATCCGCTTCAGGTCTTCGTTTTGATGCATGTCGTTCTCGCAAAACCGAGCAGACTTTTGAGCGACATGCATCAGGCTGCCGTCACGACGAGGGCGTGGATGCGGCCACTCACCGGACCTTCCCCGAACCGTTTCTCCATGGCATTTGCAACGTGTCGCGTCGCCTCCTCCAGCGAGCCGCCGCGCGCCTCGATCTCGGCACGCAGAAGTGTTCCCTGGCAATAGGCCGCGGCCGCGTCATGCGGCGACGGAGCGGCACTCACGGCACCCAGAGCCTCGATGCTGACATCGTGGAAGCCTGCCGCATGCACGTCGGCACGGATGGCGTCCGCATTGTGATAGCCGTGCGGCGTCCTGGCCAAGAAGCGAGGCGGATCGGCGGGGAAGAGAGTGCCGAGCGCTCGCGTCACTTCTTCGGCGAACTCGTTCTCTTCGATGGCGCTCCAGACGTTGAATACGAAATGTCCGCCCGGCCGCATCACCCGCCGGGCTTGTCCATAGGCGGCCACCCGATCGGGGAAGAACATCGCGCCAAATTGGCAGACCACGGCGTCAAACCATGCGTTCTCGAAGGGCAGCTCCTGGGCGTCGGCCTGTTGCCAGGTGATACGAGGATCGTCCGCCATGCGTGTGCGCGCGTGGTCGAGCATGGGCTGGTTAAGGTCGGTGGCCACGATGCGTGTCGGCGCCGGCAGCTTTGCTGCGAGCGCGCGTGTCACCACACCGGTGCCCGCCGCCACTTCGAGCACCGATTGAGGTCCGAGCTTCGCCACCCGCTCCGCCAGATCCCGCGCATAGGGCTCGAAGATCAGCGGCACCATTGCCCGGTCGTAGACTTCGGGAATGGAACCTGCGAACAGCGTGTCGGTTGTCGACATGGCATCTCTCCAACTGTGTCCGCACCGCGTCGTTGCCGTGTGGATGGCAAAGCCGTACCGATCCTCTGCTTTGGCAGGCGTCCGCTCAAGCTCTATTTCTGAATGGGGTGGCGGAGGACGAGCGGCCTAAATCGGCCCGATGTCCTGGTTTGACCAAACCTCAGCTGTTCCGAGCCGCCACGAACGTCGCTGCTTCCCTCAGGAGCTTGGCGCCGTCGCCATAGGGCTCAAGCAGTGCATGGGCCTGTTCGACGAGGCCGTGAAGCTGGCTGCGTGCCCAATTCGCACCGTGCAGCGCCACCAGCGTCGCCTTGCCGGCAGCGGCGTCCTTGCCGGTCGCCTTGCCCATCTGGCTGGCATCGGCGGTCAGGTCGAGCAGGTCGTCGGCGAGCTGGAAGGCAAGTCCGATCGCGGAGCCGAATTCGGCAAGTCGCTCACGGTCCTCTGCGGGAGCGCCGGCAATGAGTGCACCGGCCTCGCAGGCAAAGCGGATCAGCGCGCCGGTCTTCATCGCCTGCAGCCGGATGATGCCGGCCTCGTCCGGCGGCGTCTGTTCAGCTTCGAGGTCGAGCTTCTGGCCACCGACCATGCCGCCAACCCCGGCCCCACGGGCCAGTGCGAACACCAGTGCTATCCGCCGCTCCGCCGGCAGAGCGGTCGCCTCGCCGGCGATGATGTCGAAGGCAAGCGTCAGCAAGGCGTCGCCAGCCAGGATGGCGGTGGCCTCGTCGAAGGCCTTATGCACCGTCGGCTGGCCACGCCGCAGATCATCGTCGTCCATGGCCGGCAGATCGTCGTGGATCAGCGAATAGCAATGCACGCATTCAAGCGCTGCCGCGACGCGCAGTGCCGCCTCGCCGTCAGCGGAAAAAAGTGCCGCACTTTCCATCACCAGGAAAGGCCGCAAGCGCTTGCCACCATTCAGCACGCCGTGGCACATCGCCGCCATCAAGCGCTCAGGCCGGGCGATCTCGCCCGAAAGCGCGCGGTCGTCGAGCAACCGCCTCAGCAGCACCTCGACGGCGGCTGCCCGTCTGATGAGCGCCATTTCGAACGCCATTTCGTCGTCACTCGTCATGATCGGGACCGGTAGCCGACACTCAGACGTTGCGCAAGAAGCCAAGCGCCATTATGCCGGGGGCAGGGAGAGCACGGGTTGGGCGGCTTGGCGGAACCGATCGTCGATCATGAAACCGAAAAGCTGGACATGGCGACGAGATCGCGAGGCGTGAACCGCCGCAGTCTCAAACGCTGGGTCCGGCGCGGTATCACCGTGGCCGCGGTGCTGGCGGTTATTCCAACGCTGCTGACGGTCCTGTACCTGCCATCGTTCGTGCATCCGGTCTCGATGCTGATGTTTAAGGACCTGGCGACATTCTCGGGCTATGAGCGCCGCTGGGCGTCGATCGACGACGTGGCGCCGGTGCTGGCCAATTCCGTCATCATGTCGGAGGATGGGCAGTTCTGCTTCCATCGCGGTGTCGATCTCGGCGAATTGCGGGGCGTCGTCGACGACGCGCTGGCTGGCGAAGCAACGCGCGGCGCTTCGACCATCACCATGCAGACGGTGAAGAACCTCTTCCTCTGGTCGCGGCCGCTGGGTTCGGTGCGCAAAGTGTTCGAGCTGCCGCTGGCCGTCTATTTCGACGCAGTGATGTCGAAACGGCGCATCATGGAAATCTATCTCAACATCGCCGAATGGGGGCCGGGCATCTACGGTATCGAGGCCGCGGCACAGCATCATTTTGGCGTTTCGGCAAAACAGCTGTCGCGGCGGCAGGCCGCACTGCTCGCCGTCTCCTTGCCCAATCCGATTGCCCGCAACCCGGCCAAACCCGGACCGGGCCTGAGGAGGCTTGCCAATTTGATCGAGCGGCGCGCCGGCCGCTCCGGCGCCTATGTTGGTTGCCTCCGCTAGCCAACTCAAAAAAATTCGCTCCAGTGCTGGCCAAAACGGCACAGGGCGTGTATAGGCACCCGACTTTCTCAGATTCCGGCCCCGACATGGCCCTTTCACGAGGGCAGGCGGGGCTTTTTGACCATGTAGTGGAGCATATCCATGGCCGTTCCGAAACGAAAAACCTCTCCGTCCAAGCGCGGCATGCGCCGCTCGGCTGACGCACTCAAGGCCCCGACCTATGTCGAGGACAAGAATTCCGGCGAAATGCGCCGTCCGCACCACATCGACCTGAAGACCGGCATGTATCGCGGTCGCCAGGTGTTGACGCCCAAGGAAAGCTGAGAACAGCTTTTTCGAAGTTTTGAATTAAAAAAGGACCGGCCACTGGCCGGTCCTTTTTGCGTTTGGCGGCCGGGGAGCGCGCATTGCGAAGCGTGGACGGCAATCGCCGAGATACTCCAGACGGGGAACCGGCTGACATGCTTGTTGCGTGCGGTCTTCGACCGTGTTCGGCGCTGCCACCGAAACATCTTGACGGCGTGCCTGTGGCGCATTCTACAAGGATTGCCCCCACATGGAGACGCCAGATGTTCGGTGCCATTCCGCTGCTGATCGTGCCTTTCGTGCTCTACAACCTCGGACTTCTGGGAATATTCGGCAGCGGCGACGATCCGTGGGCGAGCGAGGTCTTCTCCTTCAGCATGATGTCGGGCGGAGTGTTCTCGATGACGCTGGGCGACTTGATGGTGCTGCTCGGGCTGATCTTCCTTTTCCTAGAAATGGCGAAGTCGGCGCGCACGACCAATGCCTCGATCATGGACCACCTTCTGTCGACGCTGGTCTTCGTGGCCTTCCTGGTCGAATTCCTGCTGGTGAAGGGCGCCGCCCATTCCGTCTTCTTCACGCTGATGGTCATCGCGCTGTTCGATGTGCTGGCCGGATTCGCGGTGTCGATGCGGTCGGCGAGCCGGGACATCAATTTGAATTAGGCCGCATTGACATTCGGGTAATGCCGGCCTGATCTGAATCTCAACGCAGCCTCGCCTCAATGTCGAAGGCTGCTCAGCCCGGATCGGCGGTGAAACCGGCTGCCTCGGTGCCGGCGATCGCCGCGGCCTCGTCATTGTCCGACGTGTCGCCGGAAATGCCGACGGCGCCGATGATGGCAGCGGCCTTGTCGCGGATCAGCACGCCGCCCACCACCGGTAGCACGCGCCCGCCCGAGACGTCCGAGATGCCGGCGACGAGATGCGGGCGCTCCTTGGCGAAGGCCTCGACTTTGCGCGAGCCCATGCCGATGGCGAGCGCGCCATAGGCCTTGCCGGCCGACATTTGCGGGCGCAGAAACGAGGCGCCGTCCTGGCGTTGGAAGGCGACCAGATGTCCACCGGCATCAAGCACCGAGACGCCGAGCGGCTTGAGCTTGAGATCGGCGCCTTTGGCAAAGGCGGCGTCGATGATTTGCCTGGCTTTTTCGAGCGGCAGTGCGGTCATGGCAGTCTCCAGTTTGGAACGCGTCGATCATTGAACGTCAGCGGGCGAGATAACATCCCCGTTTCGGTTGAAATTGCTTCGCGCAAAAAAGGCGGGAGGGAAGCGGCTTTCACCGACACCATCCGGACAGGCGTAGCGTTTGGGGTTCCGGGCGCGGCTGCTATTTTTTCTTGGCGCGGGCCGGTTTCTTGACGGGCGCCGCCGGTGCATTGGCAAGATCTTCCGCTTCCTTGGCAAGACGGAGCGCCCGCAGCTTGTTGGTTTTGGCCTGGCGGGCGTCGCTCTCGGCGACGTATTCGGCCATCGCCTTCTGGCGCACGGTTACCGCCTCTTCCTGCTTCTTGAAACGCAGGTCGGCGCGCGCGCGGGCAGCATCCCGAGGATTCTCAACCAAGAGCTTTATCCAATCCCGTGACTGTTAATTTTCCGCCTATTGTAGCAGAGCCGGCCCGAAAACGGGAAAAATAAGTTGGTCAAGCGGCCGGGCTGGCGGCGAGCGCCTTGCTGGCAACCACCGCCTCATAGGCGGCCTGCAAGGTCGCGCGGACAGAAGGACCGGAAGCTGTATCGAGCGGCATGCCGAGATGTTCGTGGCGCAACTCGTCCATGAACTTATCCCACATCGGCTGTCCGCCCTTTTCCAGCAGTTCGGCACGGATCGAGAGTTCTTCACTGACCGGCAGCCAGACGCGGCCCCAGGCACCGAGATGGGCAAGGATCGGCACCAGCGTGATTGCCATCTCGGTCAGGCTGTAGATCGCCTTCTGCTTGTGCGAGGGGTCGTCGGCCTTGGTCAGCATGCCCAATTCCATCAGCCGCTTCAGCCGGTCGGCGAGTATGTTGGAAGCGATGCCTTCCATCGACCCGTTGAGCAACTCGCGAAAATGGCGTCTGCCGCCAAAGATCATGTCGCGAAGGATGATCAGGCTCCAGCGGTCGCCGAACACTTCCAGCGACAGGTTGATCGGGCATCCGGATCGGCGATCAATGCTCATAGGATATTTTCTCCATAACCGGTTGCAATATCGTATCAGTTTAATTATCGTTCAACCGATTGCAAAACGCAATCAGTATTATGGAGTAGGAGATCGCGCCGTGACGACCATCGAACGACCCGAGATCATATCCGAAGCCTTTGGCGATCCGGCGAACCCGCCGCTGTTGCTGATCATGGGCGCGATGGCCTCCATGCTGTGGTGGCCGGAGCAGCTGTGCCGGAAGCTGGCCTACTCCGGCCTGTTCGTGATCCGCTATGACAATCGCGATACCGGCCGTTCGACCAAATATAGACCGGGCGAGCCGCCCTACACGTTCGACGACATGGCGGACGATGCGATGCAGGTTCTCGACGAGCGCGGCATCGACAAGGCTCATGTCGCCGGCATGTCGATGGGCGGCATGATCGCTCAGCTTGTGGCGCTCAAGCAACCGTCCCGCGTCGCATCGCTGACCGTGATCAGCAGCTCGCCGCTCGGGCTCGACACGTCGCATCTGCCGCAAACCAGTGATGCCTATGCCGAGCATTCAGCCGAGGGAGCCAAGGTCGATTGGTCGGATCGTGGCCAGGTCATCGATTTCATCGTCAGGGATGCGAGGGCGATCGCCAGCACCGCTCACCCATTCGACGAGGTTCGGACGAGAGCGTTCGTCGAGCAGGATTACGACCGTTCCGGCGGCTATCTGAGCGCGACCAACCATTTCATGCTCGGGGGTGGCGATGGATGGAAGGGTCGGCTGCACGAGATGATGGCGCCGTTGCTGGTGATTCATGGCACGGCGGATCCGATCTTCCCGGTGCAGCATGGCGAGGCGCTGGCCAAGGCTGTGCCCGGCGCGAAAATCATTCGAATCGAAGGCGGCGGCCATGAGCTGCATCCGGACGACTGGACGGAGATATCCGCAGCCATCGTCGCTCACATCCAGGCCAATTAATCGGCGAGTCTTGACGGATGAGTAAATGCTTCATTGTTTACCCTTGGCAAACAGAACAGCGCCAGCCATCGACAAACCACGAGACAGGCGAGCAAAAGATGTCCCTCACGCTTCATTTCCATCCGCTGGCCTCCTTCTGCTGGAAACCGTTGATCGCGCTCTATGAGAACGCCACGCCGTTCTCGCCGGTCATTGTTGATCTCGGCGATGCCGAGTCGCGCGCGGCCTTCCTGAGGATTTCGCCGACCGGCAAGATGCCGGCGCTGCGCGACGATGCGCGCGACCGCACGGTGCTGGAATCGACCATCGTCGTCGAATATCTGGCCGCACACTATCCGGGGCCGGTCGACCTCGTTCCAGCAGACGTCGACCTGGCGCTGGCAGTCCGCCAGGCCGACCGCTTTTATGATTTTTATGTGCAGGAGCCTATGCAGAAGATCGTCGGCGACCGGTTGCGGCCGCAGGACAAGACCGATCCGTTCGGCGTCGAGCAGGCTCGCGCTCAGCTGCGCAACTCCTACGCCATCATCGAAGAGGACATGCGCTCGAAGAGCTGGGCGATGGGCGACGCCTTCACCATGGCCGATTGCGCGGCCTCCCCCGCGCTGTTCTATGCCAACAAGGTCGAGCCGTTCGGCGACAACTACCCGGCCGTGACGCGCTATCACGACCGGCTGCTGCAGCGGCCATCGTTCGCCCGGGTGATCGAGGAGGCCCAGCCCTACTTCAAGTTCTTCCCCTACAACAACGGCTGATCGCGATGCTGCACGATCCCGCCCAGCTCGGCCGGATGATCCAGGCACTCGCCGACCCGGCGCGGCGGAAGATGGTCGATCGGCTGTCGCGCGGGCCTGCTTCGGTCAGCCACCTGCAGCGAGCTTGTCAGTTTTCCCAGAACTGATCGAGCCAGATGTTGAGTTTGAGGAAGCCGGTATTGCTCACGGCATAGACGCGTCTTGTCCCTTCCGGCTTGGCATTGACCAGGCCGGCATCGAGCAGCACTTTCAGATGTTGCGACACGGCTGGACGTGAGACCGGCAAGCCGGCAGCCAGTTCGGTGACGGTTTTGGGGCCGCGGCGAAGTTCTTCCAGAAGATGGCGCCGGTTGGGATCGGCAATCGCCATGAAGGCGTCGGAAAACATCATGCCTTATTTGTGGGGCAAAGCCTTTCGAATCTCAACCGTCTGCTTCTGCTTTTCTTCTGGGATCAAGCCGCAATGCTTCCGGCGTCACCGAACGGTCGGCCGGCTGCGTCTTGAAGGCATCACGATCGCCGATCGGCACCGGGGCGCGGCGGCTGATGCGCAGCAGCGTATAGCCAGCCAGGCAGAGATGCGCGAAGGCGGTGGCCAGGAACAGCCCTTCCGGGCGCATCCAGCCCATCAGGGCCGCTGCCAGCAAGGGTCCGATCATCGTGCCGAAGCCGTAGAGCAGCAACAGGCCGCCCGACACCTTGACGAAATCCTCGGAGCGCGCGTGATCATTGGCATGCGCCACGGCGATCGAATAGAGCGTATAGGCGAAGGCACCGTAGGCTGCGGTGAAGACGATGACGAAGACGCCGGAGCGTGGCTCGAACAGGAAGATCATGAGCGCGAACAAGGCCGCGCCGAAAGCCGCCCCCGCCAGCACGAAACGCCTGTCGGTCTGGTCGGACAGGCGCCCGGCCGGAAGCTGCATGGCGGCACCGGCAACGACCACGAGGCTCATCATCAGGGCGATCTCGGCGGTGGAAATGCCGATGCGGGCGCCATAGACCGCGCCTAGCGTGCCCCAGGCACCGTTGGCGATGCCGATCAATACGCATGCGACCGCCGAAACCGGCGAGTTGGCATAAAGGCCTTTGACGTCGAGCGAAACATCCTGCAGCGGCTTGGGGTGGGAGGCGCTCGAAACCGCGGTCGGAATGAGCGACAGGCAAAACAGGATGCCGGTGATCATGAACAGCGACGCCGATTTCACGTCGCCGCCGGCGACGATCATCTGCCCGCCCATGATCGAGGCATAGGTGACCATCATGTAGAGGCCGAAGACGGTGCCGCGATTCTCGTTGCTGGCCTTCTCGTTCAGCCAGCTTTCGATGACCATGAAGGCGCCGGCCATGGTGAAGCCGGTGAAGGCGCGCAGCAGGATCCAGACATATTCGTCGATGACCAGGCCGGTGAGCAGCGCCACGATGGCGCCCGACGCGGCAAAGGCGCCGAAGGCGCGCACATGGCCCGCGCGGCGCACGATGCGCGGCGCAAAGAAGCAGCCGGTGACGAAGCCGCCGGCCCAGGCCGTGCCCATCAGGCCGAGCGACGCTGTCGAGAAGCCTTCCAGCTGACCGCGCAGGGGCAGCAACAGCCCATGCAATCCAGACGCCGCCAGCAGGAAGGCGGTGCCGCGAAGCAGAGAGAGGATCGGGCGGTAGGTTGCGAACATTGTGTGATCCGGCTCGTGTTTGACAGGGCGCTGGGTCTGGAGACTGCCGCATTCGGGCTTTTCGGCGGCGGACCTTCACCGGCGCTTCTATCCGCGGCGGAACAGCGCCTCGGCAGCCGATTTGGTGGTGTCCTTGGCCTTGAGCTCAGCCTCCAGCCTGGCGATCTCGTCTCGCAGGATGCCGATGCGTTCCGACAATTCACCAACGGAAAGCAGTGACAGGTCCTGCCCGATCTCGTGCGGGCGCGCCTTCTTGGGTTCGTCGTCGAAGATCGCCATCGTCGCTCCTCCCTGATTGGCCATTTGCCTGATTTCGCAATCAGCATACATAGGGCAGGGGCGTCGATGCAAACAGCCGATCGGACAACGGCGAGGAAAGACGGGAATCTCATGGCGAGCGGACAGCAAATTCCGGCAAGAATGACGGCCATTGCGATCTCGGAGCCGGGTGGCCCGAGGGTGCTGAAGCCGGAAACGCGCGACGTGCCGCAGCCCGGTCCCGGCGAGATACTGATCAAGGTGCATGCCGCCGGCGTCAACCGGCCCGATATCCAGCAGCGCAAGGGCGCCTATCCGCCGCCGCCCGGCGCGTCGGACCTGCCGGGCCTCGAGGCGTCGGGCGAAGTGGCGGCCGTTGGCGACGACATATCGCGCTGGCGCATCGGCGACCGCGTCTGCGCGCTGACGCCCGGTGGCGGCTATGCCGAGTATGTCAAGGTTCATGCCGGCAGCGTCCTGCCGCTGCCGGCCGGCTTCACCCACACCGAAGCCGCGGCCGTGCCGGAAAACTATTTTACCGTCTGGCACAATGTGTTCGAGCGCGGCGGCCTGAAGCGCGGCGAGACGCTGCTCGTCCATGGCGGCTCTTCCGGCATCGGCACCACCGCAATCCAGCTGGCCTCGGCCTTCGGCGCCTATGTCATCACCACCGCCGGCAGCAAGGAGAAATGCGATGCCTGCCTGAAGCTCGGCGCCGACCGCGCGATCAACTATCGCGAGGGTGATTTCGTCGCCGCGGTGAAGGAGGCAACGGGCGGCAAGGGCGCCAATGTGATCCTCGACATGGTCGGCGGCGACTACGTGGCGCGCAACTACGAGGCCGCGGCGGTCGAAGGCCGTATCGTCCAGATCGCCGTGCAGGCCGGTGCTGTCGCAAGCGCGGACTTTTCGAAGATCATGGTCAAGCGGCTCGTCCACACCGGCTCGACGCTGAGGCCTCGCACCGTCGAGTTCAAGGCGGCGATCGCGGCGGCACTGGAAGCGCAGGTGTGGCCACTGCTCGGTACGCGCAAGATCGCTCCCGTGATGGACATGATCTTCCCGCTCAGCGAAGCCTGGCGGGCTCATGAGCGCATGGAAGACGGCGAGAATATCGGCAAGATCGTGCTCGACGTCGGCTAGGCCGGGATCACTTGAATCCGGATTTGTCCTGGGCGTGCGCCTCACTGCCTACAAGATGAACAGTTGTTTAATGCTGCAATGCACCATTTGCATCATTGCTATGCAAAATCGGCCATTCAAGTCCTCATCGATGATGCCTATTTGAGCATCATCAAAACGAACACTGATTTGGAGGACTACCATGAACCCGATCCGCGCTTACCGTAACTGGCGTATGTACACCGAGACCGTCCGCGAACTGAATCGCCTCAACGCACGTCAGCTCAGCGACCTCGGCATCAACCGAGGCGACATCGAAAAGATCGCCCGCAGGGCCATCTAACGTCGAGCGTGACCTGCGAAGGTCACGCCTGGCAAGCCAGAGCCGCATCAGACGGGTTTTCCGTCGCGGTTCCGAGCCCGCTGGACGCAGTCCGGCGGGTTTTGTCGTTTTGGGCGCAGTTTCGCTCGCGGCAATGGCGGGAGCGCCATCCAGTCATTGCTTCCAAAAACATTGCGAAACAACAATGGAACGGTTATACAGGCCGCGAATTTCCCATTTTGGTGGCTCTAAACCACCGCCCGCGCGGGAACGCGGGCGAACGAGAAGGATTTTTAAATGGCCAATACGCTGCTGATGCCCAAGGCGACCGCCGTCTGGCTGGTCGACAATACCGCGCTTTCCTTCGAGCAGATCGCGCAGTTCTGCGGTCTGCATCCGCTCGAGGTCAAGGCGATCGCCGACGGCGAATCGGCGCAAGGCATCAAGGGCATGGATCCGATCATGACCGGCCAGCTGACCCGCGACGAGATCGCACGCGCCGAGAAAGACCCGAACCAGCGCCTCAAGCTTTCGGACCCCAAGGTGCGGGTGCCCGAATCCAAGCGCAAGGGTCCGCGCTACACGCCGCTTTCGAAGCGCCAGGACCGGCCAAACGCCATCCTCTGGCTGGTTCGCAACCATCCCGAGCTCAAGGATGCGCAAATCTCGCGCCTCGTCGGCACCACCAAGTCGACGATCGAGCAGATCCGCGAGCGCAAGCACTGGAACTCGGCCAATCTGCAGCCGATGGACCCGGTGACGCTGGGCCTCGCCTCGCAGATCGACCTCGACATGGAAGTCAATCGCGCCTCGCGCGGTCGCGAGCAGGCGCAGCCGGCTGGTGACACGCTGCTGCCGGCGGCCTTGACCGAGCGGCTGGTGCCGGCTCCCGAGAAGCCGAAGGACGAGGATGCCGAACTCGACGCCAACGCCGTGTTCGCCAAGCTCTCGGCCTTGAAGTCGAAGAAAACCGACAACGACGACGAGGAGTGAGATTTCGACACTCTCGGCAAAAAAGCCCGCTTTCAAGCGGGCTTTTTTGTTGCGTGCGCCGGGCCTCAGCTCCGCGCGGAGCGGTCCGGCGCCATGCCATAATCCTCGCTGCGCTCGACCGCCCGGTAGAAGTCGGCAAGCTGCTTGCCGCGCTCCGGCTTGAAGATGCGGCCGGCGATGATCACCGATGCGATACGATCGATGCGGAAGGCGCGGAAGTCGTCGCGCATCTCGCACCAGGCGACCAGCGTCCACACCTTGCCCCAGAACCACAGGCCGAGCGGACGGATATCGCGGGCCGTGCCGCGGCCTGCCTCGTCCGAATAGTCGATGGTCAGCACCTGGCGCTTTTCGACCGCACGCTCGATCAGGTCGATCGCCTCACGCGCGGCGTCGCTGACCACCCACATCGGCGTGTGGATCTCGGTGCGGGCGATGCGGTCCTTTTCGGCATCAGGCAGTACCGCGCCGATCTTCACCAGCGCTTCGTCGGCGGCGCGCGCCATGGCAGCACCGCCAAAGGCGCGCACCATGCGGGCGCCCGCAACCAGCGCGACGATCTCGTCACGCGTGAACATCAGCGGTGGAAGGTCGAAACCCTCCCTCATCATATAGCCAACGCCGGCCTCGCCATCGATCGGCACCCCGGTCGACTGCAGGTCGGCAATGTCGCGATAGATGGTTCGCTCGGAAACCTCGAGCCACGTGCCGAGCTTCTGGGCGGTGACCAGACGGCCACCGCGCAGATGCTGCACGATCTGGAAGAGCCTGTCGGCGCGGCGCATCGTTTGCTTCCCCAATGTTGTTCCCATGCATGCCGTGGCTCCCGGACCGGATCCACTTCCAGATGACATGCATTACGGCTTCAGCCCTTCGCACTTGCGCTGCATGGCGACGAATTCCGCGCCGAAGGACAGTTTACTCGTTGTGTATCAAGCACGCGCCAGAAAGGGGCGATGTCGCTCAGCGCCATGCCGCGCTCAAGGTCCTCATTGGCGGCATCGGCAATCGTGCGCAGATGATAGCCTATGGTAACCGGACATGTCACTTCGGCGCCATGCTCGATGGCGAGCGCCGTGCGCAGCGGACGCACGTCCATCTCGACGCCTTCCGGAATTGAGCGGATGAAATCATCGACCTGCTGGACCGTCGGCATCAGCATAGGCTGACCTTCGATGACATCGGGCATCGTGCGCGGCCTCGGCTTCACGATGTTGATGCCTGGTGTGTTCAGTCTGTCGTTCCAACTCTTCATCGATCGTCCTTTCGACCGCCGATGCACAGGGTCTGAAGCTTGCACCATTGCACGCCCCCTCCTGACAGCATGCTGTCAGGAGGATTCAGCATACTCCTTGGCGTAAAGTGTCCGCATCTGCGCGAGATCGCCGCCTCTTTCCGGATAAAGCGTCTTCAGAAAGGCAAGCGCGAAAGTGCCCGGCGCCGAGCCCGGGGCGGAGACAATCTTGCCGTCAGCCACAGCATGCGGCACGTCCTGATAGAGGCTGACGCCGGCATAGCCGGCTTGATGACCATTGATCCAGTCGCGGCCATTGCTGGTGTGCCTGGCCTTCTCGAACAGGCCGGCGCGCGCCAGCGCCAAAGTGCCGGCGCAGATGCCGCCGACCACGCCGCCCCGCGATGCAACAGCATTGAGCAGGTCAGCAACATCCGGCGGTGCCTTACCGGCCCATTCGTCGGAGCCGATGACGGCAATGGCGTCGAGATCGGAATTCTCATCGGCTTTTGCCGAGCGATCGGGCGTCAGCTGAAAGCCGCTGATGCCGGTCACCGGCTTGCCGTCAGGCGCTAGCGATACGGCGCGGGCGCCGAACCATTCGACCGCCGAAGCCGCCAGCAGCCCGTACTCCCAGTCGGCAAAACCTTCGATGAAAAGAAAGCCGATTGTCTTCTGTTCGGGCATAAGCTCGCTCCATCCCTCACGCGCCGACCTGTTATCTGGGCGTTGCGGAGCCCACATCCAACCGCAGCGTCGAAAAATTCGTCTCACTCAATTGCCGCGAAAGCGACGGTCGGCATACATGTCCGGCCAGCCGATATCCTTGCGAATGTCCGCTGGCAGCGAGTTCATGAGCCGCCGGGTGCGGATCTCATTGCGCATCGTCCGGATCTTGCCGACATAGTGCTGCATACCGCGCAAAATGGTAAAACCGTTCATGGCTGGTCTCCTCTCTTCTGATGAAGACACTATCGCACACCCCTCCTGACAGCAGTCTGTCAGGAGGGTGGCAGGACGGCGACGATAATTCCGACTGGTGCATTTGCCAGGAAGGGATCCTTCTTTCACTGACGTCAAACCGTGATGCGCACAGGCTTCCCACATCCCGATTGTTCACTGCAACGACGCTGGTCAAGGCCCGTTGTTCAGCTTCCGGCGACGGACTGTCGGAATACGCGGCCTTCAGCGACGTGGCCGCAGTTCTGATATGAGAGGAGAAAATTCGTTCCCAAAACCAGGGAGACGACCATGAGCTTGCAACTGACAGGTATCCACCACCTCACCGCCATCACCGCCAATGCGCCGGGCAATCTTCACTTCTATACGAAGGTGCTGGGTCTGCGGCTGGTCAAGAAGACCGTGAACCAGGATGACACCTCGGCCTACCACCTCTTCTATGCCGATGGCGAAGCCACACCGGGCACCGATCTCACCTTCTTCGACTGGCCGGTCGGACGCGAGAAGCGCGGTACGCACAGCATTGCGCGGACCAGCCTCAGGGTCGGCAACCAAGAGAGCCTTGGCTGGTGGAAGCAGCACTTGGCAGGCGAAGGCATTGTGACGGGAGAGATCGCCGAGATCGGCGGCTACCCGAGTCTGGATTTCGAAGACCCCGAAGGCCAGCGCCTTCGGCTCGTGAGCGACGACGGCAAAGGCGACAGTCATCCCTGGGCGCAGAGCCCGGTGCCGGCCGAGCACCAGATCCGCGGGCTCGGGCCGATCGTCATCAGCGTCCCTGATATCACCAACACCGAGGCAGTCGTGACCAAGGTTATGAACATGCGCAAGGCGCGCGAGTACGCGTCGCCGGAGGGTCAGGTTCACGTCTTCGAAATGGGTGAGGGCGGGCCTGCGGCGGAGTTGCATATTCTGTTGCAGCCGGGGTTGGCGCCGGCACGGCAAGGTGCGGGTGCGGTCCACCATGTCGCCTTCCGGGCGCCGGACCAGGAGACGCTGCATCAATGGACCGCGCGGCTGGCCGAATTCCGGCTGCCGTCGAGCGGCGAGGTCGAGCGCTATTACTTCCGCTCGCTCTATTTCCGCGAGCCGAACGGCATCCTGTTCGAAATCGCCACAGACGGGCCGGGGTTCACTGCCGACGAGCCGCTGGAAACGCTGGGTGAAAGCCTCGCCTTGCCGCCGTTCCTCGAAGCGAAACGCGCCTCGATCGAGGCCGGCCTCAAGCCGCTGAAGTAGGTCGCTCGCCGGTCAATGGCGGGCGCCGCATTCTGGTTCGGGATCGCGGCGCCTGTTGTTCTCGGGTAAGGAACGAGGCGCTTTGACAGCCGGCCGCGTTGCTGGTCAAAGGCGGCATGTCGAAACTCCTCGCGCTCGTCATTGTTGGTATCATGGTCATTCAGCTGATCAAGCCGCTCGGCTGGCCGGGACTGAAACGGCGCAGCGACTTCTGGAAGCTGGCGCTGCTGGCAATGGCCGCGATTTCGATAACGGCCGTGCTTGGGCACTGGGCATAGCCCTCGCCTGCCGGGCGGCCGCGTCAACCTTCAGCCGCCAAGCACCGGGTCGACGAGATGCTCGGCCCAGGCGCGGTAGCCTGCTTCCGAGGCGTGAAAGCCGTCTGAGGCAAAGCCGGCCTCGGGATTGGTGATGGGCAGGCGCGACGCCGGCACCGCGCCGCGCTCCAGGCAGAGGCGTTCGCCCATCCGGTTCATGTCGATGGCGCGGATCTCAAGGATCTTGCCGAGCAACGGCGGCATTGCCGGCGCCCGCGTGAACTCCAGCACCGGCGACCACACCACCCGCGCCTCCGGCCATTTGGCACGGAGCGCATAGAGCAGGCCGCCGAACTCCTTCTTGAAGCGCGGCACGGAATGAAAATTCTTGGTGTCGTTGGTGCCGATGGCGAGCACGATGTGCGTCCATGGATCGGCCGACAGGTTGGGCAGGACATGGTCGCGGATCTGGCCCGACGTTGCCGAATTGAAGCCGGCGGCTCGCCAGCGCACGGCGCGGCCGGTGTTTTGCGCAATCAGCACGGCGAGTTGTGCGGCAAGCCCGTTTTCCGAATTGCCGATGCCGACCGAAGCGGCGGAGGAATCGCCCAGCACCAGAAGCGAGATCGCCGGCGCTATGCCGGCGATTTCGTGCATGACCGGCCCCTGCGCCGGCAGCATGCGCGTCGTGCGGCGGCGCACGCCGAGGCCTTGCCAGACATATACCGGGTAAGCGAGCCAGGTGAGGAGGGCCGGGAAGCGCATGGCAATACCGTTAACGATCGGGGCAGACTTAGCGCAAGTTTGTGCCCGGTTGAAAGCCTTCAGTCGCAGCAGTTCGGCTTTGCCGCCCATCCTTCCTGATATTCGTCGTGCAGCCGCACCCAGTCCATCAAACTGTGATACGGGCCGTTTTCGTTGCGGCCCTTCGGCGTCATATCGAGATAGTCATACGTGCCGATCAGTGACTCGCCGCCACGGGCGCGCGACATGAAGGTGAGGAAGATGTCGCCGGTCTCGTCCCTGTAGAAAACACTGGTGCCGGGAAGCTCCTTCGATGTCCTGGGACGGGTCTCGAAATTGTAGGTGGTATCGCCGGCGGCGATCTGCTTGTCGGTGAAAGAGACCTGCATGTCGAAATTGAAATCCGAGGCATAGGACGACACCCAGTCGAATTTCCAGCCCATGCGCTGCTTGTAGGGCAGAAGTTCCGCTAGCGGCGCGCGGGAGATCACGACCAGAGACACGTCGTGATGTCTCAGATGCTGATTGGCGCCGTCGATATGGTCGGCAAGGAACGAGCAGCCCAGGCAATGATGGCCGCAACCCGGCCCGAACATGAAGTGGTAGACGATCAGCTGGCTGTCGCCGGCAAACAGGTCGGTCAGTTTCTTCGGCCCTTGCTCGGTCTCGAAGACATAGTCCTTCCTGATCTTCAGCCAGGGCAGTTCACGCCGCTCAGCCGCGATCCGCTCGCGAAGCCGCGTCAGTTCCTTCTCGCGCGCCAGATGCGCCTTGTGCGCTTGAAACCAGTCTTCGCGCGAAACAACCTTGCTGCGATGCATGAATCTCTCCCTGTCTGTCATCCCAAGGACGTTCGGGATGGGCGAAAGCCGACATGTCGACTGTTTGGTTGCGCCTTTTTCCGAAACCGGATTCCACTTTTCGGGATCATGCTCCAGCGCCAAAGGGAAATAAGGACGCAGACACTCCACCCCAAGTCGGCACGTCACAAACAAAAACCCGGGCGCATGGCCCGGGCTCGACGGAAGACAGAAGGACTGCAATCAGGCGGCTTGTTCCAGGCTCGCCTTCCATTTTCCAAGCGCCGCCAGATGGTTCATATGGGCACGATGGGTGAAGGCGGCCTGGCCGGCGGCTACGTTCGACGCCTTGCCGCTCCAGGCTTTCTGCGGCGCGGCCTGTAGCGCGCGGCCGTAGGAGAAGGTCAGCTTCCATGGGTGCGGGCCGATGGCATTGATGGCGTTGAGGTTGGCGGTCGCTTCCTCGTCCGCCTGGCCGCCGGAGAGGAAGGCGATGCCCGGCACGGCTGCCGGCACGGTCTCGCGAAACAGTTTTATGGTTTTTTCCGCGACTTGTTCCGGGCTGCTCACCTTGCCCGATTTCTTGCCGGCCAGCACCATGTTGGGCTTCAGGATGGTGCCTTCGAGGACGACTCGCGCCGCATGGAGCTCGTCATAGAGCTTGATTAGCGTCGCCTTCGAAATGTCATAGCAGGTGTGGATGTCGTGGGCGCCGTCCATCAGTACTTCCGGTTCGACGATCGGCACGATGCCGGCCTCCTGGCAAAGGGCCGCATAGCGGGCGAGTGCATGGGCGTTCGAGCTGATCGAATTGGCCGAGGGCACGCCCTTGGCCTGGTCGATGTCGATCACCGCGCGCCATTTGGCGAAGCGGGCGCCGAGCTTGTAGTACTCGGCAAGGCGCTCGCGCAGGCCGTCGAGGCCCTCGGTGATGGTGTCGCCGGGAAAGCCGGCCAGAGGCTTGGCGCCGGCGTCGACCTTGATGCCGGGTATGGCACCAGCAGCCTTGATGATGTCGACCAGCGGCGTGCCGTCGGCAGCTTTCTGGCGGATCGTCTCGTCGTAGAGGATGACGCCGGAAATGTAGCGGGTCATCGCATCTCGGGCGCGAAACATCATCTCGCGATAGTCGCGGCGGCTATCGGCGGTCGATTCGACGCCGATGACGTCGAAGCGCTTCTTGATGGTGCCGGAACTTTCATCGGCTGCCAGCAGGCCCTTGCCATCGGCGACGATCGCGGCGGCAATGTCTTCGAGACGTTCGCTCATTTTGCTTCTCCTGAAGGGTTTCGTTCCGCGCTTAAGGGAAGTCTACCGCCAAAGGAAGAGCCTCGGAAAGCTCGAATCGATTGAAAGTCTCGGGCGACCTTGCCCGTTCTCTCCATGTGTTGATCGGCTTATCCGTTTCCCGCGTTCCGCGACGCCAAGCGCGTCTAGCGTTTCAGCACATCGACGCCGGGCAGCGGCTTGCCTTCCATCCATTCCAGGAAGGCGCCGCCGGCGGTCGAGACATAGGTGAAGTCGTCGGCGACACCGGCATGGTTGAGGGCCGCCACCGTATCGCCGCCGCCGGCAACGGAGACCAGCTTGCCGGCCGCGGTGCGCTGAGCCGCGTGCTTGGCCGCCGCCACCGTCGCATGGTCGAAGGGTGCGATCTCGAAGGCGCCGAGCGGGCCGTTCCACACCAGTGTCGCGGCGCGGTTGATCCATTCGCCGATGGTCGTCACGGTTTTGGCGCCGACATCGAGGATCATGCCGTCGGCCGGCACGTCCGAAATGGCGACGGTCTCGCAGGCCGCGCCTGCCTTGAATTCCTTGGCCACGACGCCGTCGACCGGCAGGATGATGGCGCAGCCGGCCTCGGCCGCTTCGATCATGATCTGCTTGGCGGTCGTGGCGAGATCATGCTCGCACAGTGATTTGCCGACATCGGTGCCGCGCGCGGCCAGGAAGGTGTTGGCCATGCCGCCACCGATGACCAATGCGTCGACCTTCTTCACCAGGTTCATCAGCAGGTCGATCTTGGTCGAGACCTTGGCGCCGCCGACGATGGCAACGACGGGACGGACCGGATTGCCCAGGCCCTTCTCCAGCGCTTCGAGCTCGGCCTGCATGGTGCGGCCGGCAAAGGCCGGCAGTAGATGTGCCAGCCCCTCGGTCGACGAATGGGCGCGGTGCGCGGCGGAAAAGGCGTCGTTGACGAAGATGTCGCCATTGGCGGCAAGCTTTTCGGTGAAAGCCGGATCGTTCTTTTCCTCGGCCTTGTAGAAGCGGGTGTTTTCAAGCAGCAGCACATCGCCCTCGCTCATGGCGGCGACGGCGCTTGCCGCGGTACCGCCAACGCAGTCGCTGGCGAAGCCTACGGGGCGGCCGAGCACGTCGGCCGTCGCCTTGGCGATCGGCTCCAGCGAAAATTCAGGCGAAGGACCATCCTTGGGCCGGCCGAAATGGGCAAGCAGGATGACCTTGGCGCCCTTGCCGGACAGTTCGGCGATGGTCGGTGCAATGCGTTCGATGCGGGTAGCGTCGGTGACCTTGCCTTCGGCGACAGGCACGTTGAGGTCGACGCGCACCAGCACGCGCTTGCCGCTGATGTTGCCGATATCGTCGAGTGTCTTGAAGGCGGCCATGCGGGTTCCTTTCGCGAAAAATCGGGCGACCATACCCCGCGCCAACGATGATGCAAGGCTTAGCCCGGGTTCGAAACGAATTTTTGAAGCCGGCACGATTTCGTGCCGCGGGCGGATGAAGGGCAGCGTCGGCAACCGAAGCTGTCAGTTTCCGGGCGCCGCCTTTTCGGGCGCGGGTTCCGGGGTAGGCATCTCGTCCGCGCGCGCCTCGTCCGCTCGCGTCTCGGTAGGCTTGCGCCAGTTGCGGATGAAGGTGGAGAGACGGTCGGCGATTTCGCCAGCGCTGAGGAAAACCGGCACCCGGGCAACCGGCGCGGTCGGTTCAAAGGAAAGGCCGAGGCCCGTGATCTTGCCCTTGTCGTCGACGTCGCGAACGATCAGTTCGATCGGGCCGATCAGCACCCGGTCGGCATATTCGGCATGGCCGCCGAGCCGCGCCGTGACCAGCGCGCCAACGGTCATTTGCTGCTCCACGTCGGTGAGCCCGGGCGCATAGGCTATTTCCAGTTCGGCGGCAGAGCGTGCAGGATCGACGGCGAAAGCGCCGAAGAAATCGGCGTCCTCGGGATCGACCACGGCGCGGCTGGCGAACAGCTTGTCCAGCAGGCGCGGATAACGGTCCGGCACGAAGATGTAGACCTGGTCGCCGGCGGCGAGCCGGCCCATGTCCTGGAAGCGCATCGAGCGACCGTCGCGCAGCACTAGCGAGGGCCGGGCCCAGCGCGGGATTCGCTCGCCGCGCGCTACCGGGCTGCCGGGTGCGACGCGATAGGCAAGAAGTTCGTGATGGGCCGAGCCCGGCAGTTCCAGCTCGACCTTGTCCAGCGGTCCAAGGCGGGCCGGCACGATCAAACCGAGGCGGCGGGCCAGCGGCCCGACCGTCCAGCCCTGGATGACCAGCGACACCAGCACGATGATGAAGGCGGTATTGAAGATGACGCGGCCGTTTTCCAGGCCGCCGAGCAGCGGGGTGATGGCGAGCAGGATCGACACCGCGCCGCGCAGGCCAACCCAGGAAACGAAGGCGACCTCGGGACGCGGCAGACGGAACGGGACCAGGCAAAGCCAGACCGCGATCGGCCGCGCCACGAACATCAGGAAGAGGCCGAGCAGCACTGCCGGCACCATGATGGCCGGGAACTGCGACGGCGTCGCGAACAAACCAAGGATCAGGAACATGATGATCTGCGCCAGCCAGGACATGCCGTCCTGGAAACGCTTGAGGATGGTGACGGCGCGGATGTCGGAATTGCCGGCGATGAGGCCGGCGAGATAGACCGCCAGGAAGCCGGAGCCGCCAATGGCGCCGGCCGCGGCAAAGACCATCAGGGACAAGGTCAGCACGAAGATCGGCAGCAGGCCGTGGTCGAGATTGAGCCGGTCGACGAGGCGCACGATCGCGAGGCCGCCGAGCACGCCGACGACGGCGCCGAGGCCCATGTTGAGAAGGAAGCCGAGGAACAGGCTGGTGACCAGGACATTGGTCTCGGGGTTGGCGTTAGCGGCGATGACCTCGACCAGAGTGATGGTCAGGAAGATGGCAATCGGGTCGTTGGTGCCGGATTCCACCTCGAGCGTCGAACGCACGCGTTCGCGCAGATTGATCTCGCCGGCGCGCAACAGGAAGAACACGGCCGCGGCATCGGTGGAGGCGACGGCGGCGCCGAGCAGGAAGGATTCCAGCCAGGTGAGGTGGAGCAGATAGTGGGCGGCGGCGCCGAACAGGCCGGTGGTGACAAGCACGCCGAAGGTTGCCAGCGACAGCGCTGGACCGGCGGCCTGCCGCAAGGCGTTGAGTGGAGTGCCGAAGCCGGAATCGAACAGAATGACGGCCAGCGCCAGTGAGCCGGCAAAATAGGCGATGCGGGCATTGTCGAACTGGATGCCGAGACCGTCGGTGCCAGTGGCCAGGCCAATGCAGAGAAACAGGAGCAGAAGCGGGGCGCCGAAGCGGAAGGCGATCAGGCTCGAAAAGGCGGCGGCGACGACAAGCGCTGTACCGACCAGCGTGACGAGATAGATCGCGTGCTCCATCCGTGATTTGCCCCTCGAATTCCTCTTTCTCTCGCTTCACGGCAGAGTGGGGCGAAGACATGACCAGTGCAAGGCAGCGGGGTGGTTTTTTGCCTATGCCGCTGATTTTCGGATGTTTTGGCGCTCAGGACCCCAATTGTGAAGGCGCAAGGCGCACTCATGAAAAACGCCCGGACGAAGCCGGGCGTCTCACGTCTCGAGAAGATGGGTCCGCGATCAGGCGATGGTCTTGCCGAAGGCGACTGCTGTATCGCCCATGCGGTTGGAAAAACCCCATTCGTTGTCGTACCAGGACAGCACCGAAACGAAGTTGCCGTCCATCACCTTGGTCTGGTCGAGCGCCACGATCGAGGAGCGCGGATCGTGATTGAAGTCGATCGAGACGTTCGGGTGATGGGTGACGCCGAGGATACCCTTCAGCTTGCCGTTGGAAGCGGCGATCACTGCGTCGTTGATCTCCTGGACGGTGGTCGCACGCTTGGCGATGAACTTGAAGTCGACGACAGAGACGTTCGGGGTCGGCACGCGGATCGAGATGCCGTCAAGCTTGCCCTTGAGGTCGGGCAGCACGAGGCCGATCGCCTTGGCGGCACCGGTCGAGGTCGGTATCTGCGACAGGGCGGCGGCGCGGGCGCGGTAGAGATCCTTGTGCATGGTGTCCAGCGTCGGCTGGTCGCCTGTATAGGAATGGATGGTCGTCATCATGCCCTTTTCGATGCCGACCGTCTCGTGCAGCACGGCTGCCAGCGGCGCCAGGCAGTTGGTGGTGCAGGACGCATTCGAGATGATGATGTGGTCCTTGGTCAGCTGGTCGTGGTTGATGCCGTAGACCACGGTGAGGTCGGCGCCTTCGGCCGGGGCCGAAACGATGACGCGCTTGGCGCCGGCGGTCAGATGCGCGGCTGCCTTGTCGCGGGCGGTGAAGATGCCGGTGCATTCGAGTGCGATGTCGATGCCAAGTTCCTTCCACGGCAGCTGCGTCGGATCCTTGATTGCGGTGACCTTGAACGTCTCCTTGCCGACGGTGATCTGGTCGCCGGACACCGAGACTTCATGCGGGAAGCGGCCGTGCACGCTGTCGTAGCGCAAGAGGTGCGCGTTGGTCTCGACCGGGCCGAGGTCGTTGACTGCGACGACGTCTATGTCCCTGCGGCCGGATTCATGGATGGCGCGCAGGATGTTGCGGCCGATGCGGCCGAATCCGTTGATGGCAACTCTGACGGTCATTATTCTCTCCCTGGGAGCTGGACGGCAGACGATGGGTCCGCAGTTTCATAGCGGCGGAAGCGGAAAGAATCCAGCCGCAGCGATGTGGATTTAAATCGATTAGGTTGGGCCAGCCCGGCGAAACCGCCTTGCGCGATTTCGCCGGCTTTGAACCAACCTACTTGGCATGCAGGCGGGCTTCCGCCGCGTTGGCCGCAGCTTCGGCGGTGATGCCGAAATGCGGATAAAGCTGTTCGATGCTGCCCGAAGCCCCGAAACCGGTCATGCCGATGAAGATGCCGTCGGAGCCGATCAGATGATCCCAGCCCTGGCGGATGCTGGCTTCAATCGCCATCTTGACCGGCGCGTCGCCGATCGTCGCCTTTCGATAGTCGGCGCTCTGCTGGTCAAACAGCTCGAAGCAAGGCACCGAGACGACGCGTGTGGGATGACCATGCTTTTCAAGCAGGTCGCGGGCACCGAGCGCGATCTCGACCTCGGAGCCGGTGGCGAAGATCGTCACCGCCGCCTCGCCGCTGGCTGCGGCCAGTTCATAGGCGCCCTGGCTGCTCAGGTTCCTGGCAACGAATTCGTTGCGCACCGTCGGCAGGTTCTGGCGGGTCAGCGCCAGCGTCGACGGCGTCTTTTCCGATGCGAGGGCGATCTGCCAGCACTCGGCGGTTTCCACCGCGTCGGCCGGGCGGAAGACATTGTGGTTGGGGATGGCGCGCAATGCGGCCAGATGCTCGACCGGCTGGTGGGTCGGGCCGTCCTCGCCCAGACCGATGGAGTCATGGGTCATGACGAAGATCGAGCGGATGCCCATCAGCGACGCCAGCCGCATCGACGGACGGGCATAGTCGGAGAAGCACAGGAAAGTGCCGCCATAGGCGATGAGGCCGCCATGCAGCGTCAGGCCGTTGATCGCGGCCGCCATGCCGTGCTCACGGATGCCGAAGTGGACATAGCGCTGGCCATAATCGTCTGATGTGATGTTCTTGGTCTGGCTGGTTTTGGTGTTGTTGGAGCCGGTCAGGTCGGCGGAACCGCCGATGGTCTCGGGCACGGCGCCGTTGATAATTTCCAGTGCCATCTCGGACGACTTGCGGGTGGCGACCTTCGGCTTGTCGGCCGAGAGCTTCTTCTTGTAATCGGCAATGACGGCGTCGAAATCAGACGGCAGCTTGCCGCTGATGCGGCGCTCGAACTCGGCCTGCAGCTTCGCGTCGGCCTTGGCGAGGCGGCCTTCCCAGTCGGTGCGCGCCTTGACGCCGGCCTTGCCGGCGGTGCGCCAGGCGTCGAGGATGTCGGCCGGGATCTCGAAGGGCGGCGAATCCCAGTTGAAGAACTTGCGCGCGCCGGCGATCTCGTCGGCGCCGAGCGGTGAGCCGTGCGCCTTGTTGGTGCCGGCCTTGGTCGGTGCGCCGAAGCCGATGGTCGTCTTGCAGGCGATCATCGTCGGCTTGTCGGAATGACGGGCGGCTTCGATCGCATAGGCGATGGCTTCCGGGTCGGTGCCGTCGATGTGGCTGGCATTCCAGCCGGAGGCCTGGAAGCGGGCGACCTGATCGGTGTTGTCGGACAGCGATACCGGACCGTCGATCGAGATGTTGTTGTTGTCCCAGAAGACGATCAGCTTGTTGAGCTTGAGGTGCCCGGCAAGCGCGATGGCTTCCTGGGAGACGCCTTCCATCAGGCAGCCGTCGCCAGCAAGCACGTAGGTGTAGTGATCGACGAGATCGTTGCCGAAGGCGGCGTTCATGATGCGCTCGCCGAGAGCGAAGCCGACCGAATTGGCGAGGCCCTGGCCAAGCGGGCCGGTCGTCGTCTCGATGCCGGTGGCATGGCCGTATTCGGGGTGGCCAGCAGTCTTCGAGCCCAACTGGCGGAAGTGCTTTATCTGGTCGATGGTCATGTCTTCGTAGCCAGTCAGATGCAGCAGCGAATAGAGCAGCATCGAGCCATGGCCGGCCGACAAGATGAAACGATCGCGGTCGGCCCAGTGCGGGGCCTTGGGATCATATTTCAGGAAGCGCGTGAACAGCACCGTGGCGATGTCGGCGCAACCCATCGGCAGGCCGGGATGGCCGGAATTTGCCTTCTCGACTGCATCCATGGAGAGAAAGCGGATCGCATTGGCCATCCGGTCATGTTGTTCACGCGACGTCATGATTCCTCCAGAAGTGGGGGTTTGGGGGCTTGGGAGAGCCCTTGAAAAGGGTGCGCGACACATAGCAGGCGCGCGCTTTTAGTCAACAAATCGGTGCACATTTGCCGGCCTTGTGATGCCGGCGGCGGGTCTACATTAGCGTTAGCAGGGGACAGTCGCGAGAGCTTTGTTGACGTTGCCTTCACCCGGTGCCTAATGTTTCCTGAATAACGCGTTCTGAACGCGAACGATTCGGTGATGGGCAGGGCACAGGAAGAAGGCCATGACCGGGGAAGCCACACTCAAGGAAGTTATCGCCAGGCTGGGAAAGGCCATCGAGGGGCTGGAAAACGCTGTCGCGGCCAAGCTCGAGCATGAGCGCGATTACTCGGAAGCCGAGGCCGAGGTGCAGCGGATGAATGCCGACCGCTCCCGGCTGGCACAGGAACTCGACAATTCCGAAGCGCGTGCCGAACGGCTGGAAGACGCCAACAAGGAAGTCTCGCGACGGCTGGTGACCGCCATGGAAACCATCCGCGCTGTGTTGGACAGGTAGGGGGCTGGACAGGTAGGCTCATGGCTCAAGTCACGGTTTCCATCGACGGCAAACAGTATCGGATGGCCTGCGACGAAGGCCAGGAAGATCATCTGATCGACCTTGCCGAACGTTTCGACCGCTATGTCTCGCATCTGAAGGACTCCTTTGGCGAGATCGGCGACCAGCGGCTGACGGTGATGGCCGGCATCATGGTGATGGACGAACTCTCGGAGCTGCAGAAGCGCGTCAAGGGCATGGAAAGCGAAGTGCTGACCTTGCGCAAGACCCGCGACGACGCCCTGACCAAGGCCGACAAGAACGACAGCGTGCTGACCAATGCGCTTGGCGCGCTGGCGCAGCGGATGGAAGACCTGACGGCGACCTTGGCGGTCAACAAGACCTGAGGCAGCGCGCACTTCGAGTTCAAACCAAAGCTCTCATCCGCTGGCGGTGCCCCCGGCAGCATGAAAATTCTCGCACTTCCGCCGACAAGAGTTTGATATTATCTCGCGGCCGCAATTTTTGCGCTAAGATGGCGATTGCCGGAGCGTGGACATGTGATGGCGGCCATGGTTTGCCGCCTCTTGCTTCTGGCGGAATCTGTTTACAGGGGAGATGTTCCATGAGCCTTCGTATCAACGATATCGCGCCGGATTTCACCGCCGAGACCACGCAAGGGACGATCAAATTCCATGAATGGATCGGTGACGGCTGGGCGATCCTGTTCAGCCACCCGAAGAATTTCACGCCGGTCTGCACGACCGAGCTTGGCACGATGGCCGGGCTTGAGGGTGAGTTCAAGAAGCGCAACGTCAAGATCATCGGCATTTCGGTCGATCCGGTTGCGAGCCACGACAAGTGGCAGGCCGACATCAAGACGGCGACCGGCCAAACGGTGCACTATCCGCTGATCGGCGACAAGGATCTCAAGGTCGCCAAGCTCTATGACATGCTGCCCGCCGGTGCCGGCGAAACGTCGGAGGGCCGCACGCCCGCCGACAACGCCACGGTGCGCTCGGTCTACGTCATCGGACCGGACAAGAAGATCAAGCTGGTGCTGACCTACCCGATGACCACGGGCCGCAACTTCGACGAGATTCTGCGCGCGGTCGATTCCATGCAGCTGACCGCCAAGCATCAGGTGGCGACGCCGGCGAACTGGAAGCAGGGCGAGGACGTCATCATCACCGCCGCCGTTTCCAACGAGGATGCGATCAAGCGTTTCGGCGCTTACGAGACCATCCTGCCCTATCTGAGGAAGACCAAGCAGCCATCCGCCTGATTGCTTCGGAACAGTTTTTGGCGTTCTCGTCGCTGCGAGCGAAATGATACTTGACTGGGTCACCCGAGCGGACAACCATGCTCCTTTCAGGTGCCGTCAGAGAAAATAGTTCCTGCTGGCCAAGCGTGGGGAAGCCGAAATTGGACGTAGCTTTGGCCAGGCCGCAGGTCAGCGGCTTCTACGACAAGCCGACTGGGGCCATTCAGTATGTCGTCGCCGACCAGGCGACGAAGCGATGCGCCATCATCGATCCGATCCTCGATTTCGACGAAAGATCCGGCGCCACGGCAACGAAGAATGCCGATGTCCTGCTCGATTTCATCAGCGAGCAGGGGCTGAGCGTCGAATGGATCCTCGACACCCATCCGCATGCCGACCATTTCTCGGCGGCGCACTATCTGAGAGAGAGGACCGGCGCACCGACGGCGATCGGCGACAGGGTCGTCGGCGTCCAGAAACTGTGGAAGGCGATCTACAACTGGCCGGATTTTCCCGCCGACGGTTCACAGTGGGACAGGCTTTTTGCCGAAGGCGAAACCTTTCAGGTCGGCACGCTTCCGGTCAAGGTGCTGTTCTCGCCCGGGCACACGTTGGCCTCGATCACCTACGTGGTCGGCGATGCCGCCTTTGTCCACGATACACTGTTCATGCCCGACAGCGGTACGGCGAGGACGGATTTTCCCGGCGGCAGTGCCGGGCGGCTCTGGCGATCGATCCAGGACATTCTGGCGCTGCCGGACGAGACGCGCGTCTTCGTCGGCCATGACTATCAGCCCGGCGGCCGCGAGCCCTTGTGGGAAAGCACGGTGGCGGCGCAGAAGGCGACCAACACCCATCTCGTCGCCGCCCGCAGCGAGGCCGAGTTCGTCGCCCTGCGCGAGGCTCGGGACAGGACGCTGCCGATGCCGAGGCTGATCCTGCATGCGCTGCAGGTCAACATGAATGGCGGACGGCTGCCGGAGCCCGAGGCGAATGGCCGGCGGTACCTGAAGTTTCCGCTGGATGGGCTGTGAGAAGTATTTTGTGCCGGGCGCGGCCGGTGAAATTGCCGATCTCCCCCGCAAGGGGGATCGGATGTCGCCCTGGCTTTCGCCAATCGCCGGCGCAAAGGTTAGACACAAAAAAGGCGGCACCAGTTTCCTGACGCCGCCGTTGTTTCATTGCCGATACTGGCTTTACGCCGCCGGTTGGGCTTCGATGGTGCGCAGCGCCTGGGTCTGACGCTTGGCGGCGGCCTTGACCGCATCCTGCACCTTCTCAAAGGCACGCACCTCGATCTGGCGCACGCGCTCGCGGCTGATGTCGAACTCGGACGACAGCTCTTCCAGCGTCAGCGGCTCCTCGGCGAGGCGACGGGCCTCGAAGATGCGCCGCTCGCGCTCGTTGAGCACGGCAAGGGCGCCCGACAGCATGCCGCGCCGGTTCTCCAACTCGTCCTGCTCGATCAGCATCTCTTCCTGGCTTTCGTGGTCGTCGACCAGCCAGTCCTGCCATTCGCCGGACTCACCTTCGCTCGCCCGGATCGGGGCATTGAGCGAGGCGTCGCCCGACAGGCGGCGGTTCATCGACACCACTTCGGCTTCGGAAACGTTCAGCCTGGTGGCGATCTCGGCGATCTGGTCGGGCTTCAAGTCGCCGTCATCGAGCGCCTGGATCTTGCCCTTCACCTTGCGCAGGTTGAAGAACAGGCGCTTCTGGTTGGCGGTCGTGCCCATCTTGACCAGGCTCCACGAGCGCAGGATGTACTCCTGGATCGAGGCCTTGATCCACCACATGGCATAGGTCGCGAGGCGGAAGCCACGCTCCGGTTCGAATTTCTTGACGGCCTGCATCAGGCCGACATTGCCTTCCGAAATCACTTCGCCGATCGGCAAACCGTAGCCGCGATAGCCCATGGCGATCTTGGCGACGAGCCTGAGGTGGCTGGTGACGAGCTTGTGCGCAGCCGTGGTGTCTTCATGCTCGGCATAACGCTTGGCGAGCATGTACTCTTCCTGCGGCTGCAGCATGGGAAAGCGACGGATTTCTTCCAGGTAGCGGCTGAGGCCGCCTTCGCCGGAAACGATACTGGGTAATGACTGGGCCATGATAGCGCCCCCTCTCTATTGGAGTGATGCCCCCGAAACGCGGCGGGCATATGACGCGAGCACCAAACGGCTCGCTCGCGACGTCAGTGGTTATACAGGAACAAAACCAGAAAAGACAGGCATTTGTTCAACACGAAACAGTGTGTCACGCTGAAGTGAACAACGCCGCTCAAGTTTTCTGGAGCAGGTTCAGAGCTTGCGAAAGCCGCATACGAGTTCCTCCATATCCCTCGGTATAGGCGCTTCGAACCTCATCGCTAGATGGGTACTCGGGTGGCGAAATGCAAGGAGCCAGGCGTGCAAAGCTTGCCGGGGAAAGGTCTTGACCTGACTTTTCAGCGGTTCGGGCAGCCGGTTGGCCTTGGTGCGGAAGGCCTGACCATAGTCTGGATCGCCGATCACGGGATGGCCGATATGCGCCATGTGGACGCGGATCTGGTGGGTGCGGCCGGTTTCGAGCCGGCACTCGACCAGACTTGCCGTGGCGAATTCCTGCTGTGTCTCGCCGAAGCGCTCCTGGACGGCAAAGTGGGTAACCGCATGGCGGGCATCGTCGCGTCCTTCCGGCACCACGGCACGGCGCACGCGATCGGCGGCGCGGCCGAGCGGCGCATCGACCTTTCCGGTCGGCCTCTGCGGTATGCCCCAAACCAGTGCCAGATAGGCACGTTCGAGATCGCCGGTCAGGCCGTGATCGGCGAAGGCTTCGGACAGCGACTTGTGGGCGCGGTCGGTCTTGGCGATCACCATGACGCCGCTGGTCTCCTTGTCGAGGCGGTGCACGATGCCGGGCCGGCGCACGCCGCCGATGCCGGAAAGACTGTCGCCACAGTGATGGATCAGCGCATTGACCAGCGTGCCGGTCCAGTTGCCGGCGCCGGGATGCACGACAAGCCCCGCCGGCTTGTTGATGACGATCAGTTCGTCGTCCTCATAGAGCACATCGAGCGCGATGTTTTCGCCTTGCGGCTCCGCCGGTTCCGGCTCCGGCATGACGACCGAGACGCTTTCACCCGGCGTCATCTTGCGCTTGGTCTCGTCGACCGGTTTGCCGTCGACGCTGACCGCGCCCTGCCTGATCAGCATCTGCACGCGGCTGCGCGACATATCCCGGCCGAGGCTTGCCGCCAGCCACTGGTCGAGGCGTTGACCGGCCGCATCCGCGCCCGCCACCAGCACGGTGGGCGCCGCCTCTATCAATTCAGGGGCCTCTTCGCTATGAGCGCTCATCGAAAACCGTTCCGGAATGTTCTGCTATGGCCATCGCCGAGGAAGACCAGGAAAAGCCGCTCGACCCCGAGGTCGAAAAGGTGCGCAGGAAACTCGTCCGCTTCGTCGGGATCAATCTCGGCCTGCTGTTCCTCGCCCTTATGGTGGTGATCGGCGCCCTTGTCTACAAAGCGCGCAACGCACCGCCGGCGAACCCGCCGCTGGCTGGCGATATCCAGACCCCCGCCGGCGAACCGATCAACGGCGATATCGTGCTGCCGGTTGGTGCCAAGGTGATCAGCCAGTCGCTGTCCGGCAATCGAGTCTCCGTCGATGCCGAGCTAGCCGACGGCAGCCGCACGATCTTCGTCTACGACATCACCGAGCGCCGCCTGATCGGGCGCTTTGCGATCCGAAACAAATGAGCGGCAGTAACGATCAGCAAGCCTCAGGCATAACCGGGTTCGCTGAACACCGCCGCGTCGCGACCGTTGCCCTGGTCGTCGCCGATTATGAGGCGGCGATCGACTGGTATGTCGAGCGGCTGGGCTTTCTGCTCATCGAGGACATCGATCTCGGCGGCGGCAAGCGCTGGGTCACGGTGGCGCCGGCCGACGGACAAGGTGCCAAGCTGCTGCTGGCCGAGGCTTCCGACGAGGCACAGAGCAGAAGCATCGGCAACCAGACCGGCGGGCGGGTCTTCCTGTTCCTCGAAACCGACGATTTTGCCCGCGACCATGCAGCGATGCTGGAGAAGGGCGTCGAATTCCGCGAAGCGCCGCGCTTTGAGGCCTACGGCACGGTGGCCGTTTTCGCCGATCCCACGGCAATCTCTGGGACCTGATCGAGCCGAAACGATAGCGCTGGGACCGGTTTTTCTGCAATGCGCTAAAGCGGCCGAACCCCAGTTGCTTTTTCCAAGCCGTCAGCCTATATCGCCGGTTCTTGAACGCGCCCATCGTCTAGCGGTCAGGACACCGCCCTCTCACGGCGGGAACAGGGGTTCGATTCCCCTTGGGCGTACCAAGGATTTCAATAAATTTTGCAGCATGCCGTCGCTCCATCCCGAGCGCCCCACCATGTGGCCGCAACCTTGAAGAGCTCGATGGCACCCGCGGCTCCAGTCTTCATTTCATTTCTCTGGCAAATATTAACGGACTCGCAACCGAGAACCTTAACTGCCCCGCAACTCGCAGGGGGTATATTAGTGCTGCCTTTAGTAGCGCAGGAGATTGAAATGCGGAAAATAATCTACCGTTTCGCCGGGGACGAGTCTGGCGCGACCGCGATCGAGTATGGCCTAATCGCGGCTCTTATCGCGCTGGCGATCATCACCGGCGCCGGCGCGCTGGGCAATTCGCTCAACGGCATGTTCACGAATATCGGCACGACGGTTAACAGCAGCGGTTCGTAAGTCGGGTACACCTTTCCGTTCGACCGCACCGGCTGGATATCCCGATTTCGACCTCCAAATGCGTAGCGTGTAGCGCCAATACCGGTCGCAGCACGCTACTTTCTGTGCTGGCGACGCCGGGCAAGTCCCGCAGCGGGGCCCGCAAATCTTCCTCACCGCGCAAGTGCTGACGGCTAGCCGGCCCGCATTACCCTTTGCGTCGCCACTTTCGTCGCTTCTGGCGCAGCAGGGCCGATTGCTTTAGCATCGCATCATGGATCCTGGGGCACGGCTCCGCCGACGCCGAGAACGCCGGGTGCCGGGCAGATCCGGACGGGCGGTCGATGCCACGGGGAGAAGGCCAATGCAGAAACTGCAATCGCAGGGCGTTCATCACATCACGCTGGTCGGCGCAGGGCGCCAGACCTCGATTGATTTCTGGGAAGGCGTGCTCGGCATGCCGTTCATCTTCGAGCAGCCCAACCTCGACAAGGCGAGCGAAAGCCATCTCTATTTCGATCCGGGCGACGGCCGGCTGATCACTATCTTCACCGATGAGAGCCGCGTGCCGGAGAAACGGCGCACGCCGACCGATCCGGGTTGCGTCCACCACATCGCCTTTTCGGTGTCGCGCGTCACTTTCCTGCAGGCGGTCGCCCGGCTCGACGCGCGCGCCATCAAGCACAGCGGCGTCAAGGACCGCGGCTTCATGGATTCGATCTATTTCGAGGATCCGCTCGGCCTGCTGATCGAACTGGCCTCCTACCGCTTTGAGCCGCCGGCGGGCTTCACCCATGCCGACGTGCTGATGGAGGCGCACAGGCTGCGTGTCGCGCGCGGCGACTACAACATCGCGGAAGTGCACCTCGCCGATGCGATCCAGTCGCTCGTCGAGCGTTCCCGCGCAACCTTGTCGGAAGACCGGGCACCGAAGAACCCATACTGAACAGACCAGAGGGAGGAACATATGGCCAAGACAGCGACGAACAATGCCGGAAAACCCGCGGCCAAAGCAGCCGCCAAGCCGACTGCAAAAGCTGCGGCGAAGCCGGCGGCCAAGACAACTGCCAAGCCCGCCGTCAAGGCGACGGCAAAAGCCGCCCCTAGAGCCAAAGCGAAGCTGGCGAAGAGGCCTGGCGTGAAGCTCAGCATGCTGAAGCCCAGCGTCAACAACATGACGGTTCGGGTATTTGCGCGCGCGGCCGGGCTGGATGCCGCCGAGACCGATGCCTGGGGTCAGACCCGCTCACCGGAATTCATGGCACGAAACCCCGCCCATTTAACGCCGATGATCGAGGACAAGGGCCTCCCCAGGGGCGTGTTGTGGGAAAGCTGCGCGATCATGCAATATCTCTCCAACAAGCACGGGCTGGAGAAATTCTATCCGAAGGCGCCGGCCAAGCGGGCGATGATCGATAGCGCCATGTTCTACCTGGTTGGTACGCTCTACCCCTATGTGGCGCGCGCCACCTATCCGTTACTCGGTTTTCCGCAATATGCCGGCGAGGTCGGTCACAGCGATGCCCACCCGGACAAGAAGTCCGAAGCCCAGAAGGCCGCGATGGCCGCGATCGCCGAGCCGCTGGAAGTCTTTCACAGCTTCTTCAGGGACGGCAAGCCGTTCATCGGCGGCAAGAATCCATCCATCGCCGACATCCGCCTGGCGGCGACACTCGAATTCCTGGCCGTCATCGACTACGTCCTGCCCAAATGGGCGAAGGACTACGTGGCGGCGATCGAGAAGAAGCTCGGCAATGCCTATAGCGAGCCGGCCGGCGACGTGCGCGGTTACATCGCCTATGTGAAGTCGCAGGCCAAGGTCCAAGGTTAGGGATTCGTTAACCAAAGCCCTGTCTACTGCCAGCAATTCACCCCGCGACCACGGATGTACTGGCGCCGAGTGGAAGGAAAGGTCGGCGCAACGCCGGCCTTTTTGCTTTCGTGCGCCATCGCCGCGCGATCTAGCCGCGATCAGGCCACACGAGCCTCGGTGTCGCATTTTTGGCGTCAACTTTTTGCCGACAGATATTGTCATCGCTTGCTTTGGCCCTACCATCCATTTTGGCAGTCCGGCATGGATTGTCGGTCAGGCGTGAGATGAGGGCTGGCGATGAATAGCGTTGCGAGGTGGCTTGCCGCTGCGGGCATGATGCTGGCGAGCGCCGTTCATTCTTCAAATGCGGCTGAACTCAACACCATGAACGATGTCGGGACCGCGATCCAGGCATGCTGGACACCACCGGCGGACGCCGGAACCGCCAGCGTAACCTTGAGCTTCAGCTTCAAGCGGGACGGCACGCTGATCGGCCCACCGAGGCCGACGGCCGTCAAGGTGGAAGGCGATGCCAAGGCGAAAAACTCGTTTGTCGACGCCGCAACAACGGCCTTGCAGAACTGTCTGCCGCTGACGCTTTCGCCGAAGCTGGCGCAAGGAATTGCCGGCAAAGTGTTCACGTTGCAGTTCTCTTCTCCCAAGTGAGCCTGCAATCAGCGCACGCCGCTGTGCCGTAGCGGTGCGCACAGTTAATCCCATGCCGGCTTAGTGGTGGCTGCGCCTTGCTTCGGCATGCCAGGCAAGGTCAGGCGTTTCGAAGACATAGTCGTTCCAAGCCGACTCCGGAACCCGGCCGGCCAGATAGCATTCCAGCAACAGGCTTTGCTCGGGGTTGAGAGGCCTTGGCTCCAGCCCCAGCGAGTGAAACAGATTTCTTGTCAGGTCCGAGACCGTGAAGTGGATCGACATCTGCGTTCTCCTTAGGCCATTCAACTCCGAAGACGGGGCAAAGGTTTCAAGACCAACCGGCGGCAACGGCGGTTTATCACGGGCTCCTCGCGCCGCAGGCCTTCGACGATCGTTGCCACCCCTACGCGCTGAGCGAACGCCAGCCTTGAAACCGACCAGATGGCCCCACTCGACACGCGCGAGCCCTACACCGAGGTGCCGGCGGCCATCAGATACCGCGTGAATTTCAAGGCTTGCGGCTGTCAAACGCTATTGCAGCGAACCCTGTTGCGATCCGGAACAGAGAGGCGTTCACAGCGTTGTGATCGACATCAGCCAGGAGAAACGCCATGGCCACGTTCAGGGAAATGCGGGTGCTGGAGATCGTCGAAGACGACTCCCTGACCACCGAACAGAAAATCGCTGAACTGCGCGAGATCGAATCCGAGGCGCGCGGGCTGCAGCGGGCGGCCACGGAGAGCCCGATGGACGACGATGATGGCTGGCAGGACGATTTGCGTCAGGTTCGTCTTGCACTCGACAAGCTCGGTGCGAAACAGCCGAAAAAGGGTGCAGCCTCGCTGTGAGGCAGTTCGCCCAAGCTATTTGCCGATCGCTTGTTGTTTGAAAGCGATCTAAAGCGCGTCGCGGTTGAACGGATTCAGGCGACGCGCTTTAGGTCTTGTTTTTATGCATGTCGTTTTCCCAAAACCGAGGTCACTTTTGGGCGACATGCATTAGTCGCAGACCATGCGAGCTCTCTTGCCGGGTTCGCTGACGTTCCTGCATACCAGCGGCTTCGCCGGGGTAGACAGGGAGGCTGACGCGGGCAGGCTCGTCTGGTGCCGTCTCGGCGCGGCATGCGTCATCACTTTGCGGTCGGAAAATCGCCTCGACGGTTGTGGCGCCACCGGAAAGGCACTGTTCTCGACCTCGGAAGGCCCGTAGTCGACATTCGGGGGTGGCCGGTCCCAGAATCGCCGGACATCGAGCGGCCTCGGGATGACGACGGTGCCATCATAACTGCGCGAGCAGCCGCTGCCCAAAAGCAGCGCCAGCCCCATGAAAAAAGGCACGATCCATCCAGACATCAGCATTACCCCTGCTAGCGCTTATATAACGGCTTCAGTCCCGCCGACAACCGGATGGAACAACGCACTCGCGTCGACCAATTTGTCCGACGAATCCGTTATGGTTAGCGGATCGTTAATGCTTATCGGGCACATTCCGCCGACGAACCGCGGAGGAGGGTTCGGCCTTGGGTTGTCGGGGTGGGATTGCATGGCGGAAGCGGACGAAACAACCGGCGCGCGCGGCATGCGTGGGCCTCGCAAACCCACAGCGCGTGGCGACGATGCATCATCGCCCGCCACTGGTATGGATTCGGTCGACGTGCTTCGCCAACTGGTCGAAGCCGGTTCGGACTGGGTCTGGGAGATCGATGCCGAACTGCGCTTCTCCTGGCTCTCGCAAAACTACCAGGCAGCCACCGGCCTCGATCCGGCAAACGTGCTTGGCCGGTTTCGCTTCGACTTCCTCAACCAGGTTCTGAACGGCGACCGCAGCGGCGCCGCGCATCTGGAGGATCTGCAGGCGCACCGGCCGTTTCGCGACTTCGTCTATGAACTGAAAGGTGGCAGGGCCGACTGCCGCTGGGTTTTGACATCAGGCTTTCCAAGGTTCGACGGCGAGGGTAAATTCATCGGTTATCGCGGCATCGGCCGCAATGTCACGGCACTGGCCGGTGCCTTCCAAAACCCGCGGCAGGGACCATCGGCGAGCGGCGAACTCGAGCAGCATCTGATCGATCTCGAGCGGACGATGGACGCCATGCACATGGGCGTCGTGCTTCTCGACGCCAGGCTCGACACGTTGATCGTCAACAAGGCCTATCGCGACCTTTCCAGGATTCCCGACGGTGCCGTGACCGTTGGCGCTCCGTTCAGCCTGTTGATGGAACTCAACCGCCGCAACGGCATCTACGGCGACATCGACGAACCGCAATGGCGGCGCTACCTCGCCACCCGCATCGAGGAGATTCACGCCGGTTCCGTAGCGCCTCGCGAGTTTTCCCATGCCGACGGCAGGACGATGATGTTCTCGGTGACAGCGCTGTCCGGGGGCAAGCGCCTGTTGACCTACTATGAGGTCACCGAAATCAAGCACCGCGATGCCGAGATCGAGAGCGCCAACGCCAAGGTCGCCGAGACCTTCGCCAATCTCCGCACCATGGTCGATCAGATGCCGATCGGCATCCTCGTCCTCGATACCGATATGCGCGCCGAAGTCATCAACCGTGCCTTCTACGATTTCTGGCAGATCGACGCGCGGCGTGCCGAGATCGGCTGCAGCTTCCGCGACCTGATGGATGCCAGCCGTGACATTGACCCGTTTGGTTCCGAAGACGCGGCATGGCAGCGGCATATCGCCGAGCGCGAGGCGGAAATCAGGGCGGGCACCGCCGGATCGCGGCAGTTCCCGCGCAATGACGGCCGCACGCTGATATCATCGATGGCGCCGCTGGCCGGCGGCAAGCGGCTGATCTCCTATGTCGACGTCACCGACATGAAGAATCGCGAGGCCGAGGTTGCCGACGCTCTGGAGAAAGCGCGACTGGCCGAAGCAGTGATCAATGCCGTCAAGGATCCGATCTTCGTCAAGGACGACCATCTGCGCTTCGTTTTCGTCAACGAGGCGTTCGCCGCTTTGTTTGGCCAGACGCCGCAAGCCATGCTCGGCAGGCCCGGCGGCGATTTCCTGCCGGCGAATGCTGTGGCGCTTTTCGAGCAGAGCGAACGGGACGTGCTTGCCAGCGGACGCCCGTACGAAGTGGAAGAAAATTTCGAGGCCGATGGCGCCAGCCGTTCGCGCATCGTCAGGAAAAGCCGCGTCGGCATGGCCAGCGGCCGCAATTGCGTTGCCGGTTTCCTGTTCGACATTTCCGACATGAAGCGCCGCGAGACCGAAGCCGAGGATGCGCGCAAGCATCTCGCCAGCGTGCTGGAATCCTTGCCGGCGGCCGTCATCATCTATGATCGTGACGACAGGTTCGTGTTCGCCAACCGCAAGATTCACGATACGCTTCCGGCCTTGAGGCCGGCATGGCAGCCCGGCTGCACATTGCGCGAGGCGCTCGTCCTCGGCCATGCCAACGGCTATTTCCGCAGCAGCGGCGATCCGCAAGTCGACAAGCTCTACGACGACGATCCCGATCGCTGGCTGGATGCGATCCTCGCCCGCTACCGCTTGCCCAATTCCTCGTTCGAGCGCCACAACCCCGATGGCCGCTGGTATCAGGTCTATGACATGCGGACCGTCGATGGCACATTCATCGGTGTTCGCGTCGACATCTCCGAGATCAAGAGCCGCGAGGCGGCGTTGCGCGACTCGATGCGCCAGATCGATCTGTTCCGGCATGTGCTGGACGAGCTCCCGGTCGCCGCCTTCATCAAGGCGCAGGACCTGAGCATCGAGTTCGTCAACAAGGCCTGGTGCGCGATCACCGGTTTTGCCAAGGAGGATGTCATTGGCCGCACCGACCGCCAGCTGTTCGGAGTGCAGGACGCCGATGGCTACAGCGATGACGACACGCAAGTCGCCGTGACAGGCACCGTCAAGGAGGTCGAGGAACCCGTCACCCATCGCGATGGCACGGTTCGACAATTGATGACGCGCAAGAGCCGGTTGGTGGCGCTGGACGGATCGGTGCATCTGGTCGGTTCCAGCACCGACATCACGGATGTCAAGGCGCGCGAGCGCGCGCTGGAAGAGAGCATGCGCGAGAACGAGGTGTTCCGCAGCCTGATCGACAACGTGCCGGTATCGATCTACGCCAAGCGCTCCGATCTCAGGCAGTTCTACGTCAACAAGGGTTGGAGCGATCTCACCGGCTTCGGCAAGGACGAGGCGATCGGCAAGACCGATATCGAGATATTCGGGTCGGACGGCGAAGCGTTCGTCGACAGCGACCTTGCGGTGCTGCGCACCGGTGAGACCCAGGAGGCCGAGGAGACGGTGACGCTTGCCGACGGCAGCGTCCGGCATCAGTTCGCGCGCAAGGGGGCGATGATCGCGTCCGATGGCTCGCTCTACCTGATCGGCTCGACCACCGATATCACCGAGTTGAAGACGCGCGAGGTCGAACTGCGCGAGGCGCGGCAGCGCGCCGTTCTCGCCGACCGCGCCAAGTCGGAATTTCTCGCCAATATGAGCCACGAGATCCGTACGCCGATGAATGGCGTGCTCGGCATGGCCGAACTCTTGGCCAAATCGGATCTCGACCCGAAGCAGAAGACGTTTACCGACATCATCGTGAAATCGGGCAACGCGCTGCTCACCATCATCAACGACATCCTGGACTTCTCCAAGATCGACGCCGGTCAGCTGGTGCTCGACCCGGCGCCCTTCAATCTTGCCGAGGCGATCGAGGATGTGGCGACACTGGTGTCGACACGCGCCAAGGAGAAGGATCTCGAGCTCATCGTGCGCGTTGAGCCTCGTCTCGAGAGCCTGTTTGTCGGCGATGTCGGCCGCATCAGGCAGATTGTCACCAATTTGCTCGGCAATGCAGTGAAATTCACCGACGAAGGTCATGTGCTGGTCGACGTCACAGGCGAGAGGGTTGCGACCGGAACGAAGCTCACCATCTCGGTCACCGATACGGGCATCGGCATCCCCGAGGAAAAACTGAAACTGGTGTTCGAGAAATTCAGCCAGGTCGACACCTCGTCGACGAGGCGTCACGAAGGAACCGGCCTCGGCCTTGCCATCACTTCGCGGCTCGTCGAGCTGATGGGCGGCGACATCGGTGTCGAGAGCGCCGAAGGCAAGGGCTCGACCTTCTGGTTTGCGGTCACGCTGCCGAGCGCCGGACAGCAGGACGGGCAACGCATCATGCCGATCGACGTGACCGGCGCGCGCGTACTGATCGTCGACGACAACGCGGTCAACAGAGCCATCCTGACCGAACAAATGACATCGTGGACGTTCGATTCCTGCGCGGCCGAGAGCGGCGCCGAGGGCCTCAAGGTGCTGATCGCCGCCGCTGCCTATGGCGTGCCGGTCGATTGCGTCGTGCTCGACTACCAGATGCCTGAGATGAGCGGCGCCGAAATGGCGCGGATCGTGCGCAACACCGCCGGCCTTGCCGGCACGCCGATCATCATGCTGACCTCGGTCGACCAGTCGCTCGCCAACACCGGCTATCGCGATCTCGGCATCGATGCCCAACTGATCAAGCCGGCGCGCTCATCGGTGCTGCTGGAAACGCTGGTCGCAACCATCCAGCGGCATCGCCACAACACGACCGGCAGCGACGCCCTGCCGCTCGCAGGCACCGTCCCTTCGGGCGATATGGTGCCACCACAGCCGTCCGCGCCGGCAGAACAGCGGGCGCTGCTGCAGCCTCCCTCGCTACGCCCTCGGCTGCTCGCGACGGGTCGAGACGACAGGCTGGATATCCTGGTGGCAGAAGACAATGAGGTGAACCAGATGGTGTTCACCCAGATTCTCGGCGAGACCGGTTTCGGTTTCGAGATCGTCGGCAATGGCCGCAAGGCGCTCGACGCCTTCGGCCGGCTCAATCCGTGCATGATCCTGATGGATGTCTCGATGCCGGAGATGAACGGGTTGGAGGCGACCGCCGCCATTCGCCGGCTGGAGGAAGAAACCGGCACTCATGTGCCGATCGTCGGCGTCACCGCGCATGCGCTGAAAGGCGATCGCGAACGCTGCCTGGAGGCAGGCATGGACGACTACCTGTCCAAGCCGATCAGCCCCAGGGCCCTGCTCGAGAAGGTCGAGCGCTGGATGGGCGCCAGCCGCCAAGTTCAGCGCAACGCCGGGTAAGGGGTTCTCGCCGTGCCGGTTCGCGAGAACCAGGCAAAGATTCGCGACGCGTCCCACGCGCAGCACTATGGCGCGATCGCACCATATCAAAACTGTGCCTGATCAAGACAATGGCCATATTCGAATTCCGCTCTTCCCAGTTACGGGCGGGAGCAGCGACCGCCAGCATGGAACAGCGTCAACCTACCCCAACGGACCCTGTTTTTCGGCGATGGCCCGGCCACGACATCGTGGCCGCGAGCAACGCGCTCCCGTCCGGCTTTTTTTATAAGGCCGGCTAATCCCAAAACGCCGGCCAGCCTCGGGCCAAACGCAGCAAGTCCCTGATTTCGAGGACAAAGCCGAGCTCCATCAGGAGTGCTGGTCAGGCCACAATTTGTTCATCCCGATCATGCGTTACCGGGGTGACATCAAACTGTCATGCGACTGTAATAATCGAAGGCTATTGGCCTCAGCGGGCGCCGAGAGGAATGGCGCCGAGAGACCATCTTCCGAACAGGAGCAGGCCACATGAGACATTTCATCCGCTCGGCGGCCGTTGCGATCGCAATGGCTACGGCGTCCACTTTCACCCTTTCCACGGCAATGGCAGCTGATCTTTCCGGCGCCGGCTCGACCTTCATCTATCCGGTGTTCGCCAAATGGGCCGACACCTACAAGAAAGACACCGGCGTCGGCCTCAATTACCAGTCGATCGGTTCGGGCGGCGGCATCAAGCAGGTCATCGCCAAGACCGTGACCTTCGGCGCCACCGACAAGCCAATGTCCGACGCCGACCTGGAAAAGAACGGCCTCGTGCAGTTCCCGATGGTGATGGGCGGCATCGTGCCGATCGTCAACCTGACCGGCATCAAGCCGGGCGAACTTGTTCTTGACGGCGCGACCCTGGCCCAGATCTACCTCGGCGCCATCACCACCTGGGATGATGCGGCGATCAAGGCGCTGAACCCGAACCTGACCCTGCCGTCCACCGCGATTGCCGTCGTGCATCGCTCGGACGGCTCGGGCACGACCTTCAACTTCACTAACTATCTGGTCAAGCTGTCGCCTGACTGGAAGGACAAGGTCGGTTCGGACACAGCCGTCGAATGGCCAACTGGCGTCGGCGCCAAGGGCAGCGAAGGCGTTGCCAATACCGTCAAGCAGACCGACGGCGGCATCGGCTACGTCGAGTATGCCTATGCCAAGCAGAATAGCCTTTCCTACTCCAAGCTGGTGAATGCCGCCGGCAAGGTCGTCGAGCCGTCGCTCGAATCCTTCGGCGCGGCTGCTTCGAATGCCGATTTCAAAGGCGCGAAGAACTTCAACGTCATCATCACCAACGAACCCGGCGACACCAGCTGGCCGATCGCTGCTTCGACCTGGGTGCTGATCCACAAGGTTCCCAACGATGCCGCCGCCACCGGCGAAGCGCTGAAGTTCTTCGCCTGGGCCTACAAGGACGGCAAGGATACCGCCAAGGCGCTCGACTATGTCTCGATCCCCGACAGCGTCGTCGACTTGATCAAGACCTCCTGGAAGGCCGACATCCAGGCCGACGGGAAGCCGGTCTTCGCAGGCGAGTAACATCCTTCGAAGGAGCGCCGCAGCGCGGCGCTCCTTTCCCTCAACTCAAAGAGCCGAGCTTCACATGAGCGCTGTCCAGGAAGCCTTGCCAGCCATTCGAGGTTCGCGCGACGCGATCGTCAGACGATTCGCGCTGACCGACGCAATCTTCCACGGGATGACTCGGGCCGCCGCCATATTGGTGCTGGTCCTGCTTGGCGGCGTCGCGATCTCGCTGTTTGCCGGATCCTGGCAAGCCCTGTCGACCTTCGGCTTCTCTTTCCTGACCAGCGAAAGCTGGAATCCGGTGACGGAGAAATTCGGCGCGCTGGCACCGATCTACGGCACCATCATCACGTCGGCCATCGCCATCCTGATCGCCGTGCCGCTCGGCATCGGCATCGCCATCTTTCTCACCGAGCTTTGCCCGCGCCCGCTGCGGCGGCCGATCGGCATGGCGGTGGAACTGCTGGCCGGCATCCCCTCGATCATTTACGGCATCTGGGGCCTGTTCGTGCTGGCGCCGTTCCTGCAGACGACCGTGCAGCCCTTCATCATCGGCGTGTTCCACGGCATTCCCGGCCTTGGCAGCCTGTTTGCCGGTCCGCCCTATGGCATCGGCCTGCTGACCTCGTCGCTGATCCTCGCCATCATGGTGCTGCCCTTCATCACCTCGATCACCAAGGACGTCTTCGACACGGTACCGCCGGTGCTAAAGGAATCGGCCTACGGCATCGGCTGCACGACCTGGGAAGTGACCCGCCGCGTCGTCATTCCCTACACGAGGATCGGCATCATGGGCGGCGTCATGCTCGGCCTTGGCCGCGCGCTGGGCGAAACCATGGCGGTCACCTTCGTCATCGGAAACGCGCACCGCATCTCAACCTCGCTGTTCGCGCCGGCAACGACGATCTCCGCGACCATCGCCAATGAGTTCACCGAAGCCGTCGGCGACCTCTACACCTCTTCGCTGGTGGCGCTCGGCCTGATCCTGTTCGTCATCACCTTCCTGATCCTTGCCATCGCCCGCTACATGCTGATGCGCATCGACGCCCGCACCGGAGCCTGACCGATGTCGACAGCCACATCGCTTCACCAGAGCCGCAAGAGGAAGAATGCCGTGATGATGACGCTGTGTGTCACCGCGGCGGGCATCGGACTTGCCTGGCTGGCGCTCATCCTCGGCGCGCTGGTCTACAAGGGCGCGGCCGGCCTGTCCCTTGACGTCTTCACGCAGATGACGCCGCCTCCCGGCGACGCCGGCGGCCTGCTCAACGCCATCTATGGCAGCGTGGTCATGACGATCATCGCCGTCATCGTCGGCACGCCGATCGGAGTGCTGGCCGGCACCTACATGGCCGAATACGGTCGCTTTTCCAGGCTGACCACCGTGGTGCGCTTCATCAACGACATCCTGCTGTCGGCGCCGTCGATCATCATCGGCCTGTTCGTCTACGAACTTATGGTGCGGCCGATGGGGCATTTCTCGGCAATCGCCGGTGCTGTCGCGCTCACCATCCTCGTCATTCCGGTGGTGGTACGCACCACCGAAGACATGCTCAATTTGGTGCCGAACGCCTTGCGCGAAGCCGGCACCGCGATCGGCGCACCGCGCTGGGTGGTCATCAAGTCGGTCGCCTACCGCGCCGCGCTATCGGGCATTGTCACCGGCATATTGCTGTCGATCGCCCGTATCTCCGGCGAGACGGCACCACTGCTCTTCACGGCGCTCAACAACCAGTTCTGGTCGAGCAATCTCAACGCGCCGATGGCCAGCCTGCCTGTCACCATCTTCCAGTTCGCTCTCAGCCCCTACGAGGAATGGCAGCAACTGGCATGGACCGGCGCACTCATCATCACATTGACGGTTCTTGCGCTCAGCATCGTTGCGCGCAGCCTGACCGGACGCAGAGAGGACAAATGAGCCAGATGTTGTCTCCAGACATGACGATCGCCGCCGAGGCCACCGCCAAGGCCAAGATCGAGGTCAAGAACCTCAACTTCTACTACGGCCAGTCGAAGGCGCTGAAGGACATTACGCTGTCCTTGCCGGAGCGCAGCGTCACCGCCTTCATCGGGCCTTCGGGCTGCGGGAAGTCGACGCTGCTGCGCGTCTTCAACCGCATCTACGAGCTCTATCCCAAGCAGACGGCCGAAGGTCAGGTGCTGCTCGACGGCCAGAACGTTCTCGACCGCTCGCAGGACCTCAACCTGCTGCGCACCAAGATCGGCATGGTGTTCCAGAAGCCGACGCCATTTCCGATGTCGATCTATGAAAACATCGCGTTCGGCATCAGGCTCTACGAGAAGCTGAACAAGTCGGAGATGGACGGCCGCGTCGAGCAGGCGCTGAAGCGCGCGGCACTCTGGACCGAGGTCAAGGACAAGCTTGACGCCAGCGGCCTCAGCCTCTCCGGCGGTCAGCAGCAGCGGCTCTGCATCGCCCGCACCGTAGCGGTGAAGCCGGAAGTCATCCTGCTCGACGAGCCCGCTTCGGCGCTCGACCCGCTGTCGACCGCCAAGATCGAGGAGCTCATCGACGAGTTGCAAGCCGATTACACGATCGTCATCGTCACCCACAACATGCAGCAGGCGGCGCGCGTATCGAAGCAGACGGCCTTCATGTATCTGGGCGAGCTGGTCGAGTTCGACCGCACGGAGAGGATATTCACGTCGCCCCGCGAGAAGCGCACGCAGGACTACATCACCGGCCGCTTCGGCTGAGCTCAGGCATACGAGGAACAGGATCATGAGCGAACATACAGTCGCTTCTTTCGACGAGGATCTCGGTCAGATCAGCAAGCTCATCAGCGACATGGGCGATCTCGCCAGCTCGATGGTCGGCGGTGCGACCAAGGCGCTCTTGAATTCCGACAACGCCTTGGCACAGCGCGTCGTCTCCGATGATGCGATCATGGACGCGCGCCAGCGCGAGCTCGACGACCGCGCAATCACGCTGATCGCCAAGCGGCAGCCGATGGCCGATGATCTGCGCCATGTCGTCGGTTCTATCCGCATGGCCGGCGATCTCGAACGCATCGGCGACCTTGCCAAGAACATCGCCAAGCGTGTCGGCACTGTCGGCCTCAGCGTCACGCCGCGCGACCTTTCGCACTCGATCGATGGAATGGCACAACTGGTGCTGATCCAGGTGCAGGGCGTCATCGAGGAATATGCGGCGCGTGACGCCGCCGCGCTGGCGAAACTGCGTGCCGACGACGAACGCATCGACGTCAAATACACCTCCGTGTTCCGCGAGCTTCTCACCTATATGATGGAAGACCCGCGCAACATCACCGCGTGCACGCATCTTTTGTTCTGCGCCAAGAACCTCGAGCGCATCGGCGACCATGTCACCAACATCGCGGAAAATGCCTATTATGTTTTGACCGGCACGCAGCTGCCGGCCAATCGTCCGAAACAGGACGAGACGACAATGTCCGCGCCCGCGGCATGACGACAGGGGTAACCAGCCGATGATCGCGCCACGCATCATGGTGGTGGAGGACGAGGAGCCGCTAGGCGTGCTGCTCCGTTACAATCTGGAGTCCGAGGGCTATCAGGTCGAGGTCGTGACGCGCGGCGACGAGGCCGAGATCCGGCTGCAGGAGAACGTGCCTGACCTTCTGGTGCTCGACTGGATGGTACCGGCGGTCTCCGGCATCGAACTCTGCCGGCGCCTGCGAATGCGTCCCGAGACCGAGCGGCTGCCGATCATCATGCTGACCGCGCGCGGCGAGGAGAGCGATCGCGTGCGGGGCCTCTCGACCGGCGCCGACGATTATCTGGTAAAGCCGTTTTCGACACCGGAGTTCATGGCCAGGGTCAAGGCGCTGCTGCGCCGTGCCAAGCCGGAACTGCTGTCCAGCGTGCTGAAGGTCGGCGACATCGTGCTCGATCGAGAATCGCACCGGGTCTATCGCAAGAAGAGCGAGATCCGGCTCGGGCCGACCGAATTCCGCCTGCTCGAATTCATGATGCGCCATCCCGGCCGCGTGTTCTCGCGCAGCCAGCTGCTCGACAACGTCTGGGGCGAAACGATCTACATCGACGAACGCACGGTAGACGTGCATGTCGGGCGGCTGCGCAAAGCCGTCAACAACGGCCGCATGCCCGACGTCATCCGCACCATTCGGGGCGCAGGCTACGCGATCAGGGAAGACTAGCCGATAGATCGGAACCAAGGTTCAAATTCGATCAGCAGGTCGTCGCCAATGGCCACGCGATGGCAGACATTCAAGCAGGCGGCATCGAAGTCTAAACTGCCCTTCGCGGTCGCGGGCTCGCGCGTACCTTGACTGGCTGGCGATTGCCTTCCGATCTCCCAATTCGCTTTTCTGCCAGGCTGGCCGCAGGAAGCACGGCCCGTGACACTTTAGTTGGTCACATTGCTATCTTGCCCGCAGACCTCCGATCAAAGTCGCGCGCCTCAAGAAACAATTTGAACTAATATGGCTATGTGCCCGCTAGAGGATGTGGTTTCGCATAAATTCGCAATTTTATTAAAAATTGCATCCGACTAAGAGCGAGTTTCCCTCTTCTTTATTGATTGTATGTGCTCCGAATAGTCAATACGATCTTGGATCTGATGATGATTCCGCGGGAACGATCTCGTTCGTTGCAACGTTGCTTTGAAAGCGGTCGCCGGACGCTGCGCCGAATGATTTGACCAGGTCGGACACTAAAGAGGAAGGATTTCTGATGAGCACGGTCTTAAACGCCAAAGGTATTCCTCTTCCCTACACCGGCGCGTCCAGTCATTGGTTCTCGGCAACCGGAGCCGGGGCCGAACTGCATGGCACTTCAGGCAACGACTCCTTCTGGGGAGACACCGGCGTCTATGTCACGATGTACGGTGGCGCCGGCGATGACTACTATCACCTCTATTCCACCAACAATAAGGCGGTCGAAGATCCCGGGGCCGGGATCGACACGATCGACACCTGGATGAGCTACAAGCTCCCCGACAATTTCGAGAACCTGGTCGTTACCGGCGCCAATCGATATGCGTTCGGAAATGCGTTGGACAACATCATCAAGGGCGGGTCGGGTCATCAGACGCTGGATGGCGGCAAGGGAAATGATGTCCTGATCGGCGGTGACGGCGCCGACACTTTCGCCATCTCCAAAGGAAATGGGAGCGATCTTATCTTCGATTTCGGTGCGACCGATGTGGTGCGCCTTAACGGCTATGACTTCACTTCGTTCGACGCCGTCCGTTCGCAGATGGTTCAGGTGGAATCGAACGTGATGCTGAACCTCGGATCTGACGAGATCCTGGTGTTCAAGAATACGACCATCGACAAGTTGCAGCCCACCCAGTTCGAACTGCCGATAGACAAGTCCGGAATGACGCTGTCCTTCTCCGACGAATTCAACACGCTGAGCCTTCGGGACGGGCAGGACGGCACGTGGAATTCCAATTTCTCGTGGGGCGCGCCGAACGGCAGCACATTGAGCAGCAATGGCGAGTTGCAATGGTATATCGACGCCAATTACGGGCCGACGAGTTCCGTCCACCCGTTCAGCGTTGAAAACGGCGTCCTCACCATCACCGCCGCGCAGGCGCCGGAGGACATCAAGCCTCTGATCAACAACTACGAATACACATCGGGGATACTGACGACCCACGACACCTTCGCGCAAACCTACGGCTATTTCGAAATGCGGGCGGACCTGCCCGAAACGGCCGGAGCCTGGCCGGCCTTCTGGCTGCTTCCGGAAGACGGATCGTGGCCGCCGGAGCTGGACGTCGTCGAAACGCGCGGTCAGGATCCGAACACGCTTTTCATGACAGCGCACACCAATGAGACGGGAGAGCACACGAAGGTTTCGTCCACCGTGAACGTTGCGGACACTGACGGTTTCCACACCTATGGCCTGCTCTGGACAAAGGATGAGCTTGTCTGGACCTATGACGGTGTGAAGGTCGCCCAAGCGGCGACGCCGTCCGACATGCACGACCCCATGTACATACTGGCCAATCTCGCGGTGGGCGGCATTGCCGGCCAGCCTCCTGACCATCTGGCTACTCCAGCGGAGATGAAAATCGACTATATCCACGCCTATACGCTGGACCAACCCTTGGACATGGCAAGCGACCACTCGGTCTAAGCGGCGGCTTCATGTTTGAGGCCATTAGCCGTCAGGGAGCGCGGGGATGATTGGAGAGTCCAGTTTGCGGGCAGTTTTCAGGCGCGCCATCGCCGATGTCGGTGCTTTCTCGTTCCTCATCAACATCCTGCTGTTGGTGATCCCCCTTTATCTGTTGCAGGTCTATGACCGCGTCCTGCCTTCCTACCGCGTCGAGACGCTGTTCTACCTGTCGGCTATCGCGGTTCTCGCGCTAGCCTTTCTCGGTCTCCTCGATGCGGTCCGCTCCATCTACACGCAGCGCGTTGCAGCCACTGTCGACGACAGACTGGGTGCGAGGACATTCGCCGTCTCGCTTGAAGCCAAGTACGCCGGCGGCGCAGCCATGTCTCCACTGCGCGACCTTGCCTCGATATGCGCCTTCATCAGGTCACGCAGCGTGGCGGTCTTGTTCGACCTGCCGTTTGCTCCCTTCTTCCTCACCCTGCTGTACCTCATCCATCCCTTTCTGTTTTGGCTTACGCTGGCAGGGGTTGCGCTGTTGCTTACGCTGGTCCTGGCAAATCAGCTCGCCGTCGGCAGGAACGACGCTTTGTCCGCGGAACGTTCGGCTGTCGCCAGCCTGTCGGAGCAGGCCTTTGCCCGCAACGCGGAGACGCTGCTCGCTATGGGTATGGTCCAAAACGCCGCGCGCGTCTGGGGCAGGCACGTGGCGGAGGCGCTAGTTCTTCATGACCGTTCGTCCACGGCCAACGCGATCTTCAGCGGAACATCGCGAGCCGTACGCATGATCCTTCAGCTGGCGATACTGGGCGTTGGAGCATGGCTCGTGCTGCAAGGGAAGATGACGGCAGGGATGATCTTCGCGTCTTCCCTGGTGTCGTCCCGCGCGCTGCAGCCGCTCGATCAACTGATCGGTTCATGGCGGCAGATCGTCGACGCCAGACGATCGTGGAAGCGGTTGGACAAGGCGCTTTCCGCCCATCCGGCACACGCGCGAAAACTGACCTTGCCGGATCCGTCGGGCGAAATTGTCGTGCAGGGGCTGATCCTTGTCGCTCCGAACGCCACGCCCGGCACCGAACCCATCATCAAGCGACTGAACTTCCAGATCGGCGCCGGCGAAGCGGTTGCGATAATAGGTCCAAGCGGGGCCGGCAAGTCCACCCTGGCAAGATTGCTTGTCGGTGCGATCCAAGCGACCAGCGGCTGCGTCAGGATAAACGGCGCCGACCTCAGAAACTGGGACGAGAAGCAGCTTGGCCGTCATATCGGATATCTCGCTCAGGAGGTGGAGCTCTTTCCCGGATCAATCGCGGAAAATGTCGCCCGCTTTGAACCTGATGCAAGTGACGCCTCTATCGTCGAAGCGGCAAAACGTGCCCAGGCGCATGAACTGATACTGGCGCTGCGCGATGGCTACCAGACCGGAATAGGTCCGTCGGACAGAACACTGTCGGGCGGCGAACGCCAAAGGATCGGGCTGGCGCGCGCCTTTTACGGCAATCCGCGTATTCTTGTGCTGGATGAGCCCAGCACACATCTCGACGGCAGCGGCGAAGCCGCGCTCGAAGACGTGCTTGCCGCGGCGAAAGGAGCGGGCGTTACGACGATCGTGATAACGCACCGCCCTTCGGTCGCCGCAGCCTGCGACCGCGTGATGCTTCTGCGCAGTGGAGTGATCGAAGCCTTCGGTCCAAGCGGCGACGTGTTGCGGCAGCCGATCGCCGGCATCGGCCTTCCCCCGAAGCGCAGCATGGCGGTGACAGGGTCCTTTGTAACGACGATCCGCAGCACCCCTCATAACGTCCGCTTTGGATCCTAGAAGATGGCAGCACAGAGTCTCGTCTGGGAAGGCAAAGCGCGCACCGACATCCGGCGGGTGGCTTTCGCCGGATATGCGGCAACAGCGATATTGATAGGTTGTTTTGGCTATTGGGCGGTCAGTGCACCGTTGTCCGGCGCGGTCATCACGCAAGGCACAATCTCGGCGACAGGCGGAAACATCCTCATTCAGCATCCTGAGGGCGGTATCATTCAAGCGTTGCTCGCCCATGAAGGCGATCGCGTGCAGCAGGCCCAGGATCTGATCCTGCTGGATAGAACGGCCGCGCAAGCCGAGCTCAACCGGCTGACGAGACAGTCGATCGCGTTGAAGGCGAGCGCCTCGCGGCTGGAGGCGGAACGCGACGGATTGGACCAGCTTGCGCCAATCACGGGGGCCGCGCCAGCACCGTTCCAGGACGATTTCGAGATTCTGGTTCGAGAACAGCAGAAGGAATTCAATGCCAGGCTCGCCCGGTTTCGATCGGAACAATCGATCCTCGCGCAGCGGGTTGCCATGCATCGCCAGTCTGTCGTCGGATTGCAAGCCCAGAAACTGGCCGTCCAGCAACAGGCCGAAGTGGTGAAGAAAGAGCTCGGCATCAAGACCAATCTGCTGGACAAAGGCCTCACCAATCGCACTGAATATTCGCAGCTTTTGCGCAGCGAAGCCGATCTCGTCGGGCAGGCAGGGGCGCTGGAGGCAAATCTTGCAGCGGCCAACACCCAGATCGTCGAAGCCCAGGAGCAAATCGAGCGCCTGACCACGCAACGCGTGGAGGAAGCCCTGACGAAGCTCGACGAGGTACGGTCTTCGCTGGCCGACATCGACGAACAGATGCGGGCGTCCGAGGCAGTGCTGCGGCGGACGACGATCAAGGCACCGGCAGCGGGCATCGTGGTGTCGTCCACCTATAATTCCAAGGGCAGCGTGATTGCCCCCGGCGAGAAGATCATGGAGATTCTGCCTACGACATCGGGTCTGGTCGTCGATGCACGGCTGCCGCCGAAAGACATCGACCAGGTTCGTGTCGGCCAGCCGGCAAGACTGCGACTATCAGCGTTGAACATGCGGCTCACGCCTGAGATTTCAGCCATCGTGACACAGGTTTCCGCAGACCGGCTCATCGACCAGGTTACGCATGAAGCGTATTTCCGCGCGAAGCTGAAAATTGCCTCCGCCTTGCCGCCCGGCGTGAAAGCGGAGCAGCTCTATCCTGGAATGCCGGTAGAAGCGTTCATAAGTACTGGCGACCGGAGCTTTTTCGAGTATCTCGCACGGCCAATGCGCGATTCCTTCGCTCGCGCTTTCACGGAGCGGTAGATGTCGCGGACCGCGCAATCGATCGGCGCAGCAATGACTGCAAGGGACTTGGCTGTGAGAGTTCAACCGAGGACGTGCTAACTTCCGCCTAGCGTCGAACTCGGCTGTTCACAATTATTGGCTTTTGACCCTGGTCTCACGCGACACTCTTTCCGGCGCTCCCTCTCGCCAGCACACCTGGCGCAAAAATCTCCTGGTCGACGAAGGTCAGTGCCCGCATGGCGCAGCCTTCGCGGATCAGCGGCAGTTCGTTCGGCTCGGCCTCGAAGGAAATCCATTCGGAATGCTGGCCGCCGGCGGTCTGGGCGATGGCCTTGCGCAATGCCGGCTCGATCAGGTCGAAGGCGGCGGCGCTGACGCCGACCATGGCGACGGGCGCCGGATCGATCAGCGCGAAAAGGCTGCCGAGACCGTAGCCGAGGGCTTCGCCGGCCTTGCGATAGGCCTCCCGTTCGGGCCCGTCACTTTCGCGGGCCACAGCCGCCAGCGAGCGCATGTCGGCGTCGCTGACATCGGCGACGGGTTCCGCGTCCTCACCCAATTGCCTTGCATTGCGCCAGATGGCGTAGTTGCCGGCATAGGCCTCGACGCAGCCGCGCCGTCCGCAGCGGCAGAGCGCGCCGTTCGGCCGATGGATCATATGACCGAACTCGCCGCCCGACGAGTGGGTGCCGGTGAACAATTCGCCTTTCAGCACCAGGCCCATGCCGATGCCGTGCGACAAAAGGATGGCGATGAAATCGTTGCGGTAGCGATCGGGATCGCGCCAGCGCAGCGCGATCGCCATCATGTTGCAGTCGTTCTCCATGGTGGCGGGGATGCCGAACTCGTCTTCGAGGATGTCGGCGAAGGCGATATCGGTGTGCGGCGTGATTGGCGACCACAGCATGGCGCGAGCACGGGTGTCGGTGATGCCCTGGATCGCCAGCGCGATGCGGGCGATCCTGTGAACGTCAAGATCGGGATCTTCGAAACGACGCCGCACGATTGCCGTGCATTCGCCGATCAGCGCGTCGCGCGCTATGGTCAACGTGTCCAGCCGGCGCTGTTCCTCTGATATCACCTGGCCCGCATAGTCGATGACGGCGACGGAGAGAAAATTCAGCGACAGCACCACGGTCATCACCGCTGCCGCTTCCGGGTTGAGGCTGAGCCCGACCTGGGGCCGGCCACGTTTGAGCGAGCCGGCCTCGCTTGGCTTGCTTTCTGTCAGGATGCCTTCACCGATCAGGTCGGAGGAGATCGCCGATATGGTCGAGTGGCTGAGGCCCGTGGTTGCGGCGATCTCGGTGCGTGAAGGCTGTCTGGCGCGGCGGACAGCGGCGATCACCATCGCCCGGTTGCGCCGGCGCAAATCGTCGTGGCGGATTCCGACCGACATGTCTGTTCAAGTCCTCCCGGTCGCCGCGGTTCTCCGTCCCCTCGAACGCTGTCGGCAACGCTGTCAAATACTGGCAGAAGCCGCCCGGCCTGTCATTTATTTATTCCGGAGCTCGAAAAAAATTCGCAGACACATCAAAATCCCTCAGAATCGATGTTGACAGCGTTCGGGTGTTGGATCAGTATTTTTTCGAGGCTCGAAAAAATAGAGCCTTTGTGCCGGCCTTAGGGTCAGTTTGGTCGCGCCATACGCGGCGCAGGGAGGATAATATGAAAAGATTCACAGCCGCCATCCTGGCGGGTGTCGCCATGTCGCTGACGCTCGCGTCAGTCGCGCAGGCGAAGGACAAGGTCATCGGCGTTTCGTGGTCCAACTTCCAGGAAGAGCGCTGGAAGACCGACGAGGCCGCCATGAAGACGGCGATCGAGGCAGCCGGCGACAAGTACATCTCCGCCGACGCGCAGTCCAATCCCGGCAAGCAGCTTACCGATGTCGAGAGCCTGATCTCGCAGGGCGCCAATTCGCTGATCATCCTGGCGCAGGATGCCTCGGCTATCGGCCCGGCGGTACAGAAGGCGCTGGACGAAGGCATTCCGGTCGTCGGCTATGACCGGCTGATCGAGAACAAGGACGTCTTCTATCTGACCTTCGACAACAAGGAAGTCGGCCGCATGCAGGCCCGCGAAGTGTTCAAGGTCAAGCCGGAAGGCAACTATGTCTTCATCAAGGGCTCGGGTGCCGATCCGAATGCCGACTTCCTGTTCGCGGGCTCGATGGAAGTGCTCAAGGAAGCCATCGACAGCGGCAAGATCAAGAATGTCGGCGAGGCCTATACGGACGGCTGGCTGCCAGCCAATGCCCAGAAGAACATGGAACAGTTCCTGACCGCCAACGACAACAAGGTCGATGCCGTGGTCGCGGCCAATGACGGCACCGCCGGCGGCGTCGTGGCGGCGCTGACGGCTCAAGGGTTGGCCGGCACCGTGCCGGTCTCGGGTCAGGACGGCGACCACGCCGCGCTGAACCGCANGACGCGCGCGAACTCGGCAAGAACGCCGCCGAGATCGCCTCGCAGCTTGCCGATGGCAAGAAGACGGGCGACATTGCCGGCGCCAAGGACTTCACGACGCCGGGCGGCAATACTGTCAAGTCGCTGTTCCTGACCCCGGTTGCCATCACCAAGGACAATCTCAACGTCGTCATCGACGCCGGCTGGATCAAGAAGGACGAGGTCTGCGCGGGCGTCGCCGCCGGCACCGTCGCAGCCTGCAACTAAAGCTGGGCTCTCTCTGCATTCTCAACGCCGCGGCCCAAAAGCCGCGGCGTTTTCTCAAAAAGATTTGTGTTTCCGCATCACGCGGATAGCTTCTAGGCTGGTTCCGGTATTCGCGTCAGACGGCCCGCCGGTTGGGAGGAAATCATGACCGACACGACGTCCAACCTACCTGCTGCAAATACCCCCGCAGACCAGGCGCGTGCGTCCGAACTGAGCACTGTCGGACGCTTCCTCAAGGCAACCGAACTCGATACGCGCATGCTTGGCATGGTTGGTGCGTTGCTGGTCATCTGGGTTGGCATTCACATCTTGTCGGGCGGACTTTTCCTGACGCCGCGCAATCTCTGGAACCTGTCGGTGCAGACCTCCTCGGTCGCGATCATGGCAACCGGCATGGTGCTGGTCATCGTCATGCGCAACATCGACCTTTCGGTTGGTTCCGTCGAAGGCGTGATCGGTATGATCATGGGCGTGGCGCAAGCCGAATTCCTCATTCGTGTCATCGGCTTCCAACTTGGAAATCCCTGGCTCTGGATCATCGCCCTGGCCGCCGGTGTGGTGCTCGGCCTTGCGATCGGCGCCTTCCAGGGCTTCATCATCGCCTATCTTGAGGTTCCTGCCTTTATCGTGACGCTGGGCGGTCTTTTGGTTTGGCGCGGCATGGCATGGCTGATCACCAACGGGCGCACGGTCGCGCCGCTTGACGCCACCTTCCAGCTGATGGGCGGCGGGCCGCGGGGCTCGGTCGGCGCCACCGCCAGCTGGATCATCGGCGTCGTCGCTTGCGTGGCTGTCGCTTTCGCGCTGCTCAACGGCCGCTCGCAGCGCAAACGGTTCAACTTTCCACTGCGGCCCGTCTGGGCGGAGATCTTCCTCGGCGTGGTCACCTGTGCGGCCATCCTTGGGGCCGTCTGGATCGCTAATTCCTATCCGTGGCCAATCGGCATCGTGCGCCAGTATGCGCAGCAGAACGGCATCACCATTCCCGAAGGTGGGCTGTTCATCGCCCACGGCGTCGCCATACCGGTGCTGATGGCGGTCGCGGTCGGCATCGTCATGACTTTCATCACCAGGCGCACCCGTTTCGGTCGCTACGTCTTTGCAATCGGCGGCAATCCGGAGGCCGCCAATCTCGCCGGCATCAACACGCGCTGGGTGACTATGAAGGTGTTCATGATCATGGGCGTGCTGGCCGCGATCAGCGCGGCGATCTCGTCGGCCCGCCTCAACGCGGCGACCAATGCGCTGGGCACGTTGGACGAGTTGCTGGTGATCGCCGCCGCCGTCATCGGCGGCACCTCGCTTGCCGGCGGCTCCGGAACGGTGCTCGGCGCCATGCTCGGCGCGCTGCTCATGCAGTCGCTGCAGTCCGGCATGGTGCTGCTTGGCATCGACTCGCCGCTGCAGAGCATCGTCGTTGGCGCCGTGCTGGTCATCGCCGTCTGGCTCGATACCGTCTATCGCAAGCGGGTCTGAGCATGATCCCGAGAAGTGAAAACGGTTTTCTCGGACAAACGGAAATCGTTTGTCCAGAGATCATGCTCAAGCAGGAACTATCGGGAGAAACGATCATGGCTGACAAAATCGACCCCGCGGACACCGCGCTGATCGACATGCGCAACATCTCAATTGCGTTCGGCGGCATCCGCGCCGTCGACGACGCCTCGATCGATCTTTTTCCCGGCGAGGTCGTGGCGCTGCTTGGCCACAACGGCGCCGGCAAGTCGACATTGATCAAGATCCTGTCCGGCGCTTACAAACGCGATGCGGGCCAGATCTTCGTCAACGGCGAGGAGGCAGCTATCTCCAATCCGCGCGACGCCAAGAAATACGGCATAGAGACGATCTATCAGACACTGGCGTTGGCCGACAATGTCGACGCCGCAGCCAATCTGTTCCTCGGACGGGAGCTGATGACCGCCTGGGGTACGCTCGACGACGTTGCCATGGAGGCCGAGGCGCGTAAGGTGATGGGCCGGCTCAATCCGCGCTTCCAGCGCTTCAAGGAGCCAGTGATCAAGCTGTCGGGCGGCCAGCGGCAGTCGGTGGCGATCGCGCGCGCTATCCTGTTCAACGCGCGCATCCTGATCATGGACGAGCCGACGGCGGCGCTTGGCCCGCAGGAGACGGCGCAGGTCGGCGAACTGGTCAAGCAGCTCAAATCCGACGGCATCAGCATCTTCCTGATCAGCCACGACATCCACGATGTGTTCGACCTTGCCGATCGGGTCTGCGTCATGAAGAACGGCCAGGTCGTCGGCACCGCCCGCACTACGGACGTGACCCAGGATGAGGTGCTCGGCATGATCATTTTGGGCAAATGCCCGCCTGGTGCCATTCCTGGACCGGGCGCGCTGAAGATCGCCGCTTGAGGCTTGCCGGTAGCGATGCCGCCTGACCCGAGGAATGTGCCGGGTCCGGACCATCCGATGTGCCAGCCGTCAGGATGGCTTGTCCTTGCCATTGTATTGGCACGGCGACTTCCCCATAAAAGGCTCGACATGCTCATGGACCGCATCATCCGTTGAAGAAGCTTTTTCCAACCGTCGCGTTCATCGCCGTCGCGCTGATCAGCATGACGATGGCGGGGTTCGCCTATTTCGCGACGCAAGAGGCCGCCCGCATCAAGTTCGAAGCGACTGCCGACGACGCGCTCAACCGGATCGAGAGCCGCATCGACCTGCATTTGTCGCTGCTACGCTCGACACAGGCCCTGTTCGATGCCCGCAACGGCGATATTTCCGGCGCCGAGTTCAACGCGTTCTTCAAAGCGCTCGATGTCGACAGAAATTTTGCCGGCTTGCGCGGCATCGGCTATCTCAGGCTGGCAAAGGCTGGAGACGAGACGGCGGTCGAACGCGATATGCAGTACGACCATGGCGTCAACCATCCAATCTATCCCGACACCACGCAGCCCTGGCGCACCCCCGTCGTGCTGTTCGAACCGCTGGACCCGTCCAACCAGGCCAGCATCGGCTACGACATGTTCAGTGAACCGGTGCGGCGCGCAGCGATTGAAAAGGCGATGTTGGATGACCAGCAGCACGCCAGCGGGCTGGTGCAACTGGGCCAGGAGACGGGTGCCGCGCAGACGTTCACCGGCTTCCTCGTCTTCGTGCGGCTCAATGTCGAAACGGCACCCGATGCCATCGATGTGCCTAGATCCTCCACGGCGGGTTTTCTTTATGCGGCTTTTCGAACCAGCGATCTGTTCCAGACCGCGCTCAGTCGATCGCCGCTGCTGCCGGTCAACACGGAAATCTACGACGGCGACGGCGCGGTGAACGGCGACAATCTGCTGTTCCGGTCGGAAACGCCACCGGCTTCGACCTTCGGCGACAGGCTGCTGGTCACCCGCAAGATCGTTGTGGCCGGGCGGCCATGGACTGTTTTGTTCCGGCCGACGAGCGCCTTCTCGCAGCCTTCGTCGCGCGCCATTCCGGTGATGCTGGGGCTGTTCGGCCTGTTGTTGGCGGGCGCCATCGCGCTGGTCGCGCGTTACCAGGAGCGCGCCTATGAGGCGGCGGCGCGCTTGCACGAGACGACGGAAAAGAGCCTGCTCGAAAAAGACCTGATGCTGCAGGAGATGAAGCATCGCATCAAGAATTCGATCACCAGGGTGCTGGCGATCGCGCGCCAGACGGCTTCGCGGGCCACGGACGTCAATGAGTTTTCCTCATCCTTCTCGGCCCGGCTCCAGGCGATGGCGGCGTCCCAGGACATGCTGACGCGCTCGCGCTGGCAAAAGGCCGATCTTGCCGATCTCTTGCGCATCGAGCTTGGCCAGGTGTTCGGCAAGGAGCTGCCCGAAGGGCTGTTGTCAGGGCCGCAGGTGCTGCTCGACGAAAACACGACGCAAGCGCTCGGCTTGATCTTTCACGAACTGGCGACGAATGCGCTGAAATACGGCGAAGCCGGCAATTCGGCCAATTCGCTCAAGGGGGACTGGGCGCTGAAAGTGGACTGGTCGCTCGAAGGACGCGGGCGTGACAGGACGCTGGCTCTCAACTGGCGCGAAACCGGTCAGAAGAAACTCGAAGCGCCTGCCAAGACCGGATTCGGCACCAAGCTGATAGACCTTAACGTCACGCGCGAATTGCGCGGCACGATCCATCGCGATTACCGGGCCAATGGGCTGAACGTGGAAATCAGAATCCCCCTGGCGAACTGAGCGCGATCGCCAGGCGCAGAGTCAACCATCCAAACAACGAAAATCCGGAGGCCGGCGGACCGGTCTCCGGATCAACGTTTCGATTATCGCCGAACTAGTTGCAGCGAGCCGTGTAGATCCGGCCGCGATGATCGCGATACTGGCAATAGCCATTGCGCAGGTTGCGCACCAGCAGGCCGGAACCGGCACCCACGGCCGCGCCGATCAGCGCGCCCTTGCCGCCGCCGACCAAGCCGCCGACACCGGCGCCAATCAAGCCGCCGCCAACCACGTCCTGTTCGGTCGAGGTGCAGCCACTGACCGCCACTACCGCAACCATGGCAATAATCATCTTCCGCATAGAGTCACTCCTCACTTTGTGTCCCACTTTAGCAAGCTCCAGCTACCATTTAGCATGAAACGGCGGCCTTTGCTGCTGCAATCTATTGTTGGTGAAGAGAGTCTTTTTCTGGGCGTACCATGTTCGACGCTATCGCGACGCTGGAATAGCCAGGGAAGCATCGACAGTGCCGTCGAAACGCACATTCCAGACGATCTGGCCATAATCGTCTTCCGGAGCCGGACCGACCGAAAGGCCCGATATGCCGAGCCTGCTCCTGACCATCGACGCATCGGTCAGCGGTCCCGAATCACTCTTGCCACAGTAACGGTCCTCACTCGGCAAAGTTCTGGACGGCAGGCTTCGCGACCCATTAGGATGAAGGGCATGGCGCGCGGGGCGCCGACTATCAGTAGGCCAGTTGGAAGAGCACGACTGCGAGTATGACCGCAGCCAGACTTAAGGCGAGAAGGCGCTGTGAGGCCTGAGGGATAGGAGGCATCGGCACGGACGCCTCGGAATCTTCAAACTCGCCCATGGAGATACGAGCCGCCTGTTCCAGTCTGTTCATGTCGGCAACGGTCAAGGCATTCCTCCCGCACCATGCTGCGGAAATGTCCGGCGATACAACGGGTTCCAGCGGTATCTCGGAAAAACAGCATCGACGTTTATGGTGAACAGCCGGTTAAGGATCCGGCAAACGCCGGTCGCTCATTCCGTCTCGAAATTGCCATGCGGAACAACAAGGCGGTATTCAAGGCGATCGGCCGCGATTTCGAGCGTCGCCGTGCCGTTCAGCGATGCCGGCACGACCCGTTCGAGTGCGACGCTGCCGAAGCGCTTCTCGCTACGCTGGTTGTCGTTGGCTCCGATTGTCTCGGCCCACGTCAGAGACAGGGAGGTCCCGGTGTCGTCGGGAGTCAGGCTGGCTGTAACCTCGACAAACCCATTCGGCCGCGACAGGGCGCCATAGCTCACCGAGTTGACGGCGAGTTCATGCATGGCGAGGCCGATATGCAGGGCAGCGTTGGGATTGAGATAGGGGTTTGCCCCCTGAAAACGCAGGCTGCGAACCGGATCCCCGCCGTAGCGGCCAACCTGGCCCGACACCAGTTCGCGAAGTGCGGCGCCCCGCCAATTGGAGGAGGTCACGAGATCCTGGGATGAAGCCAGTGATTGCAGCCGGCCGCGGAAGCGTGTCAGGAAATCGCCGATGCCGTCGGAGTAGCGCCCGGTCTGGGTGGCTATGCTTTGAATGATCGCCAGCAGATTCTTCGAGCGATGACTGACTTCACGCAACAGCGTCGTGAGGGTCTGCTCGCGGCGTTTCTGCTCGGTCGTCTCGACCATCGTGGTGACGACGCCTTGCACCGTGCCGCCATCGCCGTGGTCGGCATCGATCCAGACTTGAAACCAGCGGATGCCATCCTCGGCGGGAACGCTGATCTCGAGATGTTGCGGGTTGCCGGATGCAATGACGTCGCGTTTGGCCGCGCCAATCCGGTCTGCTTGCGCCGCCGGCAGGATGCCATTGCTGTCGGCGGTATCGGAGACCCAGGGCGCACGCATGTTGCGCGCCCATACGGTCCTCATCTCGCGATCCTGATAGAGAACGGAAATGCCTGCATTGTGCAAAGCGTGGAGAAGAGCCCGACCAAGCTGCATGCCGTTTTCGGCAGGATGCAAGGCGATGACCTCATCGCTTTGCACATCGTCCTCTCTATTTCCGATTCTGGAACGCATCGACCAACCTGTCCACCCAACTCAGGCTGAACGGCTCACTGTTGAATGGGTTCCACAGGAGATTTCCCGAAATGAGCCCCCAAAAGCGGTCCGCCGGACGGTGCCCTTTGAAGGATACCGCCCGGCGGTGACTGGAAACCGTTTGAGGGGTGCGGCTTCCAGTGTTCGCTCGATGATCGCTCGGTCCTCACGCCCGTCTGAAAAGACCCGCAAGAAGCGAAATGATCAGGAAAGCGAGAAAGATGAAAAACAATATCTGCGCTATGCCAGCAGATGTACCGGCGATACCGCCGAAACCAAGCGCGCCGGCGATGATTGCCACGACGAGAAATACGAGCGCCCAGTAAAGCATGATCCATCTCCTTCGAATGGTGCGATGAAAACGTGGGTAGATGCGGTTTGTTCCACCCTTTGCCGAAAAAGACGATGCTTGCAAATCGTTCGGAGCTGGGGGCGCGGGGAAATTTGCCGTTGCCGCCCGATGCGTGCATCAGGCGGCACGAATTGGAGAATTGATGAATTGAAGATATGGAGAAAATCGGCGAGCGAGGCTACCGCCTCGGGTTCGTCAATTCTTCAATTCATCCACTCCTCAATTCCCGACTATGCGGCGGCTTTCGCCTGGCGATCGAAGAACAGCGCCTGGCTGATCAGCGCCTTGACCATGTCGGGATTGAACGGCTTGGTGACCAGAAAGGCCGGCTCGGGACGTTCGCCGGTCAACAGACGCTCGGGAAAGGCGGTGATGAAGATCACCGGCACCGACGTCGACGACAGGATCTCGTTCACCGCCTCGATACCCGAACTGCCGTCGGCAAGCTGAATGTCGGCCAGCACCATCTTCGGTCGTGTCTTGCCGAACATCGTCACCGCCTCGTCATGGGTACGCGCCGTTCCGACGACGCGGTGCCCGAGGCTCTCGACCATTTCCTCTATGTCCATTGCGATCAGCGGTTCATCCTCGATGATCAGTACGTCGGTGGCCACCTGGCGAGAAATCTCGCTGCTAGCCTGCGCCAGCAGCTCCGAAAATTCCTGGTCGCCGACATCGAGTATCTCTGCCGCCTCGTCCTCGCTGAAACCTTCGACGGCGACGAGCAGGAAGGCCTGACGGGGAAGCGGCGCAATCGCATTCAGATTGGCGGCGGCCCGCTGTTCCCACGCCGATTGCGCGTGCTCCTGCGGGACGCGGATGGCGACCGATGTGAACAGCTTGGCGAAAACCTTGTACAGTGCGATACGGTCGCTCGATGCCTCAGGGAAGATGTCGATATCGGCTATGATGGCTTCGAGCATCGCGGCGACCATGGCGTCGCCACTTTCCTGCGATCCGGAAACGGCCCGCGAGAAGCGGCGCAGGAACGGCAGGTGTGGTGCGATGGTGGCAGATAAGCTCATGATAGTACGTCTCCCTCAGAATGACGTGGTTGCATAGATGGCAGATCGAGCCGATTGCAAGCCCAGTCAAACAACGCCGGTCCTGAGAAAAAGTTCCCGGCCCTGATGGAACTAATGCGGGAAGAGAGCGTTTGGAATGGGGCAACCAGACGAGAGGGGGCCGCTTGCGTTGTCGAGTCCGTTGTGAGCGGCTTGGTTTCTGGAATATAAGGGCAAAATGAAGGATATGACGAAAGATATTCTGGCTGGCGCCGCGGGCAGGCGCCGGAACGGTTCCGGTGACGCGCTTGGGCCGAACTCCGAAATCGGACGCAAACTCAAACAATATTACGACGAACTGGTCTCTGACGATGTGCCGGATCGCTTCGCCCGGTTGCTCAGCCAACTGGAACAGGCCGAACCTGCGCAGAAGAAGGACTGAGGCATGGCAGCGGTCTCCCAAGGCTTCAAGACCGATCTGCTTGGGGCGATCCCGAGCTTGCGCGCTTTTGCTGTGTCGCTGACGCAGAATGCCGACAAAGCGGACGATCTTGTCCAGGAAACGCTGGTCAAGGCGTGGGACAAGCATGAGAGCTTCCAGCCCGGTACCAACCTCAAAGCATGGCTTTTCACCATCTTGCGCAATGAATTCTATTCGCAGATGCGCAAACGCGGGCGCGAGGTGCAAGACAGCGACGGTATCATGACGGCCAGGCTTTCCGTTCATCCGGCCCAGCATGGCCAGCTCGACCTGAAGGATTTTCGCGGCGCCCTCGAACAATTGCCAGAGGACCAGCGCGAAGCCATCATCCTTATTGGTGCGTCGGGTTTCTCCTACGAAGAGGCCGCCGAGATCTGCGGATGCGCGGTCGGGACGATCAAGAGCCGGGTCAGCCGGGCCCGCACACGCTTGCAGGAGATTCTGAAAATATCAGGCGAAGACGAGTATGGTCCGGATGCGATTTCTGCCCAGGTCACGGGCACGCCGGCCAGTTGACCTGCGATCGCCAGCCGCAATCCGCAAGGTCGGGATATTGTTTCAATCGGAAAAGGCACGTCCGCAGGCCGCCGCCACCGCTTGCACCAGGTCTTCACCCGAATAGGGTTTGCCGACCAGCCTGACGCCTGGAAAGGCTGCCTTGATTTCATCGGCATCCGAATAGCCCGTCGCAAATACGAAAGGTACGCCTGCCGCGCGCAGCCCCGAAGCGAAATCGAGTGTCGAGGCACCGGCCACCATGAGATCGACAATGGCTGCATCGAACTGTGTGGCGACCTCGCGGCCATCGACCTCGGTCAGATCGCGGGCGATCACCACTTCACCGGCGCCGTGGTCACGGCAAAGCTGCTCGACATCCATGGCGATGAGAAATTCATCCTCCAGAACGAGAATCCGCAATCCGTCAAGCAATGTGGGCACAGGCGATGTCTCCTTGAAACGCATTAAGTCATGATCACTAATTGGCGTGCTGTCATTTAAAAAAGACATGTGGCCGGCGGCGGAACCTCAATCCTTGCAACGCGTTGAAATGCAGTTCGTCCGAAGAGCGGCTTTTCAGCGCAAAGCAGTCGCTCCCCTCTACCCACCAATATAGCTGCGAGAACTGCCCGTTGCGGCCGTTGCCGGTTTTCCGCGAGTTCGAAAAACAGGAACTGGCCTTCGTCAGCAAATTCAAAAAGGGCAACTCGCTGTCGATAACGGTGCCACGGTCCGGGCCAAGGTCGTCGGGCTGAACGGCAAGCACTCCATCCAGATACCGATCACTCAACAACACATCGCCGACACGCTCGGCCTGTCGCTGGTTCATACCAACAAGACGATCCGCCAACTGATGGATCGCAAGCTGATCGCCTGGCGCGACGGCGGCTGCGAAGTCATCGACGCTGAAGGGCTAAAGCGGCTGGCCGGCTGGGAAGGGTTAGGCGAGGCGCGCCGGCCGCTGATCTGACGAGGCGCCTTTTGCCTTGTCGGCGGACGAGGTGCGCGCCGATGCGTTTTCGGCTAGTTTGTCCCCGGTGTCGGAACCTTGAGACATGCGGTGCGTTTGAAATCGAGCAATCACAGGGAGTTAAGCGATGGCAACTGCCGCAGGAAAGACCGCAAGCGATGCCCGTGCAAATGCGGACCTCGAAGCCGATATCAGGCAGCTGAAGGCCGATATCGACAAGCTCACCAAGCAGTTGGCCAAGACCGGCGAGCATGGCTATGGCACCGCGCGTCGTGCAGCCACGGAAGGCGTCGAGCAGCTGCGTGCGCAAGGCGAAGCAGCCTTTGACAGCCTGCGCAGCAACGCCAAGGATATCGAAGCACAAATGATGGCAAGCGTGCGTGAGAAACCGGTGACGTCATTGGCGATCGCTGCCGGCGTCGGTTTCCTTTTCGCGCTCCTCGCGCGTCGCTAGTCGCATCCCCTGATGGGAATGCTCGCATCCCTGATTTCCGGCTTGGCGTCGGGCGAAGCCGTTGCCGCCGTGCGCCGGGCGCGCACGGCGGCAATCGTCTATGGGCTGGCTCTGACGGCCGCGCTCTGTGGTCTCGGTTTTCTGGTCGGCGCAGCCTATATCTGGGCGGCGACGCGCTACGGGTCGCTTGCCGCCGCACTGGGCTTTGGCGCCGCCTTCTTGGTGCTTGCCGGGCTGATTCTGCTGATTTACCAGCTATCCGCAGGCTCGCGCGCCCGACGCCGGGCGCAACGCCGCAACGCCGACATGAAAGCAATTGGCATCGCCGCCGCGCTCGCCGTGCTGCCGACGCTGCTCAAGGAAAAAGGCGGTCTCGGGTTCATTCTGGGTCCGGCCGTAGCGCTCGCGGCTTACGCGATCTACCGCGAGAATGTGAAACCCGACGATCCGGACGAGAGCGAGCGGAAATAGGGTCGTTTTTCTGTCGACCATGATCTTTCCCGAAATCGGCTTCCACTTTTCGGGATTGTGGCCTGTTACTTCGACAGATCCTCCAGCGGCATCGATATCTCGGCAAACACACCTTCCGGTCGGAACTCGTGGGTCACTTCGCTGGCAATGACCTTGGCAAGGCTGCGGCGGATGAGGATCGAGCCGAAGCCGTGCCGCTCAGGCGGGACGACTTGCGGGCCGCCGCTTTCGCGCCAGGTCAGCACAAGGCGTTGGGCGCCCTTTCTGCCTTGCTTCCTCCAGCCGAGATCAATCCTGCCTGATACCACCGACAGCGATCCGTACTGCAGTGCATTGCTACCCAGTTCATGCAGGATCAGGCCGAGCCCTACGGCCTGGTCGGGCGACAGCAGCAAATCGTCGCCGGAGATCGTCAGGCGCGCCTGTTTGGCCGTGTCGAAGGGCCTGACCTCGATCTGGACGAGTTCACGGATGCCGATGCCACGCCACTCGCGGTCGGACAATAGGTTGTGGGCGATGCCCAGGGCTTGAAGCCTGGCACCGAAGGCTTCGAGGAATTCGCTCGGCTGGCGGGCATGGCGCACGGTCTGCGTCGCCAGTGCCTGGACCGTCGCCAGCGTGTTCTTGACGCGGTGGTTGAGCTCACGCAGCAGCAGCCGTTGACGTTCGTCGCCAAGCTTGCGCTCCGATATGTCGTAGTTGACGCCGAAGATCAGCGTCGGCTTGCCGTCGCCGTCTCGCTCGATGACGCGGCCACGCGTGGCGAGCCAGCGTGGCGGATGAATGCCCATCACCCGGTATTCGCCGAAATAGTCGTCGCTACCGGTCAAGGCATCGCGAAAGCGGGTCTCGGTCTGGTAGACGTCGCGCGGATCGATGGCGGTGAGGATGTCGCGTGCCCGCAGCCGGTTTGAGCGCGGCAGGTTGAACAGCTCTGTCAGCAAGGTGTCGCATTCGATGACGTCGGTACGGATGTCCCACGCCCAGCTGGCGAGCGACGCCGCGTCGAGCGCGATGGCGCGTCGTTTTTCCTCGCGCACGAGTGCAGCCTCGGCGATGGCGCCGCTGCGGGTCGCGTCCTTCAAGATGAACAGGCTGGCGGCGAGGTCGGCGAGCGCCTTCAACTGGTCGAGCTCGGCGCGGGATGGAAAGGGATGAGGCTTGCTGTCGAGCACGCACAGCGCGCCGATGCGGGCACCAGCCACGATTATCGGCGCGCCGGCATAGAAGCGTACATGGTGCTTGCCAGTGACCAGCGGGTTGGCCTTGAAACGGGGATCCGTCGTTGCATCCGTGACCACCATCGGTTCGTGGCCGGCGGCAATCGCATGGGCGCAGAAGGACGTGTCGGTCGCGGGTGCGGTCTTGTCCAAACCGAAGCAGGATTTGAACCATTGCCGCCCATGGTCGAGGAGGGTGACAGTGGCGATCGGCACCTGCATCACCGCCGCGGCAAGACTGCTGATGCGGTCGAAATCCGGGTCGGCCGCAGTATCCAGTATCTCCAGCCCATGCAGCACGGCCAGCCGGTCCTCGTCCTCGACCGCGCACGCAACTTCGGCCGGCAAATCCGGCACTATCTTGGCCTTGCTATTCACCCAAGTCCCCAATGCCCGGTCTTCGTCCTCGCCGGCGCGCCGTCTTCGTCGGCCCGGAACCATCCTAGCGAGGAACCGTTACCTGACCATATTGTGCCAGACGCGTCACCTGGTGCAAAACGAGATAAGGACCGACCATGCCCAAGATCATTCCCGAAAACAAAGCGCGTCAGGGGCGATGGGGCTGGCACGGCCTGCGCATTTTGATTGCCGCACTGTTGCTGGCCTTCGCCGCCTGGGGCATCGCCGAGATCTATGGTGAAATTGTCAAGACGCCGGCGACAGAGCAAGGAAGTGCGCCGAGCGGCTAGATTTTCGGGCTTCATCGCTAGAGATCGCATCAGGCAGCCTTTGCCTCGGCGACGCTGGCCGGCACCAGGACATTCAGTGCGCCAGGGTGGATTTCGATCGTCGTTTCACGGTCGAGACGGACCAGTTCTCCATCCATCACGGCGCGAAACTTGCTGCTCCCCGAATGGATTTTCAGGACCGTCTTGTTCGCCTGATGAATTTCGACATGTTCGTTGTCGCGCCATTTGCCGCGCGCCATATTGAAGAAGAATTTGACCAGTTCGGCGCGCTGTTGCGCCACCGTGATATAGACGCCAAGCACGCCGCCTGCCGGGTTGTCGGCATATGGCAAGTGGCCTTCGCCGAACAGATTGTTGGTGATGCCGATGCCGGTAATGCGGGCCGCCATCTCGGCGTCGCCGATGCTGAGCGTCACGTTCATCGCCGGTGGATTGTTGATCGTGGCCCAGGCCGCCTTGGCCGAGGCGCGGATTTTCCCCAGGCGTGAACCAAACTCCATCTTTTGGCGCAGTTGCACCAGCTTCGCATGTATGCCGATCGAGAACTGGTGGATGAAGGGCCTGCCGTTGGCAGTCGCCATGTCGACCGCAATGATTTCGCCGTCGGCGAAAGATTCAAGCGCGGCATCGAGCGTCTGGGGAATACCCAGCCCGCGCGCGAACAGGTTCATGGTACCTGCCGGCAATATGGCGAGCGCCTTCTTCGTGCCCATTAGCCGGGCAGCCGCGGCGGAAATGGTCCCGTCGCCGCCACCGGCCAGCACGACATCGATAGTGCGACGTGAAGCCACGCTGTCGAGCGTTTCCACTACATCCTTGCCGGCGACAATCTCGATGCTGAGAGAGTGACCTGCCGTCTCCAGCGCCCGATGCATCCTATCGGAGAAAGCGGCAATGTCGGTTGTGCGCAAGGTGCCACCTTCCCGGTTCAGCACCGCTGCAAATTTCATGCCCCGCTCCGTTATTCGACCATGGTTGGACCGGGACAGACCCAGCCGCAGGCTGAAACGCGGCGAAGCGGGAAAGGTTCCGCTCGAGAGCAATCGACATTCGCTCGGCTTGCTCTGCGGCCAAGGCACATCGCCCGGTGATTCTGGCACGGATGCCCCGCGCTTTTTGTCGGAACAACAGCATGCTCACGACGTTGTGAAGCTGTAAAAGACGCCGCGTCCGATCGCCTTTAGCGACGATGCGTGGCGTGCACGAAATCAGGCACGAGGAGAGAACATCATGACCCGCAACCTCTTAGCCACGACCGCACTCGCAGCGCTGGTCGCGACCGGGGCCTACGCGCAGAGCACGACAGCCCCGGCGCCAGCGACCGGTCCTGCCGTTCAGCAGCCAGGCGCCGCTCCAGTGCGCGCAGAGGGCAGCATCGTCACCAACATCATCGGCGAATCCGTCTACAACGGCACCGCCGATGATGCCGAGAATATCGGCAAAGTCACTGACGTCGTCTTCGACAAGGATGGGCAGGCGAAATCCGTCATCATAGGCGTGGGCGGCTTTCTGGGTGTAGGCACGAAAAATGTCGCGTTCGACTATGACAAACTGCAATGGGCCGAAAAGAACGGCGACCGCTGGCTGGTTGCCCGGACCACCAAGGAAGAGTTGACTGCGCAGGCTGAATTCGACACGAAACCCTACGCTCCTGCGCCTGCCGCTCCGACTGCGGCGCCAACAGCACCTGCGACGACGGATACCGCGCAAAAGCCTGTCGACATGAACGCCGCTCCGACGGAACCCGTGAAGCGCGCCGACGGCAATCTTGCCACCAACATCATTGGCGAAACCGTCTACAACGGCACCGGCGATGACGCGCAGAACATCGGCAGTGTCAACGACATCGTTCTGACCAAGGAAGGCAAAGCGCAGTCCCTGATCATCGGCGTTGGCGGATTCCTTGGTATAGGGGCCAAGAACGTCCCCTATGATTTCAACAAGGCCAAATGGGCCGAGAGGAACGGCGATCGCTGGCTGGTGGCCCAGACCACCAAGGAAGAGCTGCAGGCGCAGCCGGATTTCAACCGCAAGGCCTATGATCCGCTGCCGGCAACGACGGCTTCCAATGCGCCTCCAGCAACCGCACCGGCCGCCGCGACGGCACCCGACCAGACAAAGACCGCAGCCATCGACAAGTCTGCGCTGACGGAAATGCCGGTTGGTGAGATCCGCGTCGACGATCTGAAGGGCACCACCGTCTACGGTGCCAACGACGCCAAGGTCGGCGTGATCGGCGACGTCGTCTTGACCCCCGACAAAAAACCCGATGCAGTGATCGTCGATGTCGGCGGCTTCCTCGGCATTGGCGCGAAGGAAGTCGCGGTCGGCATGGACAATCTCAAATTCATGACCGACAAGAACGGCAAGAGGTATCTCTACACGACCTTCACCAAGCAACAGCTTGAGGCTCAAACCGCCTATGACAAAGGCAGCTATGCCCAAAAGCGCGATCAGCAGCGCATGATCATGAGGTAGGCAACAGGCAGTAGGGCTGGACCGTCGACGTACCGGTTCGCCTTACTGCCCTATTCCCTTACCACTCCAGGCTATGTGACCAACCACGCCGTGCTCGGTCAGTTCTGCCAGTGCCAGCGACTGGTCGAGATGTTCGGCTCGCCAGGCAAGCAGCCGTTCGGCGAACTCCAGCCGCACGATGAGATAGGCTGGATCGGCGGCCAGATTGTTCAACTCGCCCCTATCATTTTCCAGATCGAACAGCAGCGGCGGCAGGCCGCCACCGAAATGCACATATTTGAATTTTTCTGTGCGGATGACGGCGAGGTTGCACTGGCGTGAGGCGATGCCGAAATGCCGTTCAGCCTCACCATCGGCGATCGAACGGAAATCGAACTCCCAGTGCGCGGCATCGCGCCAGTCCGGAGGGCTTCCGCCGTCCAGGAACGGCTTCACCGAGTATCCGTCGAGATGCGGCGCGGGTGCTTCGCCGAGCAGATCGAGAAGCGTCGGCAAAATGTCCACAGCTTCGGTGAAGCGATCGACGCTGCCGCCGGCGGCCTGGGCGTGGCGCGGGTCGCGAATGATCAGCGGAATGTGATAGCTGCCGTCGAAGTAGCCGCCCTTGCCGAGCATGAAATGGTCGCCCATCATTTCGGCATGGTCCGATGTCAGCACGATGATGGTGTCGTCCCACGCGCCCGCGGCCTTGACCGATTGCCAGATGCGACCGAGCTGCGCGTCGACCTCGGAGATCATGCCGTAATAGATCGCACGGATGCGGCGAAAGTCGTCCTCGTTCCAGTCGTGCACCTTGCCCTTGGCGTCGGGACGGAATTTCATCTGCTTCTGCCGGCCTAGATCAAAGGCGAGATAGGGATGGCTTTCAGCCTCTGTCTGCCAGTTTGCCGCACGCTGGAAGGAAGGCCCGTCGCCCGGATCATACATCGTGTTGTAGGGCTCCGGGACGATGAAGGGCGGGTGCGGGCTGATGAAGGAAAGATGCGCGAACCAAGGCGCCGCGTCCTGCTGCTCGCCGAGCCAGCGCGTGAATTCACAGGTCAGGAAGGCGGCTGGAGTTTCGTTCCTGGCGTAAACAGGCGGCGCGTTGCTGACGGATGCGCTGGCCTTGCCTTGGGCCACCGGGCGGTGGATGTCGGGAGATCCGGCGCTGATGTCGATGCCCCGCTGCTTCAGCCAGGAAAGCCACTGTTTCTGATGTTCAGGCAGCAACTGGCGCACCGCAAAGCCCGGCAGCACGCCTTCATAGCTTTGCAGCCGCGGGTCGCCCGGCGCCAGCAAGCGTGGATCGAGCGAGACGTCGGTGTAACCGAACAGCGTCGGATCGTAGCCCAGGCCGCGCGCATGCAGCGCGATATTGCCGTGGCTGGCATCGAGCGGCGTGCCGTTGCGGCAGACGCGGTTGTTCATCTGGTAGAGGCCAGTGTAGAGGCAGGCGCGGGCCGGCGAGCAGGGCGCCGCGCCGCCATAGTGCCGCTTGAACAGCACACCCTCCGCGGCCAGCGCATCGGCATTCGGCGTCTTCACGAGCGGGTGGCCCGCGGCCGACAGGCAATCGCCGCGCCACTGGTCGCATGTGATCAGCAGAATGTTAGGCCGCCTGGTTTTCCCAGTCACTCGCGATACCCCCTGTCCGGATGCTCGAAAACGCCGCTCATGGAACCGAATTCTGCCGACGGCGCAAGTCTGTCTTGTGAGTCGTTTGGTGAACGGTTCCCCATGAATTGTTCACTTATACAACACAGTCCATTCTGTGTTTGCCGCCTTTGCCTTAAGCGCCCGCGTCCTCATATTGGCGTGGACAGCGGCGAGGGCCGCACAAGCACCAAGGGAAGGAGCAAGACAATGCTCGACCAGATCAAGGGCCTGCATCACGTCACCTCGATGGCCAGGGATGCCCGGCAGAACAATGAGTTCTTCACCCAGAAGCTCGGCCAGCGCCGAGTCAAGAAGACCGTCAACTTCGACGCGCCCGATGTCTACCACCTCTATTATGGCGACGAGACAGGCACGCCCGGTTCGGTGATGACCTATTTCCCGTTCCCCAACATCGGAAAGGGCCGGCATGGCGTCGGCGAAGTCGGTACCACGGTTTATTCGGTGCCGGAGGGTACGCTTGACTATTGGGAAAAGCGTTTTGCCGATGAGGGCGTCGCCGGCGTGTCGCGCGAAGTGACGTTCGGCGAGAAGCGTCTGGCCTTTGCAGGCCCCGATGGCGATGGCTTCGCGCTGGTCGAAGACAAGGCGGACAGCAGAGCGCCATGGGCGAAAGGCGGCATTCCCGTTGATGAGGCGATCCGCGGCTTCCACTCGGTGTCGCTGCGTCTGAAGGATGGCGGCGCTACCGAGGAGCTTTTGAAATTCATGGGCTACGAGGAGATCGAGAAATCAGGCAATGTCAGGCGGCTCGCTGTGAAGAACGGCAACGGCGCCGATGTCGTCGACATCGAATCGCTGCCGACCGCCGCCTTCGCCGATCTGGGCGCCGGCTCCGTCCACCATGTCGCCTTCGCGGTCGAGAACCGCGCCAAGCAGCTCGAAGTGCGCAAGGCGTTGATGGACACCGGCTATGGGGTGACGCCGGTGATCGATCGCGACTATTTCTGGGCGATCTATTTCCGCACGCCGGGTGGCGTGCTGTTCGAAGTCGCCACCAACGAGCCAGGCTTCGATCGCGACGAGGATACCGCTCATCTCGGCGAGGCGTTGAAGCTGCCGACGCAGCATCAGCACCTGCGATCCCATCTCGAACAGCATCTGCAGAAACTGGAAGGCTGAGCTCATGAGCAAGGACGCGTACGTCCACAAGCTGCTGCCCGGTTCGCCGGGCGGTCCGCTGCTGTTCGTCCTCCATGGCACGGGAGCCGATGAGAACCAGCTTCTGTCGCTGGGGCGCGATCTCGCGCCGCAGGCGACCATCATTTCGCCGCGGGGCGACGTGTCGGAACAAGGTGCCGCGCGCTTCTTTCGCCGCACCGGCGAGGGCGTCTACGACATGGACGATCTGGCACGGGCGACGGACAAGATGGCGGGCTTCGTCAAGGCGCATGTCGAGGCGGCGAAGCCGTCGGCCGTGCTCGGCCTCGGCTACTCCAACGGCGCCAACATCCTGGCCTCCGTTATTTTTGCCAGACCGGCGCGGTTCGACGCCTCAGTGCTGATGCATCCGCTCATCCCGTTCGAACCGAAGGTCAAGGGCAGCCTCGCGGGCCGTCATATTCTGTTGACCGCCGGCAAGCGCGATCCGATATGCCCGCCGAACCTGACGACGCGGCTCGAAGCCTATTTGCGTGCCGATGGTGCCGATGTCACTGTGGAGTGGCATGAAGGCGGGCACGAGGTGCGGCCAAACGAGATCGAAGCGGCGCGGCGGCTCTTCGCCGGCGCCACCCAAGGAGTGTAAGCGATGCCTGACCAACTGCCTGAGATCGAATTGGAGGATCGCGGTTCCAAGGGGCGCTATGTCCTGCGCGGGCCCGGTGGCGCCGAGGCCGAAATGACCTTCACCAAGATTGGCGAGCACCAGATCATCATCGACCACACCGAGGTGCCGGACGCGTTTCGCGGCCAGGGTGCCGGGCTTCGGCTCGTCACCCGCGCCGTCGAGGATGCGCGTGCAGCGGGCAAGAAAATCATTCCTCTCTGCCCGTTCGCCAACGCCCAGTTCCGCCGCCACCAGGAATGGGCCGACGTGCTGAAGAAGTAGGGATATCGTTGTTCGCAAACGGCGTGGCAAGCGGCTGCAGTCTCACCGGGGTGGCTTTGGCATTTGCCCGGGTGGCGCATCCTGCCTAAGTAGATATGATCTACAGCAGCCACATCGCCGACAAACGAACCGAATGATCCCCCATGACCGAAACCGACCTCGTTCCCGTCTTCGACGGCCATAACGATACGTTGCTCAGACTTTATCAGTCGAAAGACGCGGATGTCGAAAAGCTGTTCATAGAGGGAAAATCGGGCGGCCATATCGACCTGCCGCGTGCCAAGGCCGGCGGCTTTGCCGGCGGCATGTTCGCCATCTTTCCGCCGCCCGTCGAGAAATCCAGGCGCAGCCCCGTGCCCCTGGCTCCGAGCGATGCGGAGCCGCTGCCGCCCGAGGTTCCGCGTAGTGATGCGCTAACCTCGACGATCGCGATGGCCTCGATCCTGTTCCGGCTGGAACGGGCCGGAGCTCTCACCGTCTGCCGCAGCGCGGGCGACGTGCGCAATGCCATGGCGCAAGGCTCGATCGCAGCTGTGTTCCATATCGAAGGGGTCGAAGCGATCGATCCCGAGCTTACCATGCTCGACGTGCTGCATCAGGCCGGCCTGCGCTCGCTCGGCATCGTCTGGAGCAGGCCTAATGCTTTCGGTCACGGCGTGCCGTTCCGCTTCCCCTCCTCGCCCGACACAGGGCCCGGCCTGACCGATGCCGGCAAGGCACTGGTCAAGGCCTGCAACCAGCTGAAGATCATGATCGATCTCTCGCATCTCAACGAAAAAGGTTTTCGCGATGTTGCCGCGCTTAGCGATGCGCCGCTGGTCGCCACCCATTCCAACGTGCATGCGATCAGCGGCCATTCGCGCAACCTCATCGACTGGCAACTCGGTGCGATCCGCGAATCCGGCGGTATGGTCGGACTGAATTTCGCCACCGGCTTCCTGCGCGAGGACGGCCGGATGAATGCCGACACCAGCCTCGACATCATGGTGCGCCATGTCGATTCGCTGCTGCAGGCTTTGGGTGAGGACGGCGTCGGCCTCGGCTCGGACTTCGACGGCGCCATGATCCCGGCGGCTATCGGCGACGTCGCTGGCCTGCCGAAGTTGATCGATGCTTTGGCAGCGCGTGGCTTCGGCCACGCGCTGATCGAGAAGATCGCTTATCGCAACTGGCTCAACATGCTCGAGAAGACGATAGGTTAGAGCGATCTATTGGAAGCCCATGCGCTTCAACCAATCGCTGCCGATCCCGCGATCACGGATGATCGGCAGCGGATTTTCGAAATCGAGCCGTGCGCAAATGCGGTAGACTTCAAGCGTCTCGGCGCTCATCTCGTTGCGCTTGTAGAAGAACATGGCGGCGGCATACCGCGTGCGGCCTGACCACTTTTCGCCGAGGGGCGTGTTGATGAGCGCCCACTGCTCGGCGGCTTCCCCATCTTCTCCAGGCTTGTCGGCGTCGTCCATGATCAGAAATCCGCCGGCGGATTGGCGGCGCGGCGGTCGAGCTTGATGAACGGCCGTGCCACCACCTTGGCCCGCTTCATCAGTTTCTGGTACTGCAGCTCGCGCATGGCGTAGATCTCGACCCAGAGGTCGCCAGCCATAGTATCACCACATGGCCGCGCCAGCGATGGCGATGTTGCCCTTGGCCATCGTGGTAGGCGATGGAGTGTTCGGCCGGGGTGTTGTCTTCGATCTCCAGCCCGACAAGGACATGGCGCAGCCTGCGAACCTGGGAAGTCATGCAGAAGGTGCTTGACAGTGGTGAGCACCGTCCCACTGACTTTGCGGTCGAAAGCCGGTTGAATAGCCGGCGATGCTGGAGACCATCAGACCCATGAAGACAGCAGTCGCCAAGGAGGCCCTCGTTGAATCGGCGCGGAAAGCCGAATCCGAAAAGCGCGGGCGCAAGGCCTCGAAGGAGGTCAGGCAGCATCAGCTCATCGAGGCGACGATCGATTCCCTAGCCAAGCGCGGCTATTCGGAAACCACGATGGCCGATGTCGCGGATGGCGCCGGCCTGTCGCGCGGCATCGTCAATTTCCATTTCGAGAGCAAGGAGAAGCTGCTCATCGCGACCTTGCAACATATGTATGACGAGTATTCGGCGCACTGGCGCAATGCCTTGCAGAAGGCAGGCGATGACCCCGCCGATCAGCTTCATGCCCTGGTCTCCGCCGATTTCGACCGTTCGATCTGCAACAAGCGCAAGCTCGCCGCCTGGTGCGCCTTCTGGGGCGAGGCCAAGTCGCGGCCGAACTACCAGGCGCTGAGCAATGCGCGCGATGCCGTCTATCAGACCATATTCATCGACCTGTGCGCGACGCTCAAGCAGAGCGGCGATTATGCGTATGAGCCGCAGGTCATGGCCCTGGCACTCAGCGCCATGCTGGAGGGGCTGTGGCTGCGGTTGACGATGGGAACCGAGGACACCACCCGGGAGATCGCGTTGCAGGCGGCCAATGAATTCCTGTCGGCCGCATTCCCCAGGCACTTTCCGTGGAAGGCCGCCGGCGCGACGGAACCATAGAAAACGACAGAGGATGGAACGGCGATGAAGATACTGACCCGAGGCCTGACGGTGAGCTTGGCGCCCGGCGTGTCGGACCACTTGGTCAAGACCTTGGGCTATGGCCATGGCAAATGCTCCGGCATGGCGGCGATCGACCACACAGCGCTCGTCGAGCGTGACTTCGACAATCTCGATAAGTTTTTCGACAACACGCTGTTCCAGCAGCCGGTGGCGCCGGAGTTCAAGCAGCGCAGGGTGGCAGAGTTCGAGAAGATCGAGGCCGGCTATTGAAGAGCGAACAGGAAAGAACCGATGTCGTCATCGTCGGCGCCGGCTTCACCGGCCTGTCGGCAGCGCTTGCGCTCAAGGCAGCCGGCATCGATTTCGTTCTGCTCGAAGCCCGCGATCGCGTCGGCGGGCGGGTCGAGTCCATGGCGATCGGCGACGGCGAGCGTGTCGACAGCGGCGGTCAGTTCCTGTGCGAGGATATGCCGGCGCTGATGGCGTTGGTCGAGGAGCACGGCAAGACGCTGGTCGAGACCTATGTAGACGGCGAATTCGTCGCCCAGCCGGCTATGTCTGCGGGGGAGGCGGAACGAACCTATGTCGGCTCGATGGCGATCCGCGATCGCATGAACGCGATCGCGCCTGGTGATACTGATATCGCCGGCTTGTCAGTCGCCGCCTGGCTCGATCGCCAGGACGACCCCAAGGACGCCAAGGCAGCGTTTCGCTCAATGATCGAAGGTCTGTGGTGCCAGGCGCTGGAGAAGCTGCCGCTTTGGCATCTCATCGACAATGATCGCCGTATCACCAACGAGGTGTCGGAGCTGCAATATTTTCTCGCAGAGACCATGCATTCGCTGGCGGAGGATTTGGCTCAAGAACTGGGCGCCCGGGTGCGGCTTGGCGCGCATGTCACGCGCATCGAGCAAGGCGCAAATGGCGTGTCCACCCATACCAGCGCGGGTTCGATAGAGGCTCGTTGTCTGCTCGTCGCCGTGCCGCCGGTCATGGCCTCGAGGATAGATTATTCGCCGCCACTGCCGGCGGCTCTGGAGAAAGCACTTGGCGTCTGGCGCAGCGGGACGGTGATCAAGATGCTGCTGCGCTATCCCACCACCTTCTGGCGAGCCAAGGGCCTGAGCGGCATGGTGATGTGGCGTGACCAGCCAGGTTTGTTTGCCTGCGACGCCAGCAAGGATGACGATCATCCGGCGCTGGCGGTTTTCATCGGCGGTCCATCGGCCATCGAATGGCGTGGCTTTGGACAGGAAGGCCTCCGCACCAGAATTGCGGCGCGTCTCGTTGCAGCGCTCGGTCCGGAAGCTGCAAAGTGGATCGGCCTTGCCGTCCGATACTGGTTCGACGACCTCGGCGGCGTCGGCGGCTACAGCGACCTCATCGTCGACATGGATGCGACCGACGCCGAGCGCATCATCCTGGCCGGCGCGCCACCCGTGCATTTCGCCAGTTCGGAACTGTCGCCGTCATTTCCGGGCTATGTCGAAGGCGCCATCATTGCCGGACGGATCGCTGCGCGAAGGGTGATCGCCGAGCTTCAGTCGGAAATCGCTACCAAAGCCTCGGGATCGTAGGCGAGGCGGATCGAGGTCCCGACCGGGGTGTCGTCGGCGCCGAAATCGTTGGTTTCGGTCACCGATAGCGGTCGCAGGAGCTCGCATGAGCTCGGCCTGCTGGTCCGGCCGCTGATCAACATGTGCTTGATGGGGATAGCTCCCCTCTCCCGTTCTACAGGGAGAGGAGCGCTCATCGTCGTCTGCCCTTACGACCTCGACCTCAGCGCGTCATTCAAATTCCACATGTCCTTCTCCTCGGGCGCGGTCTCCAAGCCCAGCACCGGCAGCATCTTGCGCAGATGGTCGTGGTGGGTGCGCACGCCGTATTCGAGGTCGGAGAGATAAAAACCCTCGAAGGCTTCGGACAGCATGGATTCGTTCGACCACACCGAGAGTTGCACATCTTCCGACATGGTGTCGCGGTCGATGCGGAAAGAGAGGTAGCGGGCGGCGGCCTGCTTGCGGCTTTCGTCGCGGTAGCGGTAGACGGCGCCGCGCAGCAGCGTCTCGCCCGTCGACAGCGGAAACTCCTGATAGAACTGCACCGATTCCGGCATCATCGAAATGACCGCGTTGGGGAAGATGCCATAATAGACCCAGGCCTTCTTCAGGTAGTCGGGCAGATGCGCCGGCTCCGGCGCGATCTTGACGTAGTTCTTGACGCTCCAGCGCCGCCCGGCATGCGGGTTGTAAGTGGCGAATGAGCGCGACACGCCGTTGATGAAGGGCTCGTCGAAATAGGTGGCGCCATAGAGGTCCTGCAACGCAGGATGCGCCATGGCGACGTGATAGCCTTCATTGTCGACATCGCGTACCGACTTCCAGTTGACCGGGCTCTTCTGCGTCCAGATGCCCCAGGAGGGCACCATGTCGGCGGCGCTGTAGTGCGCGAATTCGGGCTCGATCGGCTTCATCAGTTCGGCAACCGAGGGCTGCGGCCCGCCATTGCGGAAACGGATGAAGATGAAGCCCATCCAGACTTCCAGATCGAGCGGCATGAGGCCGAATTCGGTCTTGTCGAGGTCGGGGAAGGAGCGCGGGCGTGCGGCACCGCGCAGCGTGCCGTCGAGATTGTAGACCCAGCCATGGAACGGGCAGACCAGCGCATTCTTGCAATTGCCTTGGCTTTCGGCGACGACGCGGCTGCCGCGGTGGCGGCACATATTGTTGAAACCGCGCACGACGCCATCCTTGCCGCGCACGATCAGGGCACGCTCAATACTTGTTCAATACAAGCATATTTTGCATTGAAATGCAATGGTTTGTGCAAAACGGGCTGGATTCCCAGCAGAATCCGCGAGGCCTCCGGCGGCAAAATCCGCGCTGCTGGCGGCCCGGAAAGTCCCGAAGAATCCGGGTGTTAGTCGGGGTTTCAGGGCGCGGTCTGGACCGGACTTCGTGAACCATCGGAGCGGAGCACGAGGGCGCTTTTCAGAGGAATCGGCTGGAATCGGTCGAAAGTCGCTGTCGGAATGGGGCGGATGAGTGCCCGACTTTGCCCGGTTTTGCCCGAAATGCCGTTTCAAACTCGTTACATTGCTGGTCTTGCGTCCACCTTGCCTTGTTACAAAGCGCGGCTAAGTTCGTTTCATCACCAAAAAAGAAACTCAGCGAAGGGGAAGGCAATGTATGCGAAAATCCAGACGATCCGCGGCGGACGCCGCCTCCAGGCTCCAGAGCGCAATGACCGCCGTCCGAAACTGGCGCTGCGCCAGCGGGCCAGCGACCATCCCATGGCGATGTTCATGGTGCTGGCTGCTTGCGCCTTCGTCGGCATGGCGTTCACGCCGACAATCGGGCCAGCCTTCGCTTCGTTAAACCCGCCGGCCAACCTGATCGAGGGCGCGCAGACGACGACCAAGACCGCACGTCTGCCGATCCCGGTGACCGACTTCGCCTGCAAGGGCCAAGCCTGGGGCGCCGAGAGCATCGATTGCCTCCGCGCCATCGCCGAGCAGTCCGGAGTGCACAAGACCCGCGCGATCCGCATGATCGCCAACGCGGCGCCATTGACCGACACGCCGAACATTTTCTGATTTCTGTCGAAGCATGATTCCGAAACAGGTTCCCGTTTGGGGATCATGCTCTGACCTCCCCGAGCGCTCCTCAGCGCTCCCTTCGGCTCCCGCCGCAAGTCGGGGGCCCCTTTTTATCCTTTTGTCATCGCCTGCTCGGCAATGGCCGACAGTACGCTGCGCACATCCAGCGTGCTGAATGGCTTTTCGAGGATCTCCGGCCGCTGATGTGCCGGCAAGGCCTCGATTTCGGCTTTCGCGCCGATAAGGTCGCCGGTGACCAGCACGAAACGCCGTGCCAGGTCAGTCTTTTCGGCAAGCAACTCGCGATAGATCGATATGCCGCTGATGCCGGGCATGCGCAGGTCCGAAAAGACGATGTCAGGCGGCATGTGGCCGCTCAAGGTGGCCGCACCCGATTCCCAGACTGGAACGATCCGCGACTTGATGCCCATCAGTTCGAGAATATCGGAGAGCGAGCCGGCGACATCCGGCTCATCGTCGATGATCAGGGCATGGCGCAGGCCGCTGGATCGCGGCTGGTTGTCGCCTGTAGTGGCGAGGCCGGCCACAATGGCCGGCAACTGGACGACGAAACGCGCGCCTCTCGGGATCACTTCCTCGAACCAGACATTGCCATTGTGCCGCTCGATGATGGATTTCGAGATCGACAGGCCGATGCCCGTGCCGACGCCAACCGGCTTGGTGGTGAAATAAGATTCGAAAATGCGGCTGCGGATCGCTTCCGGCACGCCGGGCCCATTGTCTTCGACCGAGAAGCAGGGATGACCCCGGTCGCTGCGGAACGTCCTCACCTTGATCAGCCGATCGCCGGCAATGCCAGCCAAGGCATGCTGGCTGTTGATAAGGAAATTGGCGGCCACCTGCGTCACATGGTCGGCGTCGGCCATGGCCAGCAGCGGGCCGGCGGCGAAGTCGGTGTCGATGATGATGCCGCTTGAGCGCGCGCCATAGGCGGTCACTTCCAGCGCCGCCCGGATCACCTGGTTGAGGTCGGTCTCGGCTTGTGCCGCGGGATGAAGCCGGACCATCGACAGGAAGCTCTTGACGATGCGGCCGCAGCGCTCGGCGGCGGCACGTACTTTCTCGGCGCGCACCTTGGTCTGCGGATCGGAGGCGAATTCGTGCAGCAGCGTCGATTGCGCCACCACCACGGCCAAAGGGTTGTTGAGCTCGTGCGACACGCCGGCCAGCAACGAACCCATCGCCGCCATCTTTTCGTTCTGGTGCAGCTTCTCGCGCTGACGGCCGATCTCCTCCTCGGCGCGCAATTTATCGCGCAGGTCGCGGATGGAGCCGAAAATCAGGCGACGGTCGGCGACCCGCATCTCGGTCGCCGTCAGCTCGATCGGGAACACTTCGCCGGCTGAGTTCTGGGTCACCGTCTCAAGCCGTTGGCCGACCATTGGCGCGCCGCGGCCGGTCATGTATTCGGCCCCCGAAGCATAGCCCTTTCGGTAGTAGATAGGCACGATGGTATCGAGCAAGTCCTTGCCGAGGATGTCGCTGCGCTGGAAGCCGAACATCTTCTCGGCGGCCGGATTGAATTCGATGATCGAGCCGGTCTCGTCGATGACGACGATGGCATCGAGGGAGGCCTGCAGCATGGTGCGGCGGATGACCTCGCTGGCATGGGCTTCGGAGGGCGAGCGTTCGATGGCGTCTCCGATGGCGAGCGCGATGATGTGCAGCGTCGCCTCTTCCTCATCGGTCCATTTACGCTCGTTGACGCAATCGTTGACCGCCAGCGTGCCCCACAGATGGCCGTGCGCGAAGACCGACACCGACAGGAAAGACTTGATGTTCTGCTTTTCGAAATCGGCTCTCAGAAAGCCCTCGAGATCGCGCGTATGCCCGGCGAAGATCTTGCCTTGCCGTTCGTCCTCGGCCAGTCGCTCCAGCAGCGGATCCGAATTGACGATCGACTGCACGATGACGGTCGGCGACGCCAGTTCGCCACCAAAGAGAGGGTCGATCCAGTAGGCGGCGACGGACTGGGCGAAACCCTGGCCAGGCAGCTCGCGCAAGCGAAACAGGATGCCACGCTGGCAATCTATCGCCCGGCAGAGCGTTTCCAGGATGCCGTCCATCTCGCGCTGCCAGTCTCCGGCCTCACGCAGTCGGCGAACGACGCGGACTGCCGCCATTGCCGCGCCCTGCCTGAACCCCTGCATATCCGTGCTTGCTGCTTCAGCGATCATCTTCTGCCGCCATTCCGGAACCGTGCCAATTCGATCAGCGAGCAACAGCTGCGAATCCGAACCCCACTGGCCTCGGAGCTCAGTTGCCGTCGCCGGTCGGCAGCGAGAAGATATAACCCTCTCCGCGCACCGTGCGCAGGAATTTCGGGTTGGCCGGATCGGTCTCGATCTTCTTGCGCAGCCGCATGATGCGAATGTCGACCGCGCGCGATGAATCCGGATCTTCGGTGAAGCCGATCGCCTCGGAGATCGCGGCGCGGGTCAGCAGCCGGTTGGCGCGGGTCAGGAAAACCTCCAGCACGTCGAATTCGCTTTTGGCCATGTCGACCACCGTGCCGTTGGCGCCGGTGACCAGCCTGCCGTCGAGATCGGCCTGGAAAGGGCCGAATGCAACGGAACGACGATCCGTCCTGGCCTTCTTGTCCTGAAGCTCCTGCGGCTGGGGAACCCGGCGCAACACGCTGCGGACCCTCGCCAGCACTTCGCGCAATTCGTAGGGTTTGACGATGTAGTCGTCGGCGCCGAGTTCCAGCCCGACGATACGGTCGAGCGCGGTGCCGGCGGCGGTCGCGTAGATGATGCCGATCGGCAGTTTCGAGCGCAGCCAGCGGCCGAGCGAGAGGCCGTCCTCGCCGGGCATGGCGATGTCGAGGATGGCGAGATGGAACGACTGCGTTTCAACGAGGCTGCGTGCGGCGGCAGCGCTTTCGGCGGTGACCACGTCATAGCCCGCGGCGCCAAGATATTCGGCGACCGCATCCCTCAAGTCGGGCTCATCCTCGACGATGACAATTCTTGCCCGCACGATGTTTTCGCTCCCACTTTCAGTGGAAAGTAGATTGGGTATAAACATGATGTCCAGCACTCATATCCGGTTGCCAGGGAACGGTTTGAAAACATGGCCGCACGATCGAACATCGCGCTTGTCTCCGTTGCCGAAGTGATCGCGACCGAGCTCGCCGACCATCTCGAGCGGCGCGGACATGATGTGCATCAGGCGCGCCAGCCCTGGGAGGCCGAATCGCTGCTGTCGGGAAAGGGCATCGACGTCGTCGTCGTCGGCGACAGTCTCAGCCAGGCCGAGGGGCGGGACCTGCTTCGGCGTTATGGCGGCCAAGGCGGGGGCGGCGAGGGCGGACCGGATTTCATCCTGATCTGCCGGCCGGCCGATCTTGTCGACAAGGTACTGGCGCTGGAGCTTGGGGCGGCCGACGTCGTCGAGAGCCCGCTCAATGTCAGGGAGCTCGCCGCCCGTGTTGGCGGCCTGCTTTCGCGACGCGGCAGGGGCACCCCGGAACTGATCGTGCTGGAGAACGCGACCGTCGATCTGAGGTCGGCCATGGTCATGCATCGCTCCGGCACGGAAGAACAGCTCTCGCCGGGTCAGGTGGCGCTGCTCCGGCTGTTCCTGGCCAGTCCGCGCAAGGTGCTGACGCGCGACGATATCATCGCCGCAGCGCCGGCAGAAAACGCCGACGCGTTCGATCGCTCGATCGATTCGCGCATCGTGCGGCTGCGCCGCAAGCTCGATACCGAAACCATTACCACCATACGCGGCGCCGGTTACCGGTTCGATCCGCCGCGGCAATTCGCCGACTGACTGCCGGGCGCTGACGCTCGCTCTTTTGTCGGGCATCGGATTTTCCATCTCTGGGCCCGATGCTCCCGGCGCTCAGCGTACCAGCAGAAGTGATGGGCCCACCGGCATGTCGCCGCCCATGGTGAGCTCACTGGCATGGGCGCGGTCCCTCAGGAGCACGGTGGCAAGCCCGGCAAAGCCGAGCAGACCCTGTGCGTAGAGCAGTGCGGACAGCACCGAAGCGGCAAATTTCGTGTTCATCGTAGCAGTTTCCCAAAATTGAAATGTATTGCGGATCGCTTCAGGACACCCCCGAAGTGCCCGCGCCGCCCGGAACCCCCCGTCGCGGCGCGGGCCTTCGGTCCTCTCGGCAGCAAGTTGCCGGAGGGGCCGCGCAAACCCGTCAGCCTAAGACCGACCCGCCAGAGGGCCTTGAGCCGAACAATGCGCAGGCTGGAAACAATCCAGACCGAGGCGAAAAACAGTGCGGCATGCAATGTCGAAATCTCGCCTGAATTCATCGCACCGAGTCTAGCCAGCGGGGTGCCGGCACCCGTGCCGATGCCGCCGATGACCATTGCCGCGATGCCGATCCTGAGAAGCCAGGGCAGAGCGTTCGATTTCGTTCCCATGTTTCGTTACCGGCTGCTTTCGTTGCGTCAACTTTGCTTGCGGCCCGTATCCGGATCATGCCGCTCGAAGCCGCGCTTTGTTGCAATCTGGTTTCGAAATCGACGGCTATTCTTTCGTATGCCACCAATCCGCACTTTCGTTTAGAGGCAGATCCCATGTTCGTGGCCCTGGCCCCGCTAGCGCCTGGCCGATCTGGCTCTCTTTTCGGCTGTACGAAGTGCGGCGTTTGTTAACCAGCGGAAACAGATTCGAAACACAAACGAGGATTTTGCGAAATCTGCTGGAAACATGACGTCGGGATAAGCAGCCATCGAATTGGAGCCGGCCGGACCGGCATAGAGAGGGGATTTCATCATGCATACCGCCATTGCCGCCAAGCTCATCAACATCACCGCTGCCGTGCTGACCGGTGCCGCACTTCTGTTCGGCGCCGGGCCGGGCGTGGCGCACGCCGCCAACAAGATAGTGGCGCGCGTTTCGCTTTCGCATCAGATCATGGAGGTCTCGGTCGATGGCCGGCCGACCTTCGCCTGGAAGGTTTCCACCGGCGACCGCGCCCATGTGACGCCGACCGGCTCGTTCAAGCCGACGCGCATGCATGAGATGTGGTACTCGAAGAAATACGACAACGCACCGATGCCGCACTCGGTCTTCTTCAGCGGCGGCTACGCGGTGCATGCGACCTATGCGATCAAGCGTCTCGGCCAGCCGGCCTCGCATGGCTGCGTGCGACTGCATCCCGACAACGCCGCCGATTTCTACCAGCTCGTCGAAACCTTCGGGGCGACCAACACCAGCATCGACATCGTCAAGTAGCCTGATGGTCGTTGCCTTCGGGTCTATTGTGCCGAAGCCGTGGAGCGATCATCGGAAAAAAGAGGCCGGGGACAATCCCGGCCTCTTTTTTGTTTCCAGCTACTTCTTGTGCAATTAGAGCAGTTCTCCGTTCACGGAACGGCGAACGGCTCTAATTCGCTTTTTGACGCATTTCCGGACCGAAAACCGTCTCACACTTTTCCTGGAATTGCTCTTAGCTCGGCAGTGCCGGCATCAGCTTGGGATCCGGTTTCTCGGCCAGGTGAGGCAGGTCCTTGCTGGCGATGAAGGTGTAGAACATGGGCACGACGAACAGCGTGAACATGGTTCCGACCAGGATGCCGGTGAAGATCACCAGGCCCATCGAGTAGCGGGCCGCGGCACCGGCGCCGCTGGACGTGATCAGCGGCACAACGCCAAGCGCCATCGCCGCTGTCGTCATCAGGATCGGCCGCAGGCGCACCTTGGCCGAGGCGATGATGGCGTCATGCCGCCGCATGCCATGGATTTCGCGCTGCTGGTTGGCGAACTCGACAAGCAGGATGCCGTGCTTTGTGATCAGGCCGATCAGCGTGATCAGGCCGACCTGCGTATAGATGTTGAGCGTGCCGAGACCCAGATTGAGCGGCACGATCGCGCCGAAGATCGACAGCGGCACCGCCATCATGATGATCAGCGGGTCGCGGAAGCTTTCAAACTGCGCCGCCAGAACCAAATAGATGACGACAACTGCTGCCGCGAAAGCGATCAGGATGGTGTTGCCCTGTTCCTTTTCCTGTCGGGACTGGCCGGAATAATCGAGGAAGAAGGCGTCTGGCAGGCTTTCCCTAGCGATGTCCTCCAGCGCCTTCAGCCCGTCGCCAGTGGTGACGCCGGGTAGTGGAAGCGCTGAAATCGTCGATGAATTCAGCTGGTTGAACTGCTCGATGGCCGCCGGCGCCGCATTGGTCGCAATCTTGACCACCGCCGACAGCGGGACCATCTCGCCCGTTACGCTGCGCACGAAGTATTCGCCGAGCTTGTCGGGGTTGTCGCGAAATTCCTGCGGCACCTGCGGGATGATGTCGTAGCTGTTGGAGTCGCGGTCGAACTGCGCCACTTCGGCGCCGCCGACCAGCAGTGTCAGCGTGCGACCGATATCGGCGATCGGCAGGTTCAGCGCCGCGGCGCGGTCACGGTCGATGGTCACCGTCACTTCCGGTGCGTCATAGGCCATGGAATTCTGCACGACGATGAAGCGGCCGGAGGCTTGCGCCTTTTTCTTGATCTGCTCGGCCACCTCGTACACTTCCGGGGAACCGCCAGTCGATCGCACCACCATGGAAATCGGCAGGCCGCCGCCGGAGCCCGGCAGCGTCGGCGGCGCGAAGACGAAGGCCTCGACGCCGGCGACTTTGGCGATACGGGCCGTAATGTCGGCCTGCAGTTCCTTGGAATTGCGCTTGCGTTCCGCCCAATCCTTGAAGGCATAGCCGACAAAGGCGCTGTTTGTCGTGCCGCCGAAGGCGACAGCCGAGAACTGCGCCCGTGTCTCGGGAATATCCTTCACCAGACCGAGGATCTGATTGACGTATGTCTCGGTGTAATCGGACGTCGCATAACGTGGCCCTGTCACAATCGACAGCAGAAAGCCCTGATCTTCTTCCGGCGCCAACTCGGTTGAGGTCTTGGTGAACATGAAACCGGTTACGCCGACAAGCGCAAGCACGATGATCAGCGTCAACGGGCGATAGTTGAGCGAACCGGTGACGGCCCGTTCATAGACATGCTCGACGCGTGCGAAGGCGCCGTCGACAATGCGCTGGAAACGGCCCGGCGTGCCGGATTTTAGGAGGCGTGCCGACATCATCGGGGTGATGGTTATGGCGATGACGCCCGACAGCACCACCGAGCCGGCGAGCGTGACCGCGAATTCACGGAACAGAGCGCCGGTCAGGCCGCCGGTGAAGGCCAGCGGCGCGAACACGGCTGCCAGCGTCATGGTCATGGCAACGATGGCTGATGCTATTTCGCGCATACCGCTGAACGCGGCCTGCATCGGTGGCATGTTGTCTTCTTCCATGTGACGATGGATGTTCTCCACCACCACGATGGCGTCGTCGACGACAAGGCCGATCGCCAGCACCATGGCCAGCAGCGACAGAAGATTGATCGAATAGCCGACGGCAAACAGAAGGAAACAGACGCCGATCAACGACAGCGGGATGGTGACGATCGGCATCATCACCGAACGGAAGGAGCCAAGGAACAAAAGGATGACAACGACGACGATGGCAACCGCCTCGGCGATGGTCTTGAACACCTCTTCGATCGAGGCGCTGATCTGTTCGGTCGCGTCGTAGACGACCTCGATCGTCATGCCCTTCGGTAGAGTCTCCTGAATCTCCGGCACCAGCTTGGTGAGCGCCGCCGCCGTGGTCAGCGGATTGGCTGCCGGCGTCGGAAAGATGGCGAGGAAGGTGCCGGGCTTGCCGTTAAAGCTGACCCTGGTGTCGGTGTTCTCGGCGCCGAGCTCGACGCGCGCGACGTCGCGCAACCGCACCACATTGCCGTCGGTCGAACGCAGCGGCAGCTCGGCGAACGCCTCCGGCGTCTGCAATGTCGAGCGCACCGTGATCGATGAGACGACGTATTCGTTCTCGGTATTGCCGGGGGCCGACAGGAAGTTGGAATTGTTGATCGCCGTCAGCAGTTCGGAGGCCGTCACGCCGCGCGCGGCGAGCTTGATCGGATCGATCCAGACGCGCATCGAGTATTCCTGGGCGCCGAAGATCTGCACGTCGGCGACGCCTTCGACCGTCGACATGCGTGGCCTGATGACGCGCTCGATGTACTCCGTCAGCTGCTCTTTCGTCATGTTCGGATTCTGCATCGAGATGTACATCATCGCGAACTGCTGGCCGGTGCCCTTGACGATGACAGGGTCCTTGGAGGCGTCCGGCAAGGTACCGCGCACGCCCTGGACCTTGGACAGCACCTCGGTCAGTGCAACGTCAGGGTTGGAGCCGAGCTTCATCTGCACCGTCACGGTGCTGGAGGACGGGCGGCTGGACGAGGTGACGTAGTCGATGTTCTCGGTCGAGGCGACGGCGCGGGCGATCGGGGCGGAAATGAAGCCCTGGATCAGATCGGCGCTGGCGCCTGGATAGGCGGTGGTAATGGTGATCGCGGTCTCGTCGACCTTCGGATACTGCCGGATCGACAGGTTGAAGATGCCCTGGAAACCCAAGAGCAGGATCATGCAGGCAAGGACCGTCGAAAGGACAGGACGGCGAATGAAGAGATCGGAAACGCTCATTGCTGGTCGGCCTGCTTGTTCGCCGATTTGGTCGGGTCGACAGTGTTGTCCACAACGACGGACATACCGTTGAAGAGGCGGTTCTGACCGGCGGTGACGACCTCGTCGCCAGCCTTCAGCCCCTGGACGATCTCGACCATGCCGGCATTGTTGCGACCCGGCTTGACGAACACCTGCGACAATACCAGCGCACGCTTTTCGCCTTCTGTAGCTGGCTTGGCCGAATCGGCAGCCTTGTCCGCCGGCTTCATGGCGTCGGCTGGCTTGGTGTCTGCAGGTTTGGCCTCCGTCGATTTATCCGCTGCAGGCGCTGCGGGCTTTTCCTCCGGCTTGGCTGCCGCTGCCGGGGCCGCCTCGGCTGGTTTCGCCGGCTGCACCACGAAGATGTAGTCGCCATAGAGGCTTGTGGTCAGCGCGGTCTGCGGCAGCGTCAGCACGTTCTGCTCTTCGGGCAGCTCGACACGCACCTGCACAAACTGGCCAGGTGTCAGCTTGCCGTCGGGATTGGCGACTTCCGCCCTGATATTGACCAGCCGGCTGGACGAGTCGATCTTCGGGTCGATGCCGCGAATGGCACCGGCAAACGGCCTGTCCTCACCGCCGAAGCCCAACCGAACCGTCTGGCCGATCTTGAGCAACGGGAGTTGCTGTTCGGGAACCGAGAAATCGACCCGCATCGTGTCGAGATCCTGCAGCGTCACCACGGCGGTGCCGGGCGCCAGATACTGGCCAATATCGATCTTGGGAATGCCCACCGTGCCGCCGAAAGGCGCCGTCAGCTGCTTCTGATCGAGCACGGCCTGCAGTTTTGTAACCTGGGACGCCGAGGCCGAGGCCGCCGCACGCGCCGTGTCCAGCGTCGAATCGGAGCCGACGCCACGCTTGGTCAGTTCGATGGCGCGGGCCAGCGATGTCTGATCGAGCGCGGCCTGTGCCTTCTGTGCGTCGAGATCGGCGCGCTCGACGGCGTCGTCGAGCTGCAGCAGAACGGCATTGTCGGCCACTTTCTGGTTGGCGTGGAAAAGGATGCTTTTGACGATGCCGGTGGTCTCAACCGTCAGGTCGACGCCCCGCACCGCCTTGACCGTACCGATCGCCTCGATACCCGGCGTCCAGGTCGACGGTTTGGCGATGGTCGTCGAAACGGTTGCGGCAGGCGGCTTCATCGAAGCGAAATACTGCTTGATGCCGTTGTCGCGCAGGAAGTTGAAGCCGACGATGCCGCCGACCACGACGAAAAGCACGACCAGGACCAGGATGATGATAAAGATACGGAGTATGCGCATGCGCATGAGCAAGGAGGTCCCCTTAGTCGAAATCCGGCGCGAAGCGCGGACATCGGGACACATATCGACTGCGGGTCCCGATTTCAAATAACGGCGGTCTTACTGTACCGTCTGGACGGTCTTGTCAATTGGGCCTAAGCTTGCGATGGGAGGCGCCATGAGAGCCCGAAGAAAGAACTCGCGCGAGAAAATTCTCGCTGCGGCGGCCGATGTCGCACGGGAGTCCGGGCCAGGCAGTCTGTCGCTGGAAGCGGTCGCCAGTCGCGCCGGCGTATCGAAGGGCGGGCTGCTCTACAATTTTCCGACCAAGGCCAAATTGATGCAGGGGCTGGTCGAAGGTTATCTGCGCGAGTTTGAGCAGGCGCTGGAAACCGCCCGCACGAATGACAAGGACGAAAATCCGCTGGCCGTCTACATCAGGCTGTCGGCCAATGATTGCGAGCAAAAACGGCCGTCCGCGTCCTGGATCTTCTCGGCTATCGCCGAGGATCCCGATTTCATGACGCCGATAAAGACATTCAAGCGGCAGCTTTTCGAACGGCTGAAGGGCGAAACGCCCGACCTCAAATCGCTGCTGGTCTGCTATCTCGCCATCGAGGGATTGCGCAGCATGAACCTCTTCGATTCGGATGTCCTGTCGAAAGGCGAGCGAGACTTGCTGGTATCGTCCTTGCTGGAGATTGCTGGATAGGCGCGCCGAGCGCGCTCACTTCGCGGCGCGCTCGATGTCTCGGCGCAGGACGATCGCGGTGTCAGGTGCTCGACACCGCCATCACCGGCGATCAGATTGCGCATCGTGTCCAGCTTGTCGTGGACGCACCTCGCTTGCGGTGGCCGCTGAACTGCCCATTCCCTGCCTCTTTTTCGGTCCCGCGGGGATTGCGGGGAAGTGACCTAAAAGCCGGCAATTTTGGACATTAGTCTTGACACAAATACATATGTTCAATACCCGTCAGGCAATTGAACGAGCCTGCATTATGGGAGGAAAGCGGTATGGCTTCCAATGTTTCGCTGACGGGCCTTGCCCGCGATCTCGAGGAACGCGCCAAGACCGGCAAGCCTATCCGGATCGGCTTGATCGGCTCCGGCGAGATGGGAACCGACATCGTCACCCGCGTCGCCCATATGTCGGGCATCGAGATCGGCGCCATTTCCGAACTGAACCTGCCCGCCGCCACCAAGGCGGTGGATATCGCCTTCCAGGAAACCGGGCATTCGCGCGAAGTGTCGAACGCTTCGGCGATGACGGCGGCAATGGAGGCCGGCAAGGTGGCGGTCACCAGCGATGCCAGCCTTGTCATCAACAATGATCTCATCGACGTCGTCATAGACGCTACCGGGGTTCCCGCCGTCGGCGCCGAGATCGGACTGCGCGCCATGGAGCATGGCAAGCATCTGGTGATGATGAATGTAGAGGCCGACGTCACCATCGGCGCCTATCTGAAGAGCGAGGCCGACCGGCTTGGCGTCACCTATTCTCTGGGTGCCGGCGACGAGCCGTCCTCCTGTATGGAACTGATCGAGTTCGTCTCGGCCATGGGGCACCCGATTGTTGCCGCCGGCAAGGGCAAGAACAATCCGCTTAACATCGATGCGATCCCCCCGGACTATGAGGAAGAGGCCAGGCGCCGGCACATGAATGTCCGCATGCTGGTCGAATTCGTCGACGGCTCGAAGACCATGGTCGAGATGGCGGCGATCGCCAATGCCACGGGGCTGGTGCCTGACAAGCCAGGCATGCATGGCCCGACTGCCACGCTTGGCGAATTGTCCAAGGTCCTGGTGCCCCAGAAGGATGGCGGCTTGCTGTCGAAGGTCGGCGTCGTCGATTATTCGATCGGCAAAGGCGTCGCGCCCGGCGTCTTCGTCGTCGCCGACATGTCGCATCCGCGAATCTCCGAGCGCATGGAAGATCTGAAGATGGGCAAAGGCCCCTACTTCACGTTCCACCGTCCCTATCATCTGACCTCACTCGAGGTGCCATTGACCTGCGCCCGCGTCGTCCTCTACGGCAAGGCCGACATGGTGCCGCTGGCGAAGCCCGTGGCCGAGGTCTGCGCGGTGGCCAAGAAGGATATGAAGCCCGGCGAGAGACTCGATGCGATCGGCGAATATTGCTACCGCGCCTGGATCATGGCGACGCCGGATGCGCGCGCGGCCAAGGCCATTCCCTGCGGCCTGCTGCAGGGCGGCTCGGTCACCGCGTCGATCAAGAAGGGCGAACTCATCACCTATGCCAACGCCGCTCCCGCAGCGGGCTCCAAGATCGCCGAACTGCGCGCCCGCCAGGACAAGCTCGTCTACGGGTCCGTGGAGGCGTGATCATGGCAGGAGCCAGCAAAGCCGTCACTGATAGTCGCGCCAACCTGCCTTTCGTCTATCGCCAGTACAGCGCCGAGCGGCTCAGGGAGGTGCTCTACAAGATGTACCTCATCCGCCGCTTCGAAGAGGGCGCGGAGGAGTGCTACACGCGCGGCCTCATCCACGGCACCATGCATCTGTCGATCGGCCAGGAAGCCAGCGCCATGGGCGTCTGCATGCCTCTATCCGAGGATGACCAGATCACCTCGACGCATCGTGGCCACGGCCACTGCATCGCCAAGGGCGCCGAGGTCAAGCGCATGTTCGCCGAGTTCTTCGGCAAGACATCAGGCTACTGCAAGGGACGCGGTGGCTCGATGCACATCGCCGACGTCGCCAAGGGCAATCTCGGCGCCAACGGCATCGTCGGCGGCGGCATTCCGATCGCCGTCGGCGCCGGGCTATCCTCCAAGATGATGAAGACGGGCAAGGTCGTGGTCTCGTTCTTCGGCGACGGCGCCAACAATGAAGGCGCCTTCCACGAGGCACTCAACATGGCGGCGATCTGGAAGCTGCCGGTGATCTTCGTCTGCGAGAACAATGGCTACGGCATGTCGACATCGACGGCCCGCTCGACCGCGGTCAAGAACATCGCCGAGCGCGCCGCCGCCTATTCGATGCCGGGCGTCATCGTCGATGGCAACATTTTCTCCGAGGTCGCCGAGGCGTCTCATCAGGCCGTCGCCCGAGCCCGCGCGGGCGAGGGGCCGACGCTGATCGAATCCAAGACCTATCGCCATCGCGGCCATTCCAAGAGCGACCGCAACCGCTATCGCACCAAGGAGGAGATCGAGGACTGGATGTCGAACCGAGATCCGATCACGCTGTTCGAGAGCGAGCTCAGGGAATTCGGCTTCATCGACGACAAGGGTATCGAGGCCATCCGTGGAGCGGTGTCGCAGGAGATCGCCGACGGCATCGAGTTCGCCAAGGCGAGCCCGTCGCCGGACGTTCGCGACACCGGGGACTATGTCTACACGGAGCAGGCGTAATGGACGCGATGGTGCGTGAACTGAGCTACGCCCAGGCGATCCAGGAGGCCATGGCGATCGCCATGGCCATGGACGAACGCGTCTTCCTGATGGGCGAGGATATCGGTGTCTATGGCGGCGCCTTCCAGGTGACCGGCGATCTGGTCGAGCGCTTCGGCACTTCACGGGTGATCGACACGCCGATTTCCGAATTGGGTGGCGCTGGCGTCGCGGTGGGTGCTGCCCTCACCGGCATGCGGCCGATCTTCGAATTCCAGTTTTCCGATTTCGCCACCCTGGCCATGGAGCAGATCGTCAACCAGGCGGCCAAGATGCGCTTCATGCTGGGCGGCGAGGTCTCGGTGCCGGTGGTGATGCGCTTTCCCGCCGGCTCCGGCACCGGCGCGGCGGCCCAGCACAGCCAGAGCCTCGAAGCCTGGCTCGGCCATGTGCCGGGCCTGAAAGTCATCCAGCCGGCAACGCCCTACGATGCTAAAGGCATGCTGCTGGCGGCTGTCGCGGATCCCGATCCGGTGATGATCTTTGAGCACAAGCTGCTCTACAAGGTGAAGGGCCCGGTGCCTGAAGGCTATTACACCGTGCCGATCGGCAAAGCCGATATCCGTCGCGAGGGCCGGGATCTCACCATCGTCGCCACCTCTATCATGGTGCAGAAGGCGCTCGACGCCGCTGCAGCGCTGGAGAGCGAAGGCATCGACGTCGAGATCGTCGATCTGCGAACCATTCGGCCGATGGACAAGCAGACCATCATCGACAGCGTCAAGAAGACGTCGCGGCTGATGTGCGTTTACGAAGCTGTGAAGACGTTGGGCATCGGCGCCGAGGTCAGCGCCATGATCGCCGAAAGCGAGGCGTTCGATTATCTCGACGCGCCGATCGTGCGGCTGGGCGGCGCTGAGACGCCGATCCCCTACAATCCGGAGTTGGAAAAGGCCACAGTGCCGCAGGTTCCGGACATCATCACCGCCGCGCGCGACCTCGTGAAGGGGGTTCGCTAGTCGATGCCGACCGAAGTCATTCTTCCCAAGGTCGACATGGACATGGCGACCGGACAGATCTCGCGCTGGTTCGCCGAGGAGGGCGCGCGCGTCAAGAAGGGTGATGTGCTGTTCGAGATCGAAACCGACAAGGCGGCGATGGAGATCGACTCGCCGGCCAGCGGCGTGCTGCGCGATGTCACCGGCAAGGAGGGCGTCGATATTGCGGTCGGCGCGGCTGTTGCCTGGATTTATGCCGAGGATGAAAGCTATGTGCCAATCTCCCCCCTTGAGGGGGAGATGTCGACGAAGTCGACAGAGGGGGTTGCCCCAGGAGGCACCGTCTCGGCGCCGAGCACTGCCGAGATGACCCCACCCGACCGGCCTTTGGCCGGCCACCCTCCCCTCAAGGGGGAGGGGGGAACCCGCGCGACACCTTTGGCACNCCCCACCCGACCGGCCTTTGGCCGGCCACCCTCCCCTCAAGGGGGAGGGGGGAACCCGCGCGACACCTTTGGCACGGCGCTTGGCTCGCGAGGCAGGCCTGAACCTCTCCGGCATATCCGGCACAGGTCCATACGGTCGCGTCGTCAAAGCAGATATCGATGAGGCACTTTCCTCCCCCCTCGACGGGGAGGTGTCCGCGAAGCGGACGGAGGGGGTCCTCTCAGAAGGCACCTCCTTTGCGCCGAGCCAAGTCGAGCCGACCCCACCCGACCGGCCTTTGGCCGGCCACCCTCCCCTCAAGGGGGAGGGGGACGTTCTGCGCCTGTTCGAGCAAGGCTCCTATGATCTCGTCCCGCATGACAACATGCGCAAGACCATCGCCCGGCGCCTGGTCGAGGCCAAGACCACCATCCCGCATTTCTACCTGACGCTCGACTGCGAACTCGATGCGCTGCTGGCGCTGCGTATGCAGATCAATGCGGCAGCGCCGGTGAAGAAGACCGACAAGGGTGATGCTCCCTTCTACAAGCTGTCGGTCAACGACATGGTCATCAAGGCGATGGCGATGGCGCTGAAGGCGGTGCCGGATGCCAATGCCTCGTGGACGGAAAGCGCCATGGTCAAGCACAAGCATGCCGATGTCGGTGTTGCCGTGTCGATCCCTGGTGGGCTGATCACGCCGATCATCCGCAAGGCGGACGAAAAGACCCTGTCCACCATTTCCAACGAGATGAAGGATCTGGCCAGCCGCGCCCGCAGCCGCAAGCTGAAGCCGGAAGAGTACCAGNTCCACCATTTCCAACGAGATGAAGGATCTGGCCAGCCGCGCCCGCAGCCGCAAGCTGAAGCCGGAAGAGTACCAGGGCGGCACCACGGCGGTGTCCAATCTCGGCATGTTCGGCATCAAGGACTTTGCCGCCGTCATCAATCCGCCGCATGCGACGATCCTGGCGGTCGGCGCCGGCGAGGAGCGGGCAGTGGTCAAGAACGGCGAGATCAAGATCGCCACCGTGATGTCGGTGACGCTATCGACCGACCATCGTGCCGTCGACGGTGCGCTGGGTGCCGAACTGCTGGTCGCCTTCAAGCGATTGATCGAGAACCCGATGGGCATGCTGGTTTAATGCATGGCGGGGGTGTAGTAGCCCTGCGAATCCGGCTCACAAACAGAACGCCTTGTTTTCTCGCGCGTGAAGAACCCTGACTTCACCGATGCCGGTGACCCGTGGCTGGATACGCTGATCGCCTCACCGTGGCAGTCGCGTGCCGACTGGGCGACGGAGGGCCATTGGTTGAGCATCAACCTGCCGACCGCGCTGCCGGCGGAACAGCCGCGCATCGGCCGCGACAAGATCGCCTGCTAGGCCGAGATTGTGGACAGCGATGGTAATCGCACGGTGATCACTATTCCGCGCGGCCGCGACCCATGCCAGCCAGCCTGGCGACGAAATCGCGGCGATCGACGCTGGCTTCGTCAGCATCAATCGGTTGAATTGGTTTGGCGAAACGCGCCTGGACGAACGGCTTCTGGACGGGATACCGAGCCGGCGGAAGAGCCAGCCGATTCGGAATCGCGCCAACGCCGGGGTGGCTCGACCCCCTGTGCGTTGTCATCCAGATCACCAACCTGTCAGCGGTTAAGTTGCGCCAATCCTGTGCCCATGCTTGAACCTGCCGCGATTTCATTCCACATCGATGAGGATGAACGGCAAGACAGGAGAACGGCGGCATCTGCTGTGGGGTTTGCCCGCATCGATGATCCTGCATGCACTCATCGCAGCGCTCCTGGTCTACAACGTGCCCAAGGCTCCAGAACAGCCGCAGCAGGAGCAAGCGGTCAATGTCGCGCTCGTGCCCCCTCCTGATCAGCCAAAGCCGAAACCGCAGCCAAAGGAGCCCAAAGCCGAAAAGCTGCCGGAGCCGAAGGCTGAAAAACCACTCGAGCAGAAGATTGAAAAGTCAACTCCGGCGGAAAAACAGCCGCCGAAGCCCTCGCCGATCGAGGTTCTGAAGCCTGTTTTTCAGTTCGGCGACAGGGATAGCGGCCCCAGGAAATCTCTGGATGGGGCCAGCGCTCAAGACAACTCGCCCTCGCCGGCCAAGGATGAACAGCCGAAGCCGGCTGCCGTGCCGAAGCAGACAGACGACAAAGTTACCGCCTCGGCAGACCCAGCGGAGCCAGCAGCGAAAGAGATCGAGCCCACCCAGGAGAAGCAACCAGCTTCGGCCAAAGACGTAGATAAGCAGCAGGCGGACAAACAGGAACCGGAAGCGGACGACAATGGCAAGCAAGCAGCCGCGTCACCGACACCGTTGGCTGCTGCCGCCGATGACGGTGAGATCGAGCTTCCGACATCAGTCGAAGCGCCGAATCCCAGACCCACAAATGCGCCGAAGCCCGAGCTGCCAAAGGTCTCGAAGTCCGCAAGCGAGAGCGCCAGCAGGCCAAGTTCCGCAGACGTCGCCGCTGCATCGCGGCGCTATTCAGGGCTTCCGGGTGTTCGCAAACTCTATTCGCAAGGCGCGACCGGCGATGCGTCGGCCACAAGCTCGATGGCCGGAGTGCCTCGCGGCAAGCGGGCTGCCAAACTTTGCGCCAGTGCGTTGCAGCAGCAATTGCTGGATGCCTCATATTTTCCCGAGTTGATCCCAAGTGTTCCGCTGAAGGCCGGCAATATCCTTGACGCTCCGGATGTCGCCTTCCGCACGACAACCACCTGGTATCATCTTGGCTTCCGATGCGAGGTCGACACCAATGCGACGAGGGTCTTGTCTTTCAATTTCCGTGTCGGGCCAGTGATCCCGGCCGACCAATGGGTCCGCCTTGGACTGCCTGTTCGCTAAGAGCTAGGCCGGCACACCAAACCCAGCCAATTGCCGGCTAACTTCATGCCAATCGGCGCATACGAAATCGGCACCGGCAGCCGTCAGCCGCGCGCTGTGCTCTGTATAAGTGTGGCCGCCGCCGGTATAGCCGATCGCTGTCATGCCGGCGGCGACCGCGCCCTGGATGCCGAAGGGCGAATCCTCGATGACGATGCAGTCGGCGGGATTGGCGCTCATCTTGTCGGCGGCGAACAGAAAAATGTCCGGCGCGGGCTTGCCATTCTTGACCATGGAGGAGCTGTAGATCGCATCGCCGAAAAACCGCGCCAGTCCGGTCACGGCCAAGCTGTGATTTATGCGCTCGACGGAGGAGGATGAGGCAACGCAGCGATCACCCCCAAGCGTCTCCAGAAAGGCGGCTATTCCCGCTGTCGGGTTCAATTCCTCGGAGAACAGGACCTTGGTCTCGGCCCAGATGTCGCCGTCCGCCGCCGCCGGAAACTGGTGGCCGGTCAAATCCCTGATCTTGGCGATGATGTCGGACTGCTTCATGCCGATGCACTGGGCGATGATGCCGGTGTTGACGCCGGACATGCCGTGCTTTTCATAGACACGCTCATAGGCCCGGGCGGCCAGAGGCTCGCTGTCGACGAGGACGCCGTCGCAATCGAAAATAATAGGCCTTGGTCGCGCCACGCGCTTCTCCATCGAGTCAATTCCGCACATCGCTATCGGCAAAAAAACAAACGTTCAATAGGGCGGGTGTTTTGGGCCACAAGCCGGCAGCTCAAAGCTGGCGCAGCGCATCGCTCGCACGCGAAGTCCCGAGCGCCCGTTGCATGGCTTGCCGGGACTGTGCGCGATCCGGCGTTATCCAGTTCGGCTCGGCACCGAGGAAGCGGTCGAGGAAGGCAACCGCGTAGGCCGGCATCTCGGTCACGTTCTCGCGATAGGACCACCAGGTGCGCAGATCGTCTGCGCATTTATCGATGCTGGGCGCCGTGCCGAATTCTTGCTCGTGGATCGCCGAAATCGCCGAGACGCAGTAATTGGTATAGAGGAATCCTTCCGGCCAGAAGCGGACGATTTCCAGCGTGCCGGCATTCGTTTCCGTCTCGATCAGCTGGGTAAGGCCGGAGATTTCCCTGGCCGGCGCCTGTTTGATCAACTCGCGCAGCACCAGGCCGGCGGCAAAGACGATGAAGTCGGCGCGATCGATCGCGGCGAAGCGCTTCTGCGCCTCCATGATCTCGACCCAGTCGAGAAAAGCCCTGGTGAGCTTGGCCTCATCGATCTCGAAGCGAACGCCGAACGTGTCCGAGACCACCTTGGCGCTGCCGCGGAACGTGGCACGGAACCAGCGCAGCTGCCGCAATCGATGCCGAAGGTCGGGCATCAAGGCCAGTTCGTCCCTGAAGGGCAGATCCATATTCCTCGTATCCTGTTTCCTCGTTAGGGTAGCACAATGGCGCCGTCGCTGAAATCTGTCAGCGTTCCTGTGGATGACCGCAGATATGGTCAATATCATACATATTGACATTCTCGGAAACAAATGTTCTCACTTTGCTGTTGTCACGTGCCGGTCCAATGTGCGGTCAACTGAGGCTTCGGGAGGAGAACCGAATGGCGATTTGGCAGTGGGGACTGCTTCTGCTGGTTATTGTGTGGGCGCTGCAATCGCTCGGCGTCTGGCTGCAGATGCGACACTATTCGGATGTGTTCAGGGGCGTCACCGATCAGTACAAGGATGGCTTCGTCGGAGCCGGCAATTTTCGCGGTCGATTGGCCAAGGGTACCATCGCGCTTGTCGTGGTGACACCCGATCTGGTCGTACGCCGCCTGATGGTGATGAGCGGCCGTTCCGTGTTCACCAAATTCAAAAGACATGAAGAGTTCGAGGGCGTTCCCCTCGATCGACTCCGGTCCAACCCTGCAATCATGGGGGAGGGGGAATCCGGTGTGGCCGAGGCCGTGAAACGGGCGATCGAACAGATCGACAAAACACGGTCGGAGCCGGGGAAGAAGCCGGGTCTGTCCGGCTTGAACATAGCAAGGGCCTAGAGGACGGATGATTTTCAGGTCGGATCGACCTGAATCTGAATCCACCTCTAAATCAAAGGGACAGAGGACGCCGCGCACCGACTGGAATGAACCGGCGGGTGGCATAAGGAGGAGAAATGTCTGTATTTTCGTTGTTGGCGCAGCATGCCGACATGGCGGTGCACAATCTGCATGTCGCAGGTGCCATGGTCTCGGATGCTGCATTGCATGGCAAGCTCGCCGCCGAGCATGCTTCCGATCACCTCGTTGTCCTTGCGCAAGCGGACAGTGGACCGATCACCGTCGATCAGTTCAAGGAAAAGCTGAAGGACGTCCAGCAGGAAGAGCAACTCGGCTGGCTCACCGCGATCGGCAAGTATTTCATCGGTATCTTCCAGAAGGGCGGCGAGGTGTTCGCCGGCTTCGTCACCGGCATCATTCCGACGCTGGTGGTGCTGATGACGGCCTTCTACGCCGTCACCGAACTGGTCGGCGAAGAGCGCGTGCACGGTCTGGCGCGGGGCGCCGGTCGGGTCGCACTGACGCGCTACACGCTGTTGCCGCTGCTGGCGGTGTTCTTCCTCACCAATCCGATGGCCTACACGTTCGGATCGTTCTTGGAAGAAAAGCACAAGCCGGCCTTCTATGACGCGGCCGTTTCCTATGTTCACCCGCCGCTCGGCCTGTTCCCGCATATCAATCCCGGCGAATATTTCGTCTGGGGCGGCATTCTCGTCGCTCTGCTGGAGCTGGAAAAGAAGGGCGCCGTCGTCGCCGGTTACCACGTCAAGGTGGCGATCTGGTACGCCATCGTCGGTCTCGTCGTCATCCTGCTGAAGGGCATGCTGACCGAACGCATCACTTCCATCATGGCGCGCCGCCAGGGCGTCGAGCTGTAAGGGCGGGGAGGACATCATGGACAAGATATACAAAGCCGTACAGATTTCCCAAGGCAAGACCGGCTGGGGCGGCCCACTGGTCATCGAGCCGACCGCACAACGAAGCAAGGTTGTTTCGGTGACTGGCGGCGGCATTCACCCGGTGGCGCAGCTCATCGCCGACATGACCGGTGCCGAAGCCGTCGACGGCTTCAGGGCGCCGCCGATCGAAAGCGAGATGGCGGTCGTGGTCGTCGACTGCGGCGGCACCGCACGCTGCGGCGTCTATCCGCGCAAGCGCATTCCGACCGTCAACCTGACGCCGGTCGGTCAATCCGGGCCGCTGGCCCAGTTCATCACCGAAGACATCTACGTTTCGGGCGTAAAGCCGGCCAACATCAAAATGGCGGACGGATCCGAAACGGTCACCACTGCAGGGGGAGCAGCAGCGATGGGTTCGAGCAATAGCAATGCCACTGCAGTACCACAGCCGCTGCCAAGCGAGGGTGGGCTGATCGGCCTCATCAGCTCGATAGGCCGCGTCATGGGGCGTATCGTCGGTATCTTCTTCAATGCCGGGCGCCGCACCATCGATCAGGTCATCCGCAACGTGCTGCCGTTCATGGCCTTCGTGACCATGCTCATCGGTCTGATCCTGTACACCGGCATCGGCGATGTGCTGGCACAGCCGATGGGGCCGCTGGCCAACAACATCGTCGGCCTGCTGATCATCTCGGCGATCTGCGGCTTGCCGTTCCTGTCGCCCATCCTCGGGCCAGGCGCTGTCATCGCGCAGGTCATCGGCGTCGCCATCATCGGCCCGCAGATCGCCAACGGCACGATTTCGCCTGCGATGGCGCTGCCGGCGCTGTTTGCCTACAATACCCAGGTCGGCTGTGATTTTGTCCCCGTCGGCCTGGCGCTCGGCGAGGCGAAGCCGAAGACGATCGAGATCGGTGTTCCGGCGGTGCTGATCAGTCGCCAGATCATGGGCCCGGTCTCGGTGCTGATCGCCTGGGTCGTCAGCCTGATCGTGTTCTAAAGATAGTTGGAAAATGAGGTTCGCCATATGACGGTTCTTCTGAGAACGCGGGTCACTTCCGTCGGCCCCGAAGTGGCGGACCTCGCCGAAGCGGGCGTGGTCATCCTGTTTGCGGATGGCTCGCCGCCGGAGCTTGCCGAGGTTTCGGTGCTCCATCAGACCGAGCAGAGACCAAGTGACGGAGCGCCCGCCAAGGGCGCTTCGATCACCCTCGGCCCGGTTTCAGCTTCCATAACGGCGGTCGGCGCCAGCGCATGGAGCAAGGTGTTGGAAATGGGCCATGTCGTAATCTCGTTCAACGGCGCCGCCGAGGCCGAGAGGCCAGGCGAAATCTGCGCATCGCCGGTCGATCCGGAAGCGCTCGTGGCCGCCCTGAAGACCGGTACGATCATCACCATCGCCGCCTGACGGCATTCGCGCCGTCACCCATCTGGCGGTAGCGCCAGGAAAAGCAGAGTATTTGCCATGGAACGCTCGACCATCGTCAGAGTGCATGAAGGTCTGCACGCCCGTCCCGCGACGCGGTTCGTCAAGCTCGCCAAGGGTTTCGAATCCGATGTCGAGCTGGTCAAGGACGGCAAGGCGGTGAGCGCCAAGAGCTCGGTCAAGCTGATGCTGCTGGCGGTCAAGGAGAACCAGGAGGTCACCGTTCGGGCCAATGGCGCCGACGCCATCGAGGCCATCGAGGCGTTGATCGGCTATCTGGAAAATCCGAGGGCCGGTCTCGAGGATGAGGAACACCAGCCGACCGGCGATACCGGGCCGAAGCCGGCGGTCAAGCCCGCAACCGAATCCGCACCGGCGTCACCTCGAGCTGCAACCGGCTTGCGTGGTGTGGCCGCGAGCGAAGGCTTCGCCATCGGCCCGGCCTTTGCGCATTTCCCGCCTGATATCGCCGGGCAGGGCCGCGTGTTGCAGGCCGAGGAGATTGCCGGCGAGATCGACAGGTTCCGCGCCGCTGTCGCCGCAGTCCAGACGCGCATGGACCATGCGCTGGCGCAGGACAGCCTGTCGGCTGGAGACCGCGGCATCGTCGCCGCGCTCCGTGACATCGCCGCCGACGCCAGCCTGACCGGCGAGGCCGAAAGCCTGATCAGGGGCGGCAACGACGCGATTTCGGCTGTCATCACGGCGGCGTCCACCATCGCCGCCGATTTCAGCGCTGTCGATGATCACTATCTCAACGCACGGGCGGATGACGTCCACGCGGTCGGCCGGCAGATCTGCCTGGTGCTGCTTGGACAGGACGATGTCAGCCTCGAGAACATCCCTCAGGGAGCTATCCTGATTGCCGATGACATCGGTGCCTGGGATCTGGCGCGCGCGCCGCTGAAGCGCATCGGCGGCGTGATATGCGGCCATGGCGGCGCGACCTCTCACATCGCCATTATCGCCCGCTCGCACGGCATTCCGGCGGTGCTCGGCCTCGGCGACCATGTCAATGCCTTGCGCACCGCGCGAGAAGTCGCGCTCGACGGCAACAATGGCCATGTGATCATCGACCCCGACGAGGCGACCCGCGCCGATTTCGCCGGCCGCGTCGAAGCGGCGGCAAAAGAGCGCGCCGGGTTGACCGTCTTCAAGACGGTGACGCCGAAACTCGCCGACGGCAGGATCATCGAGGTCGCGGCCAATATCGGCTCGCTGGAGGAAATCGAGGCAGCACAGGAGGCCGGCGCGATGGGCATCGGCCTGTTCCGCACCGAGCTTCTGTTCATGCGCCACATGCACCTTCCCTCCGAAGACATGCAGGCGGAGACCTACGCGGCGCTGGCCAAGGCATTCTCGCCATATCCGGTCATCGTGCGGACGCTCGACATTGGCGGCGACAAGCCGATTGTCGGCATCGAATTTCCCGACGAGGAAAACCCCTTCTTGGGCTGGCGAGGCATTCGCATGTGCCTCGACCGGCCCGACATCTTCAAGCGCCAGCTGCGGGCGCTGCTGCGGGCGGCCGTGCACGGCAACATCAAGGTGATGTTGCCGATGGTCTCCGATATCGGCGAGGTCAGGCAGACGCGTGTTCTGGTCGATGAATGCGCCGCCGAACTGAAGGCCGAGGGTGTGCCGCACGCGGCGTTCGATCTCGGCGTGATGATCGAGACTCCGGCCGCCGTGCTGATCGCCCCGGCGCTGGCCAGGGAGGTCACTTTCTTCTCGATCGGCACCAATGATCTCACTCAGTACATCATGGCCGCCGACCGGCTCAACCCGACCGTGGCCAAGCTCAACGACGTCACCAATCCGGCGGTCATGTCGGCAATTGAAATGACGGCCAAAGCCGGCGTCGCCGCCGGCATCATGGTCGGCATGTGCGGTGAGGCGGCCGGTCGTCCCGACCTTATCGCCACCTTCGTGGGGATGGGGCTGACCGAGCTATCGATGAGCCCGGCTTCGATCCAGCGCGCCAAGAAGGCGATCATGGCGATGGCGGCGGAAGGCTAGCCGGAGTCTCGACAATTACGGCAAATGGGCAAGCAAGGTGGCGAAAACGGATGTCAGTTCGGCGATCGGGTTCGCCATGGCGCAGGCCTGAACGATACGGTCGCGGCGAATATCGGCTGCCAGGATCGCGATCTCCAGCATATCAGGTTCCGGCGAACCGTCCCTGCCGGTGGTTGCCAGGCCGCAGGCCAAGACGAGCGGCGCCAGGCAGCTTATGTCGAGCGCTTGGCCGCTCGCCCGCGCCGACGTTTCCGGCGCGGTCTCGGCAAAGCGAACGGGACGCTGGTTGAGGCACTCGACCAGCAGCGCCGAACAAATGGCCGCGATCGCCTGCAATCCGGCGCCCGGCGCGGCCAATGCGGCCAAAAGGTCGCCATGCCGCTTGCGCATCGTGGCATGGACGGCGGCAAAATCAGCTTCGTGGATGCGGGCATTGTCGATATTCAGGCCGGCAAGCACCGCCTTGGTCAGATAGTACATATCGCGCCGGAACAGGCGCTCCGCGCTCAGCTGGCGATCCTCGTTGCCGACCGGGAAATAGGTGCCGAGGCCCTTCACGGTTGTGCCGTCCACCTTTATCGGGCGCTCGTGCGGGACGAAGGATTCAGCGATCGACAGCGCTTCGTCGACTGCACTCGCGGCATGGCTGAGCAGGTCTTCGATGCCCTTGCCCGGAAACGACGGCAGATGGCTGGTTGCCTCGCGCAGAATACTGGCGTCGCCGCTGCCGTCATGGCGGCTCTGGCGGATGGCATCGCGGACTTCCCGCAGCCGGTCCTTCAGGTTGACGCGGACATCTTCGGAGATTTGTCGGAGCATGGCGGATCGCCTCGAAATTGCTGCGGATGGCCACCAACAGCGAGTGGCCACCACCTCTACATTGTTCCTATCGATTGGTAGATCAATAGGCGATACTAGACCAGCATGCAGAATCGGCGACGGCGCGCTCGTCCTTCGCCGCAGGGGGGAGAGACACGCGTGGGCAGGCGACGACAGGGTGAAAACGGCGACGGCCGCGGCGAGGCAACCGAGCAGGTCGCCGGCGAGAGCCGGACCGATCGCCTCAGGATCCGCGCCGCCTGGATGTATTTCGTCGAGCAGATGACGCAGAACGAGATCGCCGATGTGCTCGGCGTCGGCCGCGTCACCATCGTGCGCATGCTGGCGGATGCCCGCGCACGCAATGAAGTCAAAATCAGCATTGAGAGCGAATTGTCGGAGATCGTGCGGCTGGAGCGCGCCCTGGAAAAGACGTTCGGCTTGCAACAGGCGCTGGTGGCACCGCTTTCCGCGCCCAATGCCGACCCGGTCCAGGCGATCAGCGCCAAGACCGGCAGCTTCCTGTCAGATACGATGAAGTCCGGCATGCGCGTCGGCGTCGGCTGGGGCCGGACGCTGTTCTCGAGTCTGCCCTTCATCAGTGCCAAGTCGCTCACCGACTTCAAGGTCATTTCGCTGCTTGGCGGTGTCGGCGTCGTGCGGCGCTACAACCCGGCAGAGTTCGCCTGGCGCTTCGCCCAGATCTTCCAGGGTGACGGCTATCTGATCCCGACGCCGGCGGTAGTCGACAGCGTCGAGACCAAGATCGCGCTGGTCGAGCGCTGCGGCCTGCAGGAGGTTTTTGAGATGGCCAACGTGCTCGATGCCGTTCTGCTGAGCGTCGGCGGCATCGCCTCGGCCACGACCTTCTCTCTGGGCGGCTTTCTCAAGGAAGCGGATCGGGAGGCCCTGCTTGCGCGTGGCGCCGTTGGCGACCTGCTGTTCCATTTCTTCGACCGCAATGGCGATTTGGTCGACCATCCCGTCAACAGCCATGTGATGTCGGTGGACGTCGACCGTCTGCGCAAGGCGCCGATCCGCATCCTCACCTCGGGCGGTGCGGAGAAGACCGAGGCGCTGCTCGGCGCCATGACCCTGATCGCGCCAACGATCCTGATCACTGACGAGGAAAGCGCACGGCGCATGCTGGAAGCGGTCAGCGGAAGCTGAAGCTGTCCGTAATATAGTCCGGCCACGCCTGCTGTTCGTCGAAAACGGCGGCGAGATCCGGTGTGCCCGCCAGTATTCCACTGAGCACCAGCGCCGTGGCGACGCCGGCGCTGTTTCCTCCTGATATGTCGTGCTCGACGCTGTCGCCGATGCAGACCACGGTGCCGCGGTCCGGCTCGCCTGCCAGCGCCAGTGCCGCGTCGAAAATCGCCCTGTAGGGCTTGCCGATGCGGGTGACGTTGCCGCCCAGGCTCTCATAGAGGTCCGCCAACCTGCCGGCGCCGAAGCGTGGGCCGAGGGATGTCAGCATGACGGAGTCAGGGTTGGTGCAGAAGCATGGCACCCGCCGCGCCGCTGCCGGCTCGAGCAGGTGGCGGTAATGGTCGAGGTCGTAGCGGTCACCCTCGCTGGCCGAGATCAGCACCAGTTCGGCGTCTTCGCCTGCCTCGGTCAGCATAAAAGGCAGGCCCTCGATGGCCGTGCGATCGTCGTCGCGGCTGATCAGCAGGCATTTTGTCCCCGGGCGCAGCTCTCCCGATGCCGCCATGTCATGAAAGGATCGCCACGCGACCTCTCCGGAGGAGACAAAATGGTCCCAGCTTCCCGGTTCGAAGCCGAGTTTTAACAGCCGGCTTTCATTGGGCTGCGCCCGCTTGCCGGAATTGGAAATCAGCACCACGGTCTTGCCGGCGTGCTTCAGAGCCCGCAGGGCCGCCACCGCGCCCGGATAGGGCCATGTGCCGTCATGCAGCACCCCAAACTGGTCGAGCAGCAACACTTCGTAGCGTTCTGCCAGCGGCCCGATGCCGTCCAGACGTTCGATCCGTTTCACGCTCACAGAAGCCCCGCTTGACTTGCGCCCTTCAGCGCCAGCCGCGCTGTGCCGGCGGCGGCTTCGTCGGAAAGCACGGGCAGGAAATCGACGCCCAACTTGCGCTGCCGGATCGCAGTCCAGGCCGGGTTTGCCGCGCCACCGCCGACGCTCCTGACCGATGTCAGCGCAGGAGCGCCGAGTTCGGCAAGCCTGTCATAGCCGAGTGCTTCGATCGCGGCGATGCCCTCGAACATCGCCTGGAGATAGTCGGCGTCGTCCGTTGGACGGGGCACAAGGCGTGGCGGCAGCGCCGGATCGGCGATCGGGAAGCGCTCGCCAACGGTGCTGAGCGGGTAGTAGTCGAGGCCGGTCGTGGTCGTGGGGTCGATCGCCGCGCTGAGTTCGATGATCCGCGCGAGCGGAAAATGCTGGGCCAGCACCTTGCCGCCGGAATTCGACGCGCCGCCGGCCAGCCAGGCATTGCCGAGCCGATGGCTGTAGATGCCGAAGCGCGGCGCCGAGATCGGCCGATCGGACAGGATCTTGATGGTCAGCGAGGACCCCAGCGCGGTGACGCCATCGCCGATGGTCGCTGCGCCGGTTGCCAGGAACGAGGCGCAGCCATCCGTGGTGCCGGCGACAACGGCCACGTCGCGCGGCAAGCCGAACAGGTCCGCGGTGGCAGCGGTGAGGGCGCCGGTGACATCGCCCGGTTCGACGACGCGCGGCAGCAACTCCATGCGCATGCCGGTCGCTGCGATCCAATCCGGCCAACGGCGGACTTCGACATCATAGCCTGTCTTCAGGGCATTGTTCTCATCGCTGACATCGAAGCGGCCGGAGAGGTTTCCGGCGATCCAGTCAGCCTGGTGCAGCATCTTCGCGACGCCGGACAGGCGCTGAAACTGGAGCGCCTTGGCAAGCCCTGATGTTGGGCCATGCGCAGCACTTCCACCCGGCGCCTCGCGGATGATCGCGGCCAGGATGTCGTCATCGGTGACCTTGTCGTTGTACATCAGCGGCTCGGCCAGCGGTCGCCCGGCGCCATCGATCGGCAGCAGCGTGCCCGACGTGCCGTCGACGGCGATGGCGCGGACCGCTGCACGATCGATGCCGGAAAGCAGTTCCGTCAGCGCTGCGCCAGCCGTCGACCACCACACGGCGGGATCGCGGGGGTTTGGGCCGAACCTGTCGAGCGGAACAGCCGAATGCCCGGCAATGGAGAAATCCGGACGCATCGCCACGGCGCGCGCACCCGACGTGCCGATGTCGATGCCTATGGCAAGTGGCATCATGGCATCGGTCCTTTTCGGGATCATGCTCCGCCGGCCGCGTTGAGTTTTTGGCGATACTGCTCGGCGTCCCAGTTGATCAGCTCGTTGTTCTCGGCGGCGGTGAGATAGTTCAGCCGCGCCGCGACGTCGATGCGCGCCGTCACGTCGGCGAGGCAGCGTTGCATGGCGTCGGCTCCGGCACTGGCATCGCCGCGCATCAGTACGCCAGCGCCGGGAAACAGGATCGCCGCCGGCGCCGTGCCCAGCCGCGCGACGACATCAGCCGCGGTCTCGCCAGGCCCCGCCACGACGGAACCCGGGCCCAGGAAGATGACGTGGTCCGGATAGAGGCTGCCGCCCTCCGCCATGCGGCGGCTCTCCGGGTCGAGCGCGACCGCATGCGCTTCGACATTGGCCGGCAACCTGTAGCCGCTGTCGCCGGCAAGCACCGTCAAGGCGGCAAGGTCGGGCGGCGCGGTCGCGCGCGCCGGCCGGGCCAGCAGGGACCTGACTCGGCGTAGCAGAAGCTCCGCCCCGGCGACGGTTTCTGCGGCGACGACCAGCCCGTGATTGCCAAGAACCAGCACGTCGACATCAGGTCGAAGCTTCTCGGCAATGCCGCGGGCAAGCGGCAGGCCTGGCCGGAAATAGGGTACATAGGCCCATTCGATGCCATCGAGCCGCCTGGCGACCTCGGCCTCACCATCGGCTTGCACGGCAAGCGAGATGGTGTCGACGCAGTGGACATGCAGAACGACGCGCTGCGGCATAAGGGCGTGGACCGTGGTCTCGATCGACGGGCGCAGGCCGCGCGGGTTGAGCGCCGCGATGGTGAAACCCTGCGGCTGGTCGGCGGCGCGGTCGCGCTGTTCGACAGCCTTGAGCAGCGGCGCCATGGCCACCGGCACCATGATGTCGTCGCTGAGCGCATCCTTCAGCCATGTGCCGGAGGCCTTGATCCATAGCGTATCGCCGGCTTTCAGCGAAGTGTTGCCGCCTGCCGCCTGGGTCAGGTGCGGGCTTCGCCCGATGCTGGCCGAAAGCGCCCGCAAGGCCGCCAGTTCCTTCGCGTCAGCTTGGGTTGCCATGGCGCTTTTCCTCCAACGGCTCGGCCGTGTCCTGCGCGAAATCCCGTTGCCGGGTCGAATTGGCGCTGATATCGCAGATACGAGTGATCTACGTCAATAGTGATCTACTATCATCAAAACCCGCTTGCAATCCGCCTAATGTTGAGTAAGTTGCGCCAATTGCCACGGAAAAAGGCACTCGGGAGGAAAGAGTGAGCGACTCCGGCCGCCAGCGTCAGATCGTTGAACTGCTGCGGGATCGCCCGTTCGCCTCGGTGCGCGAGCTTCAGGAGCGGCTCGGCGTTTCCGCCGCGACGGTCAGGCGCGACATCGACAGGATCGATGAAGCCGGCGAGGCGCGAAAGGTCTATGGCGGCATCTCGGCGCTTGACGGTGCTTCCCAGGCAGGTGTCGCCTATGCGAGGCCCTATGACGAGAACCGGGACCTAGCGGTCGAGGCCAAGCGGCAGATCGCCGCCCTTGCCGCGACGATGGTGCGGGACGGCGATGCAGTCATCGTGCATGGCGGTTCGACCTGCTTCCATCTCGGCGTCAAGCTCGCTGAGCGCAACATCCGCCTCTACACCAACTCGATGCCGCTGGCGGCCTATCTGAGCGACCACGGCCATTGCAGCCTGACCGTTGCCGGCGGCGACCTGCACCGCGAACCCGGCATCATCCATTCGCTCATCCAGCCCGTGCCCTTCTACGGCTCGAAATTCTTCCTCGGCGCGCAAGGCATTGGCCAGGAAGGCGTGCTGGAATCGCATCCGTTGCTGGTGCGCTCCATCGTCGACCTCAGCCTCTGCGCCGACCAGATCGTGGTGCTGGCCGACAGCCGCAAATTGTCGATCCATGCACGCAACGTCGCTCTGCCGCTTTCCCGCATCGGGACGCTGGTCACCGACGACGGCCTCTCCGACACCGACGCGCGCATGCTGGAAGATGCCGGCGTCATGGTGCGGATAGCCTCATCCTCGGGAGCCATGCAGTGAAGGTGGCGGTTCTCGATTTCGGCAAGACCAATTCGAAGCTGTTCGTCTTCGATCAGGACGGACGCATTCTCGACGAGCGCCGGACACAGCCGAACTGGGTGCCCCAGGGTGGCTTCAGCGTGCTCGACGAGGCAACGCTCCACGATTGGGCGCTCAATGCCGTCGCCGATGCGGTCGGCAGCCACGGTGTCGAGGGGCTGATGGTGTCGGGCCATGGCTGCACCTTTGCCTTGATCGACGAGACGGCGCTCACACATCCGATCCTCGACTACGAGCAGGAGCCGCCGGCCGAGATTGCCGCGCGGATCGATCGCCGCATTCCGGATTTTGCCGAAACCTTCTCGCCGCGACTGCCGCTCGGCTTCAACTACGGCCGCCACATGCTGTGGCTGCAGGAGGTCGATCCCGGCGCGTTCGCTGCGGCGAAATCGATCCTCGGCTATCCGCAATATTGGAGCTGGCGCCTTGGCGGGCGGGCGGTCTCGGAAGTGTCCTATCTCGGCTGCCACTCGCATCTGTGGGCGCCGCGTAGCCAAGACTTTTCCTCGCTGGTCGATGCCCAGGGCTGGCGTGACCGGATGCCTTCCTTCGAGCGCGCCGGCGCCGTGATCGGCGAACGGCACCTCGGAGGTTCGGCGCGGCCAGTCGGCATCCACAATGGCGTCCATGACTCGAATGCGGCGCTGCATGCCTATCGCCGGCAAGAGCTCGGCCCGGTCACCGTCGTTTCGACCGGCACCTGGGTCGTCGTGCTCAATCCCGACTGCCCGCTCGACGCGCTCGACCAGGATCGCGACATGCTGGTCAATGTCGATGTCGATGGCGGTCCGGTGCCGACTATCCGCTTCATGGGCGGACGCGAATTCGCAACCATCAGCGGCGGCTGGCACGGCGAAATCGGCCTGTCCGCGATACAACGAGTGATCGACGCCGGTATCATGGCGCTGCCCAGCTTCGCGCCGGGCGGGCCGATGGCCGGCCCGTCCGGCCTGCTGGTCGGCCGCACGCCCGATGCCGAGGAACGGGCGGCCGTGGCTTTGCTTTATGTCGCGCTGATGGTCGATCTGTCGCTCGACCTGATCCATTCGCAAAACACCGTGATCGTCGATGGTGGGCTGAACGCTGGCGGTTTGCTCGCCAGCCTGCTGGCGCAGTTGCGCCCCAGCCAGGCCTTCCTGCAAGGCGCCACGCTGGAAGGCAGCGCCACGGGTGCCGCGGCGCTTGCCTTCGAGAGTGTCGGGCGCGAATTTGCCGCCGAGGTTCCGGAGCCGGTGCACGCATCGCGTTTCACTGGATTGGCGTCCTATCGCGATGATTGGCATGCCTTCGCTATGGATCGGGGCATCGCCGGTGCGGCGGCGGGAGGCGCGCGATGAGCGCGGCTGCCAAAGTCGAGACGGCGCGCCAGCCGGTGCTGGAAATGCGGCACATCTCCAAGACATTCGGTGCGATCCGCGCCTTGCAGGATGTCTCGCTCAGCGTCCATGCCGGCGAATTGCATGCATTGATGGGCGAGAACGGCGCCGGAAAATCAACGCTAATGAAGGTGCTTTCAGGCGCCTATCGGCCGGATGCCGGCGGCGAGATCCTGATCGACGGCATGCCCGCCGTGACCGGCGATCCGATCAAGGCGCGCGCCAGCGGCGTCGCGGTGATCTATCAGGAGCTGTCGCTGGCGCCCAATCTGACGGTGGCGCAAAACATCTTCCTCGGCAACGAACCACGCCGTTTCGGCATCGTCGACCGTGACCAGTGCACCCGGCGGGCCACGGAGATCATCGCGCGTCTCGGCGTCTCCTTCTCGGCCCGCGACGTGGTCTCCAGCCTGTCGCTTGGCGAGCGCCAACTGGTCGAGATCGCCCGCGCGCTGTCGACCAATGCGCGCATCATCGTCATGGATGAGCCGACGACTTCACTGACCTCGCGCGAGACCGACCGGCTGTTCGAGGTCATTGCGACGCTAAAATCGCAAGGCATCGCCATCATCTACATCAGTCACCGCATGGAAGAGGTCTACCAGCTTGCCGACCGCGTCAGCGTGCTGCGCGACAGCGGTTATGTCGGCACGCTCGGGCGGGCCGAGCTCAGCGCCTCGCGCCTGGTATCGATGATGGTCGGCCGCGATCTGTCCGCCTTCTACAAGAAGGACCATAGGCCGCCGGACGAAAAGCGCGCGGTGGCACTCTCGGTGCGCGGCATGTCCGACGGCCGTCTCCTGAAGAACTGCTCATTCGACCTGCACAAGGGCGAGGTGCTGGCGTTGGCGGGTCTGGTCGGCTCCGGCCGCACCGAGCTTGCACGGCTGATCTTTGGCGCCGACAGGCGCACATCCGGCACGCTGGAACTCGACGGCGAGCCTGCAACCATCGGCTCGCCGCGTGAGGCGCTCGATGCCGGCATTGCCTATCTGACCGAGGACCGCAAGGAACTCGGCCTGTTCCTCGACATGTCGATTTCCGACAACATCAATATGGGCGTGCTGGCGAAGGATGCGGGCGCAGGCGGCTTGCGCGACTTCGCGGCCGCCGAAAGACGCGCTTCCAAGGCTGTTGCCGATCTCTCCATCCGCACCGGTTCGGTGCAGGCCAATGCCGGCTCGCTGTCGGGCGGCAACCAGCAGAAGGTGCTGCTCGCCCGGCTGCTCGAAACCAAGCCGAGGGTCGTCATCCTCGACGAGCCGACCCGCGGCGTCGATGTCGGGGCAAAGTCGGAAATCTACCGGCTGATCGACAATCTCGCCAANGCGGCTCAGCAATGACCGACAAGGCGACCGAGATCAGCGCAGGCGGCCAGGCCACGGGCGCGAGCCGGCGGTTGCGCACGGCTTTCGCCGCCCTCGGCATGCTGCCGGTACTGATCCTGCTGGCGGCCGGCTTCCAATTCCTGAACCCGCGTTTCCTGACCGAGACCAATTTGCTGATCGTCACACAGCAATCATCGATCAACATCGTGCTTGCGGCCGGAATGACCTTCGTCATCCTGACAGGCGGCATCGACCTGTCTGTCGGCGCCATCCTTGCTGCCTCGGCGATGGTGGCGGTGATCGTATCGCTGGTGCCTGATTGGGGCCTGCTCGGCGTGCCGGCGGCCATTCTGGTCGGCCTCGGCTTCGGCGTCATCAACGGGCTGCTCATAGCATATATCAAGCTGCCGCCCTTCATCGTCACGCTCGGTTCGCTGACCGCTGTGCGCGGCGTCGCCCGCCTGCTCGGCCAGGACACGACGGTGTTCAACGCGGACCTGCCGTTCGACTTCATCGGCAACGGTTCGCTGTTCGGCATTCCGTGGCTGGTCATCATCGCGCTGTCGGTGGTGGTGCTGTCTTGGCTGGTGCTCAAGCGCACCGTGCTCGGCACCTGGATCTACGCCGTCGGCGGCAACGCCGAGGCGGCACGCCTGACCGGCATCAAGGTGCCGCTGGTGCTGCTCTTCGTCTACGGCGTTTCCGGCCTGCTGGCCGGCCTTGGCGGCGCCATGTCGGCGGCCCGGCTCTATGCCGCCAACGGCTTGCAGCTCGGCCAGTCCTACGAACTCGACGCCATTGCCGCGGTCATTCTCGGCGGCACCAGTTTCGTCGGCGGCGTCGGCTCGATCTGGGGCACGCTGATCGGCGGCCTGATCATCGCCGTGCTCTCCAACGGGCTCATCTTGGCCGGCGTTTCGGACATCTGGCAGTACATCATCAAGGGATTGGTCATCATCGTGGCGGTCGCCCTCGACCGCTACAGGCTCCAGGCCGGAGCACGAACGTGATTGACCTTAGTCGCCGGCGTCAACGACCGGTTTGTGTAACGCACCGTGAGAGGCGCGGGGCAATCGGAGGAAAACAATGAAGACCATCGCCAAACTGCTCTGCGGCGTCGCACTCGCGTCGCTCGCCATCGCGCCTGCTTCGGCCAAGGACCTCAACAAGGTCGGAATCTCGGTCGGCCTGCTCGGCAACCCCTTCTTCGTCGCCACCATCAAGGGCATCGAGGACGCGGCCAAGAAGATCAATCCGAAGGTCGAGGTGACGTCGGTGTCGGCCGATTATGACCTCAACAAGCAGGTCTCGCAGGTCGATTCGTTCATCGCCGCCGGCGTCGATGTGATCATGCTCAACGCCGTCGACGCCAAGGCTATCGCGCCGGCGGTGAAGAAGGCGCAGGCTGCGGGCATCGTCGTCGCCGCCTTCGACGTTTCGGCACCCGGCGCCGACGTCACGGTGATGACCAACAACGTCAAGGCCGGCGAAGAGGCCTGCCAGTACCTGGTTGACCATACCGGCGGCAAGGGCGACTACGTGATCCTCAACGGGCCGGCATCCTCGTCGATCCTGGAGCGGGTGAAGGGCTGCAAGAACGTGCTGGCGCAGCATCCCGAAATCAAGATCCTCTCCGACGACCAGAATGCCGAAGGCTCGCGTGACGGCGGCCTGAAGGTGTTCCAGTCGCTGCTCACCCGCTTCGACAAGATTGATGCGGTGTTTGCCATCAACGACCCGACGGCGATCGGCGCCCAGCTTGCGGCCAAGCAGCTCAACCGCTCGGAGTTCCTCTTCACCGCCGTCGATGGCGCGCCCGATATCGAGAAGGAACTCTCCTCCGGCACTTCTATGATCAAGGCTTCGGCCTCGCAGGACCCCTATGTGATGGCCGGCCAGTCGCTGACGATGGCGGCTGAACTGCTGGCCGGCAAGAAGCCAGCGGAGCCGACCGTGCTGCTCGACCCGAAGCTGATCACGGCTGAGAACCTGAAGGACTACAAGGGCTGGACCGCGGCCCGCTAAACGTCCCTCAGCAGCGTGCGGCCGGGATCAGCCGGCCGCACGTCTTGTCCAGGCATCGGCTCCACCTCTGGGTCCGATGCGCAGAAGCCGGAGACGATGATGTCGCGCATTGGAATCCATTCTTTCGTCTGGTCGGCGAGTTCGGCACAGGCCGATCTGGAACGGACGTTGGCCAACACCAGGGAGGCCGGCTTCGACCTTATCGAATTCTCCTATCTCGACCCCGCCAATGTCGACGTGGGCGGGCTTGCCAGGCGCATCGCCGATCTCGACCTGGGCGTCGCGATCAGCATCGGATTGCCTGGTGATGGCGACATTTCGAGCGCCGACAAGGCGATTGCCGCGCGTGGCGTCGAAATCCTCAACGACACCATAGCGCTGACGCGCGATCTCGGCGGCCGGAAGGTCGCCGGCATTCTCTCGACCAGTCACGGACTGCAGGTAGAGGCGCCGACGCGCGATCAATGTCAGCGCAGCGCCGGCACGCTGGCGAAGGTCGCCGAGACGGCCAAGGCGGCCGGCGTCACGCTCAACCTCGAGATCGTCAACCGTTTCGAAAGCAATCTGCTCAACACCGCCGCGCAAGGGCTGGCGTTCATCGAGGATACCGGCTCGGACAACATCTTCCTGCATCTCGACACCTTTCACATGAACATCGAGGAGGCCGATGTCGGGCTGGCCATCCGCCATGCCGCAGATAAGATCGGCTATGTCCATATCGGCGAAAGCCATCGCGGCTTCCTCGGCACCGGCAATATCGACTTCGCCGCGATCTTCGATGCGCTCACGGCCATCGGCTACAGCGACGACCTCAGTTTCGAATCTTTCTCGTCGGAAATCGTCGACGAGAACCTGTCGAAGAAGACCGCCATCTGGCGCAACCTGTGGACAGACAATGTGGCGCTCGCCAAACACGCGCGCGCCTTCATCGGCCTCGGGCTGGAGACGGCGCGACGCAAGGCCGAGCTGGTTTCGGCGCAACACAGACCCTAGGCCGTATCGCGGGCGCCTGGCGCCGCCAGGCAACGAACTCGGGTTAACGGGTTCCTTAGCCGGCGCGTTGGCTGACAGAGCATCAAACGAAAAACCCGCCTGTGCGGCGGGTCACTGGCGCAAATCAGCACCATGCCTGAATATCTACCATAGCTGAGGTCACGGAGTCAAGAAAAAATTCCTATCCTGCCGGTACGAAAGCTGCCGACACCGCCGAGCTGGCTGCCGTCAGGTTTTTTGTTAAGCTGAGTTCGGAGCCCTACTGGCGCCGGTGGCGGCATTGCCCGCGGCAGGTGCATCGGATATCTGACCCGTCCGGGCAAACAATGCCCATAACGCATAGACGGAGCCAAGGACATGACACGCAGCACGATCCTCAAATTCGGCGCCGTCGAGAACGCGGAACCCGGCGATCTGGCGGGCTGGGTCGTGGTCGAAGGCAAGCCGACCATGAAAACCGCCGTCCAGCACACGACCGAGGACGGCAAGGTGTTGTCGGGGACCTGGCAAGCGACGCCCGGCACCTATCACGCGACCTACGCCGACTATGAGTTCGTGCACATGATCGCCGGCCGCATCATCATCATCACCCCCGACGGCGGCACGCCGGTCGAGGTGGGCCCCGGCGACGCCTTCGTCGTGGAAGCCGATTTCAAGGGAACCTGGAAGATCATCGAGCCGGTGACGAAGCATTTTGTCGTCAGGGTCGGCTAAGGCGGGCTGTTCGCGTGAGCCGCTGGCGGTTGGTGCCCATGGCGGGTCTTTGGCGCGATGGTTGCGCGGGCGGCTCGACCACGGACGAGTTCCAATGGCCATGATGCTGGGCCGACCAGATGGCCTAAACGCCGCATTGACCTGACCGGGTATCGGCAGTCCTCTTAGGATCGACCTCAGCGTTCAATGGCTGATCGAGGAGACGACAGATGCATCGACGCGGTTTTCTGGCGGCGGGTCTTGCGACGGTTCTTGTGAGCCAGCGCGCCATCGCCCAGATGAAGATGGACGACATGCCCGGCATGGATATGGGTGGCCACGCAGGCCACGACATGGGCGAGGCGCCGCAGAGCACGGTCGTGCTGCCGGAAGGAAAAGTGCTTCGCGACTTGCCCCGCCTTGCCAACGAAGCCGGCACCCCCGGCCTGTTCAAGGCGAAGCTGACGGCCCAGCGCGCCTCGGTGCGTTTTGCCGAAGGACTGGACACGCCGATCCTCGGCTATAACGGCACCAGCCCCGGGCCGCTGACCTTCGCGAACCGAATTCCTGAAGAGACGAGCACCATCCATTGGCATGGCATGCCGGTGCCCGCCGACCAGGACGGCAATCCGATGGACCCCGTCGCAACTGGCGCCGACCGCACCTACAGCTTCGACCTGCCGGAAGGCAGCGCGGGTTCGTACTGGTACCATCCGCATCCGCACGGCAAGACGGCCGAGCAAGTCTATCGCGGCCTTGCCGGCGCGTTCGTCGTCAAACCGAAAATCGATCCGATCCCGGCCGAATATGGCGATACGGTGCTGGTCTTCACCGACCTTCGCCTCGCCGCCGACGGCACGATGCCGGACAATACGATGACGGACCTGATGAACGGACGCGTCGGCGACCATGTGCTTGTCAACGGCCAGAAGAATCCTCGGCTAACAGTTCCCTTTGGCACGAAGCGGCGTTTCCGACTTTACAATGCGACCAACGCTCGGTTCCTTCGACTTTCCTTCGATCAAGCCTCGATGATGATTATCGGAACGGACGGCGGCCTCTTGGAGGCACCGGTTGCAGCCAAGGAAATTCTTCTCAGCCCTGCGGAGCGCCTTGAACTGATCGTGTCGTTCGACAAGCCCGGCCCTGACACGCTGTACACGCTCGATTACGATCGCGGCTGGATGGGTCCTGGACGTCCTGTCGATGCCGGACTGACTCTCTTCACAGTCAATGTTTCGCGGACGCCGGCCGAGCCGGTGCCGCCACTGCCCGACAGGCTGCGCCCAATCGCGCCCCTCGGCGCCCCTGCTGTCAGCCGGCGCCTCGTGTTCACCGAAACCATCGCCATGAACGCCAGCGGCATGGAGATGGGGTTCCTGATCAACGGAGCGGCCTTCGACATGAACCGCGTCGACATCGTCGCCAAGGCAGGACAAGTCGAACTTTGGGAGATCGTCAACAAAGCGGACATGGACCACCCGTTCCATGTGCACGGGACGCAGTTCCAGGTGGTCGAGCACGAACGCGACGGCAAGGTCTCGAAACCTGCCTACCTTTCCTCGAAGGATACCGTCAATGTGGCACGCGGCGAAACGGTGCGGCTGCTGCTGCGCCAGGATCGGCCGGGGCCGAGGATGTATCACTGCCACATCCTCGAGCATGAGCAGCTGGGCATGATGGGCGTTGTCGACGTGCAGGCATAGGCCGAGGTGGCGGCGCTCTATGGCGCGCTGTTCATCAGCGCGTTCCTCGCCGCAACCATCCTGCCGGTCTCATCGGAAGTGGTGCTCGCCGGCCTGCTCGTCTCGGGTCGCGGCGATCCGGCGCTGCTCCTTGCGGTCGCCACAGTCGGCAACACACTCGGCTCCGTGGTGAACTGGATTCTGGGACGTGGCATCGACACGCTCCGAACCAGGCGCTGGTTTCCCGTAAGTTCCGACCGTTATGAGCAAGCAAGCAAGACGTTCCGACGCTTTGGCGCGTGGACGCTGCTATTCGCCTGGCTGCCGGTTGTCGGAGATGCCTTCACCATTGCGGCAGGCACGGCACGTGTGAATCTTGGGGTGTTCGTTGTTCTTGTCGCAATAGGCAAGGCCGCACGCTATGCGGTGATCATTGCGGGAGGATTGTGGGCGATGGCGTGATCAGCCGGCTTCGTCGTCGACGGCAAGCCGCACGTTCCCTTGCCGCGAAGCGGTGTTCGACTTCCCGAAGAACATGCTTCGCATGACACCGTCGCGAAACAGCACGAAATGAATAAACGCAGCCAGGATGTGAACGCCGACGAAGCCAAGCAGTATCCAGACCAGCTTTGCGTGGATGAACGCGAAAGTCCTTGCCGCGCCGACGGATGGCGCGAGCGNGGCGCGAGCGGCACAGGCAAGGCTCCGAAAAGCCGCGCGGGAGGCATCAAAGGCATTGGCCGGTAGCCCAGCCATCCCGTCATCAGGACGGCGAGAATCGTGACGTAGAGAAGCACGTGGAAGAACGAAGTCGCAAATCGAGCGGGCCGTGAAGTTTGTCGGACAGGGGGCCGGGTGAGAATGCGCCAGCAAAGCCTGAGGACGATGATGGCAAGGATCGTCACGCCGATCGACATGTGGAGCGGAAGCCAGTTCATGGTCGCCATCCCCGGCCCGTTCATCGGTCCGAAGGCAATGGCGATCTGCGCCGCGAGCGCGATCACGGTTAGCCAATGCAGAAGACGAATGCTGAGATGCCAGCGCAAGCGAGGATTCTCTCAAATTTGAGGCCCGTCGATCGTCACATGCTCGCATGAGGCGTGATGGCGTTACCCTCTCCAATGGACCTAATCTGGCAAAAAATTATGGCGGTTCTTTACTGGACCCTCGATAACTATTGGAATCATGTCGAGCGGATGGCCGATTGGCCGGACGAATTGCTTTCCCAGCTGAGCAATGATCCTTCCCTCGTGACCGTGCGAAACTCACCAAGCAGAACGGTGCCTACATCGCCAATGGGTGCATGCCAACGCTGCGCGCCGTCTACATCATGCCCGCAAGACCGCCCTCATTCACTCATGATCTGCAATACGTCCTGCCTGACGATTTCGATGCTGCGCAGGCTGAGCAGGCGGATGACGCCCTTGTCCTTCAGTCGCGTGAAGACGCGTGACACGGTCTCGATGGTGAGGCCCAGGTAGTCGCCGATGTCCATGCGCGACATCGGCAGCTCGACCTGCTGCAATCCGCCTTGCCGCTCCGCCATATCGACCAGGAATGCAGCGATGCGTTCAATGGCATTCTGGCGCCCGAGGACCAATAGGTGTTCCTGCGCTCTCGTCAGGCCCTCAAGTGCCAACGGCAGCAGCTGGCGGGATATGTCCACGCCCGAGGCAGTCCGGAAAACCCGAACACTGGTGGCGTTGATCGCTTCGGCGAAGAAATGATGCGTCGTGCCGGCCTCAAAGCCGAATGTCTCTCCAGCCAGGTGAAAGGCGCTGATTTGCCGGCGGCCATCGGCAAGCAGGCGATAGATACGGACAGCGCCGAACTCCACCTGGTAGAAGGCCCCGGCCGTCTCGCCCTGGGCGTAGATTTCCGTGCCGGCGGGATAGAAGCTGAGTGGCTGCGGCGCTGTAGCTTCAACGGTCTCCGCCAGCCTTGGCATGGCGAGCCGTGACGGCACCAAAATTCTGGAGGTCGCATAGGCGTGCATGGCTGTTTCTCCCGGCTTGATCGGTGACACAGCAATCGCGCGAATCGAGAGGTCGTGAAATTCGGTTATATCCCTACGGGAAACTACCTAGGCCGCGGCCGGAATAGCGCGGTAAAGCGCTTGAACTTCGCGCGAACTTGGCCCGCTTTCGACGGACCAAATGCGCGCCAATTCAGGTGCGTTTCTTTCTACTTGCCCTGGATCAGGTCCATGACAGGCGGAAACGTCAGCAATACACCCACCGCCAACAAGGCGAAGGAAACAGAGACGACTTTTACCATTTCCACGTTCTTTTCGCCCCACCTGCGCGAAAGGATAAACCAGGCAACCAACCAGACGACGACCGCGCTGGTCGAGACGCCGGACAGGCCACCGGTTGGCTTGTAGAACGTGAAGAAGTGATTGAGGGATGTAAACGCATCGCCGGCCAAGGCGAATATCCCCATCGCGGCAGATCCAATTCCGGCGGCCAGGATGGCGGCCGCACCTGGACCATTGGGAACCTCTTTAGTCCTGATAGGCGTGATATTGGCCATGACTATTGGCCCTCCTGTTCACCAGCGATGATCTCGATCATTGCGCCACCACGCACCGGAGCGTACTTGTTGAGAAACGCTCCAAAGGCTCCCGCGACTCCTGTCGCAACGAAAGCAACGACGGCAAAGCCGATGACGGCGGTGCGGATTTGCTTCTGCTTTGCCAAAGCCGGCCCGTATTTAGCAAAGACATAGGCGACCATGGTCATGGCAATCGGGGCAAGCCAAGCCACGTGTTCCTTCCACTCCATGCCCAAGCTGTGCCATGCGGACGTCTTCGGGCTGGAGGTCAGCAGGAACTTCGGGTAATCGGCCAGATCGGTAACCCCTTCGGGCACGACCGCCCGGTACCATGGGTATACAATGTAAGCACCCGACAGTACCGCACCCCAGGCAAGGACGACCATCACCGAGAGGTAAAGCAAAAGCAGATTGTGTTCTCTGATGGTTGGGACCGACGCGGCTCCAGGCGCGGACATTCGATAGAGCTCGGCCAGCGCTGCCGAAAACGCCAGCATAAAAAGCGCCCCAAAACCCATACCGTGGAACACTGTCATAAGATCGCGAAAAGAGATTTCCATGATGTCACCTCCTACGTCGACATGATTTCGATTAGAAACCCCTGGGGCATTTCCGCTTTGATCAGGATCAATTCGTGATGATCATCGTCAATGGCAGGGATTAGCAGCTGTACTTGAGCAATACTGATGACGATTTGGAGGATGGATCGCGGGGCTGGCAATCCGCGAAACACCGGCCCGATCGTCGATCTGCTCACCGGGGAGCACTCCTCCGGGAAGCGGCAACAGGCTCTGCCCCTTCAGCGAGACCTGGCCAACCGCAACGGCAAAGGCATGCGCATCGATGCTGACGGAGATCAATGATGGCCGGGATCATTGCCCGTCAGATGGCGGTTCAGGCAATGCAGACGAATGAAAGGCCTCGGTACGACGCCAGCGTCAACACCACCGGCTGCTGCCCCAGGTTCAATCCCGAGGGCTGGGACGGTCAGGAACTGCAATTCAACGACAAGCGATTCGTCANCCTACACGACGCTCTTCCGATCTATCCCGAGGGCTGGGACGGTCAGGAACTGCAATTCAACGACAAGCGATTCGTCAATGCCATGAACCGCGGCGTCATGCATATACGGATGATCATGGGCATCCGCGAGAAGCTCGGACGCCTCGCGTGCCTCTCTTGTCCATCACCTTCCCGTCAGGAGGCTGTGCGCAGGGTTTCGGAGGCATCGCCATCGGAAAACCTTCTCAACTCCGCGACGATATCGGCAGGCTTCCGATCAGCGCCGACCTTGCGCCAGGTGGATTGAGTGCCATTTCTCCGTAACTGTCGCGAGAGGATATCTATGGTGGCGTCGGAGGGACCCCCTTTGCGCTCGCTGACCCGTTGCCAGAGAACAAGCGGATCCGCTTCCAGCCAGAATCCGGCGACAGCCACGCCCCTGTCACGTGCCGCCTTCTCGATAAGTTCACGATCGGCGAGCCTGTCAAACACGGCATCAGCGACAACCGATCCACCCTCCGCAAGGATCAGGCCGGCCCGCCATGCCATTTCGCGGTAGACGCGGTCAGAGACTTCTGGTCGATAGGCTCTATCCGGCAGCCTGGTTTCGGCCGGCACTCCGTGCATGGCCTTGCGGACGCGGTCGCTTTCGACGATGCGGGCACCGGGCGGCGCACCGACATGGGCGGCGAGCGCCTCTGCAATGGTCGTCTTGCCCGAACCGCTGAGGCCACCGATTGCGATCAGCCTTGGAGGCCCGCGTACGAGCAGAGTTCGAGCGAGTTCGAAATAAGATCTGGCCTCGGCAATCAGTTTTTCGGAATCGTCGCTGCCTTCCTCGACCTGCGTTGCGGTGACATGCGCGCGCACCGCGGCTCGAACGGCCATGAAAAAGGGCAGGAGGATGAAGCCATCCTCGTCGTCAGCCTCGTCGAGATAGCGGTTCATCACCAGATTGGCGAAGTCCGGAAAGCCACGGTGCCAGAGGTCCATCAACAAGAAGGCTAGATCGTAGAGTATATCTATGCTGGCGATCTGGTCGTTGAATTCGATGCAATCGAAGAGGCGGGGTTCGCCATTGAAAAGACAGATGTTGCGCAGGTGCAGGTCACCGTGGCACCTGCGGATCTTGCCGGCTGCTTCCCGGCGGTCGAGCAATCCGGCATGGCGGGCGAGGGCGGTGCGGAAGGCCTCGGCAAAAGTCTCGATCTCCACTTTTGTGAAAACATGGCTGGTCGCAAAGCCGGCCTCATTGATGTCCAGCACGCCCGAAAGATTGGATGAGCCGCTGCCATCGTGGATCGTCGGGGCGGTGCGGTGGTAGCTGACGATCATGCGGGCAACCGCGGTCATCAGCGCCGGCGACAATTCTCCGCCAGTTGCCATCTGATCGAGAAGCTTCGACTGATCGAGGCGGACCATCTCGATCGCCGCGTCGACCATTCGGCCGGCGCCATCGAACGCAAGTTCGCCGTCGGCCTCGCGTGTGATGCGACGCACACCCAGATAGAGGCCGGGTGCGGTCTTCGAGTTGAGTTCCACCTCTTTCTCACAAGCGGCCAGCCTGAGCGTCGGTGTCGAGAAATCGACATATGGCAACTTGACCGCGCGTTTCATCTTGTAGGCGCGTTGGCCGACCAGAAAAATAAGCGAGATATGAGTTTCGATCGCCTCGACCGACCCGGCCGTGTCATATGAAGCAGGATCGAGCAGAAAAGCGACAGCGGCTTGCTGGTCTTCAACGATCATGTCTGCCTCCTTTGTGCCGGTGTTGCGCGCCGGCGTCCCGCATCAGCGCGCTAGTGCTGCAGCGTCTGGACATAACCAGCCAACCCATGGATACGTTCCGTGGTGACGATTTCTCCACCGTTTTGGCCGTATTTCCTGGTATCGCCAGGAAGGAATTGGCGCCCCCAGACCGGCATGTCGCGATCGCCATGCTCCGGCACCGTGGTGCGGCCGTCGATCACCGCGAAAACGCGCCTGCACAATTGGCACTGTGGGACGTCTGTCAAAGATCAGTCACTGCCGAGGGCACTGTGCGAATCTTGTACCCTGTAAGGGGGCTTGGTCAATGCAGGCCGAACTCGCGCAACAATTCCTCGCGATAGCGCACGAACCTGGTTTCGCTGCGGTCGCGCGGACGTGGCAGGTCGACGTCGATCAACCGCGCCGCACCGCCTTTCTCCTTGGGCAGGATCAACACCCGGTCGGCAAGATAGATCGCCTCTTCCAGATCATGGGTGACCATGACCATGGTGACGTTCTCCTCGCTCCAGATGCGAGCCAGTTCTTCTTGCATGCCGATCTTGGTCATGGCATCGAGAGCGCCTAGCGGCTCGTCGAGCAGCAGGATCTCGGGCTGCACCGTCAACGCCCGGGCAATGCCGACGCGCTGGGCCATGCCGCCGGAAAGCTGCCGGGGAAAGGCGTCGGCGAATTCGGCGAGACCGACGAGCGCGATGTAGAAGCGGGCCTTCTCCTCGGCGTCCGCCTTCGCGACGCCCCGCACCTCGAGACCGAAGGCCACATTGCCGAGTACGGTCAACCAGGGAAGCAGGCGCGGTTCCTGGAAGATCACCGCCCGCTCGGCGCCGACACCGTCGACCGGCTTGCCGTCGATCGCGACACGGCCACTGTCGGCGGCCTCCAGCCCGGCAAGGATGCGCAGCAGCGTGGTCTTGCCCGACCCGCTGGCACCGACGATGACCAGACATTCGCCGGAACGGACATCGAGGTTAAGCGTACGCAGAACGGCAAGCTGACGTCCGCCGAGTGTGAATGATTTCGACAGGTCGCGGATCGAGACCTCTCCACCGCCTTTGGTGCCAGTCATTTCAGTCCCCAGTCCATCTCAGCTGTCAGTTCGTCTTGGTTTCGCCGCGCCGATACAGAATGTCGGCGGCCTTCAGTTTGCCCTTGGCCAGGCGGCCGTCCCGCTCCAGTACGCTGACCCAGAAGTCGATGTCGCGGTCGGTCGCTTGTGCCCCTTCGCGCAGACCAAAGCCGGTCCAGTAACGCGCCAGGTCGCCATTTTCGCCGCGCTTGTCGAGGATGCTGGCGAGCACCTTGCGCGCTTCGTCCGGGTTCTGCCTCGACCAATCGGCGGCGCGGGCAGACTGTTCGACGAAGTGACGGGCAGCTGCCGGGTTGGCGGCGATGAAGTCGCGCCGCAGCACGACGAAGCCGCCTGCGAGTTCGCCCAGCACGTCCGTATCGTTGAACACGCCGCGCACGCCGCCATTGGCAACCAGCGCGCCGGCGAAAGTTGCCTGCCAGTAGCCGAGCCCAGCAATATCGACCTGATGCGAGCGTAAGGTCTGCTCGAGCTGTGGACCAGGCACGACGACGAGGTTGGCGGCATCGGGCGGCAGACCGACGCTGTGCAGTGCTTCGCGTACCGTATAGTCGAGATGGGCGCCGAGTGTGTTGACCGAGATGGTCTTGCCGGCAATATCGGCGATCGATTTGATCGGGCTGTCCGCGAGCACGTAAAAGACGCTTTTCACGTCCTTGTTGATGCCATTGCTCGGGTAAGCGGCGACGAAGTCGTTGCCGCCGGAGATCGAGTTGATCACAGCGGCCGTGGCTGCCGAACCGAGATCGACGCTGCCGGAGGAAAGTGCAAACAACGATTCCGGGCCGCCGGTGGCGTAGCCGACATTCTCCAGCTCGACACCGAGGTCCTTGTAGTAGCCGAGCTCGTCGGCGAGCTCATGCGGGGAGATGCTGCCGCGGCTGGCGAGGTAGCGGAATTTGACGGCTGCGGCCTGCGCAAAAGCGAAGCGGGGCAGGCCGGCGGCGATGATGCCGGCGGCAACGGGGGCGCTTGCAAGCAGGGAACGGCGCGTGATTTTCATGATCCGGTCTTTCCTAGGATGAGAGGAGGGGCTGCTCAGTTGACGGGATTGCTCCAGCGGCACAGCCGCCGCTGCAGGATAACCAGAACCTGGTTGGCGATCAGGCCGAGGCTGGCGAGGATGACGATCGCCGCGAACATCAGCGGGATCTGGAAATTGTACTGCGCGTTCATCACCTGGAAGCCGATCCCCTTGTTGGCACCGATCATTTCGGAGGCGATCAACAGCAGCAGTGCCGTGGTGGCGCTGAGCCTCAGTCCAACGAAGATCGACGGCACGGCGCCGGGCAATACGACCCGGCGGAACACGGTGAGCCGCGTCGCGCCGTAGACACGCGCCATCTCGAGCAGCTTCGGATCGACTTCCTTGACACCGCTGGTGGTGTTGAGCAGCAGCGGAAACAGTGTCGCCCAGAAGATGACAAAAATCTTGGAGGTTTCGCCCAGCCCGAGCAGCAGGATGAACACAGGGTAGAGCGCCAGTGCCGAGGTCTGCCGGAACAGCTGCAGTATCGGGTCGAGCGCGGTCTCGACCGCGCGCACCTGGCCCATGAACAGGCCGAGCGGAATGGCGACCGCGACGGCTGCTGCGAAGGCAATGCCGGCACGCTGCAGGCTGATGGCGATGTCGCCGAGCAAGGCGCCGCCGGCGAGCCCTTTCCACAGAGCGGCAGCGATCATGTCGATGGGCGGCAGCACAGCGGCATTCACCCACCCGGCGCTGCTCGCCACCTGCCACAGCACCAGAAACCCCACGAGGACGCCGTAACGTGACAGGAAGCGGCCTGCGGTCAAATTGCCGAGGCGCAGTAAATCGATACCGATGTTGGTCCGGTGTCCGTGCGTGCCGATGACGGTCGGCTGTTCGACGTTCTGCAAAGTCATCGTCTTGCCCTTCGCTTCAGAGGGTTATTCGGCGGCCAGCACGGTCGAGCGAGCTGATGTCCACGGGTTTTCGGGACGTCGGAGGCCAAGGTTCTCGCGCAGCGTCCGCCCTTCATAGGCGGTGCGGAACAGGCCGCGGCGCTGCAGCTCCGGAATCACCAAATCGACAAAATCGTCGAGCGCACCCGGCAGCCACGGCGGCAGGATGTTGAAGCCGTCGGCCGCCTCATTGGTGAACCATTCTTCCAGTTGATCTGCCACCTGGGTGGCGCTGCCGATGACTGTGTAGTGGCCTCGCGCCGTCGCCACCCACTGGTAGAGCTGGCGGATCGTGAAGTTGTGCTCGTCGGCAATCTGGCGGATCAGCGCCTGACGGCTCTTCATGCCTTCAGTTTCCTTGGCTACCGGCAGCGGTCCGTCGAGCGGATAGCCGGTGATGTCGAGCGTCTGGCCGGCCAGCGCGTTGAGCAGGGCGACGCCGTCCTCGGGCAGGATGAGACCATTCAACTGCTCATATTTGGCGCGGGCTTCTCCCTCGGTACGGCCGACGAAGGGTGCCACGCCAGGCATGATCAGCACCTGGTCGGGATCGCGGCCGACAGCCGCCACGCGCGCCTTGATGTCGCGGTAAAACTCTTGTGCCGTCTCGAGCTTTTGATGAGCGGTGAAGATCACCTCGGCCGAATGCGCGGCCAGCCCGCGCCCATCCTCGGACTGCCCGGCCTGCACCACCACCGGATGCCCCTGCACAGGGCGCGGCACGTTGAGCGGACCCTTGACGCTGAAATGCGCGCCCTTGTGATTGACGTCGTGCAGCTTGTCCTTGTCGTAGAAGCGGCCCGACTGCTTGTCGCGGATGAAGGCGTCGTCCTCCCAGCTGTCCCACAGCGCCTTGACGGTCTCGACATGTTCATGCGCCCGGGCATAGCGGTCGGCATGGTTGGGCTGGACATCGCGGTTGAAGTTCTGGGCGGTCTCGTCGCCGGCCGAGGTCACCACATTCCAGCCGGCACGGCCGTTGGACAACAGATCAAGCGACGCGAATTTGCGCGCCAGCGTATATGGCTCCTCATAGGTGGTGGACGCGGTGGCGATGAAGCCGAGATGCGTGGTGAGCGGCGCTAGGGCCGCAAACAGCGTCACTGGTTCGAAACCGGCGATCTTGGCATTGCCGCCCTCGCGGGCGCCGAGCCCGACCGTCAGATTGTCGGCGAGGAAATAAGCGTCGAACAGGCCGCGCTCGGCGGTCAAAGCAAGCTTCTTATGGAATTCGAAGCTCGTGGCGCCGTCGGCCGGCGCGTCGGGATGGCGCCAGGCGGCAATATGCTGTCCGCCACCAGGCAGGAAGGCGCCAAGCTTGATCTTTCTGGGCATCGTCAGTTCCCTTTGTTTCCTTTGTCGCATGGAGTTGAAGGAGGTTCGCTCTGCTCAGGCGGCCTTGATCCTCGCCGGCTTGGCTGATTTCGTACGGCTGACGCTGCGCCGTCCGTCGACTGCAATGGGCACGTCACCGTCGACAGTGGCGCGGCGCACGACCCGGCGCTGATCGCCGTAGTCATTGACGGCGTAGTGCTGCGTCGCGCGGTTGTCCCAGATCGCCACGTCCCCCGCTCGCCAACGCCAGCGGACGGTGTTTTCAGGGGCGGTAACGTAGGATTGGAACAACTCGTAGACCCTGTGGAAGTCGCTTCTGGACAAGCCAACGAACCGCTGCACGAAATTGCCCAGAAGGAGGGTGCGCTCCCCGGTCTCCGGATGCACCCGGACAACGGGATGCTCGGTCTCGTAAATCGTGGAAGTAAACACCTCATCGAAGTGTTTTGTTTCGGCTTCGGTCGCCCGGGGTCTCACCGCGGCGTAGTCATAGGCATTGCTGTGAACGGCCCAAAGATCGTCCGCGAAACGCTTCAGCGTTGGCGGCAAACTCTCATAAGCTGTGGCCGTGTTTGACCAGATCGTGTCGCCACCAGCCGACGGAATAACCACGCCGCGCAAGACCGAGAACTTGGGATAGGCGTCAACGAAGGTGACGTCGGTATGCCACTGGTCGGCGCGCCCGCCACCGCGGCTGGAGTCAAGCTCGAGGATCGACGCTGTGCCGACCACAGGCCCTTGCGTCGGATGCGGAACGAGGTCGCCGAGCTGTCGGGCAAAACGCTCCTGCTCGGCATCGTCAAGGTGCCCCTGGTCGCGGAAGAACACGACCTTATGGCGCAGGAGAAGCTGATTGATTGCCACCACGACCGCATGTGGCAGGTCACCGGATAGATGTACGTTGCGGATCTCTGCACCGACACGTGCTGTGAGTGGCGTGACGTCCACTTCCAGTGCGGCTGCATTGGTGAGATCGGGATTTGTCATGGTAATCTCCAGGCGAATTGAGCGTTGGTTGGGGAGTACTCAAACTGGCCGATGGCCTGCCGGCGTAGGGAGGAACTGGCCGATATTCTTGGGCATAATGGTTCGGTCCTGTCGGCTCTTGGAAAAAGTCAGTCGCAGTCACGACAACGACGACAGAGTAGTCATTCTACAAATTCTATAGAGAAACCAGATTGCGTGTTTTACTCTGCTATTGAAAATTCTCAGTCGATAAAGCGCGAAGAGGATGGCTGAGATGCCAAGCCGACCGGCGCACGGGCTTAAGGTTGAACCGAGCAAGGCAACTGAAACCGGCTGACAACCTAATCTTAGTCTGAGGTGCGAAGCGAAGGCTGGAGAAGGCAAGGCAACCGCAGACGTTGCCGGCGGCAGCATTTGCCCAAAGCACAGTTCATCCGGCGCCATGATTGAGCCTGACGTTCCGTGCCTTCTCGGGTGTGACGCGGACTGAAGCTTTTCGCCGCAGCTTCAGATGCCTTGGTTGAATCGATCGATTCTGAAATCGCCGAGCGGCGTTTCACAACGGTCAGTCATGATGAGTTCGGCCATGGCGTCGCCCACGCCCGGGCCGAGCTGGAAGCCGTGTCCGCTGAAGCCGAAGGCGTGGAACAGGCCCGGCGTCGTCGCCGAGCGCCCCATGACCGGCAGCATGTCCCTGATATAGCCCTCGCAGCCGGACCATGTGCGGATGACTGCGACCCGGGCGATTGCCGGCAGCAGCCGCGCGACGGCGCGCAATTGCAACGCAAGGCCCATGGGATCGGCGACCGCATGGCCTGGATCGAGGCTTGCCGACACTCTTTCGGCCGCGCCGCCGAAGACGATGTTGCCCCGCTCGACCTGGCGCAGATAGGCGCCATGCTCCTTGTTGCGCGTCCAGATGCCCACCACCGGCAGAATCCGATTGGGCAGCGGCTCGGTAACACCCATCTGCGGACCGCGGGCGTCGATCGGTACCTCTTCGCCGAACTGTGCGGCAATGCGCGCGCCCCAGGCTCCGGCGGTGTTGAGCAGGCAGTCGGCGGCGAATGCACCTTTCGAACTGGCGACAAGGAAACCGCAGCCCGTGTACGTGATCTTGTCCACCTCGGCTTCCTCGACGATTTCGGCGCCGAGCTTGCGTGCAGCTTCGGCGAAGGCCGGCGCGATCAGCCGCGGATTGGCGCTGCCATCTTGCGGCGAGAACGACGCCGCGATCGCCTCGGGACCGAGTCCGGGAAAGCGCGCGCTAATCTCGCGTGGGCGGAGTTCCTCCAGATCGAGCCCCCACGGTCGCGTGGCTTGCGCATAGGCCCGCATGTCGGCAAGGCTTCCTTCATCGAAGATCAACCGGATGTGACCGGTGGCGCGAAATTCCACGTCACGGCCAAGCATTCTTTCGGCCTCGCCCCACAGCCTGAGCGAGCGGTGGGCGAGTGGAAGCTGGGACAGATGGCGCCCCGTGCGCCGGATGTTGCCGAAGGAGGCGACTGTCGCTCCGGTGCCGATCCGGTTGCGCTCGACCAGCGTTACGCGCGCGCCACGCCTAGCAAGGAAATAGGCCGAAGCCGTTCCCATAAGCCCGCCGCCCAGCACGATCACATCCATAGTCGTTTCCCAGTGCAGAGCGGCTGATCCTTGGATGTGCCCATCTTGTTCGCGCCGCGGTGTTGCGTCAAAGATGCGTTTGGACAGAAGCCATAAGCTCTACCTATGGAGTGGCAATGCGGGCCCGGCAGCTTGAAGTCTTCATCGCCGTCATGCGCGCGGGCACCGTGACTGCCGCGGCCCGGATGCTGAACATCTCCCAGCCCGCCTTGAGCCAGATCGTCATCCACACTGAGGATGAACTCGGCTTCACGTTGTTCGAGCGCGTCAAGGGCCGGCTGCGGCCGACCCCGGAGGCGCTCGAGATATTCGCCGATGCCGAGAGGCTGTCGGCGGGGCTGGAGGGTTTGCGCCGCAAGACTACCGACCTGCGTCTTGGCCGGACCGGGCTGGTGCGGATCGCGGCCTCGCCGCCGCCCGCCATGGCGATATTGCCGCGCGCCTTCACCGGATTCCGGGCGCAGCATCCAGAGATACTGCTGCGGTCTCATATGGCTCCGATCGCCGCGATCATCGACATGCTGCGTGCCGGCGACGTCAGCCTCGGCGTGGCCATGGACGACCGGCTGCCTCCGGACATCGAGGCGGAAGTGATCGGCAGCGTCGGCTTCGCCTGCCTGCTGCCGACCGGGCATGCGTTGGCCGGGAAGACCGAGCTGACGCTCGCCGATCTCGCCAGCGAGGACTTGATATCCTATCGCGGAAACACCCGTCCCGCCGACGAGCTGGCTCACGCTGCCCGCGCGCAGGGTGTGGCGCTTTTGCCGTCGCTCGAGATCGACGTGTCGATCTCCGCGGTCGGCTTCGTGCAGGCCGGCCTGGGTGTCGCCCTGGTCGACGCGTTGCTGCCCTGGCATCAGTTTGCCGGGATTGCCGTCCGGCCGCTCTCGGCAGGCCCGGAGTTTCCGATTGCGCTGCTGACGTCGCGCACGCGGGCTCTTTCGCGGGCCGATGAGATGATGCGCGACCAAATCCGTGCGGCCTGCTCCCTCGTGCTGGGCGGTGACAAGGCAAGGGCATAAGCAAGACTTATATCATTCGTCGTCATACGTCTTGGACCTCGCCATCCTGTCATGTCAGCTTTGGAGGCAGACAGGAAGGGACGCATCATGGATGGTGCCATCGCGGTGGACGAGGCGCAAAACGAAGCCGACTGGAAGGTCGGCGTCGACATCGGCGGGACATTCATCGATTTCTGCGCGCTGGAAGCCCGTTCCGGACGAGTGGCCTCGCTGAAAGTGCTGACAACGCCGGAAGATCCGGGTGCCGAACTGATCACGGGCCTCACGCTTCTTGCCGAACGTGAAGGTTTTGATCCGACCCGCATGACGCGCTTCGTGCACGGTACGACCATTGGCATCAACACCATCATCCAGCGCAAGGGCGCACCGCTCGCGCTGTTCACCAATGCCGGCTTCGAGGACGTCATCGAACTGGCGCGGCTGCGAATGCCGGACATGTATTCGCTGTTCTGCTCGCGGCCGGAGCCGCTGATCTCGCGCGACATGGTTTTCGGCATTCCGGCCCGCATGCGTGCCGATGGGAGCGAATCCCAGGCGCCGGACATGGCGGCGGTAAAAACGGCGGTGGCAGTGGCGAAGGCGAACGGGGCGCAAGGTATCATCGTGTCCTTCCTCCATGCCTGGCGCAATGCCGCTCAGGAAGCCTCGGTGAAGGCGACGATCGCGCGTCTTGCGCCGGAGCTCTTCGTCTTCTCCTCGGCCGAGGTCTGGCCGGTCATCCGCGAATATGAGCGTAGCTCGACCGCCATCCTCAACGGCTATGTCCATCCGCGCGTCTCGGGCTATTTGACGGCGCTGGAAGAGCGGCTGAAGGACCACGGCGTGCCGGCCCGCCCCATGCTGACTAAGTCGAACGGTGGGCTGATGAACGCTGCCGAAGGCAAGCGCGCTTGCGTGAACATGCTGCTGTCGGGAACTGCCTCCGGCGTCATCGGCGCCTCGTGGCTGGCGCGTCAGGCCGGAGAGGACAAGATCCTTACCCTCGACATTGGCGGGACCTCGGCCGACTTCGCTCTCATCATCGACGGCGAGCCGCAATTCGGGACAGGCGAACTGATCGGCGAATTTCCGCTCCATATCCCCTCCGTGTCGGTGAGCTCGATCGGTATCGGCGGCGGCTCGATCGCCAGTGTCGATGCGCAGGGAGTGCTGCGGGTCGGACCGGAATCGGCCGGTTCGACGCCAGGACCCGCGTGCTACGGCCGTGGCGGCGAGCGGCCGACGGTGACGGACGCGATGGTGGTGTGCGGATGGCTTGGTCACAGCGAGATGGCCTATGGCCAGCTCAGAATCGATACCGGCCTGGCCCATCGCGCGGTCGGCGAGCTTGCCGCCCGCCTCGGCCGCCCCATTGAGCAGACCGCGCAGGCAATCCTCGACATCGCGGTGTCGGAGATGTTCGTCGAGGTCGAGAAGCTTGCTTCGCGCGCCGGCGTCGATTTGCGCGATTTCACGCTGATGCCTTTCGGCGGCGGCGGCCCGATGCTCGGCGCCTTTCTTGCCCGCGAGCTCGGCATGAAGCGCGTCATGGCGCCGCGCCGTCCCGGCGTGGTATCGGCGTTGGGCGGTCTGGTGGCGGATCTGCGCGGCGACTTCATCCGCACGGTCTTCACCCCATTGTCGGGCGCTACGCTCCCCGCAATTGGCGAGGCGTTCGAGGCGCTCGCGCATGAGGGGCGCGGCTGGCTTGCGGCGCAGGGGCACGACTCGGCAGCGGAACTCACTATCTCCTGCGACATGCGCTACTTCGGCCAAAGCTATGAGATCGAAGTCGTCCTTTCGCCGCAATGGCTGGCAGACGGCGACGTAGCCGCTATCGAGCAGGCCTTCCATCTTACCCACCAGCGGCTTTACGATTTCCACGATCCGGACGGCGAGATCGAGCTTGTCGATATCAGGCTGTCTGCCATAGGCGCCGGGCCGAAACTCTCGCTTCTGGAGACCGAAGAGGTCGACGTTGCGGCCACCCCGGCGCGCCGTCTCCCGGTCTACACCGGTGCGAGCGTCGAAACCGTCGACCTCCACGACCGCCAGGCCCTCGTGTCGGGCAGCACATTCGACGGACCTGCCGTGATCGTTCAGGAAGACACCACGTTCGCCATTCCCGCAGGAGCGCATGCACGGGTCGACCGCTATCTCAACCTTCTGCTGACCTTCGCGGAGTGAGGCCATGTTTGATCGGACAAACCTTCAGGTTCTCGCGAACCATGCCCGCGCGGCGGCTGAAAACATGGCCCATACGCTGCACCGCACAGCGCACTCCGCCTTCGTCAAGGAGACGCAGGATTTTACGGTCATGCTGATGGATCGTTCGGGAGCGACCTTCGCCGTGCCGATGGAGCTTGGTGCTACCTGGTATCCGGGGCTTTCCTATCACCGCGCTATCGCGATGGTCGGCGACTACCGGCCGGGTGACGTTGCCTTCACCAACGATCCCTATTCAGGCCACGTCGCCACGCACGCGCCCGACACCCATTTGTGGAAGCCCGTCTTCGTCGATGGCGAGATCGTCGCCTGGACGGGAGGGCACATCCACAATACCGACATGGGCGGCGCGGTGCCGGCCTCGCTCAGCCGCGCGCTGACCGAAATCCATCAGGAAGGCATCCGCTTTCCTCCCATGAAGCTGGTGAGAGAGGGCGTCTTCGACGAGGCGATCCTGCGGATCATGAGAACGAATGTGCGCAAGCCAGATCTCAACATCGGCGACATCAAGGCCCTGGTCGGCGCGCTCAACACCGGCGAGCGCAAGGTCCAGGCAATGGTGGGGAAGTTCGGCAAGGCCGGCTTCGTTGAAGGTGTTGCGGCTCTTCTCGATCATGCGGAGGCGCAGGCGCGCGACGTGCTGCGCGCCATGCCCGACGGCACATGGGAATTCTGCGACTATGCCGACGAGGATTCCGTCGAGGCCAATCCGTGCCGGCTGAAGCTGACGCTGACGATCAAGGGCGATGAGGCGGTGCTCGACTTCACCGGCTCCGATCCGCAGCTCGGCTCTTCGCTCAACGTGCCTTCGGGTGGCGACCCGCGACACACCATGCTGCTGGTGGGTGTCTACTACGTGCTCTACACGCTCAATCCGAAGATCCTGCTCAACACGGGTCTGACCCGGCCGTTCACCTGCATCGCACCCACGGGTTCGGTGCTGAATCCGATACACCCCGCGGCTGTCGGCATGCGCTCGCTCACCTGCGCCCGGCTGCGGTCGGTCATCTTCGGCGCCTTCTCGCAGGCAGTGCCGGAGCGCCTGCCCGCGGCGCCGGCCGGCAACAACTGCATCGTCAACGTCATGACCACGGACGAGCGCACCTACCGGACCATCATCACAGCGGTGAATCCGGTGGTGGGCGGCGGCGGGGCGATGCCGCATCGCGACGGGACCAACGGATCGGGCGCCGATGCCGCCTATCTCAAGAACACGCCGATCGAGATCACCGAGACCGAGACCCCGGTCGAATTCGTGAAATACGGGCTCGCCAAGGACAGCGGCGGGGCGGGCCGCTGGCGCGGCGGGCTGGCGACCGAGATGGCCTTCCGCGTCTTTGCTCCCGACTCCAGGATCACGGCGCGCAACCGCGACCGCAGCTTCTTCCGTCCCTGGGGTGTGCTGGGCGGCAAGGCCGCCGGCCTGTCGGACATGGTCGTCAATCCAGGAACCGGGCACGAGCGGCGGCTGGGCAACATCGACACTGCGGTTCTGCAGCCCGGCGACGTGCTCGAGATCCGCTCCGCCGGAGGCGGCGGGCGCGGCGATCCGTATGAACGCGAGGCCTGGCGGGTCGCGCAGGATGTGCGGCGCGGCTATGTGTCACCGATTGTTGCCGAGCGCGACTATGGCGTCGTCATTCGCGATGGCGAGGTCGACGAGCAGGCGACCGCGAGGCTGCGCGCGGGGCACAAGCCGTCCGCTGGCCATTTTCATTTCGGTGCGGAGCGGGAAGGCTACGAAGCGCAGTGGACTCCGGCGGCCTATGATCGGCTCACCGCCATATTAAGGGATCTGCCGATCCATTGGCGGTTCTTTGCCAAGACGGAAATCTTCCGCCGTATGAAGGAGCGCTCCGGGCCGGAGGGTGTCCAGGCGGCTTTCGATGACGTTTGCGAACGCTTTCCCGAACTGCCGCGTCCTCACCCTGTGCGAGAGGCCGCGGAATGATCACGACCGGCCGTATCGTCCGGCTGGCCGAGCGCGACCGGGCGGCGGTGCATTTCTTTCTCGACGGGCAGACCGATAGTGCTCTCGCGGGCGATACTGTGTTGACCGCGATGCTGGCGTCAGGACACGCCTTGCGAATGTCCGAGTTCGGACCCGAGCCGCGCGCCGGCTTCTGCCTGATGGGAGCCTGCCAGGATTGCTGGATATGGCAGGAGGAGGGGCCGCGCCTGCGGGCGTGCACAACCCTGATAGCCGAAGGCATGCGGTTGCGCACCACGCCGCCGCAGAGTTGGCCGTGAGTGAGGCCCCGTCGCCGCGGATCGTGATCGTGGGCGCTGGCCCAGCCGGCATAAGGGCGGCGGCGGCACTTGTCGATGCGGGCCTCCATCCGGTGGTGATCGACGAAGGGCAGCGCGCCGGCGGCCAGATCTATCGTCGCGCACCTGACGGGTTCGTCCGCACCCCGGAGCAGCTCTACGGGTCGGAGGCGGCGAAGGCGCGCGCGCTGCATGCGCTGTTCGATCGGTTGGCGGCGGACGGGCGGCTCACTCATTGCGCGGGACGCTCGGTCATCGCCGTGCAGCAAGATCGCCTGCACGTGCTGGGGGAGGGCGGCATGCAGCTAGTCAGCTATGACCGCCTGATCCTTGCCACCGGCGCATCCGACCGTGTCGCTCCGGTCCCGGGCTGGCAGCGCGCCGGCGTCTACAGTCTTGGTGCGGCGCAGATCGCGCTCAAGGCGCAGGGTGTGGCGCTCGGGCAGCGGATCGTCCTGATCGGATCGGGGCCTTTGCTAACGTTGGTCGGCGCCCAGCTTGTCAAGGCTGGAGGGAATGTGGCGGCAGTATTGGATACCTCCTCCTGGCACCAGCAAATGCAGGGGTTCTGGGACCTTGCCGCCCGGCCGTTGGTCGCGCTACGCGGTCTGGTCCTGCGGGCGAGGCTCGGCGGCCGCTACCATGCGGGCGTGACGCTCGAACGGATTGATGCCGACGGGAAGGGTGTCACAGCGATGCGCTGGCGCGACGCCGGCGGAAGGCAGCGTCTCACTCCATGCGACACGATAGGCATGGGCTGGCACCTGCGGGCGGAGACGCATCTGGCCGACCTGGCGGGATGCGCTTTCACCTATGATGAGCGGTGGCGGCAATGGCTGCCAAAGACCGACCGGATGGGGCGTGCCGGCAGGGGCGTCTACCTAGCAGGCGATGGGGTTCGTCTTTTGGGAGCGGACGGCGCGGAGATCGCGGGGCGTCTGGCTGCGGCGGCATGCCTTGCTGATCTTGGATTGCCAGCGCCCTCCACGGCGGGCGATCTGCGCAAGCTCTCGCGGCTCGAGCGCTTCGCCCGCGGCCTGGCTCGCGCCTTTCCTTGGCCGGCGGCGATGGTGCGGGCACTCCCCGACGACGCGGTCGTCTGCCGCTGCGAAAACGTGACTGCCGGAGCCGTACGTCAGGGTGTGGATTTCGGCGGGGGCGAGGCCAACAGGGTGAAGTCGCTATCGCGCATCGGCATGGGGCGATGCCAGGGGCGCTATTGTCAGTTGGCCGGTGTCGAACTTATCGCGGCGCAGACCGGCTGCACGCCTGGCGCTGTCGGCCGGTTCCGCGGGCAAGCGCCTGTCCGCCCGGCGCCTATCGGCGCCTTTCTGCGGGACGGCTGATGCGATCCGTGCCGTCCTGGGATGTCTGCCTGTATCAAGTCTAGAAATCGGCAACCTTCCCCCAGGCCGAAATGTCGAAGCGCCTGGGATCATAGGATTGCGGATCGACGATCGGTTTGGAGCCGGTCATCAGATCGGCGACGAGATGCCCGGCGCCGGGTCCGATGCCGAAGCCATGCCCAGAGAACCCGGCAGCCAGGAAGAAACCCGGAACTGTATCGATCTCGCCGATGGCAGGCACGCCGTCCGGCGTGCTGTCGATGTAGCCGGCCCAGGCCGCGCTGATCCTGGTTTGGCGCAGTGCCGGCAGCAACTCGAGCGCCCGCGCGTGGGTCAGGCGGATTGTTGCCTGGTCCGGGACCGGATCGAGGATGCGCATCCGCTCCATCGGCGTCGGCTGGTCGAGCTGCCAGTGCCGGAGCGTTTCGTGGCCGCAGCGCATGCCCTGCAGGCCGCCAGGTGCGAGGCTGCGCCAGCGCTTCAGGAACATGGGCAGGAATTGCGACGAGAAGCGGAACTGCTGCGGCGTCACGTCCACGCGCCCGCGTCCGCTTATGGCGAGCGTGTAGCCGCCGTCGCCCCGGCGCGTGGCCGAGATCCTTGCTGTGTGCAACGCATCCGGCAGACCCTCCGCGCCGGGCGATACGGACAGGATGGAGGAACGGATCGACGCCTGCGGAAAACGGAAACCGAATTGGTGGCAAAAGGAGGAGGCCCAGGCGCCGCCGGCCAGCACCGCCACCTTGGTCCGGATCGTTCCACTTTCGGTGACCACGCCGCTCAGGCGTCCGCTTTCGGTCTCGATACCGCGCGCGGCGCAATTCTGGTGCACGGTGCCCCCGAGCTTGAGGATGGCGCGGGCGACCGCGGGCGCGGCCCGCGACGGATCGGCGGTGCCGTCGGTCGGGGAGAAGACGCCGCCCTTCCATGTCCGGCCCGTGGCGCGGCCTCGCTCGCTGGCCTCGGCGCTGTCGAGCATGTGCGTGATGACACCGGCCGTTTTGGCGAAGTCACGCCAGCGTGCCCAGCCGGCCAGTTCCGCCTCGTCATTGCTCAGATAAAGCAGGCCGCAGCGGCGAAAGCCGGTGTCTTCGCCAGTCTCTGCCGCAAAGCTGTCCCACAGGTCGAGGCTTCTTGTTGCCATCGGCAACTCGCGGGCGTCGCGGTTCTGCTGGCGGCACCATCCCCAGTTCCTCGAGGACTGCTCGGCGCCGATGCGGCCTTTTTCGACAAGCGCGACCTTCATACCGCGCCCGGCCAGATAGTAGGCCGCGAAGACACCGACGATGCCGCCGCCGATCACCACCGCGTCGGCGGATTGCGGCAGTTCGCCGGATGTCTCGATTTGCTGCAGCGGCGCGCGCATGATCCTCTCTACCTTGAAGCTCCAATCTACCGCGTCGCGCAGGCAGCCGCTGCCGCAGTTGAAGCCGAAGCAGAATTTTATTCCGGCAGCTCGGTCGAAATCGGGAGCCGATGCGTTTCAAAGCGCTGTCCGCTTGGATGGACAGGCCAGCGGGCTGTGCTAGTGTCAATGCCTATGAGCAAGGCAGCATTTTGTGCTGTGGCATGCGTTGTGCGGAGACGACCGTGAAACTGGATCGGATCGATATCAAGATTCTTCACGAATTGCAGAAGAACGGCCGCATCACAAATGTGGAACTGGCTGATCTGGTGCATCTGTCGCCGAGCCCGTGCCTGATGCGGGTGAAGAAACTGCAGTCGGAAGGCTACATCGAAGGCTATTCCGCGCAGATCAATATCGGCAAGCTCGGCCAGACGCTGACCGTGTTCACCGAAATCACCTTGAAGAACCATCGCCAGGTGGACTTCGCCCGCTTTCTCGCCGTGGTGGAGAAGATCGACCAGGTCATTGAGTGCCACCTCGTGTCGGGCGGCTACGACTATCTGATGAAGTTCGTCGCCGCCGGCATCGGTGAGTATCAGACCATCATGGAGCGGCTGACCGACATGGATATCGGCATCGACAAGTATTTCAGCTTCGTGGTGCTGAAGTCTCCCATCGTCAAGGCGCATATACCGTTGCCCAGCCTGTTTCCTAGGTGAGGCTGCCGGTTCGTCAGCGATGGCCGTACTGGCTGACCAACTCGGGGTCTCGGACAAGGCCATCGAGCCAGGTCGGATCGAGCTTCGGCACGGAGGAGAACAGAAGCTTGGAATAGGGGTGGGTGGGCGCCTTCAGTCTGTCGGGCGTGATCTGCTCCACCCGTTCGCCATTGTACATAACCATGATTTCGTCGCAGATCGCGTCGACGACCGAGAGGTCGTGGCTGATGAAAATGTAGGAAAGGCCCAACTCGCGCTGCAACTCCTTGAGCAGTTCGATTACCGCGGCCGCCACCACTGTGTCGAGCGCCGAGGTGATCTCGTCGCAGATGATGAGCTTGGGTCCGGCCGCCAGGGCGCGCGCGAAGTTCACGCGCTGCTTCTGGCCGCCCGAGAGCTCCGACGGGCGACGGTAGCGCAGCGTCCTGGGCAGGCGGACCATGTCGAGCAGTTCATCGACGCGCTTCGAGCGCGCCTGCCTGTCGAGCCGGTGATAGAAGGCCAGCGGCCGGGAAATGATGTCCTCCACAGCCTTGGCCGGATTGAGCGCGGTATCGGCATACTGGAACACGATCTGCATCTCGCGCAGTTGGTCCTGGCTGCGTTTCCCCGAGGCGCGCTCCAGTTGCTTGCCGTCGAAAACGATGTCACCGGCCGCCGCCGGATGGATGCCGGCGATGACGCGCGCGAGCGTCGATTTTCCGCAGCCGGATTCGCCGATGATGCCGAGGTTGCGCCCCTTCTCGACGACCAGGCTGACGGAATCCACAGCGCGAATGAGTGGCAGTCCGTTATCGCGGACCGCGCCATAACCTGCCGTCACATTGTCGATGCGCAGCAACGGCTTCACGGCGGCATCTGTGTCCGCATGTGCTTGCCGCGGCTTCGGTTCGAAGGCGGCCAGCAGTTCGCGCGTATAGGGGTGCTGGGCAGCCGAAAGAATCTGTGCCGTGGTGCCGGTCTCCTGCACTTCTCCGCCCTTGAGCACAACAATGCGGTCGGCGATCTGGGCGACGACAGCGAGGTCGTGCGAAACGTAGACACCCGCTATCCCGCCTGCCCGCATGACCGACTTGAAGGCCTTTAGCACGTCGATCTGTGTCGTCACGTCGAGTGCCGTCGTCGGCTCGTCGAAGATCATCAACTTGGGCTCGCCGATAAGCGCCATGGCCGCCGACAGCCGCTGCAATTGCCCGCCCGAAACCTGGTGCGGATAACGCGCGCCGATTCCTTCCGGATCCGGCAGCGACAAGGCCCTGAACAGTTTGACCGCGCGCCTTCGCGCCTGCTCGGGAGACATCAGTCCGTGGATGCGCGTAACCTCGATCACCTGCTCCATAATGGTGGACGAGGGGTTGAAGGAAGCCGCGGCACTTTGCGGAACGTAGGCAATGACGGTGCCGCGCAACTTGGCGCGTTCCTTTTCGGAAAGTGCCGCCAAGTTCTTGCCGTTGACATTGATCTCGCCGCCAGTGATCCGGCAGCCAGGCCGCGCATAGCCCATGAGCGAGAGCGCCACCGTCGTCTTGCCGGAGCCGCTCTCGCCGATCAGGGCGACGATTTCGCCATCGGCGATGTCGAGGCTGACGCCCTTGATGATTTCGACGACGCGTCCGGCATCGGTCGTCGCCTCGATCTGCAAGTTCCTGACCTCGACGAGATTGGTCATGCGTCCCTGTCCCTGATCTTCTGCGGCAGGTTGTCGATCAGCAGGTTGACGCTGATGGTGAGGCTGGCGATCGCCAGCGACGGAACGATGACGGCGGGCGCCGCGAAGGGCAGGCCGCCGATGTTCTCGCGCACCAGCGCGCCCCAGTCAGCGAGCGGCGGCTGCAGGCCGAGGCCGAGGAAGGACAGGCCGGAGAGCAAGAGCACGATGAAGACGAAACGCAGGCCGAAGTCGGCCAGCACCGGGCGGATGATGTTGGGCAGGATTTCGGATCCGATGAGATAGAAGGTGCTTTCGCCACGGACGCGAGCGACAGTCATGAAGTCCATGGTGTTGATGTTGACGGCGAGCGCCCGCGCGAAACGGTAGGCGCCGGGGATATAGATGACGGCGAGCGTCATGATCAGCGCCGGGATCGACGAGCCGACCGCGGCGACGACCACAAGGCCAAACAGCTTGCTGGGGATGGAGTTCATCGCGTCGAGGAAGCGGCTGAGACAGCTGTCGAACCATCCGCCGGTGACGGCCGCGATCATCCCCAGTACCACGCCCGAGAAGCAGGCGATGACGACGGCGGCGAGCGATATGCCGACGGTGTAGCGCGCGCCCATCAGCACCCGCGAGAGCATGTCGCGTCCCAGATAGTCTGAGCCGAGCCACAGGCCCTGACGCATCGGGCCGAAATAATCGTCTTCGACGATGTCGCCGATTGAATGGGGAGTGATGGAAGGCGCGAAGATGGCGATCAGTGTCCACGCCACGATGACCAGCGAGGCCACGACGCCCACGAGATTGTAGCTATGGCCCAGGAAGGACCGTCGGGAAGCTGCCGCGCGCGCCATCGTCACCTCAGCCTCGGGTTGGACATGATGGCGATGATGTCGGCAACCGTGATGAGCAAGAGGTAGCCGAGGCAGAAGATCGTCGCGCAGCTCTGGATCAGCGGCAGGTCGCGGGTCGCGACCGCATCGACCATAAGCTTGGCGATGCCGGGATAGTTGAAGATCGTCTCCACGATGATGACGCCGCCGACCAGATAAGACAGTGATAGCGCAACCGCGTTGACGATCGGCCCGAGTGCATTGGGAAGCGCGTGCTTGAGCACCATGCGGCTGCGCGAGGCGCCTTTGAGAAGCGCCATCTCGACATAGGGCGTGGAGAGCGTTTCGAGCACGGCGGCGCGGGTCATGCGGATCATCTGAGCGGAGATGACGAAGGTCAGCGTGATCACCGGCATCGCATAGATGCGTGCGAGGTCGGTCAGCGAATGCGCCTCGTTGACCGAGGACAGCGCCGGCAGCCATTTGAGATAAACGGCGAAAAGCAGGACCGCGAGGGTCGCGACCATGAATTCCGGCACGGAGATGACGCCGATCGAAAGGACAGTGACGGTGCGGTCGTAGAGGGAACCGCGCAACATGGCAGAGGTGATGCCCAGCGTCAGCGCCAGCGGTACCGAGAGCAGCGTGGTGATGCCGGCAAGCTCCATGGTGTTGATGAAGCGCCCGCCGATCAGCGCCGCGACAGGCATTTCATTGGCGTAGGAGGTGCCGAGATCGCCGTGCAACAGGCCGAGAAGCCAGCGCAGGAAGCGCAGGATTGCCGGATCGTTTAGATGCATGGCCTCGCGCAAGCCGGCAACCGCCTCGGGGGTAGCCGCCTGGCCAAGCAGGATCGACGCGGTGTCACCGGGCAGCATGCTGGTGGCGAAAAAAACGGCGAACAGAACGATCAGAAGTGTAACGACCGCGATTGCCAGCCGCTTCAGCACGAGGTTGAAAACCCCAGATGTCATGGAAGCGCTCCTGCGGTTGCGTTCGGCCAAGCCATGTTGCGCAAGTGGTGCCGGGGACCAGTTGGCCGGTCCCCGGCTGGCGCGTCTCAGGCTTCAAGCCAGAGATATTCCGCCATTGCGTAGCCCATCATGCCACCGAGCGGGTTCGCCTCCAAACCCTTCACCTTGCTGGAGAGGGCATCGACGTTGGAAATGTAGGCCGGGATGATGGTGCCGGCCTCCTCGGAGACCATGGTCTGCATCTGGCCGTAGATTTCCTTGCGCTTGGCCTGGTCGAGCGAGCCGCGCGCCTCGATCATCAGCTTGTCGAACTTCTCAGACTTGTACTGGCTTTCGTTCCAAGGCGCGTTGGAGGCGTAGAGGAGCGAGAACAGGATGTCCGGCGTCGGGCGTGGATTTATGTTGCCGAAATGAATCGGCGCCTTGAGCCAGTAATTGTCCCAATACCCATCGGACGGAACGCGCTGCACGTCGAGCTTCATGCCGATTTCTGCGCCGGCGGCTTGGATGATTGTCGCCATGTCGATCGACGAGGTCGCGGCGTCGGAAGCGATCACCGGAATGGACTGGCCGAGCAGGCCTGCCTTCTGGAAGTGGAACTTCGCCTTGTCCGGATCGAAGGCCTTCGGCTTGACGTCGGGATTATGGAAAATGTTCGCCGGCGAGACCGGCTGGTCGTTGCCGATTTCGCCGAGGCCGCGCAATGCCGATTTGACGATCTGCTCGCGGTTGACGAGATATTTCATGCCGGCCACGAAATCGGCCTTGTTGCCCGGATCCATGTCGAGCCGGATGTTGAGGTCCGTATAGTTGCCCGAGGTCGTCTTCGACAGTTCAAAGCCCTGCTGCCCGCCGATGAGCTTCATCGCGCGTGGATTGATCGAGGCGGCGAAATTGATATCACCTGAAAGCAGCGCGTTGACGCGGGCGCTATCGTCGCTGATGGCGATGAATTCGAAGGAGTCGAGATAGGGCTTGCCCGACTTCCAGTAATTCTTGTTCTTGGTGACGACCGACCGCACGCCCGGTTCGAACGTTTGCAGCACGAAGGCGCCGGTGCCGTTGCCCTTGGAGAAGTCGGTGGTGCCGTCGGAGACGATCATGAAGTGATGCAGCGCCAGGATAGTGGGCAAATCGGCATTCGGGTCGGCGAGCGTGATTTCCACGGTCGATTTGTCGACCGCCTTGAAGCCGGTCATCTGCGCGGCGATCTTGGCGACCTTGGAGCCAACCGATTTGTCGAGATGGCGCTTCAGCGAGTAGATAACGTCTTGTGCGGTGAGGTCCTTGCCGTCGTGGAAGGTGACGCCCTTGCGCAGCTTCACGTTCCAGGTCTTGGCGTCCTTGCTGTCGAAGCTTTCAGCCAGTTCCATCTGCGTGACGCCCTCCTTGTCGAGGAAAGTCAGGCGGTTGTAGAGCGAGCAGCAACGGACATAGTCGGTCGAGAGCGATGCCTTCGCCGGATCGAGCGTGTCGGCGGTCGAGGACGACCAGCCGGCGGCCTTGAAACTGCCGCCGGAAACCGGCGTGGCCGCGACGGCATTCGTGGCGCGGCCGAGCACCAGGCTGCCCGCGGCAATCGCGGCTCCACCGGCCAGCAGCAGCTTGAGGAGTTCGCGGCGGCTCGCGCCCCGCCGAATGGCGTTTTCGACCATGGCATCGTCTGCACCGGTCCAGTTCGTGATCTTATCGGTCATATCATTCCCCTTTCTGTTTGTTTTCCCGGCTTGCTCGTCTTGCTGCGGCTTTCCGGGGTTGGGCTCAGGTTCGTTCCTTCAGGCTTTCCCGCACGGCCGCCGCCAACGCGGCCATCGAGGTGAAGTGGTAGTCGGGCACGGTAAAGCGCTCTGGCTCGATCGTGCCGCCATAGCCCGTCTGGGCATGCCGACGCTGGATCCAGCAATTGGTCAAGCCAAGCGCGCGAGATATGCCGATATCGTGATATTGGCTTTGCGCGACATGCAGGATGTCATCCTTGCTGTCGCCCCTGGAGGCCACGAAATCGAAGACCTTCCGGAAAAATGCTGGGTCTGGTTTTTCCGTGCCCGTATCGTCGGCCGTGAAGGTGGCGAAGAAGGGCGATCCCAGTTGCTTCTCAAAATGATCTAACGCCCAGCGCTGGGCGTTGGTCATGGCGATCAATCTGTGCGATTTCGCAAGGTCCGCCAATGCTGCGGCGCTGTCTGGGAAACCTGTCCAAATGCTGGCGGAATCCCGCAGCCGTACGCCGTATTTTCCTTCAGCGGGCAGGCCGAGCCGCCGCGCAATGAGCATGTACACACGTGCGAGATCGTCGGGGAATAGCCCGGCACCAGGCATGTAGCGGGCCTGCCGATACAAGGCCAGTGCGGCTTCGCCATCGATGGAAACGCCAGCTTCGGCGGCAATCCCGGCCAGGCAGGTCGTTATCCCGCCTTCGAAATCGATCAGCGTGCCGACGACATCGAAGGTCATGTATTTGAACTCGCTAAAGTCCCTGGCCAAACCTGGCTCTCCTCTGCGCGCGGCCGAATTGCATGTGTTGACAGAACATAATTCCGTGCTGCCCGGGGCGTCGGCCTTTTTCGAAGGCTCTGAAATCCGGGCCTTCTGGCCTTGTCTTATGAGCAGTCTGGCACTTCCCACGCGCTGGATTCGCCGAAAAGGCGTGAGGGGGCGGCACAAAATTGCGAAATCGTCTGCACCGGCGATATTTCGAGACACGACATATTTCGCCGCCATCATGCCATCGCCTGGCGGACATCGGGATCGGCCAGCGTTTGGTCGAGGGTCCGGCGCGTGCGCTCAATGATCGCATCGATGTCAGCGTCGCTGCAGCACAGCGGCGGCGCATAGCCGAGAACCCCATGCGCAAAGGCACGGATGATGAGGCGGTTGTCCCAGGCCCTGTCGAAGATGCGCCGCGCCGGCATGGCCGACGCCGGAAGCGGTGTCTTCTTTTTCTTGTCGACCACCAGTTCGACCGCGGCGAGCATGCCGCGACCGCGCACATCACCGACGAGCGGATGGTCCCTCAGGCCCTCCAAGCCCGCCATCAGGCGAGCGCCGGCCTTGATGCCGTTCTCCAGAAGGCCGTCCTCGTAGAGCTTCAAGACTTCGAGCGCCACGGCGGCGCTGACGGGATGGGCGGAATAGGTGTAGCCGTGACCGACGGCCGAGGCGCCCGCGCCATCGGCGATGACGTCATAGACATGATCGGACATGAATACCGCGCCCATCGGAACATAACCGGAGGTCAGCCCCTTCGCGGTCGTCATGAAATCGGGAATGATCTCTTCGTCCGTGCAGGCGAACAGGGGGCCGGTGCGGCCGAACCCAGTGATGACCTCGTCGGCGATGAACAGGATGCCATACTCGCGGCAGAGCTCGCGCATCGCCTTGATCCAGCCTTTCGGCGGAACAATGACGCCGCCCGAGCCCTGGATCGGCTCGGCATAGAAAGCGGCGACCCGATCCGGCCCGATCTCCTCGATCTTGCTCTTCAGCGCGGCGAGCGACGTGGCGATGATCGCCCTCCCGTCGTCGCCCACCGGGTTGCGATAGGGATAGGGGGAGGGGATCTTGTGCTGCCATTCGAAGGGAATGCCAAAACCGGCATGAAAGGCAGGCAGGGCGGTCAGGCCCGCGCCAACCACCGACGACCCGTGATAACCCTGCTCGATGGAAATGAACTGGTCGCGTTGCGGCTCACCCTTCGCATTCCAGTAGTAGCGGACGAAGCGGATCGTGCTGTCGACCGCATCCGACCCGCCAAGCGTGAAAAAAACGTGATTGAGATCTCCGGGCGCGCGCTCGGCGAGCTCCGAGGCGAGACGGATGGCCGGCTCAGAACCGAGATCGAAATAGGCGGTGGCATAGGGAAGCTCGCGCATCTGCCGGGCAGCCGCCTCGACGATGCTGTCATGGCCGTAGCCGGCATTGACGCACCACAGCCCCGCGAAACCGTCGAGGAGCTGCCGGCCGGACGCATCGGTCACGGTCGCTCCCTTCGCCGATTTCAAGACACGAACGCCAACTGCCTCATGGCCGCGATAGGATGAGACCGGATGGATGAGATGGGCGCGGTCGAGTTCGATCAGGGAATTGGCGAGCATTGTTGTCCTCCGGAGGGCATGATGCCGAAAAGTGTGAAGCGGTTTTCGGATGACATCATGCTCTATCTCTTTGATTTAGAGACGGATTCAGATTTCAGGTCATTCGACCTGAAATCATCCGGCTCTAGCCGAGCGCCTGGTTGGCGAGGGCGTAAACTTTTGGCCTGGCGTGTTCCGCGTCATTCTTCTGCGGACGGTCCATGGCCACGCCGCCGCCGACATGGGCGAGGCCGATTTCCTCGAGCCAGCCGGCCATGCCGGTCCCGCTGCCGGTATCCACGCGCAGGAAGGCGCCAAGGCGCGACGCGGCGAAGAAGCCGATCAGGGCCTTCGCCTCTTCGGCATTTCCCGCGATGACCGGACCGATCACCTCGCCGCGTCCGAACGGGCGGATCGCGGCATAGGCCTCGATGGCGCCGTCGCGGCGGATAACGGCGAATTGCCCGCGCTCGGCCAGCGCATCGATCAAAGCTTCACGGTCGGCGCCGTAGGCGTCGCGGTCCAGCGCCTTGATTTGCGGGAGATCGGCGATGCCTGCGGCTCCCACGCCGTCTGGCGCACCGAGCCTGGCAACGCTGCCCTGATGTTGCCGGATCGTGCCGGACGGCACGAAGCCTAGTTTCTCATAGAGAGGCATGCCGTCCGCTGTCGCGACGAGCCGCAGCGGACGGTCACCGGCAAGGGCGAAGGCCTGATCCATCAGCCGGCGCCCGACCCCCTTGCCCCGCACATTCCTGTCGACGATCACCATGTTGATCATGGCGCAATCCATGCCGTAGGGCGTTACCAGGATGGTTCCGGTGACGCGGCCCTGATGGTCGAGCGCGACCGCACCGTTCGAGAGCTGCAGCGCCATCTGCCAATCCTGCGCGCGATGCGGCCAATTCTCCTGGCGAGAAAGCACTACGGCTCCCTCGATATGGTCGGGCCCGAAGGCCTGGAGTTCGATGTCGCCCTGCTGCATGAGGCATCCTTCCGTCTGATGCCAAGTTTCGACCATCGACGCGCCGCAGATCATCTGAAGGCTCTGGCTTCGACAGTATCTTTCGCCGTAGCGCGAGGGGTGTGCCGCATCTTGTGCTGGCGCAGTCCGCGGCGGAGGCGCTTCACGCCGATCGCGGCGCCGCGATCGGCAAGCCAGATGCTACAGCATGCCAAAGCGGATGGCGGATACGGAACTTTCTGCTTTCGGGAGGCCCATTTCGGTCAGGTCGCTCGTCGCCTGCAGGCTTATGATGAAGTGTATCGTACCGCTTGGTGCTTCCACCGGAGATCGACGGACATGGCTTCCTTCAGGCCCAAATACTTCACCTTCGACTGCTACGGCACGTTGACCTTTTTCCAGATGGCGGAAGCGGCGCGCGACCTCTACGGCAGCCGGCTCGATGAACCGCATATGCAGGAGTTCATCAAGAACTTCGCGGCTTACCGACTCGACGAGATCATGGGCGACTGGAAGCCCTATGCCGACGTCGTTCACAACGCGCTGCAGCGTACCTGTAAGCGCAACGGCGTCGCCTTCAGCCCCGAAGATGCCAGAATGGTGTATGAACGCGTCCCGACCTGGGGTCCCCACGCGGACGTCCCGGCCGGTCTCGCCAAGGTCGCCAAGGAAATTCCGCTGGTCATTTTGTCCAACGCCATGGACGCGCAGATCATGTCCAATGTCGAGAAGCTCGGCGCGCCGTTTCATGCCGTCTACACGGCTGAGCAGGCGCAGGCCTACAAGCCCCGCTTCAGGGCTTTCGAATACATGTTCGACATGTTGGGCTGCGGCCCGCAGGATGTTCTTCACTGCTCGTCTTCGTTCCGCTACGACCTGATGTCAGCACACGATCTCGGCATCAAAAACAAGGTCTGGGTCAATCGCGGCCACGAACCGGCCAACCCCTACTATGGCTATGTCGAGATATCAGACATTTCGGGTCTTGCCGGCGTCGTTGGGCTCTGAAACAGGCGGATTGAAAATGAAGTTCGTCTCCTACTGGCACGACACCGCCGCCGTCTTTTCCGGCGGGGCGCAAGGCCCGGTCGAGGGACACTACGATGCCGCCATCATCGGCGGCGGCTTCACCGGCCTTGCCGCCGCACACCGACTGGCAAAGGCTGGCGCGAAGGTGGCTGTGCTGGAGGCGGAGCGGGTGGGCTGGGGCGCATCCGGACGCAACGGCGGGCACCTCAACAACGGCCTCGCCCACAGCTACCTCTCCGCCAAGGCGGAACTCGGCAAGGATCGCGCAATCGCGCTTTACCGGGCACTGGACGATTCCGTCGACACCATAGAGGCGCTGGTCGCGGAGGAAGGCATCGATTGCAATTTCCGCCGCGCCGGCAAGCTGAAGCTCGCCTCCAAGCCGCAGCATTTTGATGCGATCGCCCGCAACTTCGAAGCCCTCCATGCCGAGGTGGATCCGGATACGGCGCTGCTGTCGGCGGCGGATCTCAAGTCCGAGATCGGTTCGCCCTTCCATGGCGCGATGCTGTCGAAGAAGAGTGCCATGATGCATATGGGCCGCTATGTGGCGGGTCTCGCCACTGCAGCTGCCAGCCACGGCGCCGCCATCCACGAGAATGCGGCGGTGACCGACCGCAAGCAGGCTGGTAAGCGGCATGAGCTGACCACTTCCCGAGGCCAGATCAACGCCGACAATGTGCTGGTGGCGACCGGCGCCTACACCACACCCAATTTCGATTATTTCCGCCGCAGGATCATCTCCGTTGGCAGCTTCATCATCGCCACGCGCCCGCTGAGCGACGCCGAGATCGCCGCGACGATGCCGGGCAACAGGACATGCGTGACCTCGATGAACATCGGCAACTACTTCCGGCTCTCGCCTGACAAGCGCCTGATCTTCGGCGGCCGCGCACGCTTCTCTGCGACATCGGACCAGCGCTCCGATGCCAGGAGCGGACAGATCTTGCGGGCAGGCCTCGCGGCGATCTTTCCGCAACTCGCCAACGTCGAGATCGACTATTGCTGGGGTGGGCTTGTCGACATGACCAAGGACCGCTTTCCGCGGGCCGGTTACCATGACGGCGTCTGGTACGCGATGGGCTATTCCGGCCACGGCGCGCAGCTGTCCACGCATCTTGGCATGATCATGGCCGATGCCATGCTCGGCCGCGAGGACCGCAATCCGCTGAAGGGACTCGAGTGGTCTGCGATTCCTGGCTATTCAGGCAAGCCCTGGTTCCTGCCGATGGTCGGCCTCTACTACAAAATGCTCGACCGGATTCAGTGATCGTCGATCCGGGGCTTCAGCCAAATTGCCTCAGCCCAGCCCACCGATGTGGAAGCTCTTCATCTCGAGATATTCCTCGATGCCGGCCTGCGCCCCTTCACGCCCGAGGCCGGACTGCTTGACGCCGCCGAAGGGGGCCACTTCCATCGACACGGAGCCGGTGTTGAGCCCCACCATGCCGAACTCCAGCGCCTCGCCGACGCGCCAGGCGCGTTTCAGGTTTTCGGTGTAGAAGTAGGAAGCAAGCCCGTAGGGCGTGCCGTTGGCCAGCGTGATCGCCTCCTCTTCCGTCTCGAAGCAGAAAAGTGGCGCGACCGGGCCGAACGTTTCCTCGCCAGCGAGTTGCATGTCCTTTGTGGCGCCGGTCAGCACCAGCGGCGCGACATACTGAGCGCCGACGGGCAATGCCGGCCTGGTTGTGATGATCGCCGCACCTTTGGCGAGCGCGTCCTCGACATGGCGGTTTATCTTCTCGACCGCTGCCATGTTGATCATCGGCCCGATAGCGACGCCGGGCTGCGTGCCCGGTCCCACCGTCATGGCGTTGACGCGGGCGGAAAGCTTCTCGGCGAAGGCTTCATAGACACCGGCCTGGACGAGGATGCGATTGGCGCAGACGCAGGTCTGGCCGCCATTGCGGAACTTGGAGACCAGCGCGCCCTCGATGGCGAGATCGAGGTCGGCGTCGTCGAAGACGATGAAGGGCGCGTTGCCGCCGAGTTCGAGGCTGAGCCGCTTCACGCTATCGGCCGCACCGCGCATCAGCAGCGAACCGACCCGCGTCGAACCGGTGAACGAGATCTTGCGAACGGCCTCGTTCGCCATGATCTCGTTGCCGATCTCGGCTGGCATGCCAGTGACGATGTTGATGACGCCGGCGGGGATGCCGGCGCGCTCGNTGATCTCGTTGCCGATCTCGGCTGGCATGCCAGTGACGATGTTGATGACGCCGGCGGGGATGCCGGCGCGCTCGGCAAGCACGCCGAGCGCCAGCGCCGAATAGGGCGTGAACTCTGACGGCTTGATGACCACCGTGCAGCCGGCGGCCAGCGCCGGCGCGACCTTGCGGGTGATCATCGCATTGGGAAAGTTCCATGGCGTGATGATGCCGCACACGCCTACGGGTTCCTTCAAGACGATGATGCGGCGGTCTTGCGTCGGCGAGGGGATGGTGTGACCGTTGATGCGACGGGCTTCCTCCGCGAACCATTTGACGAAGGACGCGCCGTAACGGATCTCGCCCTTGGCCTCGTCCAGCGGCTTGCCTTGTTCGGTCGTCAGGATCAGCGCAAGATCGTCCAGATGCTTAAGCATCAGCCCATGCCAGGCCTCCAGGAGGACTGCGCGCTCAGCGTTGGTTTTCTTTCTCCAATCGCGATAGGCGGAAGCCGCGGCCTCTACGGCCGCGCGGGTGTCCGGACCGGCCATGTCGGGCACCGTGCCGATCGCCGCCTGGGTCGCCGGATCGACGACGTCGACCGTCCTGCCGGAGCCGGCTGCGACCCATTGGCCGCCGATCAAGCCGGCTTCGCGGAAGAGACTTTTGTCCTTCAGGTTTTTCATCGAAAACGACCTTGCAATCAGGTGAGGGAAGCGACGATGGCGGCCGTAATGGCCTCCGTCCGGTCCTTGCCGGGAATAGTGCCTATGCCTCTGGCGGTTGCGGCTTCGACCGCTTTCACAACGCGGTCGGCCGCAGCCTTTTCACCGAGATGATCGAGCATCATGGCGCCGGACCAGATGGCGGCGATCGGATTGGCGATGCCGAGATGGGCGATGTCGGGCGCCGAGCCGTGTACCGGCTCGAACATCGACGGCGCCGAGCGGCCGGGATTGATGTTGGCCGAGGCGGCGTAACCGAGCCCGCCCTGGATCGCCGCGCCGATATCGGTCAGGATGTCGCCGAACAGGTTGGAGGCCACGACCACGTCGAGGCTCTCCGGCGCCATGATCATGCGCGCTGCGAGCGCATCGACATGATAGCTGGTGACTTCGACATCCGGATAATCCGCGGCCAGCTTTCGCGTGATCTCGTCCCAGAACACCATCGAGTATTTCTGCGCGTTGGACTTCGTGACGGAGGCCAGCTTGCCCCGACGCGACCGCGCCTGCTCGAAGCCGAAGCGCAGGATGCGCTCGACGCCGGCGCGGGTGAAGATCGAGGTTTCGACGGCGACCTCGTCCAGCGTGCCTTGATGCACGCGCCCGCCGGCACCGGAATATTCGCCTTCGGTGTTCTCGCGGATGCACAATATGTCGAAGTTTTCAGCGCGCAGCGGGCCGGTCACGCCCGGCAGCAGGCGGTGCGGCCGGATGTTGGCATATTGCACGAACGCCTTGCGGATCGGCAGCAGGAGACCGTGCAGCGAAACGGAATCCGGCACCTCCGCCGGCCAGCCGACGGCGCCGAGAAGAATGGCGTCAAAGCCGCGCAAGGTCTCGATGCCGTACTCGGGCATCATACGGCCGGTTTCCTTGAAGAATTTGCAGGACCACGGGAATTCGGTTCCGGTCAAGGCAAAGCCTGCGCGTTTGGCTGCAGTCTCCAGCACCGTCCAGGCGGCGGCGGTCACATCGCGGCCGATGCCGTCACCGGGTATCAGGGCGATCGAATAGGAGTTCATCGGCATCTCTTTACAGGCTGATCAGGACGCTCTTGGTCCTGCGGTTGGCATGATAGGCCTCGCGGCCGAGATCCTTGCCGATGCCGGAGCGCTTGTAGCCGCCGGTCGGCAGGATATGGTCGCGCGAGCGGCTGTAGCGGTTGACCCAGACAGTGCCGGCTTCGAGCTTGCGCGCGAAGCGGATGGTGCGGGACAGGTCGGAGGTAAACAGGCCGGAAGCAAGCCCGTAGGTTGGATGGGTGGAAAGCGCCAGCGCCTCCTCCTCGGTCTCGAACGTCTGGATGGTCAGGACCGGGCCGAAGATTTCCTCGACGATCGCCGGATTGGCCTGGTCGACATTTGCTATCAGCGTCGGCTCGTAGAAATAGCCGGGATTGTCCATGACGTTGCCGCCGGTCAGGCATTCGCCGCCTGCCTCGACCGCGGCCTTGACGATGCCGTCGATACGCGCCCGCTCCCGCTCCGAGATGACAGGCGAATACTGTGTCGCCTCGTCCCAGGTCGGGCCGGGCCGCACAGCTTTCATCCGCTCCAGGATGGCGGCCGTCAAATTGGCGGCCACGCTCCTCTCGACGATCAGGCGCGTGCCGGCCACGCAGGCCTGACCGGCATTGAAGGTGACGCTGCCGGCGATGGCCATTGCGGCCTTGTCCAGATCGGCATCGGCAAAAACGATCTGCGGGCTTTTGCCGCCGAGTTCCAGCGTCATCGACTTGACGCCGGTGCGGGCGACATTCTCCATGATTGCCGATCCGGCGCGGGTCGAGCCGGTGAAGGAGATCTTGGCGATCTCGGGATGGCCGGTCAGCGCCGTGCCCGTCGTCGGACCATCTCCCAGCACAACGTTTATGAGTCCTGCCGGCAGGCCCGCCCTCACCGCGAGTTGCGCCATATAGACTGCCGAGAAGGGCGTCATTTCCGACGGCTTGAGGATGACCGCATTGCCTGCGGCCAATGCCGGAGCAAGCTTCCATCCGGCCATCGAGATGGGAAAATTCCAGGGCGTGATGGCGCCGACCACGCCATAGGGCTCGCTCATGATCATGCCCAGACTGGCGTCGTCGGTCGGCACAAGCTCGCTGCCTTCCTTGTCTGCGAACTCGGCAAAGAAGCGGATCTGTTCGGCGGTGACAGCGATGTCGCCGGCGACGAGCTGCCCGACGGGCCGCGTCGAGCACAGCGCCTCGATCCTGGCCAGCGTTTCGGCTTCCGCCTCGATCAGGTCGGCCCAGGTCTGGAGTGCCTTCGTCCGTTCGCGCGGGCGAACATTGCTCCAGTTGCTGGACTTCAGCGCCGCCTTGGCGCTTTCCACGGCACGGTCGACAATATCGACGCCGGCCACTGGGCAGGCGGCATACACCTTGCCGTCCGACGGCCGGCGCATCTCGATCGCACCCTCGGCCGCGACCAGTTCGCCGCCGATGAAATGGCCAACGGGAAGCGAAACGGCATCCGGGTCGAAGCTCAGGCCCATGGCACCCACTCTGGAATGTTCCGCGGGAGCCTAGCGCAGGCAGGAGCGCAGCATGCACCGTTCGACGATCGGTCGCGGATGATTGTTGTGCGCCGGCGATGACAGACGGCAAAATCTGTTGCGGAGGGCCGGCGCTTCGCCAGCTCCCGTTACCCTACAGTTACGTAGATCTTGCGCACCGTTTCGATGGTCTTCCAAATCCCGGTGAAGCCAGGTTTCATCACGAAGCTGTCGCCGGCGCGGTAGGTCTCCGGCTTGCCGCCGTCCGGCGTGATTTCGATCACGCCGGCGAGGATGTGGCAGAACTCGAAAGTGTCGCCCTTGATCGAGCGCGTTTCCCCAGGCGTCGCTTCCCAGACGCCGGTGTGGACGAGATCGCCCTTGGCGACGTCCTGCGCCCAGGTCTTGAAGGCCGGGTTGCCGGAAATCAGCCGTTCGGGCAGCGCCCCGGATTCGCGCGGCTGGAAGGCAGGACTGGTATCGACGGTCTTGAGCAGGGACAAGGGATGGCCTTTCATGTTGAACTTCAATAGCCGCGCGACCGGTCGACGAGCCCGATGGGGTCAAGACCGGCGCGGTAACGCCTGATGTTTTCGACAACGGCCTGTGCGGCGCCGGCGGGCTGGGTGACGCTGGCGATATGCGGGGTCAGAATGATCTTCGGATGCGACCAGAACGGATGGCCCGCCGGCAGTGGTTCGGGATCTGTGACGTCGATCATCGCCGCCGAGAGTTGGCCGCGGTCGAGCGCGGCGAGAAGCGCCTCGTGGTCGAGCTGCGGCCCCCGGCCAGCGTGGACGAGCGCCGCCCCCTTGGGCAGCTTCGCAAACAGGTCGGCATCGAGGAAACCCCGCGTCTCCTCGGTCAGCGGCAGCAGGCAGACCAGTATGTCGCTGGCCGCGAGCATCTGTTCCAGCCCAGGCTCGCCATGATAACAGGTCACGCCCTCGATCTGCCGCGGCGAGCGGCTCCATCCGGCAAGTGGGAACCCGAAGGGCTTCAATCGGTCGAGGACGGCTTGGCCAAGCTGCCCGAGGCCGAGCACGCCGAGCCGGCGTGACCCGGCCTGAAGTTGCGCGATATCGTGCCATGCGCCGGCGCGCTGCTGCGCCAGATAGGCCGGCAGGTTGCGATGCAGCGCAAGCACGGCCAGCGTTACATACTCCTGCATCATGCGCACGATGCCTTCCTCCATCATGCGCACGATCTTCACGTTCGCAGGCACCGCATCGAGGCGAAACTGATCGACGCCGGCGCCGATGGAAAACAGGATTTCCAGGTTCCTGTAGCGGGCGAGCTTGTCCGGGACGGTCCAGCTGATCAGGTACCGCACGGCCTCGGGATCGACCGTTGCGGCATTGGTCGCGAAGGGGACGTCCGGCAGGTCTCTCGCGAAGACATCGGCGAAGATCGCCCCGCGGGGCGCATCCGAATTGAACAGGAATGTCATTCCGGCTGCCCCTTCACGTCGCGCAACGGGCGCCCAATGTCTCGATCAATTGCTGGCAGGCGGTGAGTTCGCTGGCGAGAATGTATTCGTCCGGCTTGTGGGCGCGGTCTATGTCGCCGGGGCCGCAGATGATCGCCTCGAACCCCGCGGCCTGGTAAAGTCCGGCCTCCGTGCCGTAGCTGACGGCGGCGAGCGGCACCTCGCCGGTCAATTCGCGCAGCAGTCCCGCAAGTGGCGCATCCTGCGGCAGCGACAGCGCCGGATAGGCGCTCATCGGTGTCCACTCGATGCGAAAGCCATTGGCCGCAAGGGCCTCTGCGCGCGCTCTTACAGGCGCCAGCAGGCTTGCCGGGTCGACGCCAGGTATGGCGCGTGCCTCCAGGTCCAGCGTGCAGGTGTCGGGGATGATGTTGACCTGATGTCCGCCCGCCACCACGCCCGCTTGCAACGAGGAGTAGGCCGGCTCGAAGGCGGAGTTGAACGGGCCGTGCGTCAGCCGCTCGGCTTCGTTCACAGTCGCGGTCAGCGCTTCGGACATCGCATGAATGGCGTTGAGCCCAAGATCAGGCCGTGAAGAATGGCCGGGGCGCCCTTTGATGGTTATACGGGCGGCCGCCTTGCCCTTGTGGCCGCGTACGGCGCGCATGCCGCTCGGCTCGCCGACGATGACGCCGAGCGGTTTTGCGCAAAGCTCGGGAAGCCGGGCGATCAGGTGTGGCACGCCGCGGCATCCCACCTCCTCGTCATAGGAGAAGGCGAGGTGGATTGGCCTGGCGAGGCGCAGCCCCGCCAGCATGGGCACGGCCGCGAGTGCCGCGGCAAGAAACCCCTTCATGTCCGTGGTGCCACGTCCGTAGAGCCGTTTGCCCTCCTTGCGCAGCGCAAAAGGCGCCGAACTCCATTGCGGCTCGCTGGCGGGAACAACGTCCATATGGCCGGACAGAATGTAGCCCGGGACATCGGCGGGGCCGATCGTCGCGAAAAGATTGGAACGATCGCCTTCCGGTCCCGGCAGCAAAGTGACCCGCGTGCTGTGCTGCGCGAGATAGGCCTCGATCCAGCCGGCAATATCGGCGTTCGGCTTGCCGGCGACCGATGGAAAGGCGACGAGACGATCGAGGATGTCGAAGACGTCCATTCCAGCCCTCAAAGCGTTTCGGGTTCGCCGGGATCGGTGCCGTCGATCATATGCTGCTAGATTCCAAAAAGGGTGCGTGCATTCTTTCGCGATTGCGTGCCGAAAGCTGAAATGTTTCAGTTGAATCTTGCGTTGCTGCGCGGCATTTGAGCAAATCTTACCGGTCTGCTCGTTTAGCGTGGCGGCAGAGAATGGCCGCTCTGGCGTGGTAATCTTTCAGGGGCATGGACTTGAAGCCTTCCGAGAGCTTGAAAATCGATACCTTCTCGATGCGGATCGACGACATCCAAAGCGTCGAGTTGGACCGCTTGCACGCGCTATCGCTCTCCGTGGGATGGCCGCATCGCGCCGAGGATTGGCAGTTCTTGCGCCAATCGGGAGAGGGGTTCGTGGCTCTCGACGAGATCGGCCGGGTTCTCGGCTCGGCCATGTGGTTCGCGCACGGCACCGACTTCGCAACCGTGGGCATGGTCATCACCTCGCCGCGGCTCCAGACGCTGGGGGCGGGGCAATGGCTGATGAAGCGGGTCTTCGACAGGGTAGTTGGCCGCGACTTGCGCCTCAATGCGACCAGGGCGGCACGGCGACTCTATCTCTCGCTCGACTTCCAGCCAGAGAAGACCGTTTATCATTGCCAGGGCATCGCCCGCCTGCAAACAACGGACAGACCTATTCGAGGTGATGTCCGGACTTTGGAAGCTAGGGACATTCCCGCAGCAATAGCGCTCGACGCTGCAGGATTTGGCGTGAGGCGGGCGGCACTCATCGAAAGGCTTTTCGCACACTCGGCCGGCTACGGTCTTTTCAAGGATGGCAGGCTGAGCGCATTCGCGCTCTGCCGGCCGTTCGGACGGGGCCATGTCGTGGGGCCGGTCGTGGCGGAAAGCGACGCCGACGCCGTGGTGATCGTCCGGCCGCACGTTGCCGACCATTCGGGGTCTTTCCTGCGGATCGACACCCACATGGACCATGGCGAGTTCGCTGCCTTTTTGTCGCACAGCGGAATGCCTGTTTTCGACACGGTGCTCACCATGTCGATGGGCAAACGCCTCGCCGATTTTGCCGTCCGCGGTGCAGTTGCACCGGTAACCTACGCCCTCGCCAGTCAAAGTCTCGGGTAATTCATCGGGTGATCGCGATCTCAGCCGCTACGCGAAGGATCGCCAGCGAGAGGGCGAGGGTGGAGCTCAACATGGATCATCTGCGAGAGCGCAAGAAGGAGAGCCTGAGAGCATTGGCCGCCTGAGCACCGTCATGTGTCCGCCGCTCCACTAAATACGGGAGCTGCGCCGCGGACACGCCGACGTCACAGCTACTGCCACGCCATTTTGCAGAACTCGACGCACACAACTGCGATAGCAGCTTCCGCAATCGTGCCTCCCCGCTTCGCCACGGATTTAGGCCTTTGATTCTTGGGTAGGCCTGCCAGGAGTTTGAAGGTCTAAGAAATTCGCCGTACTAAATTCGCAAAAAAATACGGCGGATTTCTCTCTAAGCCCTTGAAAACATTGGTGATCCCGACAGGAATCGAACCTGTGACCTACAGATTAGGAATCTGCCGCTCTATCCTACTGAGCTACGGGACCACGCGGCCAGACACATAGCCGCTTCGGATCGTTTCGCCAAGAGGCTGGACGAATGCAATTCGGCCAGCCGTTTGCGCTGAAGACAATCAAGCGGCCAGCGCCGTTTCCGCCAGCTTCACCCAATAGCTCATGCCGTGCGGGATGGCCTCGTCATTGAAATCGTAGGCGGGGTTGTGGAGACCGGCGGTGTCGCCATTGCCGATGAAGATGAAGGCGCCTGGGCGGGCTTCCAGCATATAGGAGAAATCCTCGCCGCCCATCACCGGCTGGATGCCGCGGTGGACGTAGGCGTCACCGGCGACACCGATTGCGACATCGCTGGCAAAGATCGTTTCTTCCGCGTGGTTGAAAGTCACGGGGTAATTTGCCTGGTAGTCGACCTCGATCCTGGCCCCAAAGGCGGTCGCCAGCCCGGCACAGATGGTTCGGATGCGCTCTTCCGATTTTTTGGCGATTTCCTTGCGCAAGGTGCGCACCGTACCGGCGATTTCGGCGGTTTCCGGGATGATGTTGTAGGCATCGCCGGCGTGGAACTTGGTCACCGACACCACCACGGCCTCGACCGGGTCGGTGCTGCGCGAGGCGATCGTCTGCAAGGCGCCGACCAGTTGGCTGGTGATTACGATCGGGTCGATCGTGCCGTGCGGCATCGCCGCATGGCCGCCCTTGCCGCGCACAGTGATGGTGAATTCGGCGGTTGCGGCCATGATCGGGCCTGGGCGAATGGCGAACTGCCCGACAGGCAGGCCTGGCATATTGTGCATGCCGAATACTTTGGAAATGTCGAAACGGTCCATCATGCCGTCCTTGACCATCTCGTTGCCGCCGCCGCCACCTTCCTCCGCCGGCTGGAAGATCAGCGCGACGGAGCCGGTGAAGTTGCGGGTCTCGGCGAGGTATTTCGCGGCACCCAAAAGCATTGCCGTGTGGCCGTCATGGCCGCAGGCATGCATCTTGCCGGGGATGGTGGAGGCGTAGGGCTTGCCTGATATCTCGTTGAGCGGCAGCGCGTCCATGTCGGCGCGCAGGCCGATGGTGGGGCCTTCGCCCTGGCGGCCGCGGATGATGCCAACGACGCCGGTCTTGCCGAGACCGGTGACCACATCGTCGCAACCGAAGGCTTTCAGCTTCTCGGTGACGAAGGCAGCGGTCTTGAAGACGTCGAAGTTGAGTTCTGGCGTCTGGTGTAGATGCTGGCGCCAGCCGGCAACTTCGTCCTGCATTTCGGCGGCACGGTTCAGGATTGGCATGGTGGTTCCATCTCGCTGTTGGGACAGGCGGTGTTGTCCGCTGCTTGCAATTGTGATCGCCAGGCACTTTGCCATCTTGGCGTCACATAGGGTAAATAGCACCGCATCAATGCGGTCCGGTTTTTGAGGGTCGGACCAATATGCTGGCGATCACGTAACGAAATCTTACGGAGCCAGGGGCGACTACGGCAAGAGGCGATTTCGGATTTGATCATGCGGCACAGGCATTTCCTCAAGCTATTCTCGGCTGGCACAATAGCGCTGTCGGTCCTGGTCGGGCCGGCGCTGGCCAATCCGATTGTTGTGTTCGACCTCGGCAGCGGCAAGATCCTGCAGCATCAGGATGCATTCAAGCGCTGGTATCCGGCGTCGCTGAGCAAGCTGATGACCGCCTATGTGACCTTTCGGGCGATCGCGGCCGGCGAGGTTCAGCTCGATTCGCCGATCACGGTGACGAAACACTCCGCCTCCGAGCCGCCAAGCAAGATGGGATTCAAGCCAGGGTCCGTGATGCGGCTCGACAATGCGCTGAAGATGATGCTGGTCAAATCGGCCAACGACATCGCCATGGCCGTCGGCGAAAATGTCGGCGGTTCCCAGGCAGCCTTTGCCGATCGGATGAATGCCGAGGCGACCCGGCTTGGCATGAACGGCACGCATTTCGTCAATCCTAACGGGCTCTATTCGCCCGACCAGTACACGACGGCACGCGACCTCGCCGTCCTGGTGATGGCCATCCGGCGCGAGTTCCCGGAATATGCGTCCTGGTTTTCGATAGAAGGACTTGCCGTCGGCAAGAAGGCTATTCCCAACTACAATCTCTTGATCGGCCGTTATCCCGGCGCCGACGGCATGAAGACCGGCTTTGTCTGCCCCTCCGGCTTCAACATGATCGGGTCGGCGACCCGCAACGGGCGCACGCTGGTCGCGGTGGTGCTTGGCGAAAAGTCGGCGGTCACTCGTGCCGAGACCGCCGCGCGATTGCTGGACCAGGGATTTGACACGCCTGCCGCCGGCTCGGACACCGTCACCACGCTGGCGCCCTACGGCGATCTGGTCTCGCCCAACGACATGCATGACGAGATCTGCAAGAAGAAGGCGCGTCAGGAACAGTCCGAAGCGCCGCCAGTTGCTGCCAAGAACGTGCCGAAATCGACCTATCAGAAAAAGCTCGACCATGTGCCGACGCTGGTTGCCGTCGGCCTTGGCGGCGCCACGGGTCCAGCGCCGAAAGCTATTCTCGACCAGGGCGGCCAGGACTACGCCGACGTGCCTATTCCGAGTTGGCGGCCCGACAGACCGGCACCGGCCGGCCCGGGCCCGAAGATTGCCGGCTCCGCGGCGCAAGGCGACCAGCCGGTCAAGGTCGCGAACTAGAGCCCATCCGAACCGAAGGTCCGCGACAGCGAAATTTTTATACCTTTTCGGAAAAAGACCATGCTCAGACATGCAGATAGAGATCAATGAGCGGCTTCCCGATCCCCGTATCGGTGCTGACCGGTTTTCTCGGCGCCGGCAAGACGACGCTGCTCAACCGGCTGTTGAAGGATCCGGCGCTCGCCGACACGGCGGTCATCATCAACGAGTTCGGCGAGGTGGCGATCGACCATTTGCTGGTTGAGCAGTCTTCCGACGGCATCATCCAGCTTTCCGATGGTTGCCTGTGCTGCACGGTGCGCGGCGAACTGGTCGACACGCTGGCCGACTTGGTCGACCGGCTACAGACCGGCCGCATCGCCCGGCTCGCCCGTGTCATCGTCGAAACCACGGGGCTGGCCGACCCGGCGCCGGTGCTGCAGTCGATCATGGCGCACCCGGCGCTGATCCAGGCCTTCCGGCTCGACGGCGTCATCACTTTGGTCGACGCCGTCAACGGGGAAGCGACGCTCGATGCCCATGTCGAGGCGGTCAAGCAGGTTGCCGTCGCCGATCGTATCGTGCTCAGCAAAGCCGATTTGGTCACCGATCCGCATGAACTGGAAACGCTGCGGGCGCGACTGCGGCAGATCAATCCGGGCGCCGAATTGTTCGACGCCGGCGACACGGGGACAGGCGTGGCGGCGCTGTTCGACTGCGGCCTCTATAATCCCTCCACCAAATCCGCCGATGTTCGGCGCTGGCTCGGCGACGAAGCGGCGCACGATCACGACCACCATCATGATCATGACGGGCATAATCACGAGCATGGCCGCGATCACGGCCATCGCCATGATTCGCGTGTGCGGTCCTATTCCCTGGTGCATGATGGCCCGGTACCGTTTTCGGTCATCGAAATGTTTCTCGACCTGCTGCGTTCGACGCATGGCGAGCATTTGCTGCGCATGAAGGGCGTCATCGAACTCAGCGAGGATCCATCACGGCCGCTGGTTATCCATGGTGTGCAGAAAATCCTGCATCCGCCGGTGCAATTGCCGGGCTGGCCCGATGGCCAGCGTGGCACGCGGCTGGTGTTGATCACGCTCGACATGCCTGAAGACTATATCCGCCGGCTGTTCGCCGCCTTCACCAACCGGCCGTCGATCGATACACCCGACCGCGCGGCGCTGGAAAACAACCCGCTGGCAATTGCCGGGCGTTGAACTCTATGATTGCGGCTCGCCGCGTTCGACCAAGAAGCGATGGCCGCCCGAAACCGCGGACGTTTCGATGAGTTGGTGGCCGTTGTCGGAGCAGAATGCCGGAATATCGATGACGGCGAGCGGGTCGGTGGTCTCTAACCAAAGCCGGCTGCCCGGTTGCATCCCGGCTAGACGCTTCTTGGCCTTAAGCACGGGCAGGGGACAGTTCAGCCCCCTGAGGTCATAGACAGCGGCGCGGTCAGCCACGAGTGAAATCAGCCGCCGAACATGCCGAGCAGCTTGTTCTTCAGCTTTGTCACCCGGCTCTCGTCGGCACTCGCCGCTTGCGTTTCTGCCACTGGCGCGGCTTCGGAAGGGGGTGTGACGGTGGCGGTGGCGACAGGCGCTTCCTTGGCGGCCTTCTCGGCCTCCTTTTCAGCCAGAGCCTGCGCCCTGGCGGCTTCCTTGGCTTTCTTGGCCACCTCTATGGCCGCCAGCCTTTGCTCCTCGGCCTTCTGCTTGGCGGCTTTTTCGGCGTCGAGTGCGGCCATCTTGCGGCCTGCCGGCGAATCGATACGGCCCATGCGGGTCGTCTCGGTGACGGAGCCGTCGGTGTTGAGCGACGGCGGGTCGATCGGCACGCGTTCGCCGCGCGCCCTGCGCTTGGACCAGTCGGAAACGATGCTGGCTTCCTTGACGCCAGCAATGGTCGGCTTAGGCGCCGGCACGCTGGCCTTGACCGCGCCGCTGAACGCCGCGTCGTAGGTGCTCATGTAGGAATTGTAGGCGCTTTTCAGCGAATCAGGCTGCGTCGTCGCCGGGCAGGCACCGGTCGGATCGAATGTCTGGCCGTCGGCGGCAACCTGGTTGAAGACATAGCGCTTCTCGCAGACATCCACCTTCGGCGGCACCTTGGTGATCTCGAAATTGTCGTAGCCGACTTTCAGCATCTTCCAGAATTCGTAATTCGGATCGTTGCGGTAGCGCGCCATGTTGGCGGCGGTCATGCGGAACGGAAACGCCTGGATCTGGAATTCGGTCTGGCCGCCCTGGAAAGCGTCGCGGCCGAAGGCATAGATCTGCTCGATCTGAGCGTCGGTCATCGAATAGCAGCCCGACGACGAACAGGCGCCGTGCACCATCAAATTGGAGCCGGTGCGGCCATTGGCGCGGTCATAGGCATTGGGATAGCCGATATTGAACGACAAATGGTAGTTCGAACGCGGGTTCATCTGCGCCGGACGCACCGTGTAGAAGCCTTCCGGCGCCTGGCGGTCACCTTCGGTGTATTTCGGCCCGAGTTTGCCCGACCATTTGCAGATGTCGTAGCTCGCGACCATGTCATAGCGGCCGTTGGTCTTGGCCTTCCAGATTTCGAGCTTGCCCTCTTCCTTGAAGATGCGGGCCATCACCGACGAGGTGCGGACCATGCCCTTGGCCCTCATGTCGGCGAGGATCTTGTCGGGCAGCGGTTTGTTGGCCTCCGGCGCGAAATCCTTCATCGATGAATTGTTGCAGCCGGCAACGCCGAGGGCAGTTATCAGGATTCCGGTGCGGGCAAGCTTGGCGAACATGGCTGCGGATATCGTCTTTTCTCTGGCGCGAGGGCAATTCATGCCCGGCTACTGCACTGAACGTGGACGGACCCTAAGCCCGTTAACCCTAACAAATTCCTTACCGCAAGTGCCGACGCATCCCCCAGCGGCAGTCTCACTGAGCCGAATGCAGCGGCATTTTTGTGGCGAAAATGCTCCGCGCCGCCACATTGTGGCGCCGGGACCGGATCATGATCTAAAGGCTGCGGCCCATTGCCAGGTATTTCTCGCGGCGCTGCTCGCGGAAATCAGTGTTGGCGCCGGCAAATTCCTTCATCGTCCTGGCGATGAGGTCGCCGGTCGCGGCGATCACGGTTTCGGCGCCACGGTGCGCGCCGCCGAGCGGCTCGGGAATGATGGCGTCGATGATCTTCAGCTCAAGAAGATCCTGCGCGGTGATCTTCATGTTCGTCGCCGCGTCCTTGGATCGCGTCGTGTCGCGCCACAGGATCGAGGCCGCGCCCTCCGGCGAAATCACCGAATAGATGGAGTGTTCGAGCATGTAGACGCGATTGGCAGTGGCGATGGCGATGGCGCCGCCTGAGCCGCCCTCGCCGATGACAACCGAGATCGACGGCACCCTGAGCCTAAGACATGCGGAGGTCGAACGGGCAATGGCTTCCGCCTGGCCGCGCTCCTCGGCGCCGACACCGGGATAGGCGCCGGCGGTGTCGACCAGCGTCAGCAGCGGGATGCTGAACCGGTCGGCGAGTTCCATCAGCCGCACCGCCTTGCGGTAGCCTTCCGGCCGCACCGAGCCGAAATTGTGCTTCAGGCGGCTGGTCGTGTCGGAACCCTTTTCCTGGCCGATGATGGCAACAGGCTCGCCGCGGAAGCGAGCGAAGCCGCCGACGATCGCCTGGTCCTCGCCGAAATTGCGGTCGCCGGCCAGCGGCGTGAAATCGTTGAACAGGCCCTTGATGTAGTCGACGCAATGCGGCCTGTCGGGATGGCGAGCGACCTGCACCTTCTGCCATGGCGTCAGCGCCTTGTAAGCGTCACGCAGCGCATCGCGGGAGCGCTTCTCGAGCCGGCTGATCTCGTCGCCGACATCGACCGCTTCGCCATTCTCGGCGAGCTTCTTCAGCTCGAGGATCTTGCCCTCGAGGTCCTGCACCGGCTTTTCGAAATCGAGGTAATTATACATGCGTGAGCGGACCGATACATCGGAAGGCAATGGCTGACGGAACCCTTGAATCCAAGGCTCCGGGCGGTGAAACGTCGTCCTCACATAGCGATATGAGGCCTAGTCGGCAAGCGGATGATGATCGTTGACCAGCCGCACCAGCCGCTCTTCCAGCACATGGGTGTAAATCTGCGTCGTCGATATGTCGGCATGGCCGAGCAACTGCTGCACGGCCCTGAGATCGGCGCCGTTCTGCAGGAGGTGGCTGGCGAAAGCATGGCGCAGCACATGCGGCGAGATCTTCGCCGAAGCGATGCCGGCCCTTGCCGCCAGCCCTTTCAGATCTCGAGCAAAGACCTGGCGCGAGAGATAGCCGCTGTCGGATGCGGCAGGAAACAGGAACGGACTGTCGGCGAAGGCTGGAACCTTGGCGCGGGCGGCAAGCCACGTCTTCATCGCCGCACGCGCCTTGAGCGAGAGCGGGACCATACGCTCCTTGTCGCCCTTGCCGCGCACCATGAAGAAGCGGTCGTCGCGCTGCGCCACCGTCACCGGCAGGCCAACCAGCTCGGAAACGCGCAGGCCGGTGGCATAAAGCACCTCGACCAGCGCATGCAGCCGCAGTGCCGCCAGCCACTCACTCTTGCCTAGCCGGGCATCGTTGCCGAGACTGGGATCGCCGGCCTCAAGTGCCGCGCGGTCGATCAGCCGGCCGGTGTCGGCCTCGCTCATCGTCTTAGGCAGCGGACGGCGCTTTTTCGGGCTGTCCAGCGTGCCGGTCGGGTCATCGCCGCGCAGGCCTTCGGCGTAGAGGAATTTGAAGAACTGGCGGATCGCTGACAGTTTGCGCGCCTGCGACGTGGCCGCGAAGCCGCGCGCGGCGATGTCGTCGAGATAGGCGCGAATATCGGTGGCGGTCGCGCCGGCGAGCCCGCCATCGATCTCGCCAGAGGCGTCTTCGAGGTCACGGCGGTAGGAGGAAAGCGTGTTCTCGGCCGCACTGCGCTCGGCGCTCATCATTTCCAAAAAGGCTTCGATGCGGGCGGCGCTGTTCATTCAACGTTTCTTGTCGTTCAACTTTTCTTGGGATTGAGCTTCTCCGGAGGGATGCGCACGCTTATTTCACCCTTCTTGGGCTCCACGAACATCACCAGCGCGAACATCGTACCATAGGCAATGCCGGCCAGAATCGCTATTATCACGACAAAGCGAAACAGTGTCGGCATCAATTTTCGCCCGTCTTCTTGTTCTGCGTTTCCAAACCCTGTCCCCTTATGGGACGCCAATCAGACCAATTCAAGGAAGAAGCTGAGGCCTGTCAGGAACTTCCGATGCAGCCCCGTCAGCTCATATCGGGCTCAAGGTGCTCGCCACGCTTGACGCAAACGGGCTTTTCATGTCGATACGCCGGCAAAGAGGGCCCTCGATACATCCGATGAACGCGCTGCCAGCAAATCCTCCAGACGAGACCCACGCCGTGCTGCTCGGTCGGCTGGGCAGCCGTTCCATCGTCTTTGTCGGGTTGATGGGCGCCGGCAAGACGGCGATCGGCCGCAAGGTGGCGACGATGCTGTCGCTGCCCTTCATCGACAGCGACCAGGAGATCGAAAGCGTCTCGCGCATGACCGTTCCGGAGCTGTTCGAGCGCTACGGCGAGACCGAATTCAGAGCACTGGAGCAGCGCGTCATCCTGCGCGTGCTGGAAAATGGCCCACAAGTGCTTTCGACGGGCGGAGGCGCCTTCATGAACGCGCATACGCGCGAGGCGATCGCTGCGCACGGCGTGTCGGTGTGGCTGAAAGCCGAACTCGACCTTTTGATGGACCGCGTCTCCAAGAAGCAGAACCGGCCGCTGTTGAAAAGTGCCGATCCCCGCGCCGTGCTGGAGCGGCTGATGAGCGAGCGCTATCCGGTCTATGCGACATCCGATGTCACGGTGCCGACTCGCGACGATCGCAAGGAGATCATCGCAACCGAGGTGGTGGAGGCGCTGTGTCGGCATTTCGGCATCGATGAGACTGCGGCGACTGGCGAGGTCAGATCATGAGCCTGGATCAGCCAGTCATTGTCCAAGTCGGCCTCGGCGAGCGGACCTATGACATCCTGATCGGCTCGGGACTGCTGTCACGCGCCGGCGTGGAGATTTCGCGCCGCCTGCCGGGCACCCGCGCCGCTGTGATCACCGACGCCAATGTCGCGGCAGCGCATCTCGATGTGCTGAAGGCCGGCCTCGAAACGGGCGGTATAGAGTCGGCCGTCATCACGCTGCCGCCCGGCGAGAAGACCAAGAGCTTTGCCCATCTCGAAGAGGTGGTGGATGGCGTGCTGGCTGCGAAACTGGAGCGCGGCGACATTGTCATCGCCTTGGGCGGCGGCGTTATCGGCGACCTTGCCGGCTTTGCAGCCGGCATCGTGCGCCGCGGCATGAATTTCGTGCAGATCCCGACCTCGCTGCTGGCGCAGGTCGATTCCTCCGTCGGCGGCAAGACCGGCATCAACAGTGCGCGCGGCAAGAACCTTGTCGGCGTCTTCCATCAGCCGAAGCTGGTGCTGGCCGACACCGGAGTGCTCGACACGTTGCCGATCCGCGAATTCCGCGCCGGCTATGCCGAACTCGCCAAGTATGGGCTCATCGACCGGCCGGAATTTTTCGCCTGGCTGGAAGGGAACTGGGGCCAGGTTTTTGCTGGCGGACCGGAGAGGGCGCAGGCCATTGCCGAAGCCTGCCGGGCCAAGGCCGACGTTGTTGCGCGCGACGAGTTCGAGACCGGCGACCGCGCGCTGCTCAATCTCGGCCACACGTTCGGCCACGCACTGGAAGCCGCCACCCAGTATGACGGATCCCGCCTCGTCCATGGCGAGGGTGTCGCCATTGGCATGGCCCTTGCACATCGGTTCTCGTCGCGGCTCAACCTGGCCAGTCCCGACGATGCCGCACGCGTCGAGGCGCATCTGCGCACCGTCGGCCTACCCTGGCGCATGGCCGATATCCCGGGCGATTTGCCGGATGCCGAAAGCCTGCTTGCCTTCATCACCCAGGACAAGAAGGTGTCGCGCGGCGCGCTGACGTTCATCCTGACGCGTGGCATCGGCCAAGCCTTCATCGCCAAGGACGTGCCGGCCTCGGAAGTTCTGTCGTTCCTCAGGGAGAACCATCCGAGCCCGAAGGAAAGCACTCGGAGATGAACGAGACCGGCTGGATCGTCGTCGCTGTCCTTGCCGTCCTCCTCCTGCTGGTCGTTGCCTTGCGCACGCGCCTGCTTGCCGCTTTCGGCTATGAGCTGTCGCGCATCGAGCCGCGGCGCTCCACCCACGATGAGTTGCGCGGCGCGGTCGACGATTTCCGCCGCGACGGCCAGGTCGTGCGCGAGGACCGTGACCGCGTCGGTGGGCTGTTCGATCTCGCCGAACTCGAAGTCTCCGACATCATGGTCCACCGCACCAACATGCGCTCGGTCAACGCCGACAACGCGCCAGAGGCGGTGGTGCGCGAGATGCTACAGAGCCCGCACACCCGCATGCCGTTGTGGAAAGGCTCGCTCGACAACATCGTCGGCGTGCTGCACGCCAAGGATCTGTTGCGCGCCTTGAACGAAGTCGGCAACGACTTCTCCAGGATAGACGTGATGAAGATCGCCTCGAAACCGTGGTTCGTGCCCGACACCACGACGTTGCAGGAACAGCTCAACGCCTTCCTGCGCCGCAAGGCGCATTTCGCCGTCGTCGTCGACGAATATGGCGAAGTCGAAGGGCTGGTGACGCTGGAGGACATCATCGAGGAGATCGTCGGCGAGATCGCGGACGAGCACGATATCGACATCCAAGGCGTCAAGCAGGAGGCCGACGGCTCCGTCGTCGTCGACGGCACGGTGCCGATCCGTGACCTGAACCGGGCGCTCGACTGGAACCTGCCGGATGAGGAGGCGACCACCATTGCCGGCCTCGTTATCCACGAGACGCAATCGATCCCCGAGGAGAAGCAGGCTTTCACATTCCACGGCAAGCGCTTCACTGTCATGAAGCGCGACAAGAACCGGATTGCCAGGCTGAGGATCAGGCCAGCCGGCGACGCTTAAAAACGCGTCCCGTCGAAACGAAGACAGCGACGCCATTCGGTTCAAGTCGTGTGATCATGCATGTCGCCCAGGACCGCGGAGCACTTTTGGCGCCATGAAAACCAGCCCGCTACGGAGCCTCATTCTGCGATCTGGCTCGTCGAGCGTTCGTGGATCGCCGCGCCCGTCTCGGCGTCGACGGCCGCCAAGCTGACCTCGTAACCCCAAAGCCTGCGGATGTGACGAAGCGTGGCGTCACGGCTGGCCTCCTCGAGAAGGATACCGTCATTGACCTTGTGCTGCAGTCTCAAATGCCGGTCACCAAGCAGATCGACATCCATCACCTGGATGTCCGGTTGGTTTGCTCCGATCTCGTAGCTGTGGGCAAGCGCGGCGCGGACCTTGGCATAGCCGCGTTCGTTGTGGATCGAGGCAACCTCGAAATGCGGTTGGTCGGCAGCGTCGCCGAGCACGAAGAGCCGCCATTTCCGGATCAAACTCGGACTGAGATACTGGCGGATGAAGGACTCGTCGCGGTGATCTGCCCAGGCGTCGAGCAGGACCTCTAGCCAGTTGCCGCGGCCGGCGAAGTCGGGAAACCAATCGCGGTCCTCGGCCGTCGGTTCGGTCGAAATGCGCTTGATGTCCTGCATCATGTCGAGGCCGAGAGCGTAAGGGTTGATGCCCGAAAACCGCGGATCGTCGTAGGCCGGCTGGAAGACCACGTTGGAATGATTCCGCAGGATTTCCAGCATGGCGCCTTCACTGATCTGGCCGCGATCGTACAGCATGTTCATCAGCGTATAGTGGACGAAAGTGGCGCAGCCCTCGTTCATCACCTGCGTTTGTCGTTGTGGGTAGAAATATTGTGCTATGACGCGAACGATCCTGACGATCTCACGCTGCCAGGGCTCCAGGACCAGGCTGTTCTTTTCCAGGAAGTAAAGCAGGTTTTCCTCGGGAAGGTTGAGCGATTTCTTCCGCTCCGGGTCTTCTCTCTTGTCGTTAGCCTTTTGCTGCGACGGTGGCAGCGTACGCCACAGATCATTATAGGTTTGCTCTTCGTATTCGAGGCGCTCGCGAAGTCCTTCACGCTGCCGTTCCGACGACAGCTTCGGCGGCCTGTGATAGCGGAACACGCCCTGTGCCATCAGCGCATGGGCGGAATCAAGGACAGCCTCTACGGCGGCGAGGCCATGCCGCTCCTCGCAACGGACAATGTAGCCCTTGGCGAAATCCAGGTAGTTGAGGATCGCCCCGGCGTCCGTCCACTGCTTGAACAGCTGGTTGTTCTTGAAGAAATGATTATGCCCGAGCGCAGCATGGGCCGTCACCAAGGCCTGCAGGGCCATGGTGTTTTCCTCCATCAGATAGACGATGCACGGATTGGAATTGATGACCAGTTCATAGGCAAGCCCTCGACCGCCCTTACGATAGAGCAGGTCGTGGTGGAGGAAATGTTTGCCGAAAGACCAGTGACGGTACATCAGTGGCATGCCGACCGATGAATAGGCGTCGAGCATCTGCTGGGACGAGATGATCTCCATCTGCACCGGGTAGGTGTCGAGATGAAGCTCTTCGATCGCGATTGCCTCGATCGTGTCATAGGTCCTCGACAATGTCTTGAAATCCCAATCGGACCCTGAAAAAAGCAGGCTGGATTTACCGGCTTGTCTGGCCATTGAATCCCCTCATGCAACCTTGAGGGAAGCCGGCTGTCTGCCGAAGAGTTGGCGAAAAACCGGGTAGATATCCGCGGGCGTGGCGATGCGGCTCATCTGGAAGTTCGACCATTTCAGGTCGATTTCGCTATAGGCACGCCATAGCGATGTCCCGTTTTCGGTCGAGCCGAAGATATGGGCTTCACGCTCGTCGATGATCTCGACATAGGCAAAATACTGGCACAACCGCATGAGCTTGCCGTTGAGCAATGCTATGCATCGCTCGGAATCGCCGCCGAAATTGTCACCGTCGGAGGCCTGGGCAGCGTAGATGTTCCACTCGTGGGCGGGGTAACGTGCATCAATAATTCGGTGCATTTCCTCCAGCGCGGTGGAAACGACAGTGCCGCCACTTTGCGTGTTGTAGAAAAATGTTTCCTCATCGACCTCCTGGGCCAGATGCGTGTGGCGGATGAAGACGATCTCGATGCGCTCGTAGCGCCGTTTCAAGAACAGGTGCAGCAGTACGAAGAAGCGCTTTGCCAGATCCTTTTCGCGTTCACCCATCGAGCCGGACACATCCATTAGGCAGAACATGACGGCATTGGCATTCGGCACAGGTCGGGGATCGAAGCGGTTGAAGCGGATGTCGACCGGATCGACATAGGCAATTCGCCTGCGCCGCCGCTCCAGCCGGTCAAGCTCCTCCCTCAATGCCGCAATGCGCTGGCGCGCCGCCACGCTGGATGGCACCAACTCAAGCGCGGCGATTTCCTTGAGGATCGCGTCCAACTCCTCCTGCTTAGGACGCCTCAGCGCAATGCGGCGGCCGTGGCTGTTACGCATGGTGCGCACAACATTGATGTTGGTCGGTGAGCCGGTGGCGGCGAAGCCAGCCCGGCGCGACTTGAATGCAAGGATCTCCTTGAGGTTGAGCTTGACCATATCTGGGAGTTCGAGATCCTCGAAAAAAAGATCGAGCACCTCTTCACGCGACAGCACGAAACGAAAGTCGTCTTCAGACGCTGTATTCCCCGCGGACGCCCCTCCCGCGCCGCCGCCGCCGGGCTTAGGGAGCAGATCTCCAGGAGAGAAATGCCTGTTGCCCGGCAGGATGTGCTGGCGCCTGCCGCTGTTGCGGGCGTTGTTGAAACTCGGTTCGTCAGTGCCGCTCTCCGGCATGGGCACGGCGTGCTCGGCATCGGCGTCGGCGATCCTNGCGATCCTGCCGGTGCGGATCTGATCGCGTATGCTCCGCTTCAGTTCCTCGCGCGCACGCCTGAGAAAGCGCTGGCGATTGCCGAGGCTCTTGTCCTTCGGGTTCAGGCGACGGTCGATGAAGATCGGCATGGAACCACCCGGGCTCTCTCAACCCGCCCTGTTCACCCGCATGTACCAGTCCACAAGGCGACGCACCTGCCGCTGGGTGTAGCCGCGCTCGACCATGCGCTGCACGAATTCATTGTGCCGCTTTTCAGTGACGCTATCTTGCTTGGAGCCGAAGCTGATCACCGGCAGAAGGTCTTCGACCTGGCCGAACATGCGCTTCTCGATGACTTCCCGCAGCTTTTCGTAACTTGTCCAAGCCGGGTTGCGGCCATGGTTTCTTGCACGGGCGCGCAATGTGAACTTCACCACCTCGTTGCGGAAGTCCTTGGGATTGGCGATGCCGGCCGGTTTTTCGACCTGCGACAGTTCATTGTCCAGAACCTCGCGATTGAGGATTTGACCGGTGTCGGGATCCTTATAGTCCTGATCCTCGATCCAGGCATCGGCATAGGCGATGTAGCGATCGAAAAGGTTCTGGCCGTACTCGCTGTACGATTCCAGATAGGCCTTCTGGATTTCGTGGCCGATAAACTCGGCATACCGCGCCGCCAGCTCGGACTTGATGAATTCCAGGTAGTCCGCTTCCGTCTCCTTCGGAAACTGTTCGCGTTTGATTGCCTCCTCGAGGATGTACATGAGATGTACGGGGTCGGCAGCCACCTCCTCGGTGTCATAGTTGAAGGTCTGCGACAGGATCTTGAAGGCAAAACGCGTGCTGACGCCGGCCATGCCCTCGTCGACGCCGGCGGCATCGCGATATTCCTGAACCGGTTTCGCCTTGGGGTCGATTTCCTTGAGGTTCTCGCCGTCATAGGCGCGCATCTTGGTGTAGAGCGGCGAATTGTCGTGCTTGGCCAAGCGGGTCGAGACGGTAAATCGGCTGAGAATGTCCAGCACCTCGGGGGCACAGGAACTGTTGGCCAATTCGCTCTCCCGCAGCAGCTTTTCGTAGATATGTTTCTCTTCAGTTATCCGCAGACAATACGGCACCTTGACCACGAGGATGCGATCGAGGAAAGCCTCGTTGTTCTTGTTGTTCTTGAACTGCTGCCATTCCGACTCGTTGGAATGGGCCACGATGATGCCTTGATAGGGGAAGGCACCGAAATTCTCGGTACCGTTGTAGCTGCCCTCCTGGGTCGCGGTCAGCAGCGGATGCAGGACCTTGATGGGCGCCTTGAACATTTCGACGAACTCGAGCAGGCCCTGGGTGGTTCGGTTCAGTCCACCACTGTATGAATAGGCGTCCGGATCGGACTGGCTGAAATTTTCCAGTTGCCTGATATCGACTTTGCCGACCAGGGCCGAGACATCCTGATTGTTCTCGTCGCCAGGCTCCGTCTTGGCGATGGCGACCTGGCGCAGCCGCGAAGGCTTCAACTTGACCACGCTGAATTTCGAAATGTCGCCGGACAATTCGTCAAGTCGCTTGGCCGCCCAGGGTGAGATGAGCCCGTTTAGACGGCGCCGGGCTATCCCGTATTTATCTTCCAGCAGGTCGCCCATGCGATCGGGATTGAAAAGGCCGAGTGGCGATTCGAAAACCGGACTGACCTGGTTGCCGGCCTTCAGCGTGTAGATCGGGCGTTCCTCCATCAGTCTCTTCAGCCGTTCGGCCAGAGAGGATTTGCCGCCGCCGACAGGGCCGAGGAGGTAGAGGATCTGTTTGCGCTCCTCGAGTCCCTGGGAGGCATAGCGGAAATATCCGGCAATGCGCTCGATCGTATCCTCCATGCCGTAGAAGTCGGAGAAGGATGGATAGATCTTGACGGTGCGGTTCGAGAAAATGCGGCCTAGTCGCTCGTCCTTGCTGGTGTCGATCAGGTTAGGCTCGCCGATTGCCTCGACCATCCGTTCAGGCGCCGAGGCATACATCGATTTGTCCTCCCGGCAGGCAAGTAGGTACTGCTGGAGACTGATTTCCTCCTGGCCCTCGTTCGCATAAATCTCCGAAAACAGGTCGAAGACGTCGGACTGATTCTCGCGCATGATATTCCGCCCTCAAAGCCGTTCTGGCTGCCGGATGGTTCCTCAATCTATTCAACTATCGGAGTGCGTTGTGGTTCCCATCACATGAAGGAGAGAACGTGCGCCTGGCATCGGCGCGGAACAGCACCCGATGTGATTGGAATGCGTATCCAACAACTTAGGGTGGTGATGGTCGACTGAGGCGTCAAGGACAAAAATTGATTTCGTGAACTGAACCGTGAGCGTAGTGCATTTGACGTGGCGTGACCTGTGGCCCGATACGGGTTCGATGAGCCTGATCGATCTGGTCTCCTCTACAGCGGATGAGCGTCCAAAAAGGTTGAGAGCCCATTCGCGGTTCGGATCGATGGTCGATCGCCGAACCGGATCCATGTGCCATACTCAACTGGACGCTTGTGCCGCCCGCTGGCACTCTTGGTCGACATGGTCGGGAGACCACGATGATCGATCGACGAAGCTTCATTCTGGCTTCCGTGGCGGCGATGCTGCCGTCGGGAGCATCGGCCGTGTGGCGCTTGCGCCAACCGGCGCCAAAAACTTTCGACTACGGGCCAGCCAAGCTCGATATCTATGCGCCTGATGATGCAACCGGCCTGCCGGTCGTGTTCTTCGCCCACGGCGGCACCTGGCAATTCGGCAAACGCAGCCAGGTCAACGCCAAGCCGGCTTTCCTGCTGGCCAATGGCTTCTGCTTCGTCTCCATCGATTACCGGATGTTGCCTGAGGCCGATGTCGCCACCCAGGCCGGTGACGTCGAAATGGCCTATGCCTATATCAGAGCCAACATCGCCCAGCATGGCGGCGACCCCAAGCGCATTGTGGGCATGGGTCATTCGGCCGGCTGTCATCTGATTGCACTGAGCGGCATGCGCGGCGGGTTGCCGGACGTCGCTGCCTTGCTTCTCGATGACACCCGTGCCTACGATCTTGCAGCGCTCGCCAGGAATGGCGGCATGGTCCGGGCCTATGCTCGGGTCTTTTCCGACCCCTCGCAATGGGCCGCACTTTCACCGGCCAGCTACGTCGACGGCCGCAAGCATCCGCCGACCTTCATCGCCTATTCGCGAGCGCCAGGCCGTGGCGAAGCCTCGAAGACTTTTGCCGAACGCCTGCGCGCCACCGGCACCGAGGTCACCCTGTTCGACGGCAGCGCCTATACGCACATGTCGATCAATCGCGATTTCGGCGAGGACGGCGACGCGCTGACCGCGGCCGCGCTGGCATTCCTGAAATCGACGGTCGGCTGATCGAGGCTCGTGCGTCAGAGCTTTTTACCGTTTCACGGAAACGGCAAACCGCTCTAACTCTTTGTTTTAACGCAATGCCGGACGGAAAACCGCTTCGCACTTTTCCTGGGATTGCTCTAGCTACTGGATCAGACCACGTGCGAACGGCTCGGCGCATTGCTGGACAGCGCGCTATCTCAACCCGGACCGTTTCTGTTCGAGGTGGGCTCTGAGCGCGGCGAAAAGCGGGCGGCGGAACCGAGCTACCAGCGGGTCTTTTCGCCGGGCGCCGCCGGTTCGATCGCCAGCGCATGCACGCCGGCCTTCAACTCGTCGGCAAGCAGTTCATTGACGGCGCGATGGCGGTCGATGCGGCTCATGCCGGCAAAGGCGGATGAGACGACGCGCACGCGAAAATGCGTCTCTCCTGTGCCGTCATAGGCGCCATGATGATCGGAGCCGTGGTGATGGTGGCCGGCATGGAGATGGCTCTCGTTGATGATGACCAGCCGGTCCGGCGAAAACGCCTTGTTGAGCTTGTCTTCCATGGTCGTCTGTATGGACATCGCCGTATTCCTTCACCACATATGGCCGGCATATCTGCCCGCAAAAACCGGAATCGGTCTGCGCAAAAGCCGCTGCCGCTCAACAAAATCCGCCATTCGCCTGTTTTATGCCGCGATTCAGCGGTTAGGGCGATCATCGCGAAAATGTCAATTCTTGTTTCGCATCTGCGAACGCCCCATAAATGGGTAAGATGAAGCCGTACCCCAAATATTTCGAGAAGATTCGCGTCCGCCCCGACAAGGACGCGGAGCTGAAGTCGCACTCGCCGATCTGCCAGTGGGACGGCTGCAAGGAGGCGGGCACACATCGCGCGCCGGTCGGGCGGATGAAGGAAGGCGAGTATTTCCGCTTCTGCTTCGACCATGTGCGCGAATACAACAAGGGCTTCAACTATTTCTCCGGCGTGCCGGACACCGAGGTCGCGCGTTTCCAGAAGGAAGCGATGACCGGCCATCGGCCGACCTGGAAGATGGGCGCCAACGGTGCCTCGACGCGGTCGTCGCCCGATATGGCGCAGATGCGTTCCGGCCGCGCCGGCTACTACAATCGCATGCGCGACCCCTTCGACCTGTTCAAGGGGCCGAAGGATCCGCGCGAGGCGCGCGAGCGCAAGGCCAAGCCGCTTGAGGCCAAGGCGCTGGAAACGCTTGGCCTTGATACAAAGGCGACTGGCAAGGAAATCAAGGCGCGCTATAAGGAACTGGTGAAACTCCACCATCCGGATGCGAATGGTGGCGACAGAGGTTCGGAAGACCGGTTCCGCGATGTGCTGCAGGCCTATCGCGTGCTCAAACAGGCGGGCCTGTGCTGAGCGACCATACGGTTCGCGTCGTTTTCCAACTTTCATAAGGTTGGAAAAGGCTCTAAGACCGCCCCCGGACAAAATCGATTGCCGGCGAAATCAGGCTTTTCGCCCGTGGAGACGTTGAGAGATATGAACAAGGTCGATCGCGACATCGCCAACCTGCCCGACACGACGGTGTCGGTGAAGGAGAAATTCGGTTTCGAGTCCAAGATGGTGGTGCCGGCCTATTCGGTGACATCAGAGCATGTGCCCGACATCGACCCGGACTATCTCTTCGACAAGAACACGACGATGGCGATCCTGGCGGGCTTTGCCTATAACCGCCGAGTCATGGTGTCGGGCTATCACGGCACCGGCAAGTCGACCCATATCGAACAGGTCGCCGCCCGCCTCAACTGGCCCTGCGTGCGCGTGAACCTCGACAGCCATGTCAGCCGTATCGATCTCGTCGGCAAGGACGCGATCGTCGTCAAGGACGGGCTGCAGATCACGGAATTCCGCGACGGCATCCTACCCTGGGCCTACCAGCACAATGTCGCGCTATGCTTTGACGAATATGACGCCGGCCGTCCGGACGTGATGTTCGTCATCCAGCGCGTGCTGGAATCGTCGGGCCGGCTGACGCTGCTCGATCAGAGCCGGGTCATCCGTCCGCATCCGGCGTTCCGGCTGTTCTCGACCGCCAACACGGTCGGCCTCGGCGACACCACCGGCCTCTATCACGGCACCCAGCAGATCAACCAGGCGCAGATGGACCGCTGGTCGATCGTCACCACGCTGAACTACCTGCCGCACGACAATGAGGTTGCCATCGTGCTGGCCAAGGCCAAGCACTATCGCGACGGCAAGGGCAAGGAAATCGTCAACAAGATGGTGCGCGTCGCCGACATGACGCGCTCGGCGTTCATCAATGGCGATCTGTCGACAGTGATGAGCCCACGCACCGTGATCACCTGGGCCGAAAATGCCGAGATCTTCGGCAATATCGGCATGGCGTTCCGCCTGACCTTTCTCAACAAATGCGACGAGCTGGAGCGTTCGTTGGTGGCCGAGTTCTATCAACGTGCTTTTGGGGAGGATCTGCCCGAGAGCGCCGCGAACGTGGTGCTGGGCTAAAGCAGAGTCTCGATGGCGGGTCCGGGCGACAACACGCGCAACAAATCGAAGACGGGGTCTGAAGCCGACAGCTTCAAGCGCGCCGTCACCGTCTGCATGCGCGCCATTGCCGGCGACAAGGAGCTTGAAGTCGGTTTCGCCAAGGATAGGCCGGCACTCGCCGGCAGCCGCGCGCGCCTGCCCGAACTGCCGAAGAAGGCTTCGAAGACCGACATCGCGATCACCCGCGGCCTCGGCGATTCGATGGCGCTGAAGCGTGCCTGCCACGATGTGCGCATCCACACTAAGCTGGCGCCGGATGGCAAGGCGGCCCGCGCCATCTATGACGCTGTCGAGCAGGCTCGTGTCGAGGCGATCGGCTCACGTGCCATGCAAGGCGTCGCCGACAATATCGGCTCGATGCTGGAAGACAAATACGCCAAGGCCAATCTCGTCGACGTGAGGGACAAGGCCGACGCGCCGATCGAGGAAGCACTTGCGCTCATGGTGCGCGAGAAGCTGACCGGTCGGCCGATCCCGAAGAGCGGCCAGCGGCTGGTCGAACTCTGGCGGCCCTGGGTCGAGGAAAAGGCCAAGGCGGATCTCGAGGGACTTTCCGCCAAGCTCGGCGACCAGCAGGCTTTCGCCCGCGTCGTGCGCGAGATGCTCGCCTCCATGGAAATGGCCGAGGAACTCGGCGACGAGCAGGAGACGGAAGACTCCGAGGACAATGACGACAACCAGCCGCAAGGCGACGAGCAAAGCGAGGAGGGCGGCGAAGAGGATTCGGGCTCCGAGCAGTCGCAGTCCGAGGATGCCGAGGCTTCGGCCGATGACGAGCAATCGGCCGAGACGGAAGCGTCCGATGCCACCGCCGACGATCTGTCCGACGATGACGATGCGGACGCCGAGACGCCCGGCGAGGCGCGCCGCAACGACAACCCCTTCACCAATCTGCCGAAGGAAATCGACTACAAGGTCTTCACCACCGCTTTCGATGAGACGGTCGGTGCCGAGGAACTTTGCGAAGAAGAAGAGCTCGACCGACTGCGCGCCTTCCTCGACAAGCAGCTTGCCAATCTGTCTGGCGTCGTCGGCCGCCTGGCCAACCGGCTGCAGCGCCGGCTGATGGCGCAGCAGAACCGCTCCTGGGATTTCGACCTGGAAGAGGGTTACCTCGATCCGGCGCGGCTGGTGCGTGTCGTTATCGACCCGATGCAGCCGCTGTCCTTCAAGCAGGAGCGCGACACCAAATTCCGCGACACGGTGGTGACGCTGGTGCTCGACAATTCGGGCTCCATGCGCGGCCGGCCGATCACGGTCGCAGCCACCTGCGCCGACATATTGGCGCGCACGCTGGAACGTTGCGGCGTCTCGGTCGAGATCCTCGGCTTCACCACCCGAGCCTGGAAGGGCGGGCAGGCGCGCGAGAAGTGGCTGAAGGACGGCAAGCCGCCGAACCCCGGCCGGCTCAACGATCTGCGCCACATCATTTACAAATCCGCCGACCATCCATGGCGACGGGCACGGCGCAATCTCGGCCTGATGATGCGCGAGGGCCTGCTCAAGGAAAACATCGACGGCGAGGCGCTGCTGTGGGCGCACAACCGGCTGATCGCCCGCCCGGAGCAGCGCAAGATTCTGATGATGATCTCGGACGGCGCGCCGGTCGACGATTCGACGTTGTCGGTCAATCCTGGCAATTATCTCGAGCGCCATCTGCGCGCCGTCATCGAGCTGATCGAGACGCGCTCGCCGGTCGAGCTGCTGGCCATCGGCATCGGCCACGACGTCACGCGCTATTATCGCCGCGCCGTCACCATCGTCGATGCCGAGGAACTGGCCGGCGCCATGACCGAGCAGCTGGCTTCGCTGTTCGCCGAGGAGAGCGCGAAGGATACGCGGCGTGGCGGCATGCGGCGCGCCGGATGATCTCTAGGCGCGGCGGCTTTCAGCAGACGATTTTCGCCGCCATCGCCCTGCTTTCCGGCGTGGCTTCGGCAGCAGCCGGTTCGCTCGGCTCAAGTTCGGTCGAACCGGTCGAAGTCTCGGCCAGGTCAATCGCCGAATTCCACATTGGCGGCGCCGACAAGCAGTTCGGTCCGCTCGAATTCGTCGGCGGGCTGGAGACGACCTCGCCAAGTCGCGATTTCGGTGCGCTGTCGGCGTTCCGATTCCTGAAAGCCGGCGGCGATTTCATCGGCGTCGCCGACACCGGGTTCTGGTTCTTCGGCACGGTGGTCCGCGACGCCGACAAGCGGCCGTCCGGCATCCAGAATTTCCGCATGCAGCAGATGGTCGACGAAACCGGTCGGCCAATCGACAAGAAGTGGGAGGTCGATGCAGAAGGCCTCGCGGTCAAGGACGGCGTTGCCACCGTCGGCTTCGAGCGCAACCACCGCGTCGCACAGTTCAAGATCGATCCGGCCGACATGAAGGCGCCGTTCAAGCAGCTGGATTTCGTGGTGCCGGCCGGGGAACTGCGCCAGAATCGAGGCTTCGAAACCGTCACCCACGCCAATGCCAACGGCCAGCATGAGGGCGGTCTGGTCGTGGTCTCCGAGAAGAGCCTCGACAAGGCCGGCAACATCTATGCCGCCATCATCGAAGGGCCGCATAAGGGCGTCTTCACCGTCAAGCGCAACGGCGACTTCGATATCACCGACGGCGCCTTCCTGCCGGATGGCGACCTCTTGCTTCTGGAGCGCAGCTTTTCGATGGCCAGGGGCGTCAAAATGCGGCTGCGACGCATTTATGGCGAGAGCGTCGAAAAGGGTGCGGTCGCCGACGGGCCGGTGCTGCTGGAAGCCGACATGGGCTACCAGATCGACAATATGGAAGGGCTCGACGTCTGGACCCGCGACGATGGTGCGCTGATGGTGTCGCTGATTTCCGACGACAACCACTCGATCCTGCAGCGCAACCTCTACCTGGAATTTATTCTCCACCAGGATTGAGCGCGCACCGACCTGCGATCAATAGAGCTATGACAGCGTCCGGTCAGGTTCGTGAGCCATTGGTGGCTATCCAGATAACATGGCGCGCGCCACGCTTGCCGTTAGCGCGTGTGTTGACCTCCTCGACCGCGAAGCCGGCCTGCTTCAGCCGCCGCGTGAAGCCGCTGTCGGGGCCTTGCGACCACACCGCCAGCACTCCGCCCGGCTTGAGGGCGGCGCGAGCAGCGCCGAGGCCCTGCAGGCTGTAAAGCGCATCATTGGATTTGTGGACAATGCCTTTCGGGCCGTTGTCGACGTCGAGCAGGATGGCGTCCCAAGCCGCGGGGCCCGACTGTATCAGCTGCCCGACATCAGTCCCGTGGATAATGACACGCGGATCGTCAAGACAGCCGCCAAAGATTTCGGTCATCGGGCCGCGTGCCCAGGCGACGACCGCCGGCACCAGCTCCGCGACGACAATGCTGCCGAGTTCTGCGAGTGCGGCGCGCAGCGTAAAGCCCATGCCAAGCCCACCGATCAGGACCCTTGGCCGCCGATGGCCGGCAATCCGCTGGCAGGATAGTTTTGCCAGCGCCTCCTCGGACCCGCTGAGTCGGCTGTTCATCAGCTCGTTGGTGCCGAGCATGATCGAGAATTCGGAACCGCGCCGCTTGAGGCGAAGTTCCTGCGCACCATCCGGGGTCTTCGCCGAATCGAGCTGGACCCAGGGAATCATGATCTTTGTCCGACCATGATCTTTTCCGAAAACCCCGTCCCACTTTTCGGGATCATGGTTTAAGCCGCGACTGCCGGCTGGCTCCAGCGGGCAGCGAGCAGCCGGTAGGGGATCAATGCCACAACGGCGATGATCAGCTTCACACTGAGATCGCCGAGCGCCCACGAAATCCAGCGCATGGCGTCGACATGGAAGACGCCCATCAGCGGTGCTGTTTCGAGCGCAAAGCTGTCGTTCGGACCAGCGAAGGCAAACGCGGCCGAGAACGCGACGGTGAAGAAGACGGCGGTATCGAACACGGATCCGACCAGCGTGCCGACGATTGGCGCGCGCCACCAGCTCTGCCGGCGCAGCCGGTTGAAGACGGTCACGTCGAGCAATTGCGCGGCAAGGAACGCCGCGCCGGACGCCGCCGCGATCCGCACCAGCCGGTCGGCGGCGGTCTCGAACTCGATCAGGCCGTGACGGAACAGGAAAGGCGGGACGAGGATCGAGCAGACCACTGCCGTCATGAAGCCGACAAAGACGATCCTGCGCGCCACGGTTGGCCCATAGCGGCGATTGGCGAGGTCGGTGACCAGGAAGGAGAACGGGTAGGTGAAGGCACCCCAGGTCAAAAGGTCGGCCAGTGAGAGGCCGCCGACCTGGCCCTGCATCGGGAACTGCACGAGAATGTTCGAAGCCACGACTACAAATGCCATGGCGGCCACGAATGGCAGGTATCGCGAGAAGGAAGTCATTTTTTTATCCTGGGTAATGGAACCAGCGGAGCGCATGCCGAAACCGGATCACGCTCGCTCGTATTTGAGCATCGGGTTGCCGAAACCTTGCGGGCTCGATCCGATGTTCAGGCCAACAAGAGGTTGGCCAGGGCGGTCGTCCCCCGCCTTTGAACGATATCAGGCGGCGACCTGCTCGGCGATCTTCTTGGCGATCTGCTTCTTCAACAGACGCGCACGCTGCGACAATTCCTTGACGTCGGCCTTGGCCAGGAAGGCGTCGAGACCGCCGCGATGTTCGACCGAACGCAGCGCGTTGGCCGAAATGCGCAGGCGCACATTCTGGTTCAGCGCTTCTGAAATCAGCGTCACGTTGACGAGATTCGGCAGGAAGCGACGCTTGGTCTTGTTGTTGGCGTGGCTCACATTGTTGCCGGACATGACTGCCTTGGCAGTGAGTTCGCAGGTGCGGGACATGATTCTAACCTTCAGTTCTCGGGTCTGCCAAACATTCAAGCCCGCGCCGGGTGGCGCGCGGTTCTGGTCAGGCGGCCTTATGGAAAAGTTGGCGTTCCATAGTTGCATTTCGCCGAGGCGTCAAGCTCCGGGTTCCCCACGGATGCGCCCGGCATTTCATATTAAGGCCGGAATTCATCCTATAAGCGGTCTCATAGGGACATGCCAGACCGGAGTTGCCCGCCTCCGGCCGAAAATCAAGGACCGGATCCCGTCATGCTTCGTTTGTCTCTTGCCCTTGCTGCCCTGCTTGCGATTGCCTTGCCATCCGCCGCGTCCACTGCCTCGCCACAGTCATTCAAGGGAGAGTACACGGTCTCGTTTCTAGGCCTTTCGATAGCAAAATCAACGTTTTCCAGCCGCTATGAGAACGGCGCCTATGCGATCGAAGGCAGCGTCACCGCCGCGGGTCTGGCCAAGCTGTTCGACGACACGCGCGGCACGATCTCGTCGAAAGGCACGATTTCTGGCAAGAAGATGGTGCCGCAGGCGTTCCGTGCCGATTACACCTCTGGAAAGAAGGCATCGACGGTCGATATCCGCTTTGCAGATGGCGCGGTCACCTCGACGCAGGTCGTTCCGGCGCCGGGCAAGCGCGACCCCAAGAGCTGGGTGCCTATCGGTGCCGGCGATTTGGTCTCGGTGCTCGATCCGATGGCCGCGACGGTGATCCATGCCGACAGTCTCGACCAGGTCTGCGGCCGCACGGTGAAGTTCTATGACGGCGAGATGCGTGCCGATCTGTCACTAACCTACGCTTCGAAGGGGACGATCTCGGTGCCGGGTTATAAGGGCGACACCATCACCTGCCGAATGGGTTTCGAGCCGGTGGCGGGCTATCGCAAGGGCCGCAAGGCGCTGAATTATCTTAAGAACCGCAGCCGCATGATGGTGACGTTTGCACCGCTCGGCCAAACCGGCGTATATGCGCCGATCCGCGCCACGGTGGGCACGCAGATCGGCACCTTGACCATCAGCGCCAGGCGTTTCGAGGCAGTACAGTAGGGCAGGCGCCATACGCGCGCCACTGGAGGCGGAATGGGGCGCGCAACACTGATTGGCTTTTCGGCGGTCGCCATGTGGGCGTTGCTGGCGCTGCTTACCGATGGATCGGGCCAGGTGCCGCCATTCCTGCTGTCGGCGATCACCTTCTCGATCGGCACCGGGGTCGGGCTCATCGCGCGGCTGTTCATGCCGGCGCCCGACAAGAGCCAGAAAATACCACTGCAGGTCTGGCTGATCGGCATTGCCGGCCTGTTCGGCTACCACTTCTTCTACTTCACCGCGCTGCGCAATGCACCGGCGGTGGAAGCGAGCCTGATCGCCTATCTGTGGCCGTTGCTGATCGTGCTTGGTTCGGCGCTGATGCCGGGCGAGCGCCTGGCATGGAACCACGTCGTCGGCGCGCTGCTCGGCCTTGCCGGCACCATGCTGATCGTCACCAAGGGCGCCGGCATCGCCTTCGACGCCCGCTATGCTTACGGCTATGCCATGGCCGCCGTTTGCGCTGTGATGTGGTCGTCCTATTCGTTGTTGTCGCGGCGCTTCCCGTCGGTGCCGAGCAGCATCGTCACCTGGTTCTGCGCCGCGACCGCGGTGCTGTCGCTCGCCTGCCATTTGACCCTGGAACAAACGGTTCTGCCTGACGGCGCCGGCCAGTGGCTGGCCGTGGTCGGCCTTGGCCTGATGCCGGTCGGCGCTGCCTTCTATGCCTGGGACATAGGCGTCAAGCGCGGCAACATCCAGGTGCTGGGTGCTGCAAGCTATGCCGCGCCACTGCTGTCGACGCTGGTGCTGATCGCAGCCGGCGCCGCCGAGCCGTCACTGCGCATTCTTGCCGCCTGCGTGCTTATCACCGGCGGCGCGGCTCTGGCGGCAAAGTCACTGTTTCTGCGCAAGCCCGCCGTGACCGAGAGTGGAGCGCGGGCATCCGCAAGCGGAGCCGGGGCATCCGAAGGCGGAGCCCGGGCATGACGATGCCCTTCCCGGGCGGCATTGACGCCAATGCCAACGCGACGCTGATCTTTTCGCTGGCTGCTGCGGTGATCTATGCCTTCACGCTCGGGATGCCGCCGACGCTCGCCCGCTCGGCGGCAAAGACGCTTGCCGTGGCGATGCTTGCCGTGCTGGCGGCGCTGCAAGGCGGCCCGTTGCTGCTGGTCGCAGCCCTTGCGCTCAGCGCTGTTGGCGACGCCTTTCTGTCGCGCGACGGCGAAAAGGCGTTTCTCGGCGGGCTCGCCAGTTTTCTTGTCGCCCACATTGTCTATGCCGTGCTGTTCCTGCGCAGCGGCGGCGGCTTGGAGTTGCTGGGCGCCGAATCGTGGCGTGGGGCGATCGCGCTGGCCATGCTGGTGTTTGCGATCGTCATGCTGGCGGCGCTGTGGCGGCGCGTCGGCCCCGGCCTTCGTGTCCCTATCGCCGTCTATGTCGCTGCGATCCTCGCGATGGGTGTTTCGGCGCTGACGACAAGCAGCGTCTGGATTCTCGGCGGCGCCGTGTTGTTCATGGCGTCGGACGGGATGCTCGCCGCGGAGAAATTCCTGGTGGCCGCCATCTCGCCGCACCGCAGCTGGATGCGCTTTGCCGTCTGGTTACTCTATTACGCAGCTCAACTCGCGATCACGCTAGGCTTCTTATTGAATTGAGTTAGGATTGTTTCGGTTGCCAGCCCGGCTCGGCCAGCTCAAACGCCGCAAACTCAAAGCCCGGTGCGACGGTGCAGCCGACCAGCGTCCATTCGCCCAGGCTACGCGCCGATTGCCACCAGCCCGCGGGGACGACGATCTGCGGCCGCTCACCGGCTGGGAGATCGATGCCAAGCACCTGCTCGATAACGGCGCTGCTTTGTTCCCACATCGACAGCGCCAGCGGGGCACCGGCATGAAAATGCCAGACCTCGGCGGCGTCCTTGACCCGGTGCCAGGCAGACACCTGATGCCGTTCCAGCAGGAAATATATAGCGGTCGAATGGCCGCGCGCGCCGCCAGCGTCATCGCGAAAGGTCTCGGCGTACCAGCCGCCTTCCGGATGCGGCTTCAGGCCGAGCGTCGCGATGATTTCGGCGGAGCTGGTCATGGCTTCGACGATATCACCGGACTCTAGAAATTGTCCTTGCGCTTGCGGATTTCGGCAAAGACCTCGGCGTCCGAAGCTTTCTCCAGTCCAAGATGCTTGCGGACAGAAGGATCGTGCCAGCGCAGGAAGGGATTGGTCGACAGCTCCTCGCCGATCGTCGTCGGCAGCGTGGGCTTGTCGGCGGCGCGCAACGCCTCGATCTTGGCAGCGCGTTCTCTCAGCGCCGAGTTGGTCGGATCGACGGTCAGCGCGAAACGGGCGTTGGAGAGCGTGTATTCGTGGCCGCAATAGATGACCGTTTCAGCCGGAAGTGCCGCCAGCTTCTTCAGCGAATCGTACATGACCGGCGGCTTGCATTCGAACAGCCGTCCGCACCCCAGCGCAAACAGCGTGTCGGCGGTGAACGCCACTTTCGATCCAGGCAAATAGTAGGAGACGTGGCCGGCAGTGTGGCCGGGCGTGGCGATCACCTCGATCTTTTCATCGCCAAGATGGAGAACCGAGCCGTCTTCGACCGTTTCGTCGATGCCTGGGATCTTGGCCTTTTCCGCTTCCGGGCCGACGATGCGCAGCTTGAAGCGCTCCTTCAGCGCCAAATTGGCCTCGACATGGTCGACATGGTGATGCGTGGTCAGGATCATTGTCGGCGTCCAGCCGGTACGTTTGAGCGCGGCCAGGATGGGCGCTTCCTCGGGCGCGTCGATGATCGCGGTTTGGCCGCTTTTGGGGTCGTGCACCAGAATGCCGAAATTGTCGCTGCGGCACATGAACTGTTCGATTTCGACCGGCATCGCATCTCTCCATTATCGCCGCAGACATAGGGCGCTAGCGGGCCGCTGTCATCCCGGTTATCGATGCATTTATTGAAACCCGACGACATCACGGCTACATCCCTGCCATGCATTCCGACATCGTCGATCTTCGCTCCTTCTATTCGACAACACTCGGGCAGTTCGCCGAGCGTTCGATCACCATGGCGTTGTCGTCGATATGGGCAGCCGTGCCCAACGAGCGGCTGGTCGGTCTCGGCTACACCTTGCCTTGGCTGGAGCGCTTCGGCACCGATGCCGAGCGGGTCTTCGCCTTCATGCCGGCAACGCAGGGCGCCGTAGTCTGGCCGGCGACGGGGCCGACGGCGACGGCGCTGGTCTTCGACGAGGAACTGCCGCTGGTCGATTCCTGCATCGACCGCATGCTGCTCGTCCATTCGCTCGAACATGTCGAGAACCCGCGTGAGACGCTGAACGAGATCTGGCGTGTGCTGTCGCCGGCGGGTCGGGTGGTCATCGTCGTCCCGAATCGGCGCGGCGTCTGGGCGCGCTTCGAGCACACGCCGTTCGGCAATGGCCGGCCTTTTTCGCGTGGACAGCTCACCGAATTGCTGCGCGAGGCGAATTTCACGCCCGCGTCCTGGTCCGATGCGCTTTTCTTCCCGCCATCGCGGCGGCGCTTCATGATGCAGTTCCACAATGTGCTCGAACGCGCCGGCCGGCGGCTGTGGCCGATCTTTTCCGGGGTCATCGTCGTCGAGGCGCAGAAGCGGCTCTATCAAGGCGTGCCGGTCGCCCAGCGCGCCTCGCGCCGCGTCTTCGTGCCCGTGCTGTCGCCGCATGGCGCCACCCGGCTTGGCCGTCGCAACGAGGTCGGGGATACCAAGTCATCGGTTGCGCGGGTGACGGCTTCGTGATCGGGGCAAGAGTGCCTGGCGTCGGTTCCCTGCCTATCTGTCGCAAGTGGAGTGACAGCGCACCTGGCAGTCCATTTGGACGACGGATGCCTGCAAGTCTCTCCAACCGGTTTCAGCACTGAACGCAAGGACCTCGGACATGGCTGATCAACCGGACTATGCCGCCATCGTCCAGCCGGTTGTGGTGGCGGTCGAAGCCAGCAGCCTGAGCGACCAGGTGGCGACGATCAGGAGGGCGCTGGCGGCATCGCCGGTTCGCAAATGGTTGCTCTGGACAGCGGTCGGCATGATGGCCGTGATCATCGCAACGTCGATCGGCCAGGTTCTGCTCAACCGCTGGAATCAGCCTTTCTACGACGCGCTCGCGCGGCGCGACATGGCGGCCTTCCTGCACCAGCTTCTCGTCTTTGCGGCAATAGCCGGTGGACTTCTGGTGCTCAATATCGGCCAGACCTGGCTCAACCAGATGATCCGGCTGAAGCTGCGCGAGGCGCTGACGCTGGATCTGATCGACCAGTGGACGCGGCCCGCGCGCGCCTTCCGGCTGGCCAATGCCGGTGCCATCGGCGTCAATCCCGACCAGCGCATGCAGCAGGATGCGGCGCACCTCTCGGACCTGTCGACCGACCTCGGTGTCGGGCTGCTGCAGTCATGCATCCTGCTCGTGTCCTTCGTCGGCGTGCTGTGGGAGCTGTCCTCAGGCTTCGTGTTCCACATCGGCGGAACCGCACTGGCCATACCGGGCTACATGGTCTGGGCCGCCATTCTTTATGCCGGCACCGCCTCCTGGCTGAGCTGGCTGGTTGGACGCCCGCTCATCAGCCTGAACAGCGACCGCTACACACGTGAAGCCGAGCTGCGCTCCTCGATGGTGCGCGTCAACGAAAATGTCGATGCCATTGCGTTGTACCATGGCGAGCCCGATGCCAGGCGGCGGCTCGAACTCGATCTCGGCACGGTGCTAGGCGCCATGCGGCGCATCTACAGCGCACAGATCAATCTAGCCTGGGTGACCGACTCTTATGGCTGGATCACCGTCGTCGCGCCAATCCTGGTCGCCTCGCCGGTGTACTTCGCAGGTGATATCAGTTTTGGCGGATTGATGATGGCGGTCGGGGCCTTCAACCAGGTCCATTCGTCGCTGCGCTGGTTCATCAACAACATCGGCAGCATCGCCGATTGGCGCGCCACGCTGATGCGCGTCGCCGATTTCCGCATCGCTCTCGACGAAATCGATGTGCTCCACGACACGGAAAGGCGCATCGAGTTCGGCGACAACGCCAATGGCAACCTGACTTTCGAGAAGCTCGAAGTGGCCTCGCCGGAGGGCTGCACGAGGCTCGCGGACCAGCATGTCGAAATCCGTCCCGGCGAGCGCGTCATGGTCATCGGCGAGGCGGGCGCCGGCAAGACGCTGTTCTTTCGTGCCATTGCCGGCCTGTGGCCATGGGGAAGCGGGCGGATCGGCCTGCCGGCGGCAGAAACCCTCATATTCGTGCCGCGCGTCCCTTATTTCCCGACCGGCACGTTGCGCGAGGTGCTTGATCACCCGAACGGACCCGCGCCGGCGAGTGACGCCGACATTTCGAAGGTGCTTGCAGAGGTCGGTCTTGAATGGCTGTCGTCGTCGCTCGACCGCGCCGGGCGATGGGACCACGAGCTGGGCGATGACGAACAGCGCTCGCTGGCCTTCGCCAGACTCGCCTTGCGGCAGCCGAAATGGGTGATCATCGATGAAGCACTGGATGCATTTGACGGCCCGTCGCTACGGCGAGTGCTGGCCATGCTCGAGAAGCGTTTGCCTGGGACTGCGATCCTCAACATAGGGCGCGGCCTGCACAACAATCAGTTCTTTCCGCGCGCGTTGACGATCGTCAAGGATACCGGCGCTCCCGCTCTGAAGCCCGCCCGCGTCAGGGCCGGCGCCATCGAACCGCCGCCAGTCGCTGCCCGCCGCAAGGCATAGACCGATGTTCATGTTCAGAGCGGTTCATCGTTTCACGGAAACGCCGATCCGCTCCAATCGTTTGTTTTGACGCAAATCCTAGGGGGAAGGCGCTATGCGCTTTTCCTGGGAAGGCCGTCCGATGCTTTTCCCAGAATTCCTCCGCGCAAAGCTTTATTCTGCCGTGATCGCGCCGCAAGCTTGTCCAGAGGAACAACCCTGGCGACGGCCATGCTTGATGCTTTGCGCCTGCTTGCCTGTCTTGCCTGCGCCCAGGCCGCCGCCTCGCCGCCGGATGCGCCGGCCGTCGACGTCGAGTTGGTGCTTGCAGTCGACATATCGCTGTCGATGGACGAAAAGGAGTTCGCCCTGCAGCGCGCCGGTTATGTCGAGGCGCTGCGACATCCTGACTTTATCAAGGCTGTTCGCGCCGGCGCCACCGGCCGGATCGCGCTCACCTATTTCGAATGGGCCGGCACGGTGCGTGACGACGCGGTCATCGGCTGGCAGATCATCGACAGCGCGGAGAGCGCCAACCTCTTTGCCGACAAGGTTGCGGCCCGCCCGTTCCGCAGCTTCCGCGGCACCTCGATTTCCGGTGCGCTGGCCTTCGGCACCGAGCTTTTCGATCACACTTCTTTCAAGGGCGAACGGAGCGTCATCGATATTTCCGGTGACGGTCCGAACAATATCGGGCCGCCGGTCACCGCCACGCGCGATGCGGCGACCGCAAAGGGCATCGTCGTCAATGGATTGCCAATCCTGATCAGTCCATCACCCACCTTCAGTCATCTCGACCAGTATTACGCGCAGTGCGTGAGCGGCGGGCCCGGTTCCTTTGTGCTGCCGATTTATGCGGCCGCCGAATTTTCGACGGCCATCCGGCGCAAGCTGATCCTCGAAGTAAGCGGCAATCAGGACGAGGCGAGAATCATGCCCGTCGACGTGGCGACGCCGATAGACTGTCTGCAGGGCGAACGGGATAGGCGGTTCTTGTCCGATCCGTATTTTCCGGAACTCGACCGGTGAGCCTTACTGGAACTTGTCGTGCATGTCGTAGTCTAGAACCGGTGGACACTTTTAGGCGACATGCAATTAGGCCGGTCGGGCGCCAAACTTGTCGCGGAACTCGTTGTAGAGATCGCGGCGCCAGCGCCGGCCGTGAATATAGCCGTGCATCAGTTCCGGCAGCGTGTAGCCGAGCGATTTCGACGAGCGATTGGCCATGTAGCCCTCAAATGCTTGAGGTATCCGGCCCCTGAGAATATCGGCGATAATCTGCCGCGAGATCATGTATGGCGGAATATGCGGGTAGGCGTCGGCAATATGCGGATGTTTGCCCATCAGGTTCGCATAGGCTTCGACATAGCCGTCACGGCGGCCTGAAATGGAGTTTTCCGAGTTGTATTTCGTCCAGTCGATGTCTTCGGACAACCGAGCGCCATGACGGCGCGCTAGCCGCAGCAGCAATTCCCGGTCCTGCATCCGGGTGATGTCGCTGTCATAACCGCCAATGCCCAGCAAGGCCTCGCGGCGAGCGGTTATCGCGGAGCCGGCGATGAAGATCGTCTGTGCGACCAGCGTCCGTTCCAGCATCGTCGGGCTCACGAACGCATCGCGATTGATGCAATTGGTGGCGCGATTGCCCTTCAGGGACACAAAAGAGCTGATCAATACCTGAAGTGCGGAATTGTCGTCGAAGCGGGCCAGGGTTCGTTCAAGCCGGTGCGGCAGGTAAACGTCGTCCGAATCGAGGAATGTCACCACGGGCGCCCGGGCCCGCTCGATGCCGGCATTCCTGGCGGCATTGGCGCCTCGCCATTTCGCACCGACATAAATCAGCCGCGGGTCTTGAATGCGGGCAAGTGCCGCCTCGGTTCCGTCGGTCGAGCCATCGTCAACGACAATATGCTCGAGCCTTGGCATGCTTTGGGAAAGCACGCTTTCCACGGCGCGCAACACCGTTTCGCGCCGGTTGTGGGTCGGCGTGATGACGGTAACGAGAGGTGTCGGATCTATGATCCCGGCCATGTCGTGTCAGCTGTTTCCCTGCGCAGAGCTGCGCGTCTATCCAGGACTTTTCGATTCTTGGAACGGTCGAATGGATCGAACTTCCTTTCCGCGACATCTCGTAGTCGATACGACGCTACAAAAAGCAACTGCCCGTGTCATCCACTTTACCGATACTCGACCCGCGCAAGCCAACGAATTCCCGTTATTAGCGCTCCATTTGCAACAGCATTGCCGAACAGAGCATTTACGAATCACCACGGAAGCGGCCTGCCGCTGCGGACAGCATATATTCCATTACCTCGGACGTAATCGTATTGTGCTCGGCGTTTCGACAGATTGCCTTGGGAGGCTGGCTTGTCGGCTGCCCTCCAAAGGGAAATTCAATCATGAGCGGAGGCCGATGGGGCTCGCCGACTGCGTCGAATATGCGCACAAGGCCACGGATGTCCTTGGCCAAACGTGAACTCTATTGCGACAAAGCGATATGCCTCAATTTTGGTTTATGAAGAGCGTCGGCTAGCTGTGCTCGACATAGTCAGGCAGCTTCTCAATTTTATCACCTACCATACCGGTGGCGAAGCTAAACTGGCCCCAGAATGCCAATCCATAAAATATCTGACCGACAATCAGGGAGAACGGAATTTGCCAAAGCGGCATCCCTGTGTCCCGAGCATGGCCCACAACGCGTCGTGTTGTGCGCCACGACATGGTGAACCACCGGCTGAAAGACTTGGCTACCCGTCGCATGCGGCCGGGCGAGGCAAGGTCCACAAATTTCCGGTCGGCATCGCGACCTGTTACCAAGGCGCGCCAGACAAAGAACCGCAAACCCCGCGGCGCATAGTGGTAGACGCGTGCGTTGACATTGCGAATCTCGTGACCCTGGCGTTGCAGATTACGCATCAGCAGGGTGCAAGAGACCTTGAAGCCATTGTTCTCCGGAAAAGGATTTTCCGCAAACCCGCTCCGGCGAAGGGCTACATTGTTCGCATTGATCGCCCGTTTTGAAGCAAATCGTCCGTCTCCGTGCGCCAAAGGGAAAAACCAGATCAGCGCAAACGTTCTCGACGCGAAATCGTCATGCAAAAGATGCGTAAATCCGTTTACGCAAATAACGCGGGGATCCTTAAAGGGCTCAAGAATCGTTGAGAGCCATCCCGATTCTGCAACCGTGTCGGAATCGGTCAGGACAACTACATCTGAATCCGCTTTCCGGATGCCATTGTTCTTGAGCTCATAATATCGACCGCCAGGGCAGGCAACAAAGGTCAAGTCGGCAACCTGCGCCAACTGCGGCGCTTCTCCCTTGATGTCGCTGTGAAGGGATTCCGCGTCGTCGTCCGTACCGGCGTGGGATATGATAACATCCGGTCTGGTGAAGCCGATCGACGAAACCGCAGCTATCTCACGCGCCAACGCGTTCAGCCCAACGCCGACTTCGTCCCAATCGACGGATCTAGCGTTCTCCATTTCCACGACGAGCGAATATGTTGTGGACTCTTCGTTTATCTCTGCGCCGGCCATTTATCAGCTTCCATGTGACTACACTCTACTCGTCCCAGTATAGAGGCAATCCTTGTCGATCAAGCGACGGCGTGTCGCAAGCTACCGCTTCAGCAAGAACACCGCCTGCTGGCCGAAGAAATTCCAGAACCACCACGGCATCGACAGACCGATCTTCTGGCCGTTGGCGTCGAGTGCCGTCGCCTTCTCCACTGTCGCACCGAGTTCGTCGCACAGATTGACGAAGTCGCGGATGGTGCAGAAATGGATATTGGGCGTGTCGTACCAGGAATAGGGCAGGTCCTTTGTCACCGGCATGCGACCCTGGATGAATAGCGACAGGCGCACCCGCCAATGGCCGAAATTGGGAAAGGATACGATGGCGCGGTTGCCGATCCTGAGCAGTTCGTCGAGCACCAGCTTCGGGTTGCGGGTGGCCTGCAGCGTCTGCGACAGGACGACGAAGTCAAAGCCCTTGTCGGGATAGAATTCGAGATCCTTGTCGGCATCGCCCTGGATGACCGAGAGGCCGCGCGCCACGCATTCGTTGACGCCGCGCTGCGACAGCTCCAACCCACGGCCGTCGACCTGCTTGGTGTCCTGCAGCAATTCGAGCAGCGAGCCGTCGCCCGAACCGACATCGAGCACGCGGGACTGCGGCGGGATGAGATTGGCGACGACCTCGAGGTCGACGCGCTGGTCGCGGTTGACACTCATGATGCCGCCTCCTGCGTGGAGCATGATCCTGGACAGACCAGTCCGCAACTTTCCAGGGTCATGCGCTGAGCCCTCTCGCCCGGGCCGCCGAGCCGATGAAGCCGTTGATGGCGGCAAACAGTTCCGGCTCGTCCAGCAGGAAGGCATCGTGGCCGCGATCGGTCTCGATCTCGACGAAGGACACCGAGGCGCCGGCGGCGTTCAGCGCATGCACGATCGAGCGGCTCTCCTCGGTCGGAAACAGCCAATCCGACGTGAAGGACACCAGGCAGAAGCGGGTTTTGGTACCGGCAAAAGCGTCGGCCAACCGGCCGCCATGGTCGGCTGCAAGGTCGAAATAGTCCATCGACCGGGTCATGTAGAGGTAGGAATTGGCGTCGAAGCGATCGACGAAGGTCATGCCCTGGTGGCGCAGATAGCTTTCGATCTGAAAGTCGGCGTCGAAGCCGAAGGTCAGCGCTTCGCGATCCTGCAGATTGCGGCCGAATTTCCGGTGCAGCGCGGCCTCCGACAGATAGGTGATGTGGGCGGCCATGCGCGCCACCGCCAAGCCTTTTTCCGGGCGTTTGCCGTGCTCGAAATATTTGCCGCCATGCCAGTCCGGATCGGCCATGACAGCTTGCCGGCCGACCTCGTGGAATGCGATGTTCTGCGAGGAATGGCGCGCGCCGGTAGCGATCGGCAGCGCCGAGAAGACGCGCTCCGGATAGCTCGACGCCCATTCCAGCACCTGCATGCCACCCATCGAGCCGCCGAGCACGCAGAAAAGCTTTTCGATGCCGAAATGGTCGATCAGCATCTGCTGCGCGCGCACCATGTCACGGATGGTGATGATCGGCAGGTCGAGCCCATAGGGCTTGCCGGTGATGGGATTGGTCGAGGCCGGGCCGGTGGAACCAAGACAACCACCGATGACGTTGGAGCAGATGACGAAGAAGCGGCTGGTGTCGATGATCTTGCCGGGGCCGATCAGCACTTCCCACCAACCCGGCTTGCCGGTCACCGGATTGGTGCTGGCGACGTGCTGGTCGCCGGTCAGGGCATGGCAGACGAGGATAGCGTTGGAGCGGGCGTCGTTCAGCGTGCCATAGGTCTGGTAGGCGATCTGGAACGGCGACAGCAGCGTGCCAGCGTCGAGCTTGAGCGGCTTGTCAGGCCCAAAACGCAAGACCGGGCTCGACGGCTGGTCGGCCTCGTTGTTGGTTTTGCGAGCACGCAGAGCGGCCATTGCATCCATCTCACACCTTGATCCCTGCACCGTGCTTTTCGAAAATCGATGCCGATGCGGTGTCCGGCCGGCGCGGGCAATAAAAAACCGGCATTGCAGTCGCAAAGCCGGTTACAGGATGCAAACGGCCCTTTAGCAAGTTGTTTAACGTGGCTGCAAGCCGACCGGCCAAATCACCACGGTAGTTCGTACCCCCTTCTAGGGCTGCGGCAGGCCGGCGTCAACGGCCAGCCATTGTCCGGAGGCGGTCACCTCTCGACATTGCGGGCCACGGCTTGTATTTCCGCTGCGGCTTCCCTGAGGAAGCGTTCTCGACGGATTTTGCGACATGAGCCAGACACCGGACAAGGCACGTCCAACCCCGCGCGCGGGCATCATGGACATCGACGCCTATGTGCCGGGTAAGAGCACGGCGCCTGCCGGCGTCGCCAAGGTCTACAAGCTTTCGTCGAACGAGAACCCGCTCGGTTCCTCGCCAAAAGCGATCGAAGCCGCGCGCGAGATTGCCGGAAAGCTCGACGTCTATCCCGACGGCACCGCCAGGCGGCTGCGCGAAGCGATCGCCGAAGTGCACGGTCTCAACCCGGCCAACATCATCTGCTCGAACGGTTCCGACGAGATCCTCGGCCTGCTGGCGCAGACTTATCTGGCGCCCGGCGACGAGGCTGTCATCACCGAACACGCCTTCATGGTCTACAAGATCTACATCCAGTCGGCGGGTGCCGTTCCGGTGACGATCAAGGAAAAAGAGGAGCGCGCCGACATCGACGCCATCCTGGCCGCCATCACGCCGCGCACCAAGATCGTGTTCCTCGCCAATCCCAACAACCCGACCGGCACCTATGTGCCGTTCCAGGAGGTGCGCCGGCTGCATTCCGGTTTGCCAAGGCATGTGCTTCTGGTGCTCGACGCCGCCTATGCCGAATATGTCCGCCGCAACGATTACGAAGCCGGCATCGAGCTGGTCGGCAGCGCCGAGAACGTGGTGATGACCCGTACTTTCTCGAAGATCGGCCTTGGTGGAGCGCGGATCGGCTGGATGTACGCGCCGATGCATATCGTCGACGCGATCAACCGCGTGCGTGGCCCCTTCAACGTCAATGCAACGGCGATCGAGGCCGGCATCGCGGCGATCCGCGACCGCGCCCATGTCGAGCGCAGCGTCGCGCACAACGAGACCTGGCTGGCATGGTTGAGCGAGGAGTTCACCAAGCTTGGGCTGCGGGTGACGCCGAGCGTCGGCAATTTCGTCCTTATTCATTTTCCCGAGGACAACAAGCATTCCGCAGCTGCGGCGGACGAGTATCTAACGGCGCGCGGCTATATATTGCGGCGCGTTTCCGGCTACGGCTTTCCCAACGCGCTGCGCATGACCGTCGGCACCGAAGAGGCCAATCGCGGCGTTGTCGCCGCACTCACGACATTCCTGAAAAGCTAGAACACCATGACATCACCGATGTTTGAAAAGATCGCGCTGGTCGGCATCGGCCTGATCGGCTCGTCGCTGGCCCGCGTCATCCGCCGCGAGGGGCTGGCTGGCCGCGTAGCCATCTCGACCCGCAGTGCCGCGACGCTGGCGCGAGCGAAAGAACTTGGGCTGGGTGATTCCTACACCACCGATGCGAGCGAAGCGGTCAGGGATGCCGATCTGGTCATCGTCTCGGTGCCGGTCGGCTCGTCCGGCACGGTCGCCGAGGAAATTGCGCCTTCATTGAAGCCGGGCGCGATCCTCACCGATGTCGGCTCGACCAAGGCATCTGTCATCGCGCAGATGCAGCCTTATGTGCCAGCCGGCGTTCACTTTATTCCCGGTCATCCGCTGGCGGGCACAGAGAAATCCGGCCCCGATGCCGGGTTTGCCGACCTATTCGACAATCGCTGGTGTATCTTCACGCCGCTGCCCGATACTGACCCGGACGCGCTGGAACGGCTGTCGGAATTCTGGCGCCGCTGCGGCGCCAACATCGACACGATGGATCCTCAGCATCACGACATGACGCTGGCCATCGTCTCGCATTTGCCGCACATCATCGCCTACAATATCGTTGGCACCGCCGATGATCTGCAGTCGGTAACCAAGTCCGAGGTGATCAAGTATTCGGCTTCGGGCTTCCGCGACTTCACCCGCCTTGCCGCTTCCGACCCGACCATGTGGCGGGACGTATGCCTGCACAACAAGGATGCAATCCTCGAAATGCTGGCGCGGTTCTCGGAAGACCTAGCGTCGTTGCAACGCGCGATTCGCTGGGGTGACGGCGAAAAACTCTTCGACCTGTTCACCCGCACCCGCGCCGTGCGCCGCTCGATCATCGAGGCCGGCCAGGACATCGACGTGCCCGATTTTGGCCGTCAGGCGGTCGAACACCCGGCCAAGACTTAAATTCGTTTCAGGCAGGCCAGGTCGCCGCAACCATCGCCAGCGTCTCGGCTCTATTCGGTGCACCAAGCCTGCCGCCGAAGCGCAGGCATTTGAGCGCGGCGGCCGCACTGGCAAAGCGCAAAGCATGCTCGACGGGCATGGCTTCCGCCAGGCCGACGGCGAAGGCGCCGTGAAAGACATCGCCGGCGGCGAGCGTATCCACCGCCTTGATCCTCGGCGCCGCGACATGACGCACACAGCCTGCGGAACGGTCGTGCCACCAACTCCCCGCCGCGCCGCCAGTCACCGCGACAAAGGCGTCGGTGCGGCTGGCGAGATCGGCGCAAGCCGTTTCCGGGTCGAGCGCCTGGCCGCAGACAATGCGCGCCGCCGGCTCCGAAGCGACGATGTGCGAGGCGAGCGGCAACAGCTGTTCCAGGACCTCCAGCGGCGCGGTGTCGGCATCGAGGATCGCCGGGCGGCCGATGGCGCGTGCCGCATTCAGCGCAAGTGCTGCCGCACCCGGCCAGCGGACATCGACCAATACGGCGTCGAATGCCATGAGGTCGGCGAGCGGCAAGGCTTCGGGATCGGCCTGCGCAAGTCTGTCATAGAACGGCACGATGATGCGCTCGCCATGCGCATCGACCAGGATCGAGGCCAGCGCCGAGCGAGCGCCCCGACGCGGCGGACATAGGCGCAATCGACACCTTCGGCTTCGATCGCGGCAACGAGATGGTCGCCGACGGGATCGTCACCCGCACTAGCCCACAGCGACACCTCGGCGCCCAAGCGGTGCGCGGCGCAGGCAGCACTGGTGGCCATGCCCGAGGCGATCTGGACGCCGTCGGAGGCGATGAATTTGCCCTGATGCGGGGGCAGTGTCTCGACACGCAGGATGGTGTCCAGCGTCAGCGCGCCGACGCTCAGAAGTTTTGCCGGTCTGTTCATACAGGGACGCTTAATCGAGTGGCTTGATCTTGCCCAGCGGGATGAAGCCGAGCGAGGCCTTGCCCTTGACCACCTTGAGCGGCATCGATGGCTCGTTGCCAAGCACCGCCAGGGCAGAAAAGCCCTGCTCGATCTGGCTTTTCTGCTCGGGTATGGCGGCGCCGAGGATGGCAGCCACCGCCTTCGGGTCCTTCAGCCTGATCATCAGATCGGCGTTGACCAGGCCCTCGGCATCGACCGAAAGCGGTCCTGAAACGGTGATGCGCGCCGTGCCCGACGACAGGTAGAGGTTGCGGATTTCGATTGCCTGGCCGCGCAGGCTTCTCACCTGCGTGCCGATCAGTGCAATGCCGTTCTTCAGCGTCGCGTCGCCGCTGGCATCGAGCGCCGGCAGCACGCGCCCGCCGATCGCGCCGGGATTGATCTCGAGATCGCCGAAACTGCCGAGATAGTCGATGTCCGCCCCATTCGGCTGCAGTTGGCCAGCCGCCTTGCCGGCGCTGAACAATTGCACCGGATCGGTATCGTCGGCCGGATCGGTCTGGCCGGACAGGCCCTCCGCCTCCAGAGCAATCCGCTGCGGTAGTGGCCACCACAATTTGACGTTGGCCTGCAGGTTGTCCCAGTCGATCCACAACGGCGCCATGCCTGGCACGGAAGTCCTGAGCGGGCCGCGCAGATTGGCAACCGGTGACAGAGGCTGGATGATCTGGGCGGCTGCGTTGAAACTGCCGGCCGAAGCGGCGACGTTCCTGGCATCGTCCTCGTAAGCCAAATTGTCGCAGGAGACCGTAAAGCTCAGGGGATAGCCGCTGACCTGGAGGTTGTCGCAGCCGGCTTCGACGCCAGTTTTGTTCAGCGTGGCAACCGCCTTGTCGGCCTCGCTCCTTACCCGGTTGGCCAGATAGAACCAGCCGCCGCTGTAGATGGCAAACAGCACCACGACGAAGGCGGCAAGCCAGATCAGGCGGCGAAGGTTACTCGGCTGGCGTTCGTCACTTGACGTCATGCTTTGGCTCTCGTTAACGCATGGGTGTTGCGGACGGACAGTCGATCCCGCCGACAATAGGTAGACAGAGACGAATAGGTAGACGGGACAGGCTAAAAAACTCCGGTCCCGGCACGGTGTTGGCATTCTTTGCAATCAGGCGCGGCGATATGGGCGATTTTTGGGTGTTTGGCTATGGTTCGTTGATCTGGCGGCCGGGTTTCGCGCATGTCGAGACACAGCGCGCCCGCCTGCATGGGTATCGCCGGTCGCTCTGCGTCTATTCCTTCGTGCATCGCGGCACGCGTGAACGGCCGGGGCTGGTGCTCGGCCTCGACCGTGGCGGCTCCTGTGTCGGCCTGGCGTTCCGTGTTCCCGGCGACTTGCGCGACGAGGTCATCACCTATCTGCGCGACCGCGAGCTGGTCACCAATGTCTATCTCGAGCGCTTGCTCAAGATTCGTCTCGACGGGGGCCGGACTGTCGAGGCGGTGGCCTATATCGTCGACCGCCAGCACGTGCAGTATGCCGGCGCGCTCGACGCGGCGGAGGCGGCGGCCATGGTGCGTGGCGCGGTCGGCCAGTCCGGCGTCAACGAGGATTATGTGCTCAGCACACTGGAGCATCTCGAGGCGCTAGGCATTCGCGACCATTGGCTGGAGGAAGTCGCCAGGCGGGTCGCGCCTTTGTGAAGCTGCCTCTGCGGAAAAAGGCGGCCAGGCCTTTGACCTCGATCGGCCAAGACCTAGCTTTAGGCTCCGAACCTCAGCCCGCGGGCAGCATTCGCCCGCCCAATCATTCCGGAGATACGCCTTGCAGAAACGCCGTCTCGGTCGTACCGATCTTTCCATCGCACCGCTGGTTCTGGGCGGCAATGTCTTCGGCTGGACCGCCGACGAGAAAACCTCGTTCGACCTGCTCGACCGCTTCATCGGCGCCGGCCTCAACGCCGTCGATACGGCGGATGCTATTCGCGCTGGGTGCCCGGCCACAAGGGCGGAGAGTCGGAAACCATTATCGGCAAGTGGATGAAGGACCGCGGCAATCGTGACAAGGTCATCGTGGTCACCAAGGTCGGTTCGGATATGGGACAGGGCCATAAGGACCTGTCCGCCGCATACATCGAAAAGGCCGTCGACGCATCGCTGAAGCGGCTGCAGACCGACACCATCGATCTCTATCTGTCGCACTGGCCGGATCCGACGACGCCCTACGAGGAAACCCTTGGCGCCTATGAGAAGCTGCTCGCCAAGGGCAAGATCCGCTATGCCGGCTGCTCGAACCTCGACGCCGCCCAGTTGCGCGCCGCACTCGATGTGGCGAGCCTGCGCGGCCTGCCGCGTTACGAAGTGCTGCAGCCGGAATACAATCTCTACGACCGCTCGTCCTTCGACGGCCCACTGCGTGATCTCTGCGTGGCCGAGGACATCGGCGTCATCACCTATTTCAGCCTTGCCAAGGGTTTTCTCAGCGGCAAATACCGCAGCGAGGCCGATCTTGGTCAGAGCCCGCGTGGCGGCGGTGTGAAGGACTATCTCAACGCGCGCGGATATCGCATCCTTGCGGCACTGGACGCGGTCTCGGCCAGGCATTCGGCCAAGCAAGCGGAAGTCGCGCTTGCCTGGGTGATCGCGCGGCCCGGTGTGACCGCGCCGATCGCCAGCGCCACCAGGCCCGACCAGATGGACAGCCTGATCAAGGCGGCGTCGCTGAAATTGAGCGCCGACGATATGGCCGAACTCGACAAGGCGAGCGGCTGAAGCTTTCGGCGACCGCTCCTCGCACGAACGTCCAAGACGACCCTCTTGTCTTGCCATAGCCTTCTTTGCACGGGGGCAAGGCAGAGGTGCAGATGACGGAGCCGCTTCTTTCGCAGCTGGACCTTTGGCGTCAGCTGGTCGCGCTGGTGCTTGCCGCCACGATCGTCATGGGCAGCCCAGGGCCGGCAACGATAAGCGTCACCGCCGTCGGGGCCGCCTTCAGCCTGCGCCACTCGCTGCGCTATGCCGGGGGGATCATCCTAGGCACGATCGCCGTGCTGCTGGTCGTGGCGACCGGGGTCATGGCGGTGCTCACGTCGATGCCGCGGTTCGCACCGCTGCTGGCCGTCGCTTCAGCGGTCTACATCCTCTATCTCGCCTTCAAGATCGCTACGGCGCCGCCCTTGGCGGCACGCGCCGCCGAGGCTAACATGGCTGGCTGGGTTCCTTCTCGCGGTCGCCAATCCAAAGGCCTATGTGGCGATCGCCGTCGTGTTCGCCTGGGCTTCGTCGAAACAGGGCGTCGCTGAGCTCGGTCCATGGCTGAGGCTGACGGTTCTCGCCCTGATGATCGTCGCCATCCATGCCGTGTGGCTCGTCGCGGGAGCAGCGTTCGCGCGCTTCCTGCGCCAGCCGGCGGCATCGCGGATTATCAATCTGGTCTTTGCCGCGACGCTGGTGTTGACCACTGCGCTGGCCGTATTCGGCTGAGAACTGCCGGCCGGAGACTTCGGCTCAGGCTTTGGTTTTTGCGGCGTGATCCAGCTCTTGCAGCCTTTTCACCGCTGTCGGTGGCAAGGCAGGTGGGTTCGGGCCGCGCGCCGCCTCGATCAGGAACTGGTCGCAGGCGGCCTCGGTCTCCCCGATCAGCCGGGCCATGAATTCGTCCTTGCTCAGTCCCGGTGGAATCGGCGGCAGGAAGCGTGCCCTGATCGTGCCGGGGTAGCGCAGGAATTTCCGGCGCGGCCAATAAAGGCCGGCGACATGGGCGACCGGCACCACCGGAACACCAAGCTGCGCATAGATTTCGACGATACCGTATTTGTAGGCCGGCTCGTCGCCCGGAGCCCGGCGCGTGCCCTCGGGGTATATGATCAGCTGGCGAGGGTTGCGCGCCATCTCCTCCTTGGTCGCGGCGACCACGGCCTTCAGCGCCTTCGAGCGGCTGCCGCGGTTAACCGGGATCATCCGCATCTTCATGATGTACCAGCCGAAGAACGGGATCCAGGTCAGCTCTCGTTTCAAGATGTAGAGCGGGTCCTGGAGGAAGGGGAAGAAGGCGATCGCGTCCCAGAACGACTGGTGCTTGGGCGCCAGGATGAAGGAGCCTTCTGGCAGGTTTTCCTGGCCGGTGATGTCGCTCTTCGTTCCAGCGATCTTGTCGAAGAGCCACATCGAGGTGCGCGACCAGAATTTCGGCACGAACCAGGCGCGGTGACGGGGGGACAGGAAATAATAGGGGGTCCAGAGGATCATCTGGATGATCAGGTTGACGTAGAAGACGAAATTGAACGTCAGTGATCTGGCATAGAGCATGGGGGAGGTCCGGTGAGGAGGTGAGCGTTGGTTACACCAAGCGCGGGGAAAAAGGAAACAAGGCGATGCGGCTCATTCACCACGCCGCCTGCGCCAGGCGTTCCCGCAGGCGAGGAGCGGCGAAGTCGAGGAAGGCGCGCAGTTTCACCGGCAGCCGGCCCTGGCCGGCGTGTACGAGATTTACCGGCCACGGCTGCGGTTCGAAGTCCTGGAGAACCGCTCTGAGGGCTCCTGACCGCACAGCGGCTACGATCTGGTAGGAAAGTACCCGTGTTATCCCGATGCCGGCAATCGCAGCGTCGATCGCGGCCTCAGCGGTGTTGACGCGGAGCCTTGAGCGAACCTGGATTGGAAGGTCGGTCTTCTCCACCGAAAAGGTCCAGGTGGCGAGGGAACTGAGACCCTCAAATGTAATGCAGCTGTGCGTCTCAATATCTCTGGGGGTTTTCGGCGTGCCGCGTTCAGACAAATAGGCGGGGCTTGCGCAGACAACACGACGGATGGAGCCAAGCCCTGTGGCAACCATGCGCGAGTCCGGCAGCCGGCCGATGCGGATTGCGAGATCGATATGCTCCTCGGCCAAATGGCTTATCGCGTCGCCGAGCGTCAGGCGAATGTCCACTTGCGGGTAGGCGGCGAGAAACGCGGTGACGACTGGCAGCACGTGAAGGCGGCCGAAGACGATCGGCGCGGTGATGATCAATTCGCCCGTCGGGGCGCTGTACTCGCCGCCGGCGACCCGCTCGGCCTCGCCGACCTCGTCGAGAATGCGGCGGCATGCGGCGAGGTAGGCGTCGCCCGCATCGGTCAGCGTCAGCCGCCGCGTCGACCGGTTCAGCAGGCGTGTCTGAAGATGACGCTCTAGGTCGGAGACCTTGCGGCTGACCGTGGCAAGTGGAACGCCCGAACGGCGCGCGGCAGCGGACAAACTGCCAGCCTCGACCGTGGCAACGAAAAGGGACATGGCTTCGAGGCGGTCCATTGTTTATTCCAGAAATTGGAAGGATAGATTGCAATTATGGCATCTACATCTGCAATGTGAAAGGATGCATATAAGACGGGCACCTCAAAAGGAAATCGTCATGCCCCGCATCGTTACCCTGTCATCCATTGCCGCCGCTCCAACAGCCGCGCAACCCATGCTGCACGCTGTCGAGAAGCAGCTCGGTGTCGTGCCGAACCTGTTTAGGATGGTTGCAAACAGCCCGGCCGCGCTGGAAGGCTACCTCGGCATGTCGGGGGCGCTTGCCAGGGGCCGCCTGCCGGCGCCAACGCGCGAACGTATCGCGCTCGCGGTCGCCGAGGTCAATGGTTGCAGCTACTGTCTTTCCGCCCACACCTACCTCGGCAAGAACCTCGCAAGGCTCGACGACGCCGAAATGATTGCCAACCGCCACGGCGGTTCCACCGATCCCAAGGCGGGCGCGGCTGTCCGTTTCGCCGCCAAGGTCGCCCACAGCCGCGGCCATGTCGGCGACGAGGACCTCGCAGCCGTCAGGCTGGCAGGCTATGACGATGGTGAGATCATTGAGATCGTCCAGCACGTCGCCCTGAACGTCTGGACCAACTATATCAATGAGGTTGCCCGGACCGAGATCGATTTTCCGGTTGTTTCTGCCCGTGATGCTGCCTGACTCCGGAAAGGCCAGGCGGTGTCCGCCGGTCTCCGCCACGCATGCCGCAGAGGAATGTCATGTCTGAGAGCCGACCACCGCTTCCGCCGTTCACAGCCGAGACCGCCGCACAGAAGGCGCGCATGGCCGAGGACGCCTGGAACTCCCGTGATCCGGCACGGGTCGCGCTCGCCTACACAATGGACAGTCGCTGGCGTAACCGGGCTGAATTCCTGCAAGGGCGCGATGCCATCCAGGCGTTTCTGACGCGCAAATGGAGCCGCGAGCTTGACTATCGGCTGATCAAGGAGGTCTGGGCCTTCCACGCCAACCGGATCGCGGTGCGCTTCGCCTATGAGTGGCGCGACGACAGCGGTTCATGGTTCCGCAGCTACGGCAACGAGAACTGGGAATTCGACGAACACGGGCTGATGCGCCTGCGCATCGCCAGCATCAACGACCTGCCGATCGGCGAGGCTGACCGCAAATATCACTGGCCGCTCGGTCGGCGGCCGGATGACCACCCTACACTGTCGGAACTCGGGCTTTAGAGCAATTCCAGGAGGCTTTCGATGAACGCGCATGCTTTCACCAGCGACGTCGCCTTCACGCCGACGGTCAAGGCGATCCAGAGATCGGAAGAGCACACGTCTGAACTCNTGGCGGCTGGCAAGCTGCCATCACCCCCGACCTTGCCGCCTTCATCGAGATGCAGACCAGCGTCTTCCTGGCGACGGCCAATGGCGATGGCCAGCCCTACATCCAGCACCGCGGCGGGCCGGTCGGCTTCCTCAAGGTGCTGGATGAACACACGATCGGCTTCGCGGATTTTGCCGGCAACCGGCAGTTCATCACGCAGGGCAATCTGGCTGACAATCCGCAGGCCTTCCTGTTCCTGGTCGACTATATGCATCGGCAACGCATCAAGCTCTGGGGCACGGCGCGCGTTGTCGAGAACGATGCCGAACTGCTGGCGAAACTGATGCCGCAAGATTACAAGGCACGTCCCGAGCAGGTCATCCTGTTCACGATCACGGCCTGGGATGCCAATTGCCCGCAGCATATCCCGCAGCGTTTCGAGGCGGCCGACGTGGCAGCGGCACTCGGTGAACGGGACAGGCGCATCGAGCGTCTTGAACAGGAGGTCGCACGGCTCAAGGGGGTGTCGGGCGCGGCTGCCAGGGCCGCCAGGGCAGGCGCGGCCGCCAGGGCAGGCGCGGCCGCCGGGGAATGATGGTTCAGCCGCCGGCTGCGGTTTCGGCCAGCGCGATGCCGTTGGGCGTCGGCTTGACCGGGACGATGCCACGCGCCAGCGCCAGCAAATATTTGTTGTACTCGGTGAACAGCACGCGCAATGCCCGCGGCTTGGTCAGCCAGCCGCCATTGTCGAGGTTGGAATTGACCACCGGATAGGGCTCAAGCTTGGCGCCATGCAGCAGCCGGCCCATTTCCAGCAGACTGCGCGGCATATGATAATTGTTGGTGACGAGGATCACTGTGCCATAGGCATGGCTCTCGACCCATTTGGCGCTTTCCTCGGCATTGCCGATCGTATCGAGCGCGGCACGGTCGATGTCGACGCAGCAGGAGAACAGCCTGACGTCGCCACCGGTCGCCGCCTGCAACTGGCGACGGCTGGCGGAAGGATGCACACCGCTGATCAGCAGCCGCTCGCCCTTGCCTGACGCCAGCAGGTCCATGGCCGCATCGAGGCGGGATTGGCCGCCGGTCAGGACGATGATCGCATCAGCCTTGGCTGGATTGGCAGGCGTCGTCAGGTGGCTGACCTTGTTTGCGAACCAGCCGAAGCCGCCGGCAAACAATGTCGCGAGAACGAGCAAGGAGAGAGCGGATATACGCAACGCAGCCTTTAGACGGCTCATCGTGCGGCGGTCATGCGAACGGGCAACCACCACTGGCATCTGTCCAGCCGTACCGGTCGTATCCCGTGCGTCCATCGCCATATGGTTAATCCTGAAATGCGGACTTGGGTAGGTAAAAGACGCACTTTGCGTTACGCGAATTCTCCATTCGTGATCATCTTGCCTCGTCAGCCTGCATCCGGTTGGCGAACATCGATGTCGCTGAGATAGGCGACTACGGTGGCGTGCGAGGTTGCCGCCGTCAGCCCGCCGATCACCAGCACCATCAAGACGACACCGAGATACCCAGCCGAGCCGATAGCGAAATTGCCGAACAGGGCGGTTGCCTGGTCGGCCTGCGGCGTTGCCATGTTGCGCGACGACCACCAGGAAAAGACGATGAAGACGAGTACCGCCGCGGCACCGCCGGCCGCCGCTCCCTTCATGCCAGTGACCAGGAAATGCCGGCGGAATTCGCGTGCGATGAAGCGTGCCTCGGCACCGACGAAATGCAGCACCTCGATGATGTGGCCATTGCCGGCCATGGCGCCGCGTGTTGCGAACACCACGGTCAGCACCGTCGCCGACAGCATCAACGCCAGCACGGCGATGCCGATGGTCACCGTGGTGCGGGCCATGGCAACCAGCCGGTCGACCCAAGTGCGGTGATCGTCGAGCGAGGCACTCGGCAGTTTCGGCGTGATCGCGGCGCGCATCGCGGCGAAATCGGGTGGGCTGCTTTCGTCGATGGTGACGATGATCAGGCGCGGCACCGGCAATTCGTCGATGTTGAGGCCTGAACCCAGCCACGGTTCCAACAGCCTAGCGGTCGCCTCGCGATCGATGATCCGGGTTGCCTTGACGCCGGGAAACTCGCCGGCGATCTGTGAGGCCCGGGCAAGGGCTGCCTCCATGTCGAGGCCGTCGACCGGCTTGATCTGGATCGTCGCCTCGCGCGAAATCTGGTTCTCCCAGACGGACGCGGTGTCGCGCACAAGCGTCACCGCGCCGAAGGTCAGGCAGGACAGGAATGTCATGATGGCGATGACCAGCACCAGCGCCCGGCCGGCGATGTTCTGCGCCGGCACGATCGGTGCCATCCTGCGCTGGGTGCGGGGCCCTGCCTTCGCCGCCTCGGCGTCCTGGTCTCGTTCCACAAGATGTTCGGCGGACAGTTCAGTCATAGATGTCCAGCCTTCCGCCGGCCAGGATCATGCGACGCGCGTCGACCTGTTCCATCAAGCCGAGATCGTGGGTAGCGATCACCACGGCGGTCCCGAGACGATTGAGCTCGATGAACAGACGCAGCAGGCGTCGCGCCAGCGGCGGATCGACATTGCCTGTCGGTTCGTCGGCCAGCAGGATCTCCGGCTGCTCGATCAGTGCTCGCGCGATCGCGGCGCGCTGCTTCTCGCCGCCGGACAGAACCGGCGGCAACACATGCATGCGTTCGCCCAGCCCAACCCACTTCAACAGCTCGGTGACATCGGTGCGGTAGCTTGCTTCCTCGCGCCCGCGCACGCGCAGCGGCAGCGCGACGTTCTCGTAGGTGGTCATGTGATCGAGTAGGCGAAAGTCCTGGAACACGACGCCGATGCGCCGCCGCAGATGCGGCAGTTCGGAGCGCGAGATACGTGACCGGTCCTTGCCGAAGATGGTGATCAGCCCGCGCGTCGGCTTCAGCGACATGAACAGCAGGCGCAGCAACGTCGTCTTGCCGGCGCCCGAAGGCCCACTCAGGAACTGGAAGGAGCGCTCCGGAATGTGCAGGGAGATGTCGCGGAGGATTTCCGGACCCATGCCATAACGGAGGCCGACATTTTCGAAGCGAATCAATTTCGGCGACCTGAAATTCGGCACGGCGGCGAGCCGGCCTGTTCTGGGTAAAGACCATCGGCCGGCATGGTTAACCGGCGGTTAATTCCTGGGCTCTTTCGGCTCGTCACGAGGGCTCCGGTGGGGAAGCGTTAACCATTTGTGTTTACGCAAAAGAAACGAAAAGCGAACACGTGCTGCAATGCTGGGGCCATGATGGCTGACGATCGAACCGCGCGCCCGGTTTCCGGCGAAATCATGACCGATCCGGCGGCAATTGCCGCTAAGGACCGGTTCATGCGTGGTCCCGCTGCCGACGTCGTCGATGCCGATTATGTGGTGATGCCGCGTCTTGTCCCCGCCGTGGAAAGCGTTTCGCCGCTGCCGCGTGCGATCGTCACACCGGCCATCGAGGGCATGGACATGCTGCGCAAGCCCGAGGCCCCGGCGGAACGGCCGCCGGCCTCGCGCGGCGGACCGATCTTCTGGATCGCCGGCGTCGGCGCCGCGTTGGCCGCTTTCTGGGTCTCCGGCGGGCATGCGCTGGTGCGCCAGGCGTCGTTCCTGTCCAGCGCGCAGCCCTCGGCGCTCAGCATTTCAGGCGTCACCTCACGCGTCGACGCGTCGGGCCCGAACCCAGCGCTGTTCGTCGATGGCGAGGCCGTCAATGATGGCGCGAAACCGGTGCAACTGCCGCCGCTCGAAATTCGGGTGACGAGCAATGACGGGCGCACAACCCGCTATACGTTGGGGACATCCGGCCGCTCGCTGGCGTCGGGCGAAAGATTCGGCTTTGCCAGCCGGCTCGACGTGCCTAAGTACGGCGTAAGAGCCGTCTTAGTCACTTTCGCTCAATAGGCGACTACCGAGGAACACCAATGCCAATCGTACGCGGCAAGGACATCGAAGTCCTGTTTTCAGCATCGGCGATCGCCCGGCGCAACCTCGAACTCGCCAAGGAGATCGCCGGCCACGACTATCACGATCTGCTGGTGATCTCGGTGCTGAAGGGCTCGTTCATCTTCGCCGCCGATCTCATCCGTGCCATGCACGATGTCGGCTTGTCGCCGGAGGTCGAGTTCATCTTCATCTCCAGCTACGGCGCGGGCACCACCAGCGGCGAGGTGAGGGTGCTGCGCGACATCGACAACGAGGTCACCGGCCGCGACGTGCTGTTGATCGACGACATTCTCGAATCGGGCAAGACGCTAAGCTTCACCCGCGACCTGATGCTGTCGAGGGGCGCAAAAAGTTGTTCCATCGCCGTGCTGCTCGACAAGCGCATGCGTCGACAGACCGCACTCAACGCTGACTATGTCGGCTTCGACTGTCCCGACTATTTCGTCGTCGGCTACGGTATGGATGTCGCGCACGCTTTTCGCGAACTGCCTTTTGTCGGCGTCGTGAAAGGCGATGTCTGAGCGACTTCCAAAAAGATCCGCCGACCGTGGCCGCTTTCAGGAAAAGTCAACTTTTCGCGGCCAAATATGCCGGCCATGGCAAAGCTTCTGATCGTTGAGGACGATGAGTCCGTCCGCACCCTGGCCGCCCGCGCGCTTGAACGCGCAGGGCATGCGATCGAGGTCGCGGCGGACGGCGCGCAAGGGCTTTCACTGATCCAGGCCGCAAAAGGCGGCTACGATCTCGTCGTCTCCGACATCCGCATGCCGGAGATGGACGGCATCGAGATGGCGATTGCGGCGTCGGCCCTTTTTCCGTCAATGAAGATCATGCTGATGACTGGCTATGCCGACCAACGCGAGCGCGCCGAGGAGTTGGACGGCGTTATCCTCGATGTCGTGCAGAAGCCCTTTACGCTGGCCGAAATCCGCTCGCGGGTCGAACGGGCACTGATCTGCTTCGCCTGATCAGGCTGGATCGGCAGCAGTGAGCACGGGTGGAGCGCTCTTGCGCCGTTCGGTGTTGAGGGCCAGCAGGCCGGCGCCGATGATGAGGGCTGCGCCAATGACGGTCGTCGACCGCGGGACCTCGGCGAAGAACAGGAAACCCCACAGCGGCGACCACAGGATGCCGGTATATTCGAAGGTGGCAACGCGGTTGGCCGGCGCCATCCGATAGGCCTGCGACAGCAGGATCATGCCGGCGGAGGCGACGATACCGCAGGCCGCCATCTTGAGAAAATCCGGCAGTGTCGGCCACAGCCAGGGCCGCACCAGGAATTCCACGCTGGGGTGGACGGCATGGGTGATGCCGGCAAGGTGGAACACGCCGGCAACGACAGCGGCGCCAACCAGATAGGCGCCGTTCTGATAGAAGGCCATGACGGTCGACGATTCGGTGTCGCCGATCTTGCGGGCCATGAGTTGCGAGAAGCCATAGAGCGCCGCCGAGCCCAGCGACAGGAGTGCTGCCATGTCGAACAGTCCGGTGCCGGGGCGCAGCATCACGAGCACGCCAAGCAACCCGATCAACACGGTCGCCAGCGTCTGCCACGAGACGCGCTCGCCGAGATACGGCCCGGCCAGCGCCATGATGAACAGCGGCGCCATGAAATAGAGCGCCACCGCATCGGCCAGCGGCAGAGCGGCGATTGCCAGATAGTAGACCGTATAGGAGGTGAACTGGATGAAGGCGCGCATGGTCAGCATGCCGAATCGCTTCGACAGGATCGCCCGCAGGCCGACATCGGCATGGACCAGAACAATCAGGATCGGCAGAGCGACGATCGAGCGGATCGCCATCACTTCGGTCACCGGATAGCCGCTCGATACGGCTTTGACGAGCGGGTCCTGCAGCGAGAAGACCAGCACGCCCAGGCACAGGCTCAGGATGCCGCGCACCATCCGATTCTGCATCTGCATCCAAGCTCCTGCGTATACGATCCGAAGCTGTCGCCTGCGGGTAAAAAGAACCCGCCACCGTTTCGGGCAGCGGGCACGAGTGAGGACTCTTGATTGGTCCGCGGCTGATTTCGCAGCCGCATATCCAATGGGTGAGGCCACTATCATCCTGGGTTTGACATGTTGCAAACGAATTGAAATGATACCAGCGATCAAATTTCCTTATGGCTGATTTCATGCGACCGACCCTCGACAGCGACCTCCTGCGCACCTTCGTGGCAATTGCGGAGGCGGGCAATTTCACCAGGGCAGCGGAGCAGGCCGGCCGCACTCAGTCTGCGGTATCGATGCAGATGAAGAAGCTCGAAGAGCTGATCGGCGACAGCTTGTTCGAGCGCGGTTCGCGCGGCGTCGCGCTGACGCGGCGCGGCGGCGAACTCATCGTCAATGCCCGCCGCATCGTCTCGCTGCTCGATGAGACGGCGGCTTCGATGGCGGCGGCGCCGCTTGGCGGGCCGGTGCGCATCGGCATTCCGGAGGAGTATGGCCACGCTATCCTGTCGCGCGCGCTCGGTGCGTTTTCGAAGCGTCACACGCAGGTCGAGGTCACGGTGCGCTATGCGCATTCAGGGGCACAGATAGCGGCGCTCGCCGCCGGAGAACTCGATCTGTGCGTAGTGTTCGAATGGCAGGATCCTGCCGGCGGCGAAGTGCTGATGCACGATCCGACCGTGTGGGTGACATCGACCCTGCACCATATGCATGAGGAGCAGCCTGTGCCGATCGCGCTCTACAACCGGGCCGGCTGGTGCAAGGACTTCGCCATCAAGTCACTGGAGCAGCGCAATCTTGCCTATCGTGTCGCCTATACCAGCGACACCACTGGCGGCCTCAAGCTCGCCGTCACCTCCGGACTGGCGATCGCGCCGATTTCGCGCAGCAACATCCCAAGCGGCTGTCGCGAACTGACGGCCGCGGACGGGTTCGGCGACATCGATTCCTCGAATGTGGTGATGCACCGCAACCCCAATGCCTCAGGTGAGGCGATCGACGGCATGCAGGAGGCAATCCGCGAAGCGTTCGTCAACAGGCAGGATCAACCCGCGGCATCCTCGTAGAAATGCAGGCGGTTGCCGAATGGGTCGGCGACCGATACCTCACGGGTCTTCCATGGCGTCTCTTCCAGGCCCGGCCTGGCGAAGCGGTATTTTTTGCCGATCAGTTCGCGATGCAGTGCGGTGATGTCCTCGACCTTGATGCGCATGGCAATGCCGGGTGCACCGTCGCCGTGATGTTCGCTGAGATGCAGGACGCAGCCGTCGCGGCCGACCGCCATGTAGAGCGGTGCGTCGTCTTCGAAGCGATGTTCCCACTGCACCTCGAAACCGAGGAAGCCGACATAGAATTCACGCGCCTTGGCAATATCGAAGATGCGCAGGATGGGGGTGACGGCGCCAAGTTTGGGCATGGTGGTGCAACCGTTCGAGAGGGTCTTCAGGTGGGGTGGAGGCGGGGCGGCAATCCCTATGTCTTGTCGCAATTCCGGACGGAAAACCGCTTCACACCTTTCTTGAAATTGCTCTATTTCAACTCCAGCAGCCGTTCCAGATAACTGCGTTCGATGTCGGGGCTCAGCGCGTTGCCGAGCCGCTTGCGGATCGCTTCCAGAATCTGACGGGCACGCTGCACGTCGATCTCGTCGGGCACCTTCACCGAATCGCCGAAGTCGGGACCCTGGCTGGCGCGCGGCCGGCCGAGCGGATCACGATCGGCGTTCTGCTGGCGACCGCCTTTCTCGCTGCCGCCCTGGTCGCCTTGCATGGCTTGCATCTGCTTCATCATGTCCTTGGCGCCCCTGCGCAGCGCTTCCAGCGCCCGGCCCTGATGGCCGACGGCCGCATCGCCTTCGCCCTCGCCGAGCGCCTGTTCGGCATTGCCCATCGACTTGCCGGCCTCGCCAAATCCTTCGTTGGGCTGCATGCCCATGCCTTCAAGGCCCTTCTTCAGCTGCTCGAGGTCGCTTTTCAGCTGGCCCTGACCTTGCTGCAACTGCTTCAGCGCATCTGCGAATTCCTGCGGTGTCATCGGCTTCGGCTGGCCGCCCTCGTTCGGCTTGCCGTTTTCGCCGGATTGACCTTGTTGCTCGTCCTGGCCGAGCTGTTCGTCGCGGTTCTGTCCGCGCTGGCGTTCGCCGCGCTGCATCTGGTCCATGCGGAAGGTATCGTTCATCATCTCCTGCTGGCGGCGCAGGATATCGCCGAGCTTGTCCATCTGCTGGCGCATCTCGCTGTCCTGCTGGCCGCCTTGCTGCTGCCGGCCGGCCTGCAGATTGTTCATCATGTCCTGAAGTTGCGACAGCAATTCCTGCGCCTTGTCGCGGTCGCCCGACTTCGCCAGATTCTCGATCTGGTCCATCATGCGGTCGATATCGCTCTGGCGCAGTTCCTGCCCGTTCTGCTGCATTTGCGGGGCGTTGGGATTCTGCTTGGCGCGCTCCGCGAATTCCTGCAGGAACTGGTTCATCGCCTCGCGCAGTTCCTTCATCGCCTTTTCGATTTCAGCGTCGCTGGCACCATTCTTGATGGCGTCCTGCAGTGCCTGCTGCGCCTGGCGCAGCCGCTTTTCCGCGGCCGAGAGGTTGCCTTCCTCGATGCCGAGCGCAATTTCCCAGAGATAGGAGACCTCGTTGCGCAATTGATCGTCGCTGTCGGCCATCTTCAACCGGCTGCGGGCGCTCATGATGGCGAGATAGTGGGACATGTTGTCGAATGTGTCTTCCGGCCGCAGCGTGATGGCGTCCATCAGGTCGAGCACGCGCGGCTTGGTATTGGCGTCGAGCGCGAGCAGGCGGCGCTGCTCGATCACGGCCCGTGCCAGCGGATTGGCGAATGGCCGTTCCGGCATCGGCAGCGTCTTGGTTTCGCTCGATGCAGTGTGGCCGGCGTCGTCGGTGGCAACCAGCGTCAGCTTTATGCTGCTGCCGGCCCAGACATGTTCCGTCAGGTCCTTGGAGGTCCTGGCGGCATTCGACTTGCCGCCGCGGCGCGGCAGCGAAAGCGGCATTTCGGGCGGACCATAGAGCGGATGGGCATTCGGTGCCTGTTGATCGGCAAGCGCGAAAACCGCCTTGGCGGTGGCGGCGCCATAGTCGTCGTCGATCTGGTAGTTGAGTTCGAAGGCGCCGTTGGCGGCGCGCTTCGGCTCGCCGACGAAGCGGATCTGCGGCGGCTTGTCGGCTATGACCGCAAAGGCCCAGCGGCCGAGCTGATCCTCGCCCGATGTCAGCGTCAGCGTGCCGTCACCGGTCAGCTTGCCGGTGAACTGGCGTATCTTGGACGGCGTTGCCGGGCTTGCCGCCGGCTTGGCCGTGGCGGCGGCCTGCGGGCCGGCCGGGTCGATGGCGCGGGAATTGCCACTCTTGTCGGCGTAGGCAAGCGTTTCCTCGCCCGAACCGCCGGTCACGCGCAACGAAACATCGCTGCCTTCGGGAATGGTGAAGGTCGGGGTCGCCTGGTTGGCGTCGGCCGTCAGGAAGATCGGCGGCTTGCCGGTGTAGGCCGGTGGCGTCACCCAGGCGTCGATGCGCGGCGGCACGGCATCATGTGCGCCATGGGCTTTGAACCCGTCGCTGATCCTGCCGCCCGTCGGCCCGAAGGAGAAGGCGAAGGCGGTAACGAGCAAAAGTGCTGCCACCGCGCGCAGCCCCCAAGGGTCGCGTTCCGGCACGCGCGTGCGCGGCAGGTCGGCGCCGAGGCTGTCAAGCTTTCCGGCCATGCGCTTCTGGTGCTCGCGCCAGAGCGCCTGCGAGAAGCTGCTTTCCCTGCCGCTAGGCCGGTCGGTCTGCACCAGCACGGGGCTGTGCAGCAATTGATTGGCCGCCTCGATGCGGCGGTCGATTTCGGCGGCACCAGGGATGCGCAAGAAACGCAGCGGGTAGAGCGCGGCCAGTGCCGCGATCGCGAAGGCGGCGACAAGGCCGATGCGCGCCATATCCGGCAGCCGGGTGAAGATACCGAGCCATGAGGCGCTGAGGAACAGGCTGGCGACGATGACGAGCGGAAGCAGCAACGGCCAGCCACGCTCGACCATCATCGAGACCCGCGTCGCCAGCCGGCTCAAGGCGAGGCGCCCGGCCAGGCCGCGGTTGCCGTTGAAGGTGGGTCGTTGCGTCATCGGCCCTTCCTCCTATTTCATCCCGAAAGAACCGGGATGGGACTCTGTCTCCTGCATGATCTGTCCGGAAACCGGATTCCCTTTTGGGGTCATGCTGTGGGCGGGCAGGATAGCCCAAGCCTCACGACTCGAAGAATACCAGCAAACACGGCAAAGGCGAGGCAGTTTGCGAAAACGTGAAGGCCGCCGTTATAGTTCCACCGGTTGCAGCCAGAAAGTTGCGGGGTTGGCATTTGCCCCGCAGACCAGCACCGCGACGCGTTCGCCCGGCACCGGCGCATAGCGGCCGGACAGGATCGCGGCAAAGGCGGCGGCGCCACCCGGCTCGGAGATGATGCGCACCCGGTTCCACAGCGCCTTTTGCGCGGCGATGATGTCGTCGTCGCTGACCAGGATCGAGCGTTCGACAAAGGCCTCGGCGATCGGGAACATCATCTCGCCGACACGCTTTGGCGCCAGCGAATCGGCGGCGATGCCCTCTGCTGGCGCATCGACGGGGTGCCCGGCTTCAAACGCCCGGTAAAGCGTCGGCGCCCCTTCCGGCTCGACGGCGACGATGCGGATGCGGCCGGCAAACCAGGCAGCGATGCCGCCGATCAAGCCGCCGCCGCCGACAGCGACCAGCAGCGTGTCGATGTCGGGCAAATCGCCCTCGATTTCCAGCCCGAGCGTGCCCTGGCCGATCAGCGTCTCCTGTTGGTTGAAGGCATGGATCTGCAAGGCGCCGGTTTCCTCGGCGAAGCGTTCGCTGGCGGCCAGTGCCTCGGCATAGCGGGCGCCGCCGACAATCAGATCGGCGCCGTAGGAGCGGATCCGCTCCAGTTTGGCCGGCGGACTCACTTCTGGAACGAAGATGGTCGCCTTGTGGCCAAGCCGCATGGCGGCATAGGCGACGGCAGCACCATGGTTGCCGCCCGACGCGGCGACGACACCGGCCTCGGGAACCGGCCGTTCCAGGAGATTGGTGAACGCGCCGCGTGCCTTGAACGAGCCGGAGTGCTGCAGGCATTCGAGCTTCAGGTCGATCGTCAGCGGCGGCCGGTCGAAGTCGGCCATGTCGACGCGCAGCACCGGTGTGCGCCTGATATAGGGGCGGATGCGCGGTTCCATCGCGGCAATGCGCTCGCGTGTGACGGTGTTGCCGTTCGCCATGATCTGCTCCCTGTGACGGGTAAGTATGTTTCCGACACCTCTATGCGAGCCAATCGGGCACGGAATCCAGCCCGATCAGGTCGTCATAGGTCAGGCGCGGACGCACGACGTGGAAGCGGTCGCTATCAACCAGCACCTCCGGCACCAGCAGGCGAGTGTTATAGGTGCCGGCCTGCACCGCGCCATAGGCGCCTGCGGTGAAGACGGCAATCAGGTCGCCGGCCTTCAGCCTGGGCAGATCGCGGTCGAGGCCGATATAGTCGCCGGTCTCGCAGACCGGGCCGACCACGTCGGCCATCATGCGCGGCGCGTCGGCAGGCGGCTGGACGACCGGACGGATGTCGTGGAAAGCATCGTAGAGCGTCGGCCGGATGAGATCGTTCATGGCGGCGTCGACGACCAGGAAGTTCTTGGCGTCGCCCTCCTTCACGAAGATCACTTCCGAGACGAGGATGCCGGCATTGCCTGATATCAGCCGGCCCGGCTCGAACATCACCTTCAGCCCGAGCTTGGTGACATGCTTCCTGACGATCTGGGCATAGGCATCGGGGAGGGGCGGCGGGTTGTTGTCGACGCGGTAGGGAATGCCGAGGCCGCCGCCGAGATCGANGTGATCTGGCTGCCGATATGGGTGTCGATGCCGGTGATCTTGATGCCGGGAAGCTTTGCCGCGCGGGCGTAGACTTGACGCGCCCGCTGCCACGGAATGCCGAACTTGTTCTCGGCCTTGCCGGTGGAAATCTTCTTGTGGGTCTTGGCGTCGACATCGGGATTGATGCGCAGCGAGATCGACGCCACCTTGCCAAGCGCCACGGCTCGGGCCGATAGCAGCTCGAGTTCAGGCTCGGATTCGACGTTGAAGCACAGGATGCCGGCGGCAAGGGCAAAGTCCATTTCGCGCGCGGTCTTGCCGACGCCCGAAAACAGGATCTTGCCGGCCGGGATGCCGGCGGCCAGCGCCCGGCGCAATTCACCTTCCGAAACCACGTCGGCGCCGGCGCCGAGCTTCGCCAGCGTCCGCAGAACGGCCTGGTTGGAATTGGCCTTCATGGCATAGCAGACCAGCGCGTCGAGCCCGGCAAAGGCCTGCGCGAACACCCGGTAGTGCCTGGTCAAGGTGGCCGTCGAATAGCAGTAGAACGGCGTGCCGACCTGTGCGGCGATATCGGGGATCGCCACGTCCTCGGCATGCAGCACGCCGTCGCGGTAGTCGAAATGGTTCACGAGAGTGGTTCCGGGAAGTTGGAGCGCGATGAGATCGGGTTTAGAAAGACCAACCCCAGCCTCATCGGTTCTAGATCAGCGGGTCGAGGATGAACTTCTTGTCCACGACCGGTTTTTCCGGCTCCGGCGGCACAGGCTGATGGGCCTTGGAGGCATCCTTGCGCGCTTGCACGGCTGCCTCATAGGGCGTGTCGAGACCGGCCCTCCTGCCGCAGGCCGAAACGGCCGCCATCGCCACCAGAAGCGCGAGCGTCACCAAAATCCTGCTTCCGGTCATCGATCCATCCGTCTGAAACTTTTGCCAGCCGCCGCTTTTAGCCGAGTTCTCGGCGTATTGCACCCCGAGATATTGCTGGCTGCAATATGAGCGATATTGCTGGCCGCAATATCCGGCATCACGCTTTCGCCAGTCGCTTTTTCCAGGCGCGGATCTGCTTCCTCACTTCTGACGGCGCCGTGCCGCCGAAACTGGTGCGGCTCTTGACCGAGTTCTGCACAGCCAGCACCGAAAATATGTCCGCCGTGATGCCGGGATTGATCGACTGCAAATCCTCCAGCGAAAGCCTCTCCAGCCCGACCTTCTTCTCTTCGGCCAGCGCCACCGCCCGGCCGGTGATATGATGTGCCTCGCGGAATGGCAGGCCGAGCGTGCGCACCAGCCAGTCGGCAAGATCGGTCGCTGTCGCGTGGCCGGAGCCGGCGGCCTTTTTCATCGCAGCGGCGTTGACCGTCATGTCCGAAACCATGCCGGTCATCGCCGCCAGCATCAGGTCGAGCGTCTCGGCGGCGTCAAACACCGATTCCTTGTCTTCCTGCATGTCCTTACCGTAGGTCAAAGGCATGCCCTTCATCACCGTCAGCAGGCCGACCAGATGGCCGGTGACGCGGCCGGTCTTGCCGCGCACCAGTTCGGCGGCATCGGGGTTCTTCTTTTGCGGCATGATCGAGGAGCCGGTGGAAAACGAGTCCGACAACCTGACGAAGCCGAACTGCGGCGTCGACCAGATGATGATCTCCTCGGCCAGCCGCGACAGATGCGTGGCGCAGATCGCCGCCATGCCGAGGAACTCCAGCGCGAAATCGCGATCAGAGACGCTGTCCAGCGAATTGCGCATCGGCTCGCGGAAGCCGAGCGCCTTGGCGGTCCGGTAGCGGTCGATCGGGAAGCTGGTGCCGGCGAGGGCCGCGGCGCCGAGCGGGCTTTCGTCCATCCGCTCGATCGCATCGCGCACGCGCGACAGGTCACGCGAAAACATTTCGACATAGGCCATGCAGTGATGGCCGAAGGTCACCGGTTGCGCCGCCTGCATATGGGTGAAGCCCGGCATCACCGTCGCCGCATGCTCCTCGGCCCGCTCCAGCAGCGCCTTGATCAGCCCTTTCAACGCCTCGGCGACGCGAAAGCACTCGTCCTTGACCCACAACCTCAAATCCACCGCCACCTGGTCGTTGCGCGAGCGTGCGGTGTGCAGCCGGCCGGCGGCCGGGCCGATCAGGTCGGCAAGGCGGGCCTCTATGTTCATGTGGATGTCTTCGAGCCGGGTCGAGAACTCGAAGCTTCCGGCCTCGATCTCATTCAGGATCGTGTTCAGCCCGTGAGCGATTTTTTCTTGATCGGCCGCCGAAATAATGCCCGTCTGCGCCAGCATCTCGCTATGGGCGATCGAGCCTTTGATGTCCTGCGCATAGAGTTTTCGGTCGAAGGAGATCGACGCGTTGATCGCTTCCATGATCGCGGCCGGACCCGAGGCAAAACGTCCGCCCCACATCTGGTTGCTGGTCTTCTTGTCGCTCATGGCTATAACCCGTGATTCGGAGCACTTCTGAGAAAATGGCAGACGGTAATAAATTCTTCCCGGCCCCGCGCCTGATCCTCGCCGCCTTGGTGGCGGGCGCGCTGGCCGGCGCGGTCGCGGTATATGTCAGCGAGAGCCGGTCTGGCAACAATGCACCGGCACAAGCAGCCGTCGGTGACAGCAAGGACGATGTCGCCTGCGCCGCCAAGAGCGACCGTGCCAAAAAGATCGCGGCCTCGGCCACCGGTGAAGTCGCTGCACTGTTGCCGGCCGATCCGCCGCAATCCTTGAAAAGCCTCGCCTCTAACGGTCCGGACGGCAAGCCGATGACGCTTGCCGACCTTGCCGGCAAGACCGTGCTGCTCAATCTCTGGGCGACATGGTGCGCGCCGTGCCGTGCCGAAATGCCGGCGCTCGATGCACTGCAGAAGGAAAAGGGCAGCGACGCCTTTCAGGTGGTCGCCGNGTCAATGAGGAGCCTCGCCTTCAACGGTCCGGACGGCAAGCCGATGACGATCGCCGATCATGCCGGCAAGACCGTGCTGCTCAATCTGTGGGCAACGTGGTGCGCGCCCTGCCGCGCCGAAATGCCGGCGCTCGACGCCTTGCAGAAGGAAAAGGGCAGCGATGCCTTCGAAGTGGTCGCGGTCAATGTCGATGCCGGCGACGATGTGAAGCCGAAGAAGTTCCTCAGGGATACCGGCGTCGCGACGCTCGGCTACTACAGGGATTCGACGATGGCGCTGTTCAACGACCTCAAGAAGCGCGGCCTGGCGCTCGGCCTTCCCGTCACCATGCTGATCGACGGCGAGGGCTGCCTGCTCGCCCATATGAACGGCCCGGCCGAATGGTCGGGGCCGGATGCCAGGAGACTGGTCGAGACGGTGCTCAAACCCGAAAGCCTTTAGAGCAACTCACCGTTTCACGGCTGCTGCAGCTGTAATCAGCATTGTCATACCCGAAAACCAGCTTGGCGGAGCCCGGTCCTGAAGACGGTCCCTGCGCTGTTCGTTGTCGCGCTAAGTCGGCTAACGCCATTGCTTTGCCGTAGTCTGTTACGGGGAGGCGAGCATTGCTTCAGGCAGAGATGAAGTTCATCGATCTGCAACAAAGCCGTTGTCTGATTGTCATGACCGACACATATTGCCTGTGCGGGAGTGCCCCTTTCGCCAATGACAAACGGGAGATGAAACATGAAGTCCTTCGGCTTCGCGGCCGGTGTTGCCGCCACCTTTACGCTGCTTTCCACCGCCTCCGCTTTTGCTGTCACGCAGATCAGCTGGTGGCACGCCATGACTGGCGCCAATGCCGAGGTCGTCGACAAGATCTCCAAGGATTTCAATGCCAGCCAGAGCGATTATGAGCTCGTTCCGGTGTTCAAGGGCACGTATCCCGAGACGCTGAATGCCGGCATCGCCGCCTACCGCGCCGGCCAGGCGCCCGACATTATCCAGGTGTTCGACGTCGGCACCGGCGTGATGATGGCAGCCGAAGGCGCAATCAAGCCGGCAGCCGATGTATTGACCAGCGCTGGAATGACCTTTGACAAGAGCCAATACCTGCCAGGCATCGTCGGCTATTATTCGAAGCCGGACGGCACCATGCTGTCCTTCCCCTACAACTCCTCTTCGCCGATCCTTTATTACAACAAGGACATCTTCCAGAAGGCTGGTCTCGACGTCGGCAGCCCACCCAAGACCTGGAATGAGGTGTGGGAAGATGCCAAGAAGATCAAGGCGAGCGGCGCGGCCGCCTGCGGCTACACCTCGACCTGGCTGACCTGGATCCATCTGGAGAATTTCGCTGCCTGGAATGATGTGCCATGGGCCACCCAGCAGAATGGCTTGGCCGGCGGCGATGTCGAACTCAAGATCAATGCGCCGATTTTCGTCAATCACTTCCAGGCGCTCGCAGACCTCGCCAAGGACGGCACCTTCAAATATGGCGGGCGCACCTCCGAAGCCAAGCAGATCTTCCTTGCTGGCGAATGCGGGATCATGACCGAATCCTCCGGCGGGCTCGGCGATATCGTCAAGTCCGGCATGAATTACGGCATCGGCCAATTGCCCTATGACAGCGACGCCAAGGGCGCGCCGCAGAACACGACGCCGGGTGGCGCCAGCCTGTGGGTTTTCGCGGACAAATCCGACGAGGAATACAAGGGAGTGGCTGCTTTCTTCGCCTATTTGTCGAAGACCGACGTGCAGGAGTACCTGCACCAGAAGTCGGGCTATTTGCCGGTAACGCTGGCGGCCTATGAAGCGACCAACAAATCCGGTTTCTATGACAAGAACGTCGGTCGCGAGACCCCGATCCTGCAGATGACGGGTAAGGCGCCGACCGACAATTCGAAGGGCGTACGTCTGCCGAATCTGCCGCAGGTGCGCGATATCCAGAACGAGGAGTTCGAGAAGATGCTCGCCGGCCAGCAAACCGCGCAGCAGGCGCTCGACAATGCGGTCACACGCGGCAATGCCGCGATCAAGGAAGCGCTGGGGAACTAAAGCGGGCGCAAAAGTCCTTGTTCTACTGCGCACCCACCGTCCTGTCAGGGATCTCCCCCCGGAGAGGGGGAGATTTGCTGTGATTTCGCCAATTGTCGATGCTGCCGAATCCGAAACGTCCATCAATGCCACCTTTGACAGAGAAGGGCACCATATGGTGCCACCCGACTAACCAGCCCGGAGTGGCTCCTTGACCCCTCGCGTCGTCTTTCCCAACAAGGTCCTCCCCTACCTCTTGGTGGCACCGCAACTTGCCATCACGCTCGTCTTTTTCTACTGGCCGGCCGGTCAGGCGTTCTATCAGTCCATGCTCAGGCAGGACCCGTTCGGACTGAGGACCAGGTTCGTCTGGTTTGCCAATTTCAGGAAGGTGCTTGCCGATCCAGCCTACCTCAACTCGATCAAGGTGACGGTGGTGTTTTCCCTTGCGACCGCTATCGTCGCCATGTGCGTGGCACTCCTGCTCGCGGTCATGGCAGAGAAGGTGGTGCGCGGCAAAGGTCTTTACCGCACGCTGTTGATCTGGCCCTACGCGGTGGCGCCGGCGATTGCCGGTATGCTGTGGCTGTTCCTCTTCAATCCGTCGATCGGGTCGCTGGCCTACATGCTGAGAAGTTTCGGCATCGCCTGGGATCCGCTGCTCAACGGCACCCACGCCATGATCCTGCTGGTGTCCGCCGCTGCCTGGAAGCAGATCAGTTACAATTTCCTGTTCTTCGTCGCAGGCCTGCAGGCGGTGCCGAAAACCTTGATCGAAGCGGCGGCCATGGACGGGGCCGGCGAGACCAAGCGATTCTGGACCATCGTCTTCCCGCTGCTTGCGCCGACGACCTTCTTCCTGCTGGTCGTCAACACCGTCTATGCCCTGTTCGACACGTTCGGCATCGTCCATGCCGTCACCGGCGGCGGTCCGGGCAAGGCGACTGAGACGCTGGTTTACAAGGTCTACAATGACGGCTTCGTCAATCTGATCCTCGGTGACTCGGCGGCGCAGTCGGTCATCCTGATGATCATCGTGATCTCGCTCACCGCCATCCAGTTCCGCTACGTGGAACGCAAAGTCCATTACGGCTGAGGCAAGCGATGATCGGTCAGTCCTCGTCTCGCATTTTCCTCGCCCATGCCGTGCTCATCCTCGGCATATTGATCGTCGCCTTCCCGATCTACTACACATTCGTTGCCTCGACGCAGACGCTGCAAACGATCCTTAAGCCGCCATTGCCGCTCCTGCCCGGCGATCAGTTCTGGAACAATTATAGCGAAGCGCTGTTCGGCGGTGTCGGCCGCATCGGCGGCGTCAGTGTCGGTCGATTGCTGCTCAACACCACGGTCATGGCGCTCGGCATCGCGGTGGGGAAGATTTTCATCTCGATCCTGTCGGCATATGCGATCGTGTTCTTCCGTTTTCCGCTGCGGATGGTCTTCTTCTGGCTGATCTTCATCACCCTGATGCTTCCCGTTGAGGTGCGCATCCTGCCCACCTACAAGGTGATGGTCGATCTCGGCATGATCGACACCTACGCCGGCCTGATCATCCCGCTGATCGCCTCGGCCACCGCCACATTGCTGTTTCGACAGTTTTTCATGACAATTCCAGGTGAACTCGTGGAGGCGGCGCGTGTAGACGGTGCAGGGCCGTGGCGCTTCTTCTTCGATATCCTGTTGCCATTGTCGCGCACAAACATTGCCGCGCTGTTCGTCATCCTCTTCATCTATGGCTGGACACAGTATCTATGGCCGTTGCTTGTCACCAACAGCAACAACATGAATACGATCGTCATCGCGCTCAGGAGGATGGTCTCCTTCGCCGATGCCGATACGCAATGGCACCTGGTCATGGTCACAGCGATGCTGGCCATCGTGCCGCCGATCCTGGTCGTGGTGCTGATGCAACGCTGGTTCGTTCGCGGCCTAGTCGATTCCGAAAAGTGAGAAGCTGATGGCGACCGTCGATCTGAAGGACGTTAAGAAGGTCTACCCGAGCGGCTTCGAGGCCGTGAAGGGGGTTTCCATCGCCGTTCCCGACAAGCAGCTTTGCGTGCTGGTCGGCCCATCCGGCTGCGGCAAGTCCACGCTGCTCAGAATGATCGCCGGGCTCGAAACCATCTCCTCGGGAACGGTTGCGATCGACGGCAAGATCGTCAACTCCATCGGCCCGACCGAGCGTGACATCGCCATGGTGTTCCAGAATTATGCGCTCTACCCGCATATGAAGGTCTACGACAATATGGCCTACGGGTTGCGCAACCGCGGCACGCCGAAAGACGAGATCGACAGCCGGGTCCGTTCGACGGCGAAGGTGCTGGAACTTTCAACACTGCTCGACCGACGCCCGCGCGAGCTGTCCGGCGGCCAGCGCCAGCGGGTCGCCATGGGCCGTGCCATTGTGCGCAACCCGCGCGTTTTCCTGTTCGACGAGCCGCTCTCCAATCTCGATGCCAAATTGCGCGGCCAGATGCGGGTCGAGATCAAGAACCTGCAGCGCTCGCTCGGCGTCACGTCGGTCTATGTCACCCACGACCAGCTCGAGGCGATGACGCTGGCCGACATCCTCGTTGTCATGAATGCCGGACTGGTCGAGCAGATGGGGGCGCCGCTCGACGTCTACGAGAAACCGGCTTCGACGTTCGTCGCTTCCTTCATCGGCGCGCCGCCGATGAATCTCCTGGCGTTGACCGCAGGCTCCTCGGGCCCGATGCTAGCTGACGGCACGGCGATTGCCTTCGCGCCTGAGCAGGCAAGAGCCGCGACAGTCGGTTTTCGGCCCGAGGATGCCGACGTTACCTTCAATGCGGAGGCGCCGTCCGGCGCACTCGTCCTGCCGGCGCTGGTCGCGGCCGTCGAACCGGTAGGTGCCGAGAGTTTTCTTCACTGTGCCGCGGGTGGCAGCAGCATCATCGTGCGTGTCGCTGGTCGCGCGACCGCTACGGTCGGCAATCAGTTGCGCGTGGTTGCCAAGGCAGAAAAGCTGCATTGGTTCGATCACGCCGGAAAGCGCGTCGGCTAATCCGAACGATATGTCCTACGCGTCGGCGTTCAGGCAAAGACATGCGCCTTTCCCGACACGGTCAGCCGGACGATCTCGCCGACCGCCGGCGCGTCCATGCCCGGTTTGCGCAGCACCAGCGGCGTGTTGCCGATCGCGGCCGCATCGGGCGGATCGGCGTTGTTCAGAAGCCGCACCGCGACCGTGCACATCGAGCCGGCGAATTCCGATTCCGTCACTTCGCCGAACAGCATGTCCGAAGTGCCCGACATGCCCTCGCGCGACGTTCTTTTCAGCGCGATCTGCTCCGGCCGCAGCATGATGCGGGCAACGTCGCGGCTGTCGTTGGTGTCGACCGCGATGCGGCCGAGCGGCGAGCTGGCGAAGCCAGCGGATATCTTTGCCGGCAGGATGATGGCGTCGCCGAGGAATTCGGCGATCATCCTGTCCTTCGGCTTGAAATAGAGTTCGCGTGGCGTACCGATCTGCGAGAACTTGCCGTCGCGCATCACCGCGACCTGACTGGCGAAGGACAGCGCTTCGGCCTGGTCGTGCGTCACCAGGATGGTCGTGATGCCGGCGGTTTCCAGAAGCTCGGCCACCGCCTTGCGCATCGAGGCGCGCAGGCCGGTATCGAGCGCCGAGAACGGCTCGTCAAGAAGCATCAGCCTGGGCTTCATCGCCATGGCGCGGGCCAGCGCAACGCGCTGCTGCTGGCCGCCGGAGAGTTCGTGCGGGCGGCGTTTGAGGATCGCCTTGTCGAGCCCGACGATATAGGCGAGCTCGACGATGCGCTCGGTGCGCTTTTCTTCGCCACGCGCCATGCCGAAGCCGATATTGTCGCCGATGGTCAGATGCGGGAACAGGGCGCCGTCCTGCGCCACCACGCCGATGCCGCGGCGATGTGCCGGCACGGCACCGTCACCATTGGCCAGAACCTCGCCGTCGAGCATGATGCGGCCCCGATCCGGGGCCTCGAAGCCGGCGATCAGCCGCAGCAGGGTCGTCTTGCCGCAGCCCGATGGGCCGACAATCGCCGTGCGGCTGCCACTGGCGACGCTGAGGTCGACGCCAGCAAGCGCCGCGACCGGGCCGTAATGCTTGTGCAGGCCGCTGATCTCGAGAAAGCTCATCGTCCGGCCATCCGTTTCGACTGGACATAAAGCAGCCAGGTCAAGGGAAGCGACATGGCCACCATGATGAAGGCGTAAGGTGCCGCAGAGGCATAATCAATCTCGCTGCTGTAGGACCAGAACGCCATCGCCAGCGTGCGGGTGCCGTTCGGCGCCAGCATCTGGGTGGCGGTCAGTTCGTTCATGATGCCGAGTGCCACGAGCGCCATGCCGGCTGCTGCACCTGGCGCCGACAGGCGGATCGTGGTCGACCACAGCGCCTGCAGCGGCGGCCGGCCGAGGCTGGAAGCTGCCCGTTCGAGTTCGACAGGTGCCTGCGCGATCGACGCGCGCAGGCTGACCAGCGCGCGCGGCAGGAACATCAGCGCATAGGCCATCAGGATGGTGAACAGGGTCTGGTAGAGCGGAAACGCGATGCGCACGGTGATGGTGACCAGCGCCAGCGCAATGACGACCCCCGGCAACGAGCCGACGATGTAGTTGCAGCCCTCCAGCAGGCGCTGCAATGGCCCCGGCGCGCGGATCGAGATCCAGGCCATCGGCATGGCGGCGACCGTGGCGAGCAATGCGCCGGCGAGCGCCAGGAACAGCGTTTGGCCAAGCGCCAGCCCTATCTCGTCGAAGCGCCAGACAGCCGCGCCGCCGGCGGCAAGCCAGCCGCCAATGGTGACGAAAGGCACGCCAAGCGCCAGCAGCGTGGTGACGACAAGCAAGGCCAGGCAAGGTCCGGTGGCCCGTCCGAGGCTTGTGCGCTGCTGATAGCGCGCGGCGCCCGAGCCGACGCGGGCATAGCGCTCCTCGCCGCGCACCAGCACTTCGAGGCCGAGCAGCACGAAACAGCAGCTTACCAGTACGCCGGCCAGCATGTTGGCAGCCGGCCCGTTGAAGGTCGACTGGAACTGGTCGACGATCGCCGTGGTGAAGGTGTCGAAGCGGATGAAGACATAGAGGCCGTACTCAGCCAGCAGATGCAGACCGACCAGCAGCGAGCCGCCGCAGATCGCGAGCCGCAATTGCGGCAGCACGACACGCCAAAACACGCGCCGGGGCCCAAGGCCGAGTGCGGCGGCGGCGTCCTCGAGGGCGGGATCGAGACGGCGCAGCGCCGCCGACACCGGCAGATACAGGAGGGGGAAATAGGCGATCACGGAAATCAGGACGCCGGCCCACAGGCCGTGCAGTCCTGGCACCATGGTGATCCAAGCATAGCTGTGCACGAAAGCGGGAATGGCGAGCGGCGCCACGCACAGCCACGCCCAGAACCGGGCGCCCGGCAGGTTGCTGCGCTCGGTCAGCCAGGCCAGTGCAACCGACAGCACGATGGTGATCGGCACGCAGAGCAGCACCAGCAGGACAGTGTTGACCAGAAGCTCGCCGACACGTGCCCGGAAGACCAGCGCCGAGACGGTTTCCCAGCCGGTCTGCACTGCGATCCAGATGATGAAGGCGAGCGGCAGCAGCGCCAGCAGCGCAACGAAGATAGCGACGATGACCAGCCAAAGCGGTACGCGCCGCCGAGACCTTCGGCCTGTGCCCGAAGGCAGGCCCGAGCGCGCAAGATCGACCGCAGACTGCATCAGGTCAGACGCCACGCCGTTGGCGTCCAGCGGCAGCAATTGAAGGACCGCGATCGCGGTCGGGAACACAGCGTGTCGTCATCGACGAATGCCATCTCGAAAAACAAAATCACTCCCGCGGAAGGCGAATTTCCGCGGGAGCGTGGTCGGTTGTCCTTTTAGGAGGAATGTCAACTAAAGCAAGCCGGCTGCCGTCATCAGGTCGGTGACCTTCTTGGAGTTCAGCCTCGTGGCATCGACCTTTGGCGCCTGCAGATCGGCGAGCGGTACCAGCTTCGGGTTGGACTCCGCACCCTTGCCGACCGCGTATTCGAAGGAATCGCCGGTCTTCAGCACGTCCTGGCCGCCCTTGCCGGTCACCCATTTCAGGAAGGCCTGGGCTTCCTTCGGATGCTTGCTCGAAGCCAGCACACCGCCACCGGAGATCGAAACGAATGCGCCCGGATCCTGGCTCTTGAAATAGTGCAACGCGACATTCTTGCTGTTTTCGCCGGTCTTGGCCTGATCGCCGAAATAGTAATAATGGTAGATCACGCCGCCTTCGATTTCGCCGGCGTTGACCGCCTTCATCACCGTGCTGTTGCCCTTGTAGGCGGTGAAGTTGGTCTTCATCGCCTTCAGCCAGTCCGCCGTGGCGGCCTCGCCCTTGAGCTGCAGCAGCGCACTGACGATGGCCTGGAAATCGGCGCCCGATGGTGAAGCGGCCCAACGGCCCTTCCAGCTCGGATCCGCGAGGTCAAGCATCGACTTGGGTAGCTGGTCGGCGCTTAGCTTGGTCTTGTTATAGGCAAAGACCGTACTGCGCGCCGCGACGCCGACCCATTTGCCGCTGGCCGGCTGATAGTCCTGGGGAACCTGGGCCAGCGTGTCGGCTTCGACCGGCGCGAACAGGCCGGCATTTTCGACCAGCACCATGGCTGGCGAGTTTTCCGTCAGGAACACGTCTGCGGGCGAAGCAGCGCCCTCGGCGACGATCTGGTTCGAGAAATCGCTGTCGCCGCCATTGCGCACGGTTACCTTGATGCCGGTCTCCTTGGTGAAGCCTTCGGCCCACGCCTTGGTCAGGCTCTCGTGCTGGGCGTTGTAAACAATGATGCCATCATCTTCCGCCATCGCCGGACCGGCGAGCAGGATGATTGCCAGCGCGGTGGCGCCGACGAGGGTGGAAAGGGCGTATTTCATGGCATGTCCTCGTTCTGCGGGTCTTCGGTCTGTCAGGGCTGCACCTATCGATACCTGACCGGGATAGTCAACATTGCTTTGCTGATTTTGATCGAGCGCCTGCAAAGTTTCGTGATTTGCCGCTAGTTTGGCTTGGACATTATTTCGCCGGCCACGTAACAAATCAGCGCCGAGACGCGAAAATCGGGGGAGTGAACTCTTGTGAGCGGCAAGAACGAGGCCGAGCTTTCCCGGCTGATGCGGGCCGCGATCGCGGGAGATGAAAGGGCCTATGCCGACTTTCTGCACCGGATTGCCGCGCTGGTGCGCGGTTTTGTCAGGCGCAAGATCGTGCAGGGCGGGGTCGATCCCGAGGATGTCGTGCAGGAAACGTTGCTGGCCATTCATGTGAAACGACATACCTGGCGCCAGGACGCGCCGGTGTTGCCGTGGATCTATGCAATCGCCCGCTTCAAGCTTATCGACGCGTTCCGGCGGCGTGGACGGCGCATCGAGATCGATATCGACGATATCGCCGAGACATTCGCCGAGCCGGAAACGGAAACCGTCAGCGAGCGCGACATCAACCGGGCTTTGGATGGCCTGTCGCCGGCACAGCGCTCGGTGGTCTCAGCCGTATCGGTGGAAGGCCGCTCTATCGGAGAGACGGCGGCAAGGTTCGGTATCAGCGAGACGGCGGTGCGTGTGTCGCTGCATCGGGGACTTGCCGCGATAGCCAAGCGATTCGGGCGGGAATGACATGAGGACGGACGATCTCATCAAGGCGCTGGACGCCGATGCCGGTAGCAAGGCGATGCCGTTGCAATCGGCCTGGTGGATGGCCGCCGGTGCTGCAGCGGTGATCGCCGCCGTCGTTTTCCTGCTGACCATCGGCCCGCGCCCGGACTTCATGGCGGCCGCGCATACGATGCGCTTTCTCTCCAAGTTTGTTTTCACCATCGTGCTTGCCGTCAGTGCCTTTGCCCTGATCCGCGACTTGTCGACGCCGGGAGCTTCGACGCGTCGGGCAATGGCTTGGATGGCCGCGGCGCCGGTGCTGGTAGCCGTGGCGGCGGTTCTGGAGCTTTTCATGGTGCCGGAGGCGCTGTGGGGCACAAGGATGGTCGGCTCCAACATGATGATCTGCATGACATTCATCCCTTTGATCGGGATCGGACCGCTTGCCATCTTCCTGTGGATGCTGCGCTACGGCGCGCCGACACGACCGGTGCTTGCAGGCGCGGTCGCGGGCCTGCTCGCCGGCGGGCTGTCGGCGACCTTCTACGCCGCCCATTGCTTCGACGATTCGCCGCTTTTCGTTGCTACCTGGTACACGATCGCGATCGCTGTACTGGCGCTGCTTGGTGCGCTTGGCGGGCGGTTTTTCGTGCGCTGGTAGTGCGTCACCGCGAACACGGCACGTGCTCACCAATCCTTGATCATCCCGGCAACTGTTTGTCGGTCTCGATCAGAACCGGTCCCGAAAAGAGCCTGCTGCTGACGCGAATCTGATCAGCGCGTCGGAACGGGATGCTCGCCGCGATAGTCGTAGAAGCCGCGCCCGGTCTTGCGGCCGAGCCAGCCGGCCTCGACATATTTCACCAGCAGGGGGCAAGGACGGTATTTCGAATCCGACAGGCCGTCGTGCAGCACCTGCATGATCGACAGGCAGGTATCGAGACCAATGAAATCGGCAAGCTGCAGCGGCCCCATCGGATGGTTGGCGCCGAGCCGCATGGCGGTGTCGATGGCGTCGACCGAGCCGACACCCTCATAGAGCGTGTAGATCGCTTCGTTGATCATCGGCAGCAGGATGCGATTGACTATGAAGGCCGGAAAATCCTCCGAGACCGTGATCGTCTTGTCGAGCTGCTTCACAAAGGTCTTGGCCGCCTCGAAGGTCCGGTCCTCGGTGGCGATGCCGCGCACCAGTTCGACCAGCTTCATCAGCGGCACCGGGTTCATGAAATGTATGCCGATGAACCGCTCCGGCCGGTCGGTTTGCGCGGCAAGCCGCGTGATCGAGATCGACGAAGTGTTGGTCGCCAGGATGGCTTCGGGATTGAGCTGCGGACAGAGCTGGGCGTAGATCTTGCGCTTGACGGTCTCGTCCTCGGTCGCCGCCTCGATCACCAGATCGGCGCCGGCAAGATCCGCCATCGCTGGCGCGGAAGAGATGCGCGCCATCGCTTCGTTGCGCACCTTCTCTTCGAGCTTGCCGGAACCCACCTGGCGGGCCATGTTGCCGCTGATGGTGGCGATGCCCTTCTCGATGCGGTCGGGCGATATATCGTAGATCAGCACCTTGTAGCCCGAAAGCGCGGAGACATGGGCGATACCTCCGCCCATCTGGCCCGCGCCGATGATGCCGATCGTCTCGATCTTGCTCATTACACCGATCCCGTCAAAATGCCTTTGCGGCCTGCTTTTTGTGCGGTGCAAACTAAAAGGGCGGGGCGACTTCGTCTACCCCGCCCTCACTATTTAATACGCTTTGGCAGAAAGCGTCAAAGCGCCTTTTGCAACTCCGGCAGGATGACGAAGAGATCGCCGACGAGGCCGTAGTCGGCAACCTGGAAGATCGGCGCCTCCTCGTCCTTGTTGATGGCGACGATGACCTTCGAATCCTTCATGCCGGCGAGGTGCTGGATGGCGCCGGAGATGCCTACCGCGATGTAGAGATCGGGGGCGACGACCTTGCCGGTCTGGCCGACCTGCCAGTCGTTCGGCGCATAGCCGGCATCGACGGCGGCGCGCGAAGCGCCGACGGCGGCACCGAGCTTGTCGGCGACCGGCAGGATGACTTCCTGGAACTTCTCCGAGGAACCGAGCGCGCGGCCGCCCGAGATGATGATCTTGGCCGAGGTCAGTTCCGGACGGTCGGTCTCCGAAAGCTTGTTTTCGACGAAGGAGGACAGGTCGGGATTGGTCGCCGCCTTGACGGTCTCGACCGCCGCCGAGCCGCCTTCGGGGGCAGCCTGGAAGGAGGCGGTGCGGACAGTGATCACCTTCTTGGCGTCGCTCGACTGCACCGTCTGGATGGCGTTGCCGGCATAGATCGGCCGCTTGAAGGTGTCGGGCGATACCACTTCGATGATTTCGGAGACCTGCGCGACGTCGAGCAGGGCAGCCACGCGCGGCGCGACATTCTTGCCCGACGAGGTCGCCGGCGCGATGATGGTGTCGTAGGCGCCTGCCAGCGACACGACCAGTGCCGCTGTCGGTTCGGCGAGACGCTCGGCGAGTTCGTCGGCTTCCGCGAGCAGCACCTTGGTGACGCCCTTCAGCTTGGCGGCAGCATCGGCTGCGCTCTTGGCGCTCTTGCCAGCCACCAGCACATGCACGTCCGAACCGATCTGCAGGGCCGCCGACAGCGCCTTGGCGGTCTGGTCGGAAAGGGTGGCGTTGTCGTGTTCGGCAATCAGAAGAATAGCCATTGATGATATTCCTGACTTTCGTTTCGCGGCTCCCTGAAATCCGGTCAGGCCGAGTCGAAAACGGTTGGTTTCGAGAACCGGAGCGGAGCGTACTTCAGTACGTGAGCACCGGAAGCGGAGAAACCGGCCGTTTGCAGGCCGGCCTCATCGGATTTCCTAGAGCACGCCGGCTTCGTTCTTCAGCTTGTCGACCAGTTCGGCGACGCTCTTGACCTTGACGCCCGCCTTGCGGCCACCTGGCTCCTCGGTCTTGATGACCTTGAGGCGCGGCTTGACGTCGGCTCCGTAGTCGGCGGGCGATTTCTCGTCGAGCTGCTTCTTCTTTGCCTTCATGATGTTGGGCAGCGAGGCATAGCGCGGCTGGTTGAGGCGAAGGTCGGCGGTCACGATCGCCGGCATCTTCAATTCCACGGTCTGCAGGCCGCCATCGACTTCGCGCGTCACCTTGGCCTTGTCGCCGTCGAGCACGACCTTGGAAGCGAAGGTGCCCTGCGCCCAGCCCAGAAGCGCCGCCAGCATCTGGCCGGTCTGGTTGGAATCGTCGTCGATCGCCTGCTTGCCGAGGATGACGAGGCCGGGCTGCTCTGCCTCGACCACGCCCTTCAGCACCTTGGCGACGCCGAGCGGCTCGGTCTGCTCGTCGGTCTTGACCAGAATGGCGCGGTCGGCGCCCATGGCGAGCGCGGTGCGCAGGGTTTCCTGCGCCTGCTGCGGGCCGATCGACACGACGATGATCTCTTCCGCCTTGCCGGCTTCCTTCAGCCGGATTGCTTCTTCCACAGCGATCTCGTCGAACGGGTTCATCGCCATCTTGACGTTGGCGAGTTCAACCGCCGAACCATCGGCCTTCACGCGAACCTTCACATTCGCATCCACAACCCGCTTCACGGGCACAAGGATCTTCATTTGCCTGTCACCTCTCTTGAGATAGTTGGGCGCGCCTATAGCAGCCTGCGCCCCTGCTGAGTTGTCGAAAGCCGACATTCCGGATGGAAATTCTGGTCTTTGACCGCCTTAGGCTGCGGCGGAGACGTTTCCGTAGTTGCGGCAACCCTGCACGTCAATACGCCGCAAGCTGCTCAAATCGGTTCAGTCCGAGCTGGACGCGTTTCCTCGCCCCCAGCGCGGTGTCGCGGCGGGTGGGTCGGGGATCAGCGGTTCCGTAGCAACCGGCTGTTGGGTGGGAGCGCTGGGCGCGACATCTTCGTCAGGGCCTGCAAACAGCGGCACACCGCGGCTGCGCAATATGAGCACCAGAACGGCGCCGGCGATGATGCCGCCGATGTGGCAGGCCCAGGAGATCTGATCCTCGCCGCCGGCGGCAAACATCACCACCTGGAACAGCACCCACAGAATGAGCGGGATGAAGGCCGGAATGCGCAACGGGATGCGGGCAAAGGCCAGCACCCAGACCTTTACTCTGGGATAAAGGATCAGATAGGCGACGACCACGCCGGCGATGGCCCCGGACGCGCCGATCAGCGGCACCTGCGAATCCCAGGCGACGAGCCCCTGGAAGGCCGCTCCCGCAACGGCGCACAACAGGTAGAAGATGAGATAGCGGACGTGGCCGAGCGCATCCTCGACATTGTCGCCAAACACCCACAGGAACAGCATGTTGCCGCCGAGGTGGAAGATGTCGGCGTGCAGGAAGGAATAGGTGAGATAGCTCAGGCTTTCGGGGATGACGACAAAGCGCGGGTCGAGTTCGGCGGTGTCATGCACGACCGAGGGGATGAAGCCGAGGCCAAGCACGGCGGCATTGGAGAAATTCTCGCCGCCGATCGCAGTGGCGAGGTAGACCAGGGCGTTGACCGCGATCAGCCCGATCGTCACATATTGCAGCCTGATGTGCCGCAGCCTGTTGGTATCGTAGAGCGGGATGAACATGCCGCAGGCCCCTTCGGCTTTCGACAATCAGCGGTTCTTGCCCGGAACCCATAACACGTCGGCGTTTCCGTTGTCATTGACCGCCCGGGCGGCGACAAACAGGAAATCCGAGACGCGGTTGATGTATTTCAGTCCGTCGCTGTTGACGTGTTCGTTCGGGTCCTGGGCCAGGGCCACCATCAGCCGTTCGGCCCGCCGTGCCACGGTGCGGGCGAGGTGCAGGGCGGCGGCCGCCGGTGTGCCGCCATTGAGCACGAAGGATTTGAGCGGCTGGAGCCCCTTGTTGAGCAGGTCGATCTCCTTCTCGACCCGATCGGTCTGCACGGCGACGATGCGAAGCGGCTCATAGCCCAGCGGCTTGCCGTCGTCGGGCACGGCGAGATCCGCGCCGAGATCGAATAGATCGTTCTGGATGCGGGAGAGCATGGCGTCGATCGCGGGGTGGCTCGATGCCGTGTGGACCCTGGCGATGCCGATGCAGGCATTGGCCTCGTCGACGGTGCCGTAGGCGTCCACCCGCAGATCGGATTTCAGTCGCCGTTCGCCGGTGCCGAGACCCGTGGTGCCGTCATCGCCGGTGCGGGTGTAGATCTTGTTGAGCTTGACCACGTCGCCTCCCGGCAGCCGATATCTCACTTGCGGGTGAAATACACCGCAAGCAGGATCAGCGCCAGCGCCACGGCCTGCAACAGAACGCGCGTCTGCATCAGCTTGTTCGAGGTGAAGCCGGAACCGCCTCGCATCATGTTGATAAGGCCGCGAACGAGGACGATCACCACGGCGACCATGACCAGGATGGCGAGGATGTTGAAGACGGATGCCATTATTGCGTTTCCAGTTGTTTGGCTTCAGGCTCGCTTGGCGAGCAGGCGATAGAGCATCGAAGCGGGCAGGATGCGTTTGAGCGCCGCACCGATTCTGGCCGGCACTGTTACCACATAGTGCGGGCGCGGGCGCCGCGACAGAAGTGCATGGCGCAGCGCCGCATGAACCACCTCCGGTCCGGGTTTCAAGGCCGATTGACTGCCGCCGGCCCGCAGCCGCTCCAGTTGCGCCGCATAGTCGAGGCGGTGGACTGAAGTCTCGTGCTCGATGTGCTTCAAGAACCAGGGCAGCGCGTTGCTGGCGATTTTCGACTTTACCGGCCCGGGCTCGATCAGAGAGACATGGATGCCGCTGCCGGCCAGTTCCTGGCGCTGGCAGAGCATCAAGGCCTCCAAGGCGTGTTTCGATGCCGAATAGGCGCCGCGAAAACGCACTGGCATCAAACCGAGGATCGACGAGCAGTGGACGATGCGGCCGTGCCCCTGGCGGCGCATCACCGGCACCAGCCGGCGGGTCAGGTCATGCCAGCCGAAGAAATTCGCCTCGAACTGCTCCTTGAGCGCGGCAACGGGCAGATCCTCGACGGCGCCGCCTTGCGCATAGGCGCCATTGTTGAACAGGGCGTCGAGCCTGCCGCCGGTGCGTTCGAGCACCGCCGCCACCAGCGCGGCGATGGAATCCGGTTCGCAATAATCGAGATAGAAAGCCTCGATACCGTCGATCTCGAGGGCGGCGATGTCCTGCGGCTTGCGCGCGGTGGCGAACACCCGCCAGCCTTCCGCCTTTAACGCACGGGCGCAATACGCACCAATTCCGGAAGATGCGCCGGTGACGATGATCGGGCGCAACTCTTGCGTTGAACTGTTCGTGGTTTCGCCAAGGGTTGCCATTTGCCGCAATCCCTTCCCATATTCCCGGCGTGGAGACAATTGGAGGGCACGGTTCTTGTTGCGGAAGATCGTTGCACTCAAACGGGTCCTCTACGACGCGCTTGGCCATTTCAACACCGATGACGGCTGGGCGATGGCCAGCCATCTGGCGATCACATCGTTGATGGCCCTGTTCCCATTCCTGATCTTTGCCACGACGCTGGCGAGCTTCCTCGGCGCGCAGGCGTTCTCAGACACGGCCGTGCACCTTGTGTTCGACACCTGGCCCGAGCAGATCGCCAAGCCGATCGCGCGCGAAGTGCTCAATGTGCTGACCGTCAGGCGCACCGATCTCTTGACCTATGGCGTGCTGCTTGCCGCCTACTTCGCCTCGAACGGCATCGAGGCGCTGCGCACGTCGCTCAACCGCGCCTATCGCGTCTCGGAAACGCGCGGCATCATCTACCGCCGGGTGCAGAGCATCATCTTCGTGCTCATCGCAACGGCCGGGTTTCTGGCGATCAGCGTGCTTCTGGTGTTCGCGCCGCTGCTGGCGCGGCTCGCCGAAGCCCATATCGACTGGATCAAGCCCTATATGGGCACCATCACGCTGTGGCGTTATGTGATCGCCTCGGCGGTCATCGTCGGCGGATTGTTCGCCGTCCATTTCTGGTTGCCGGCGGGCAAGCGCCGCCTGGTGTCGATCGTCCCGGGCATCATCTTCACGCTGTCCGGATGGCTTGTCGGCTCGACTGTCTTCGCCACCTATCTCGACCACTTCTCGTCCTACGTGACGACCTATGCCGGCCTCGCCTCGATCATGATCGCCGTGGTCTTCCTCTACATGGTCTCGGCGATCTTCATCCTTGGCGGCGAGCTCAATGCCGCGATCAGCCGCTATCTGGAGGCCCGCGCCCGGGTTGGATGACGGCTGAATTGGAGGATTTGGGAACTGGAGAATTGAAGAATTGAAGAATTGAAGAATTAAAGAAGTGGCACCCAGCACCGGATGGCCCCATTTTCCTCAATTCCTCAATTCCTCAATTCCTCAATTCCTCAATTCCTCAATTCCTCAATTCCTCAATTCCTCAATTCTACAATTCCACCCTTTGTCTGCCGTGCCCGTTGCCAGGCCGACGCCGAATGTGGTGATCGCCATGCCGGCAATCTGCAGCACGTTGAGTTGCTCGTCGAACAAGGCCCAGGCGATGATGGCCGTCACCGCCGGCACAAGATAGAACAGCGAGGCCACTTTCGACATCTCGCCGTCGCGGATCATCACCATCAGCAGGAAGATGGCGCCGAGCGACAGCACCAGCACCAGCCAGGCCATGGCGAAGATCAATTCGCCGTTGATGACGACCGAATGCGTCTCGAAGGCGAGCGAAGCCAGGAGCATCAGCGAGGCGCCGCCGACATATTGCCACATGGTCGCCGCGACGAGGTCGCCGCCGGATGCGAAGCGCTTCTGCCAGATGGTGCCGGCGCTCATGCCGAGCACCGAGACCAGCGAGGCGGCCAGTGTCGCCGCTGTTACGCCGCCGCCGAGCGCGCCGAGCTTCGGCCACAGCACGATGACGATGCCGACGAGGCCGATTCCAAGGCCAAGCCAGTGGCGTGGCAGGATCGCCTCGCCGAGAAGCTTGCCGGCAAGCACCGCCGTGATCAGCGGCTGCAGGCCGACGATCAGGGCCGAAAAGCCGGCCGGCATGCCGTGGTGGATGGCCCAGAACACGGCACCGAGATAGACGCCGTGCATCAGTATGCCGGCGCCGGTGGCATGCAATGCCTCCTCGCGGGTGGCTCTTTTCGAGCCCAGCACCAGCATCAGGACGGCCAGCAGGACGGCGGCGATGACGAAACGCGCGGCAAGGAAGGTGAACGGCTCCGCCCATGGCATGGCATAGCGCGCGCCGATGAAGCCGGTCGCCCACAAGACGACGAAGGTGGCGGGAATGAACCGCTTGATGCTGTGCATGTTCCGGAGACCGCCGTGCTGGGGAGAAGTTGAACGTGGCGCTGCTCTACTGCGCTTCAATGCGACGCGCAAAGTGAAACCGTTGATCCATACATCATCGGAATTCAACGGCCGGCGCATTTTGGCAGGCCGTTCTCTGGTCTCGTCGGGCTCAAAGCCCGACCATCCGCCTGATGTCTTCGGGTGATGCGCCGGCATGGCGCAAGGCGGCAAGGCCGGTATCGCCGAGGCTCTTGGACAGCTTTCGTCCATCCGGCCCGAGGATTAGACGATGATGGAAATAGGCAGGCTGCGGCAGCCCAAGGAGTTCCTGCAGCAGGCGCTGCACGGCGGTGGCGGAAAACAGATCCTGCCCGCGCACGACGTGGCTGATGCCTTGCAGCGCATCGTCCATGACGACGGCGAGGTGGTAGCTGGTCGGGATGTCGCGACGCGCCACGATCACGTCGCCCCAGTCCTGTGGGCGGGCTTCGATAGAGCGTGCCACAAGCAGCGTCTCGTCGGAATACTCGGTCCATGACAGGGCCTTGCCGACACGCGCCATGGCCGCGCTGACATCCAGTCGCCAGGCGAAAGGCGTGTTTTCGGCGATCCGCCGCTTGCGTTCCTTCACCGGCAGCGCCTTGTCGGCGGCGGGATAGAGCGGTACGCCGTCGGGATCGCGCGGCCAGTCGCGTCCGTGCTTTTCGCTGTCGGTGATAAAGGCGCGGATCTCGCCGCGGCTCATGAAGGCGGGATAGACGAGTTCTTCCGCGATCAGCCGGTCAAGCATCGCCTTGTACTCGGCGAAATGCTCCGACTGGCGGCGCACCGGCTCTTCCCAGGCGAACCCCAGCCATTTCAGATCGTCAAGCACGCCGGCCTCGAATTGCGGCGTGCAGCGCGTGGTGTCGATGTCCTCAATGCGCAGCAGCAGGCGGCCGCCAGCCTGTGTCGCGAGCTTCTGGTTGAGCAGCGCCGAATAGGCGTGCCCGAGATGCAGTTCGCCATTGGGGCTCGGCGCGAAGCGGAATGTCAGGAGTGTCATCTCTTGGGCGGCAATCGGGTTGTGCGGCGGTTTTGCCAATTGCTACCGTGCAGCCGGTCGAGGAACAAGAAAGCATGCAGCGTATCGTGACATCGGACGACATTGCCCGGGGGCTCGACGCGCTTTGCGTGATCGACCCACGCCTGGAAAAGGTGCGCGGCATGGCCGGCGAGGTGCCGCTGCGGCTTTCAGAGCCGGGGTTCCGAAGCCTGGCGTCGATTGTCGTTTCCCAGCAAGTGTCGCGCGCCAGCGCCGATGCAATCTTCGGTCGGCTGACCAAGCTCGTCGATCCGCTGACGCCGCAGGCTATCCTGGCTGCCGGCGAAGACATGTTTCGCGAGGCCGGCCTGTCGCGGCCGAAGCAGCGTGGCCTGATCGCAATTGCGAAAGCCGTGGTCGACGGCCTCGACCTGCATCACCTCTATTGGCTCGATGCCCAGGAGGCGATCACGACGATGACGGCGGTGCCGGGCATCGGTCCGTGGACGGCGGAAGTATACCTGTTGTTTGCCGCCGGGCATCCCGACATCTTCCCCGCGCGCGACGTCGCCTTGCAGAGCGCGGTCGGCCATGCGCTTGGCATAGACCCGCGTCCGCCGGAGAAAACACTGATCCAACTCGCCGAATCATGGAGCCCGTGGCGAGGTGTCGCATCGCGGCTTTTCTGGTCCTATTATCGCGAAACCAGAGGGCGGGACGCCGCACCACCGGCCTGAAACCGCAAAAAAGCATGAAAATCCTATCTTTTTGCTGCTTCGACGACGCGACAATCCGCTTCACATCCCTGTCATGTCGGGCTTACAGTATCCTCGCCGTTCGGTTCTAGAACCAAGGAGGTAAACACGTGACGGTTGCCGTATCTCCGGATGGGCTTCCAGCACTGGTGCTGAATGCGGATTACCGTCCGCTCAGCTATTACCCCTTGTCGCTCTGGTCCTGGCAGGACGCGATCAAGGCGGTGTTCCTCGACCGGGTGAACATCGTCGCCGAATACGAGCACGCCGTCTCCTCGCCGACCTTCTCGATGAAGCTGCCGAGCGTGGTCAGCCTGAAGGCCTATGTGAAGCCGTCAAGGCATCCGGCCTTCACCCGCTTCAACGTCTTCCTGCGCGACCGCTTCCAGTGCCAGTATTGCGGCACGCCGGAGGACCTGACCTTCGACCACGTCATCCCCCGCCACCGTGGCGGTGCCACGACCTGGGAAAACGTCGTTGCCGCCTGCTCGCCCTGCAACCTCAGGAAAGGCGGCATGATGCCGGCGCACGCCAAGATGTGGCCGCTGCAGAAGCCTTTCCAGCCGACAGTGCATGATCTGCACAATAACGGCCGCCTGTTCCCGCCCAACCATCTGCATGAAAGCTGGATGGATTATCTGTACTGGGATGTCGAACTCGAACCCTGAGATCGTTCGAGAATTCAGGAGGCCGGCCGTCTGGAGCGATTGTCTGCGCTTCCGATGCTCACGGACCCAAATGTCCGCTCCGCTTCGGTTCTCGACAATCACTCCATACGACTCAGCCTGCCGAATTCTTTGAACGATCTCGCGTCGGCGCTATCGCGCTACATCAGTCGCGCGTGAAAGCGCCGCGGAAGGCGACGGCGGCGAGGATCAGGCTGGCGATGGCGTTCCAGCCGGCCAGCGACAGGCCAAGGATGCGCAGCGCCGCCTTGTCGCAGGATGGCGGCACGAATTTGTCGAGTGCGTCGAGCACGCCCTTGCCGCCGGTGTCGACCGGTCCGGCACCCGCGGTGCAATCGGTCGGGCCGGCCCACCACTGCCATTCGACGCCGGAGTGATAGACGCCGAGATAGAGGCCATAGAGCATCAGCAGGCCGCCGACAGCCAGCAGGCCGCGCGTCAGCCAGGCCGGTGCGTGCAGCATCGAGGCAATCGCCGCCAGCACCATCAGCGGCACGCCGATATAGTAGGGTGTGCGCTGCTCCAGGCAGAGGTGGCAGGGAATGTAGCCGCCGAGATACTGGAAGCCGAGTGCCGAGCCGACGGTGGCGGCCATGGCGACGGCGAGGAACAGAGCCGTGCGCGTCCGCTGGCGCCCGGCGTCGGCATTCATGGTCGCTGTCATCTCAATCGGCTCCGTCCGGCTCGCAATGGCTGTCTTCAGAGGGCGTATTTGACGGTTATATAGAGCAAAATCAGGGCGGCCGCCGCGGTGCCTGCAATCAGGCCGAGGCGCTTTTCGATGAAATCGCGGATCGGCTCGCCATAGCGGCGCAAAAGCCAAGCGAGCAGCAGGAAGCGACCACCGCGCGCCACGATCGCCAGCACGGTGAACAGCAGCAGATTGACGCCGATGACGCCCGACAGGATCGTCACCACCTTGATCGGCGGCAAATGGGCCGCGCCCGAAGTGATCAGCATCAGGATGATGAAACCGACACCCGCGCCCGCGCGCAGCGTCTCGAACTCGTCGTATTTGCCGTAGAATTCGAGGATCGGCCGCGCCACCGCGTCATAGGCATAGTGGCCGATAAACCAGCCGGCGATGCCGCCCAGCACCGAGGCGACGGTGGCGATCAGCGCATAACGGTAGGCGCGATCCGGCCGCGACAGCGCCATCGGCAGATAGAGCACGTCGGCCGGCACCAGGAACACCGAGCTTTCGACGAAGGCGATGAAGGCCAGCCACCATTCGGCGGATTTGCGGGCCGCCAGCGACAAGGTCCAGTCGTAAAGTCCGCGAAGCATCGCCACTCCTAACGCATGTCGCCCAAAATTGCGCAGCGAACTTCTCCGGCAGCCGCGCTTTGATGCGCCGCTTGTCTAGAAAGATTTGCCGCACTGCACAATGGCAGCGCCGTCACGAAATCGAAAGACGCAGTTTGGTCGCATCCGGCATGCCGGAGAATTCATGCCGGAGAATTGGCCAGCCGGAGAATTGGCCAGTTGACGAACAGGCCCCCAACCGTATAGTCCCGCGCCATCCAGGCCGCCCGGCCTGAGCCCCTATGGCGGAATTGGTAGACGCGCTCGACTCAAAATCGAGTTCCGCAAGGAGTGCTGGTTCGATCCCGGCTAGGGGCACCACTGCCTTTTCGAACAACCGGCGTTGCAATCCGAAAAATTTGACCTTCAGCGATCAAGACGCTTTGCGCACTCCGGCGGGATCGCCGTCGTTGGCCGCGCTAAGCTCACCGGTCGCCAGCAGGTCCAATTCGTCGAATGCCCGTTCGAGATCGGCACTCACATCCGCGGCCGGTCCGCTGTGCCGGTCCTGGCGCGTCTGCGTTTCCAGCCTGTGTTGAAGCTCGCGGTTCTCATCGCGGCAACGGGCATGGGTGAGCTCGTCGGTCATGCCACGCAAGCGCAGGTCCGCGAGTTGAACCCTCACCGCGGCATAGTCCTTGCGCGCCGCGTCGCGCTCCTCGCGTAATTTCGCGATCTCGGCTTGCGAAGCGCGGCGCCAATACTCGGCTGCTTCCCCGGCACCGTCCCCGACATGGCTCGTCGGTGCGCGCACCACGGCGTGATCGACGAGCAGAGTCGTGGTCCGGCGCTGGAGCGAGCGCAATTCTCTCTCGAATCCCGCGGCCCGCTCTTGCGCGGCGGCGGCGCAATCGTTGAGAACGCCGCGCTCATGCTCGGCCGTGGACAGCCGCGCTTGCAGGTCTTGCTGCACCGCCATCTGCCGCGACAGTTTGCCGGTCAGTTGCTCGTTGAGGAGCTGGTAATCCGCGACCTTGGCATGAAGCAACATGGCCGCCTGTTCCAGGCCGGCAAGCCGCGATGCAACGTCCTCACGCGCCCGCTCGGCGGCTTGCCTGGCCATGATCTCATCGGCAAGCTGCTCGGAGACCCGCGCCAGATTGCGTCCCAGGCGCTCGACCTCGACATTCGCCTTGAGGAACCGCGCTTCGCGCTGGTTGGCGTGCCTGTCGGCCTCCGCAATGGCCTGACGGGCCCTGTCGAGTTCGACCTTCAGGTCGGCGATGGTCGCGCTCGCGATCGACAGCTCGCGCGATTTCCGCTCAAGTTCTTTCGAGGCGCGATCATGCAGGTGTTCGAGCCTGGCCGTCGCCCCTTGCAATTCCCATGTCTCGGTATCGAGCGCGTCGGCATGGCGCGTCCGCGCATCGAGCCTGACCAGATAGTCCTGCAGGGAGGACCATGCTTGACGCGACAATTCCAGCCCTTCCGCCACGCCTTTCAAATGGGCGGCCAAATCGTCACCGGAATGCAGAATCGACTGATGGCTGGACAAGGGGGAGGAAAGGTGCCTGCCCTGGCCCGTCTGAATTGAAGCGGGGGAAGCAGCCAGCGGATCCGACTGGGCCAATCTGTTGGGCTTCTCTTCGAAGAAAGGCGAAGCCGTGCCGGCTTGAATGCTTCGGATCAGCTCTTCCAGCGCGTCATCGTCGCGTCTTCGGACAACGGCACTGGCCTCTGCACTGATGTGCCGGGCGCCGTTGGCCTCATGATTCAGCGACATTTTTCTCTCATCGCTACCGAATCACTGAAGTATCGCGGATCAACAACAAGATTGCGAGTAGATTTTGCCGGCAGTCGCTGAAAAAGTGCTGTCGAAAAAATCTCGTTTTTTTATGAACAGACGTCAATATTACCATCGACTGTTGGGAATCGAAGTAAGTTCTCGGCCACCTCTATCAATTATCCACGGCTTGCAGCGAAATATGCCGTTCTCTCGGGACCGCGCCTGGCCGCCTACCGCCGTCCCAGCAAGCTCTTCATGCGGTTGCGCAGCAGGCGGGCCATGTTGCGGGTCTCGCGGTAGAGGTGCAGCTGCGAGGCGGCCTGGCGGGTGAGGCGGTCGGCGTCCGGCGTCAGGCCGATCACCAGCGTGCCCATCGGCTTGCGCTCGGCCCACAGCCGGCTCATCACCGGATGGTCGGGCACAGCGCAGGAATCGGTCATCATGATGTTGGGATCGTCGAGATGCTGCCTGGTCACCTCGATCGTCAGCAGCGTGCCCGGCGAATAGGCGGCCAGCGTCTCGTCATAGGCCGTTTTCCAGGTGTAGGCGACGCCGGTCTCGACGAACACGATCAGGCAGGCGATGGTGCGGCCGTCGAGCGTCAGCGAATGGATGCGGCACATGTCCTGCTCGGCCAGCCGGTGCACCGCCTCGCGGGCGAAGGCGGCGCGGTAGCGGTCGATCGCCATGGCGGTGCGTTCGCGGCCCTTCCAGCCGGCCGCTTCCAGCGTCAGGAAGCTTTCGATGGCGTGGCAGATATCTTCGGGTCCGCGCGCCACGACATGCTCCAGCCTGCCGAGGTTGCCAAGCCGCCGCTTCAGCCGGCGGAACTCGCGATAATGGTGCGGGCGCAGCGAGGCCTTGAGGTAATCGTCGCCGTCGGCTTCGCTCTCCAGCGCCGGGCGCTGCGTCTGGCCGGTGGTGACCAGCATCAGGCCGCGCGTCTCGGCCACGGTGGCAATCAGGCTCGCCGCCGGGCCGTCGAGCCGGATGTCGGGCAGGACGAACACTTTCGGCAGCTTGAGGTGCGGGCGCGACAGCATCGAGAAGAAATCCTCGACGACGCCGACCGGATCGTCACGGTCGACCAGCGGCGTGCCGAGCGGACCGAACGGGCTCGACCATGTGCGCATGACCGGCACGCCGAGCGGCATGGCCGGCCGCTCCACCGAGAACGGCACCAGGAGGCGCAGCCGGTTGCGGTATTCATCGCCGTCGCGGATGACCGCCAGCCGCACCTCGCGATCCTCCAGCCGCGGCATTGCGGGTGCCAGGAAGCGCGGGTTGAAGAAGACGTTGGGCTCGACCGTGCGGGCGCAGAGATAATCCAGTTCCTCGACCAGGTCGAAGCCGGCCGATGCCGGATAGATGGCGAGTTTGCGCTCGGGCCGGTTGTTGGCGAGGATCTCGATATGGGCAGGGTCGGGGTCGCGGGCCAGTCCGGCAAGGCCCGACACCATGGCGCCGGCGGTGCCGCCGCTGGTTTCCTCAAGCAACGGGATGGCGGCCATCACGCGGCTCCTTTCGCAGGCACGAAGATGAGCATGACGATGCCGAGCTTGCGCCACACCGTGAAGGACAGCGCGCTGGCTTCGAAGATCATGGCAAAGGCGGTGGCCATGGCCGCGCCCCACAGGCCGAACATCGGGATCAGCACGACGTTGAGGCCGATGTTGAAGGCCAGCGTCATGGCATAGACGGCGGCGCAGATGTTCTGGTTGCCGCTCATCGTCAGCAGGCTTTCGCACGGGCCGACGGCGGCGCGGGCGACGACGCCGAAGACGAGCAGGAATAGCAGGGGATAGCCGCTGCTGAATTCAGGGCCGAACAGCACCAGCATCGGCTCGCCGAGCGCCAGCACCAGCAGCGCCATCAACAGCGATGGCCAGAACGTCCACGACACCGTCTCGCGGGCAAAGGCGGCGAGCCTTTGCGGGTCGCCATGGGTGAACTGCGCATAGCGCTGGGCAACGCCGGCCTTGACGGCGAAATAGACGAAATGCACCAGCGCCAGCGTCTTCACCGTGGCGAAATAGACGGCGACGTCGTTGGGATCCATATAGGCGCCGACCATCAGCACGTCGGCATTGGTGAGCAGGAAGAAGAAGCTTTCGACCAGGAAGATCGGCAGCGAGACGACGAACCATTGCGCGAAATGCACTTTCATCGGCCCGGCCGGGATCTGCCGTTCCATGCGCTGGGTGACGCCGAAGAGCTGGCCAAGCGTGGTGGCGTAGGTGGCGGCGATCGAGGCGAAGATCGCCGTCCTGGCGTCGGGCGAATAGCCCGCTAAAAGCATCAGCGCCATGAACAGCAGGATCAGGATGGGTCGCACGAGATAGGTCGGCGACAGGGCAAACAGCGCCCAGCTGTTGGCGCGTGCCAGTCCCGACAAGAGGTCCGACATGGCGATCATCGGCAGGCAGATGACGCCGAGGATGAACGGGATCACATAGTAGTTTTCGATCCAGGGTGCCGCCAGCCAGACGCCGAGCGCGCCGAGCCCGGCGATGAGCGTGGAGGCGATCAGCACGAACAGGCGGCTGGCCAGCACGATGCCGCGCAGTTCGTCCATCAGGCCGCGCTCGCGGTATTCGGGAATGAAGCGGATCACCGAGGTGTGGAAGCCGAGACAGGCGAGGTTGCCGACGATCACCATCGTCACCCAGACGAGGACGAAGATGCCGTATTCGAACGAGCCCATCCAGCGCGCCATCAGCACCTGGCTGATGAAGGCGATGACGGCGCTGACGATGCGGATGGAGAAGGCGATGACCGACATGCGGCCGGCCTCGCCGCGCTCGTCGGCGGTGAACAGCACGGCATCGATGCGGCCAAGCAGCGGCCGCATGCGCAGCGCCCAACGCTGCGGCAAGAACCGCCCGGCAGTCGTGGCCGCGGAAAAGCGCACCCCGATTTCTCTCCGTTTTCCGCTTCTTTTTCAGGGTTGGGTGTAGCGGAGACACATTAAGAAACGGTTGGGTGGGGAGTGGTCCGCGCAGCGGACGAAAAGCCAACGATTTGGCTTTTCGAGCGACGAACGCCCGGAGCCATAGTGAAGGGCCGGCAAAGCCGGCGGTCCACCACACGCGTATACGTCATGCCGTTGCCATCGCCATCACGATCTGCATCGCGTGCGCTTGATGCCAGTCATGTTCCCTACCGTTCGGGTTAACCGGCCTGTCAGTACCGTATTCCCGATATTTTCCTTGCCATACCCAACGGAGCGGCGGCGTGATATCCCCAAAGATCATGTTTGTGGCTTTAGGGTATCGCGATGGCATCCATCCCCGACTTTTCGGTTCGCGACCTGAAACTGCAGGAGATCACGAAGCTTGCTCATGAAAATTGGGAATTGCCAGACATAAAGTTGCCGAGCTTAGTGCCAGTCGCCAAGGCGTTCAGAGCAAATATTGCACGCGTTCGATTTCTTATGTTGCTCCCGACTTCAATAGCCGGAGGAATGGCTCTGACCCAAAGAGTCAATGACATTGCCGAGTTCGAAGTGACGGGCTCTGTAGTGCAAGACGAGTCCTCAATTGCCTCCAACGTAGCAGTCAAAATAACAAAACGCCGTTCGGAAATTCTCGGCGCCCACAACGCCGCAACATTAGCAAGAATGGGTCAGTCTGATTGGGATGAAAAAGCAGGAGAATTTCATTTCGCCGCTGCAAAATCGCTAGATGGACTTACTGAAACGCCAATTGGCGCCTATGGATTTCTCGATATACTGGTTGCCCATACGACAGGGACATGGACAGCAATCGAGACAATGCTCGGCGACCTGTGGGAGGCCGCACTAAACGCTCATCCAGATGTTCTATCGTCGTTAAAAGGAAACGCGACGCGGACTAACTCATCCTCCAAGGGAGCCTTTGACCAGAGCAACGCAAAACTCGAACTAAAATCCATTCCGCTAAGCCTAGTTGAGAAGCATAGGTTCGATCTACGTTCCAGTATGGGTTCGATTTTCCGCCAGCAGCGCCGTTTCGAATTCACCAGGCTTTCGTCCATCAGAGAGGCATACGCCAGCGCGTTCAGCGAAAAGTTTGGTCGCATCGACAAGGCGCTCGGTAACAAGGCGCTTGATGAACTGAGCGCTGTCAGGAACGTTATGGTTCATAGAGCTGGCTTTGCAGACCCAGAATATATGGGCAAGTTGCGACGCCTAGATATCCCGAAGAGTGAACTCGGTAAGCCTGTTCTATTGGATGGAGAGAATGTTTCTAAACTAATACGCAACGCGATAGGGACCAGCAAGGATCTTATGATAGCTGTAGAGGATTGGATTACTCGGTATTAACAGGCAACGAGGCGATCAAGCGCTTTGCGACAAAGCACAGGATCTTTTCTCCATGTTCGGTCATCACGACTCCAGTGTCACCGCAATTTAATCTTTGCCGCGTTTTCAGAAATCACAGCCTGTATGGGGTTTGACGATTTTTCGCGCTGGTGTCGACGGCGGAGGCTGCATCGGCTGTAAAGCATTGTCTGCCTTTGCTGGCAATATGTCCTGTTCGAGCAGCCGCCCGGATAGGGTTTCTGTCTTCTCATCTCATTTCCAGCTGGTTCTTAAGATTGGCTAAGCAACGAACACAGCAGAAATAGCAACGTAGAGTCGAAAGAAGTTTTTAAAGTGATAAAATACCTTGCCAATACGCGGCAAGGCGTATTTTAATCAATCTGAGATCGGCTAATTGCCCGTCACTCGCCTGCCGGCACCTTCTCCCCGTGAACGGGGAGAAGGGAAAGAGGCGGCCGCGCTTACGCGAAGGCGCCGTGGCAGTGCTTGTATTTCTTCCCCGAACCGCAGGGGCAGGCTTCGTTGCGGCCGACCTTGCCCCAGGTGGCAGGGTTGTTGGGGTCGCGGTCTTCGGGGGCGACGATGGCGGTTGTCTCCGGGCGGACCAGCAGCGCCGTCTCGCCGCCTTCGAAGTCGTTCTCGCCGGTGGTGCCGTCGATATGGGTGCCGAACATGTCGGGGGCTTCGGGCGGCGGCGCTTCGGCGGCCTGGCGGACCAGTTCGACGCGCATCAGCTGCGCGGTGACGGCCTGGCGCAGATTGCCCAGCATCGCCTGGAACAGCTCGAACGCCTCGCTCTTGTATTCCTGCAGCGGATCGCGCTGGGCGTAGCCGCGGAAGCCGACGACCGAACGCAGATGGTCGAGATTGACGATGTGCTCGCGCCACAGATGGTCGAGCGTCTGCAGCACCACCGAACGTTCGACATAGTTCATCACCTCCGGGCCGAAGCGCTCGGCGCGCTCCCTGGCGGCGGCGTCGGCGGCCTGCGCGATACGCTCGCGGATGTCGTCCTCGGCGATGCCCTCTTCCTTGACCCACTCTTCGATCGGCAGGTCGAGGTTGAGGAATTCGGCGGCCTCGGCCTTCAGGCCGGCAACATCCCACTGCTCGGCATAGGCGTTTTCGGGAATGGCCTTGGCGACGATCTCGTCGATGACGCCCTCGCGCATCTCGGCGATGGTCTCGCTCAGGCCTTCGCCGTCCATCAGCTCGATGCGCTGCTCGAACACCACCTTGCGCTGGTCGTTGGAGACGTCGTCATATTTCAGCAGATTCTTGCGGATGTCGAAGTTGCGCGCCTCGACCTTCTTCTGCGCCTTTTCCAGCGCCTTGTTGATCCACGGATGGATGATCGCCTCGTCTTCCTTGAGGCCGAGCTTCTGCAGCATGCCGTCCATGCGCTCGGAGCCGAAGATGCGCATCAGGTCATCCTGCAGCGACAGGAAGAATTTCGAGCGGCCGGGGTCGCCCTGGCGACCGGAGCGGCCGCGCAGCTGGTTGTCGATGCGGCGCGATTCGTGGCGCTCGGTGGCGAGCACGTAGAGGCCGCCGGCGGCCAGCGCCTTTTCCTTCAGGCGCTCGACGTCGGCCTGGATTTCCTTTTCGCGTGCTTCGCGCTCCGGACCGGCCGGCATGTCGCCGAGTTCCTCTTCGATGCGCATCTCGGCGTTGCCGCCAAGCTTGATGTCGGTGCCGCGGCCGGCCATGTTGGTGGCAATGGTGATGGCGCCCGGCTTGCCGGCCTGGGCGACGATCGCGGCCTCGCGCTCGTGATGGCGGGCGTTGAGCACCTCGAAACCGGTGAAGCCTTCCTTGCGCAGGCGCTCGGCCAACTGCTCGGACTTTTCAATCGAAGTGGTGCCGACCAGCGTCGGCTGGCCCTTGGCACTAGCCTCGCGGATCTCCCGGACGATCGCCTTGTATTTCTCCTCGACCGTCCGGTAGACCTCGTCGTCCTCGTCGATGCGGATGACCGGCAGATTGGTCGGGATCTCGGTGACGTCGAGATTGTAGATGTTGCCGAATTCCTCGGCCTCGGTCAGCGCCGTGCCGGTCATGCCGGAGAGCTTCTTGTAGAGGCGGAAATAGTTCTGGAAGGTGACGGAGGCGAGCGTCTGGTTCTCCGGCTGGATCGCCACATGCTCCTTGGCTTCGAGCGCCTGGTGCAGGCCCTCCGAATAGCGACGGCCCGGCATCATGCGGCCGGTGAATTCGTCGATGATGACGATCTCGCCGTTGCGCACGATATAATCCTTGTCCTTCTGGAACAGCCGGTGCGCCTTCAGCGCGTTGTTGACGTGATGGACGATGGCGACGTTCTCGACGTCGTAGAGCGACTCGCCCTTGAGCAGGTCGGCGTCGCGCAAAAGGTTTTCGAGCTTCTCGGTGCCTTCCTCGGTGAAGATCGAGGTCTTCTGCTTCTCGTCGATCTCATAATCCTGCGGCTGCAGCTGGATGATGAAGGTGTCGATGGTGTTGTACATTTCCGAACGGTCCTCGAGCGGACCGGAAATGATCAGCGGCGTGCGCGCCTCGTCGACCAGGATGGAATCGACCTCGTCGACGATCGCGTAATTGTGACCGCGCTGCACCATCTGGGCGCGCTCGTACTTCATGTTGTCGCGCAGGTAGTCGAAGCCGAGCTCGTTGTTGGTGGCGTAGGTGACGTCGGACGCATAGGCGATGCGGCGTTCCTCGTCGGACAGGCCGTGCACGATGACGCCGACCGAGAGGCCGAGGAATTTGTAGACGCGGCCCATCCATTCGGAGTCGCGGGTGGCGAGGTAATCGTTGACGGTGACGACATGGACGCCGTTGCCGGCGAGCGCGTTCAGGTAGACCGGCAGCGTCGCCACCAGGGTCTTGCCTTCGCCGGTGCGCATCTCGGCAATGCCGCCATTGTGCAGCACCATGCCGCCGATCAGCTGGACATCGAAGGGTCGCATGCCGAGCACGCGGCGCGCCGCCTCGCGCGCAGTGGCGAAGGCTGGCACCAAAAGGTCATCGAGCGTGGCGCCGTTGGCGATGTCCTGGCGGAATTTCGCGGTGCGGCCGACCAGCTCCTCGTCGGAGAGCGCCCGCATCTCGTTTTCCATGGCGTTGATCGCCTCGACACGGGGCCGGGTCGATTTGACCCGACGGTCGTTGGAGGAACCGAAAACCTTACGGGCGAGACCGCCGAGACTGACCATCCAATGGTCCTTTCGATAGAATTCTCAAACATGAGATGAGCGCCGGCCGGCCCCATCAACTCCACGTGAACGTGGACAAACGCAAAAAGCGCCCGGAAAACGGTTCTGGACGCAAAGTCGTTGGACAGATAAGAGGGGGCTCAACTGATGTCAACGCCGCGCTGGGCCTGCCGGGCGCGCCAAATTCCGCCACAATCTGGCTGATCTGGAAGCCACCCGTCCTTACAATCCCCACCGGAGTCGTCTTATGTCCTTGTTGTTCCGCCGTGCGTCGCTTGCCAGCCTTGGCTTGGCCTTCGGCCTGTCGGCCCTTTCGCTGTCGCCGCTGATGGCGCAGCAAACCGCTCCCGCTCCGGCGGATGCAACTGCGCCGGCCGCGGCACCGGTCGATCCGAATACGGTTATCGCCACGGTCAACGGCCAGCCCTTGACCGAGGCCGACCTGGTGCTTGCCGAAGGCGAGCTGTCGCAGCAGTTTGCACAGCTGCCGCCCGAACAGCGCCGCGCCGCCGCTCTTTCGGCCGCCATCGAAATCCGGGTCATGGCCGCCCAGGCGGTCACGACAGGGCTCGACAAGGATCCCGACTTCCAGCGCCGCATGGCCTTCCTGCAGCAGCGCGCGCTGCATGGCGAGATGGTCGAGAAGGGCGTCGTCAACAAGGTCACCGACGCCGAGGTTCGCGCCCGCTACGACCAGGAAATCGCCAACACGCCGCCCACCAACGAGGTGCATGCCCGCCATATCCTCGTTAAGACCAAGGAAGAGGCCGATGCCATCATCAAGCAGCTCGACGGCGGCGCCGATTTCCAGAAGCTCGCCAACGAGCACACCAGCGATCCTTCAGGCAAGACCAGCGGCGGCGATCTCGGCTGGTTCGGACCCGGCCAGATGGTGCCGGAGTTCGACAAGGCGGCCTTCGCGCTCGAGGTCGGCAAATACACCGAGCAGCCGGTGCAGTCGCAGTTCGGCTGGCATGTCATCAAGCTCGAGGACAAGCGCACCAAGCAGCCGCCGGCCTTCGACGACGTCAAGGACCAGGCCAAGCAGGCGGTCATCCGCGACAAGTATTTCGCGCTGGTCAAGTCGCTGCGCGCCGGCGCCAAGGTCGAGATCCCCGACGCGAACCTGAAGAAGGCGGTCGATACGCTGGAAAGCGCCAAGTAAGCCTGCAGGAAGTTTTTTGAAGAGGGGCGCGGCAGCCAAGGGTTGCCGCGCCCTTTTTTCGGCCAGCATCGGCCGATTTTACCTTCCGGGCGCCGCTATGCCTCGCATGATGTAACCGACTGCCTTGCGTATGGTCGCTTCGTCCTCGTCGAGCCGGTTGGTCAACAGATCCTTCCAGGCAAAGGAGGCGATCAGGTCGGCGACAACAGCCGGATCGATTTCGGCCGGGATTTCGCCCCTTGCCTTGGCGCGTTCGACGATCTGACCGGTATGGGACCGTCGGCCCAGTGCATAGTCGCTGAGCGCAGCCGCCGCCGTATCATCCGACTGAGCCTCGGCGATCAGCGACCTGAACACGCTGCCCGACGATGTCTCGCGCCAGTGGGCGAACAAATTATTCACGAAGCCGACGAGATCCTCCTCCAGTCGCCCGGTATCGGGAACATCGACGCGTTTCTGGCGCTGGTAGACTTCGAGCAGCAATGCCGCCTTGCTCGGCCACCAGCGGTAGATGGTGGGTTTGCCGGCGCGGGCCCGCCGCGCCACCGCCTCGATCGAGAAACCGGCGTAGCCGGCCTCGACCAGCACGGCCTCGGCGGCCTCGAGAATGGCATCGGCGCTGTCGGGGTTGCGTCGCGCACCGATCGATCTGCGCGCCGGATCGGCGTCCTCGGCCATTTCTGTCGTCCTCGCCACCAAGTTTGCCGGCAGCATAGGTGACCTGGCGCTCAAACGAAACGCCGCGTTTTCAAACTTCTGGACGGCGGTGATGGTCGCGCCAGGCAACGAACCCGCGTTAACTTTGTCCCTTGAAGCCCCTACGTGTTGGGCGGAGAAGCTCCTAACGCAAAACCCGCCTGCGCGGCGGGTCACTGGCGCAATCAGCACCATGGCTGAATATCTAGCATAGCTGCCCTCATGGGTCAAGGAAAAAATTCCTATCTGGATGATGGGGAGAACTCGCCGATGCTATGTTCGAATTCGCGCTTGGCGAGGTCATTGCCCTCGATGACCTCATAACGCCATAGCTCCCGGCGACGCCAACAGATTTGAAATGCACGCTTAATCCCGAGTTGGCCCGTCCTGCAAAGCGAAGACAACGCCCTTGCGCCCGCGCGGCGTATCGGGCAAACCGGCCTTCCCTTGCGATTTTTGCCGCCCGAGGTCTGCATGTCCACGACGATTTCGCCGCTTGCGCCGAAGAAGTACCCCAAAATGCCGGCCATTGAGGGGGTGCGCATCGCCACCGCCGAGGCGGGGATAAAGTACAAGAACCGCACCGATCTGCTGACCATGGTTTTCGATGAAGGCACCGCGGTCGCCGGCGTGTTCACGAAGTCGAAATGCCCCTCGGCGCCGGTCGATTTCTGCCGGCAGAATCTCAGCGCCGGCAAGGCGCGGGTGCTGGTCGTCAATTCCGGCAACGCCAACGCCTTCACCGGCAAGAAAGGCCGCGAATCGACCGCATTGACGGGCGAGGCGGCGGCCAAGGCGGCCGGCTGCAAGGCAAGCGAGGTTTTCCTGGCGTCGACCGGCGTCATCGGGGAGCCGCTCGACACCAGCAAATTCAGCCATCTGCTGGCGGGGCTGGTCAGCAACGGCAAGCCCGACCTGTGGACCGAAGCGGCCAAGGCGATCATGACCACGGATACCTATCCGAAAGTGGCGACCGCGACCGTCAAGCTCGGCGACACCGACGTCACCATCAACGGCATCTCCAAGGGCGCCGGCATGATCGCGCCCGACATGGCAACGATGCTCTCCTTCGTCGCCACCGACGCGCCGATCGCCGCCCCTGTTTTGCAGGACCTGTTGTCGCGCGGCACGGCGAAGACCTTCAACGCGGTCACCGTCGACAGCGACACCTCGACCAGCGATACGCTGCTGATTTTCGCCACCGGCAAGGCCGCCAAGCGCGGCGCGCCTGATATAACCGATCCCAAGGATGCCCGCCTTGGAGCGTTCCGCCGGGCGCTCGGCAAGGTGCTGAAATCGCTGGCGCTGCAAGTGGTGCGCGACGGCGAGGGCGCCCGCAAGCAGGTCGAAGTCACCGTCACCGGCGCCAAATCGGCGCGCTCGGCCAAGCGCATCGCGCTGTCGATCGCCAATTCGCCGCTGGTCAAGACGGCGGTCGCCGGCGAGGACGCCAATTGGGGCCGCGTCGTCATGGCCGTCGGCAAGGCCGGCGAGCCCGCCGATCGGGACCGGCTGTCGATCTGGTTCGGCGACAACAGGCTGGCGCATGAAGGCGAGCGCGATCCTGCCTATTCCGAGCAGGCGACGTCAGCCTACATGAAGCGCGACGATATCCGCATCCGCGCCGATATCGGCATCGGCCGGGGCAAGGCGACGGTGTGGACCTGCGATCTCACCAAGGAATACGTCGCCATCAACGGCGATTACCGGAGCTGATGGTCTTGGGCTCCAGGCATCCGGCAAGCATGCTCGCGATCGTGCGCCGCTACGAGGCGGCCGGCTTTCGCGCCTGGCCTGCAGCGGCCGTCCACTATGACGGCACCTGGGTGGTGCGGCTGACCGCCGGCCATCCGGCCAAGCGGCTGAACTCGGTCAACCCGCTCGATCCCGGTGACACCCAGCACATTGCCGACCGTATCGGCCGGGCCAGCCGCCGTTTCGATGCCTATGGCAGGCCGCTGACGTTTCGCATGTCGCCGCTGTCGGGTCCCGAGCTCGCCATCCATCTCGACAAGGAAGGCTGGAGCCGGTTCGACGAGTCGCTGGTGATGCGGCTGCCGCTGGCCGACGCGCACCTCGACGCCGCCATGGACCAGATTCCGCTGAAAGACATCAGCCGCTTTATCGGCGCCTCGCTCAAGGTCAGCGGTTCGGATGTGTCGCTGCGGCCTGGGCTGTCGGAGATCATCGGTGCCATCCAGCCCGAGGCCGGCCTGTTCGCGCTCGAAGATGGAACCGAGTCGCTGGCAACGCTTATCTGCGTGCATGACGGCGACCTCGCCGGCCTGTTCGAGGTCGCCACCGACAAGTCGGCGCGCAACAAGGGCCACGGCCGCAACCTGATCCTGTCGGCGCTGAAATGGGCGCGGTTGCGAGGCGCACGGGAAGCCTGGCTGCAGGTCGAGGCCGGCAATGTGCCGGCGCTGGCGCTCTACCATTCGCTCGGCTTCGACGAGGTCTACCGCTACCACTACCGCCGGCCGCCTGTTTATGGGTGAAGGTGGCATGGGTGAAGTTGGTCATGAGTGATGTGATGATCGCCGGCAAGCGCATGCTCCTGGTCGCCGCCTGCGCGCTGGTCGATGCCGACGGGCGCGTGCTTTTGGCGCAGCGGCCCGAGGGCAAGCAACTTGCCGGGCTGTGGGAATTTCCAGGTGGCAAGGTCGAGCCCGGCGAGACACCCGAACAATGCATCATTCGCGAACTGCATGAGGAAATCGGCGTCGAAACCGACATTCCGTGCCTGGCGCCGCTCACCTTCGCCAGCCATTCCTACGACGATTTCCACCTGTTGATGCCGCTTTTCATCTGCCGCCGCTTCCGCGGCATTGCCCAGCCGAGGGAAGGGCAGGCGCTGAAATGGGTGCGGCCGAAGCAGATGCGAGACTACCCGATGCCGCCGGCCGATGCGCCTCTGATCCCGTTCCTCATCGACCTTCTTTGAGCGCGCTCCCGTCCGATTGCCGATCGAGCCCTCGTATCAGCCAGCGTTAATGGAAGATTTATCTCATCGTGAAAAATTGAAGCATGGCCGTTTCACGGTCGCGCCGCCGATTTGCTGGGGAGCGATAGCATGAGCCTAGACAGGGATTGGGACTCGATCCGGCCAGAGCGCGGCTTTCGCGCCGCCGATGCGGGCATGGGGATATTGCGCATCACGCTGCTGTTCGGTTCGGCTGCGGTGGCGCTGGCGCTGATCGCGACTTCTTTCCTCGACAACCAGACACGCCCGCTGTCTGCCCGCGACGGTCTTGCCGGGCTCGACATGACGGCCACCGGCTCACTGAGTCATCGCGAAACCTATACGCTGCGCCGCAGTGTGCTGCAGCCGCAGCCCGGTTCGGTCTGCATCATCAGGTCCAATGGCAGAAGCAGCGGCGATTGCTGACATGGTTAAGACTTTTCGCGAACGCGGCTGTTTCACGGCCTGTTAAGCCTTTGCCGTTAACCTTTCTTAACAGATCGCCGGTAAGGTCCGGGCCAGAGGGGTTCAGGCCATGAAAGCAGTGCTGCTGCGTTTTCTGAAAGACGAGACCGGCGCCACGGCCGTCGAATATGGCGTGATTATCGCTGTGCTGTCGCTGGCCATCGTCGGCGGCATCGGTCAGGTCCGCGACGGGATCATCTGGCTGTTCAGCGACAACAGCAGCAGGCTTGCGAACGCTTTCGCACCCACCCCCTGATCCAATTCTTCCGCGATTGCGGGCAGGATCATTGCCCGTCTGGCGCCTCCAGGATCGCCTTCAGCGAAACCTTGGCCGAACCCGGCTTCAGCGGTTTTTGCTGCGATGCGTCGGGCGCCCAGCCGGACATCCAGACAATCGAGAAACTTGCCCTCACGCGGCCGTCGGGGTCGGAGAACCGCTCTGCGTAGATTTCCGCCGCGCGGGCAAACAGCGTGCGCGAGCCCGGCCGCCGGCTGCGATCGGTGAGCGCATTGGTCTCGCCCATGGCCCGCAAATCCGCCATCAGGTTGAACAGGCTGGCGTAGCGCACCGTCACCGTCTCGACATCGGCGACCGGCAGAGCAAGGCCGGCGCGCTGCAGAAGCGCACCGGCCTCGCGCACGTCGGTGAACGGGATCACACGCGGGCTGGCGCCGCCATAAAGCTCGGTCTCTGCCGCAAGCAGGCTTTCGCGCAACTCGAAAAGCGTGCCGGCGCCGGCAAAGGCGCCGAGGAAAAGCCCGTCCGGCCGCAATGCGCGGCGGATCTGGATCAGCATGCCGGGAATGTCGTTCATCGCCTGCAGCGACAGAAGCGAGACCGCCAGATCGAGGCTCTCCGCCTCGAACGGCACGGTTTCGAGTGGTGCGATCATGCCGGCGCCGCCATCGTTCAGGAACGTCCTATCCGTCTCGACGCGGACAATGTCGGCGACCTTGCCGCTTTGGGCGAGCATTTCGGTTGCAGCCGGTGTCTGGCAGAACAGCACGGCGGCCTTGCCGAACCGGCGCTCGACGGCACCAAGGCGGTCGGCAAGGTCCTCTGCGGTGCGGCGCATGAGGAAGTCCGCGCCGTCGACCGGATGGGCAAGCGCGCGCCGCTTGTGCGCCAGCCACAGAGAGGTATCCATTATCGGCTGCAACGGGCAGATCCTTGTTTGTCCACGCCTATAGATCGTTGATATAGTGATCGCAGGACCAACCACGTGGCCGATCCGATGCCCAAGATCAAGTCCGTCGAGATCCGTAGTTTCGCCCGATCGGCTCTCGGCTGGCCTGCGCGCATCCTGTTTCCGCCGGTCTGCGCCGGCTGCCGAAGGCATGTCTCGCAGCCCGGCGTGCTGTGCGGCGCCTGCTGGCCGAAGCTCAGGCTGCTGGAACGGCCATGGTGCCCGGTGATGGGCACGCCGTTCACCCACCATATGGGCGAGGGCTTTCTGTCCGCCGAGGCCATTGCCGATCCGCCGCCTTTCGAGCGGGCGCGGGCGGCTGTGGCCTATTCCGGCGTTGCCCGCCAGATGGTGCAGGGGCTGAAATACCAGGATCGCACCGATCTCGCGCCATGGATGGCACGCTGGATGGTGCGCGCCGGTGCCGATCTCATCGCGCAGGCGGATGTGGTGGTGCCGGTGCCGCTGCACTGGCGGCGCTTTTTCAGGCGGCGGTTCAATCAATCGGCGGAATTGGCGAGGGCGGTCTCGGCGCTCAGTCATTTGCCGTTCGCGCCCTCGGCGGTGCGGCGCGTAAAACTCACCCGGCAGCAGGTTGGGCTGGAGCGCAGCGAGCGCGAGGAGAATGTGCGGGCCGCCTTTCGCGTGCCCGCCGAGGCGGAAATCGAGATCGCCGGCCGCCGCGTGCTTTTGATCGACGATGTCTACACCACCGGCGCCACCGTGCGTTCCGCCACCAAGGCGCTCAAAAGGGGAGGTGCGGCCGCCGTCGACGTGCTGACCTTCGCGCGTGTGTTGCCGGGGGACTTCCGGGCGGACGAGTCCGTGACTATATAAGTCGGCAACGACAGCGGAAATTCGTCATGGCCGAAGTTACCATCTACACCCGCATGATGTGCGGCTATTGCACGGCAGCCAAGCGGCTGCTCGAACGCAAAGGCGTTGCCTTCACCGAGCACGATGCCTCCTTCTCGCCGGAACTGCGCCAGGAGATGATTTCCCGCGCCCGTGGCCGCTCGACCTTTCCGCAGATTTTCGTCGGCGACACGCATGTCGGCGGTTGCGACGACCTCCATGAGCTGGAAGCCGAAGGCCGGCTGGACAAACTGCTCGCCAATGGCGCGACGAATTGAGGAAGATGGCGATGGGTGTTTTCAAGGCCGCTGCAATCCAGATGCGTTCAGGCGAAAGCCCCGAGCGCAACGCCGTCGATCTCGAGCGGCTGGTGCGTGAGGCTGCTGGCCAAGGTGCGACTTACATCCAGACGCCGGAGATGACCGGCGCGCTGATCCGCGACAGGCAAGCCCGCGCCGCGTCCTTCACGTCCGAGGACAAGGATGTCGTCGTCGCGACCGCGCGCAGACTTGCCAAGGAGTTCGGCGTCTTCCTGCATATCGGCTCGACCGCCATCGCGCGCGCCGACGGCAAGCTCGCCAACCGGGCGCTGCTGTTTGGCCCGGATGGCGCTACGCTCGCCACCTACGACAAGATCCACATGTTCGACGTCGATCTCGACAATGGCGAGAGTTGGCGCGAATCCTCTGCCTATGAGCCGGGGACCGAGGCTGTCGTTGCCGAGATCGAGGGCGCGAAACTGGGCTTCGCGATCTGCTACGATCTGCGCTTTCCGCAATTGTTCCGCGCCGAGGCACTGGCCGGCGCCGATCTGCTTTCCGTACCTGCCGCCTTCACCCGCCAGACCGGTGAGGCGCACTGGCATGTGCTGCTCAGGGCGCGCGCCATCGAGAACGGCGCCTATGTCGTCGCCGCCGCGCAAGGCGGCTTGCATGAAGACGGCCGTGAGACCTATGGCCATTCGCTGGTCGTCGATCCGTGGGGCCGTATCATCGCGGAAGCCGCACATGATGAGCCGGCAGTGATCGTCGCCGAAATCGACCCGGCGCAGTCGCTTGCCGCGCGCAAGAAGATCCCCAATTTGAAAAATGCGCGGGATTTTGCCGTCAACGGCTCGGGCGAGGCGCCGCGTCTCAGGGGTGCAGCCTCTTGATCCGTTTTTCCCTGATCTGCGAGCATGAGCACGAATTCGAAGGCTGGTTTCGCAGCAACGAAGATTTCGATACCCAGAAGAAGCGCGGCTTTGTCGATTGCCCGACCTGTGGCTCGCACAAGGTGCAGAAGGCGCTGATGGCGCCGGCCGTCTCCACGGCGCGCAAGCAGGAAACGATCGCGCTCGCCATGGGCGAGGCGCAGAAGCAGGCTTTGGCGCAACTGAAGGCGATGGCCGAGAAGGTGCGCGAGAATGCCGACTATGTCGGCGACAAATTCGCGGAGGAAGCCCGAAAGATCCATTTCGGCGAAAGCGACCCGCGCGGCATCTATGGCGAGGCGACGCTGGACGAGGCCAAGAGCCTGGCCGAGGACGGCGTCGAGTTCATGCCGATCCCGGTGTTCCCGGACGACCGCAACTGAGCGGCTAGCTGACGCTGCCGATCAGCTTTTCAAGCAGCCGAGAGAGCGTTTCCTTTTCTGCCTGCGTCAGGCTCGCCAGAATCTTGTGCTCGTTGGCAACATGGGCGGTAACTGCCTCGTCGATCAAAGCCAGCCCCTTTTCGGTCAACCGCACGACGATGCCGCGCCGATCGTTGGGGTGTGGCCCGCGCAGGATCAATCCGGACGTTTCGAGCCGGTCGAGCCTGTTGGTCATGGCGCCGGACGTCACCATCGTCGCTTCATAGAGGGCGGTCGGCGTCAGCGCGTAAGGCGAGCCAGAGCGGCGCAGTGTGGCCAGCACGTCGAATTCCCCGGACTGCAATCCATAACGGGCAAACAATGGACCGAGGTGCTCGCGGGCGATCAGCGAGGCGGCCTCGTTCAGCCGCCCGAGCACTGCCATGGGCGAGACATCCAGATCGGGCCGCTCCCGCTTCCATTGCTCGATCGCCCTTGCTGCCCTGTCCAACTGTCTCACCATCATATATCTTGACGTTAAGAATCTTTCCATTATCTTACCTCAAGATGCAATGCCGGCCAAGGGCCGCTCGCAACAGGGTTCGATGATGAAATTTCTCTGGGATTCGCCGCTCGGACTGCTGGTCGTCACCGGCGGTTTGCTCGGCCTGACGCTGCCATTCGGCAAACTCGCCACCGCTGCCGGCGTGCCGGCCATGGTCTGGGCTTTCGTCATCTCGCTTGGCGCCGGCGGCGTGCTGTTGTGCGCCTTGCTGCTACGCGGCCAGCGTGTCCGGGTCACGGCGCACGAACTGCGCTATTTCTTCGTCACCGCGGCGGTGTCCTATGCCGTGCCCAATCTCCTGATGTTCTCGGCCATTCCGCATCTTGGCGCCGGCTATACCGGCATCATGTTCACCCTGTCGCCGGTCATCACGCTGGTGTTCTCCATCCTGCTGCGTGTCCGGCGCCCGAACATGCTGGGCATTGTCGGCATTGCCGTCGGCTTTGTCGGCGCCGTCATGGTGGCGGTGACGCGCGGCGAGGCCGGCCAGCCGGCCGATCTGGTCTGGGTGGTGATGGGGCTGCTCATCCCGGTCAGCCTTGCCGCCGGCAACATCTACCGCACGGCCGACTGGCCCCACGGCACCGGCCCCATCGAGCTTGCCGTCGGCAGCCACCTGGCATCGGCGGCGATACTGCTTGTCGGCATTCTGGCTGTGTTCGGCGTCAAGGCCTTCGCTCCCCTGAGCGGCGTGCCGATGGTGGTCGTCGCGCAGGCTGCGTCGGCGTCGGCGATGTTCGCCTTCTTCTTTAGGCTGCAGGCGGTCGGCGGTCCGGTCTACCTCAGCCAGATCGGCTACGTGGCGGCGGCCGTCGGCCTGTTTGCCGGCACGATCTTCCTCGGCGAGCAGTATCAGTTGCTGACCTGGGCGGGCGCGGTCATCATCACCGCCGGCGTTTTCATCACCACCAGTGCACAAAATCAGATCAGCACGAAGTCGCAAAGCCAGCCTGCGTGAGCGGCTTCGCCACCGGGTATCGGCCGAGCCGCCCAGGGCGATCTATTGGCGCGGTGGCTATCGGCCGCTCGATTCCGAACAGGGTCAGACCGAGCTTTTTTCCGCCAGCACCATGTAGTTGACGTCCATGTCCTTCGAGCGCGCCCAACGGTCGGCGAGCGGATTGTAGGTGACTCCGGTGCGGTCGATGACGGTGAGGCCAGCGCTGCCAAGTGCCTTCTCAAGCTCTTCCGGGCGCACCAGCTTGCCGAATTGGTGGGTGCCGCGCGGCAACCAGCGCAGCACGTATTCGGCGCCGATGATGGCCAGTCCGAGCGCCTTCAGCGTGCGGTTGATGGTGGCCACGAACATGATGCCGCCCGGCCGGACCATCTCGCCGCATTTGGCGACAAACAGGTCGATGTCGGCGACATGCTCGACCACTTCCATGTTGAGGATGACGTCGAATTTCTCACCGGCGTCCGCAAGGTCCTCGGCAGTCGTGGCGCGATAATCGACGCTGACATTGACCTCGGCCGCGTGCAGCTTGGCCACTTCGATGTTTGTTTCGGAGGCATCCGCGCCAACGACTTCGGCGCCAAGCCGCGCCATCGGCTCGCACAACAGGCCGCCGCCGCAGCCGATGTCGAGGATGCGCAGACCCTCGAAAGGCCTCGCGGCGCGTGGATCACGGCCAAAGCGCGTCGCTATCTGGTCGCGGATATAGGACAGCCGGACCGGATTGAATTTGTGCAGCGGACGGAACTTGCCGTTCGGGTTCCACCATTCGGCGGCTAGGGCGGAAAAGCGTTCCACCTCTCCGGCATCGATCGTCGATCGTCGGGGCTCTGGCATCGATTGGTCTCCTCGAACGCTAGGAAGTCGGGCGTGAGACCGCGAATGTCAAGGCAGCATTTTTCGATGCAGTCGAAGCGACAGGTTCTGTCAGCACATGTCACCTGTCGGGCATCTCGTCGAAACACAATTGGCCCGCCGGGCGAAAAGAGGACAGGGTTGAAGTTCGAGGAGATGACGATGAAAGAGGAAACGGCTTCGATCCTCTGGCGCCGGCTGGACCTGGAGGGCCACGACGCCTGCCTGCTTTCGCCGACCGACGACGGGCACAGCCTCAAGGGGCAGGCCATCTTCATCCAGGACGGCAAGCCATGCTGCCTTGCCTATGAGGTGGATTGCGATGCCGGCTGGCGCACACGGGCGGCGCGGGTCGACGGCTTTCTCGGCACGCGCGAGCTGCATTATGCGATCGAACGCGGTTCGGATGGCCGCTGGATGCTGAACGGCGAAGTCCAGCGGGATGTCGCCGGCCTCGTCGACGTCGACCTCGGGTTCACGCCGGCATCGAACCTTCTGGCGATCCGCCGGTTCGATCTCGGCATCGGCGAGGCGACGCCCGCCCCCGCCGCCTACCTGACCTTTCCGGAGCTCAAGCTGGCGCGCCTCGAACAGAGCTACCGTCGTCTCGATGAGGCTCGCTACGCCTACGCCGCGCCCATGTTCGGCTATGACGAGGTCCTTCAGGTTTCGCCGCGCGGGTTCGTAGTCGATTATCCGGCCTGTGGGCAAGCTCGGCTGCATCAGGCTGAAGCGATCAAGATCATTCCGATGTGGCCTATTTCGTGTCCAGCACGTCGCGCAGTTTCGTCGCCAACTGCTCGATGGTGAAGGGCTTGGCCAGGAAATGCACGTCATGGTCGAGCACGCCATTGTGCACCACGGCGTTCCTGGTGAAGCCGGTGGTGAAGATCACCTTCAGCCGCGGCATGCGCGCGACCGCCTCTTGCGCCAGCTTGCGGCCGTTCATCACCGGCATGACGATATCGGTGAACAGAAGTGCGACGCCGGGGTTTTCCGCCAGCTTCTGCAACGCTTCCTGGCCACTCGCCGCGTCGATGACGGCGTAGCCGAGTTCGCGCAGGGCATCCGTGGTGGAGGCACGCACGCCGGCATCGTCCTCGACGACAAGGATCGTTTCGGTGACCGGCGCGGCGGGATTCTCGCCGCGCCCGCCCGACACGACAGGTCCCTGCGGGTCGAAGAATCGCGGCAAGTATATCTTGACCGTCGTGCCTTCGCCGGGTTCGGAATAGATCTTGACGTGGCCACCCGACTGTTTGACGAACCCGAATACCTGGCTCAGTCCCAGGCCGGTCCCCTTGTTGACCGGCTTGGTGGTGAAAAAGGGCTCGAAGGCCCTGGCTATGATTTCGGGGGCCATGCCCGAACCGGTGTCGCTGACGGCGATCATCACATACTGGCCGGCCTCGACATCGGCATGTGCTGCGGCGTAGTTGTCGTCGAGATGGCTGTTGGCGGTTTCGATGGTCAGCTTGCCGCCATCTCCCATGGCGTCGCGTGCATTGACGGCGAGGTTGAGAATGGCGTTCTCGATCTGGCTCGGGTCGGCATGGATCTTCCACAAGCCGCCCGCCAGCACGGTTTCGATGCGGATGGCTTCGCCGAGTGCCCGCCGGATCAGGTCCGACATTCCGGTCAGCAGACGGTTGGCGTCGACGATCTGCGGCGCCAGTGGCTGCTGACGCGAGAAGGCGAGCAGCCGGGCCGTCAGATTGGCGGCACGGGTCGCTGCGTCGACCGCCGCTTCGATGAATTTTTCGATGTCGTGTTCGCCGCGCGCCAGCTTGCGCTGGGCGAGGTTCATGGCGCTGATGATCACAGCCAGCATGTTGTTGAAATCGTGGGCGATACCGCCCGTCAGCTGGCCGACTGCCTCCATCTTCTGCATCTGGCGTATCTGGGATTCGGCCTTTTCGCGCGTCTGGATCTCATGGCCGAGCGCGATGTTCTTGCGCATCAGTTCTTCCTGGACGACGACCACGTCGTGAAAGCGGCGACGCGATTGCCTGATCGTGTAGGCGGCAAGCAGGAAGATCGCCAGCAGCGCCGCCAGCGAACCGATGCGCAGCCAGGCCTCGACCTGGTCGGTATGGCTGTCGCGCGCAGCGAGGGCGGCGGCGCTGATGCGTCGGATCGCATCCATGCTTGTCCGGATTTCGTCCATGGCGGCCTTGCCCTGGCCGCTGCGGACCAGATCCAGCGCCTTTGTCGCATTGCCTTGGTCATACAGCGCAATCGTCTCGGCCATTTCAGCCTGCTTTTGCGAAAGCGCCTCCTTGATGTGGTTGATTTGCTGGACGACCTGGTCGTCGGGGGCGGTCATGCCTTCGATATGCGCAAGTTGCTCGGGAATTGCGTCGACGGCTTGCCGATAGGGTTCGAGATAGGATTTCTCGCCGGTCAGCAGGTAGCCGCGCTGACCGCCCTCCGCGTCTTGCGCCAGCGAAAGCAGCTCGGAAAGCAATTGCTGATACTCGATTGCTTCGCGCGCGGCGGCGCGATTGGCCCTCTGGCCCTCGACCAGCATGGCACGGCTTCCGACGATCAGCGCCAACACTGCGAAGCCGATGATGAGCGGGAGCGATTGCCACCGCATGGCACGCCGAAGACGAGTAATCATCTGCAATGCTGAACCAAAAGGAGTTCCCCTGGGCCATATTTCGTAAGCGGCGGCGGGGCGGAACGCAATATGCCGTCTTCTTGAAGGCGGCAATCCGCCGCCAGCCTTGCGAAACCTTCATCATTTGGCTAAGGAGGCCGCGCATTCAGCGGCCGGCGTCAGCCGGCCTTCCACTTTTTGGGATTCCCGCCTTTTTTGGCTGGATCCGGCTTCAGTCAAAGGCATTTCGCTTCCATGGCGCGCATCGTGATGAAATTCGGCGGAACCTCCGTCGCCGACATCGCCCGCATCCGCAACGTGGCGCGTCATGTGAAACGCGAGGTCGACGCCGGCCATGAGGTGGCGGTGGTCGTTTCGGCGATGTCCGGCAAGACCAACGAACTGGTCGGCTGGACCCGCGAGGCCTCGCCGATGCACGACGCACGCGAATATGACGCGGTCGTCGCTTCCGGCGAACAGGTCACGGCCGGCCTTCTGGCAATCACCTTGCAGAACATGGGCGTGCATGCACGCTCGTGGCAGGGCTGGCAGATCCCGATCAAGACCGACAATGCGCATGGCGCGGCGCGCATCCTCGACATTGATGGTGCGTTCCTGATCAAACGCTTCGGCGAGGGCCAGGTGGCGGTGATCGCCGGATTCCAGGGCATCGGTCCGGACAATCGCATCTCCACGCTTGGCCGCGGCGGCTCCGACACCAGCGCGGTCGCCATTGCGGCGGCGGTCAAGGCCGATCGTTGCGACATCTACACCGATGTCGACGGGGTCTATACCACCGACCCGCGCATCGAGCCCAAGGCGCGGCGTCTGGCCAAGATATCGTTCGAGGAAATGCTTGAAATGGCCTCGCTCGGTGCCAAGGTTCTGCAGGTGCGTTCGGTCGAGCTTGCCATGGTGCACAGGGTGCGTACCTTCGTGCGGTCGTCCTTCGACGATCCCAATGCGCCCGGAATGGGGGATTTGCTCAATCCGCCCGGAACGCTCATTTGCGACGAGGAAGAGATCGTGGAACAACAGGTCGTCACCGGAATTGCCTATGCCAAGGACGAGGCGCAGATTTCGCTGCGCCGGGTCGGCGACCGGCCGGGCGTTGCCGCCGGCATCTTCGGGCCGCTGGCCGAGGCCAACATCAATGTCGACATGATCGTCCAGAACATATCCGAGGACGGAAAGTCTACCGACATGACATTCACCGTGCCCTCGGGCGATGTCGACAAGGCGCTGGCCGTGCTGGAGCGCCTCAAGGCGTCGATCGGCTACGATGTCGTGCAGTCGGAAGCCGGCATGTCGAAAGTTTCCGTCATCGGTATCGGCATGAGGAGCCATGCCGGCGTCGCCGCCACCGCTTTCAAGGCGCTGGCCGACAAGTCGATCAACATCCGTGCCATCACGACTTCGGAGATCAAGATTTCGATCCTGATCGACGGTCCGTACACCGAACTTGCGGTTCGCACTTTGCATTCCGTCTACGGTCTGGATAAGCAGTAGCGAGAACGATTTGAGTTGTTGCGTGTGCGCCGGTCGCAGTGGAAACTGTGGCGGGCAGAATGCCCATTGGAGAACAAGCCGCGATGCGTGATCAGGCCAGTGGCCCGCGCGTTTTGCTGAAACGGCTCCGCGAGCTCATGCAGGAGCCGCTGGAGCCGCAGGAGCGGCTTGACCGGATCGTGCGCGACATCGCCTCCAATATGGTCGCCGAAGTCTGCTCGCTCTATGTGCTGCGCTCCGATTCGGTGCTCGAACTCTACGCCACCGAGGGTTTGAACCCGAACGCCGTCCATCTGGCGCAGTTGCGATTGGGGCAAGGCCTGGTCGGCACGATCGCGGCCAGCGCGCGGCCGCTCAATCTCTCGAATGCGCAGGAACACCCGGCCTTCGCTTATCTGCCGGAGACCGGGGAAGAGATCTACAATTCCTTCCTCGGCGTGCCGGTGCTGCGGGCAGGGCGCACATTGGGCGTGCTTGTGGTGCAGAACAAGACCATGCGTCACTATCGCGACGATGAGGTCGAGGCGCTGGAAACCACCGCCATGGTGATCGCCGAGATGATCGCCACCGGCGATCTGGCGCGGCTGACCAGGCCCGGTCTCGAACTCGATCTGCGCCGCCCGGTCAGCTTCACCGGCCTGTCCTTCAATGACGGCGTCGGGCTTGGCCATGTCGTGCTGCACGAGCCGCGCATCGTCGTCACCAATCTGTTCAACGAGGACAGCGAGGAAGAGGTCCGCCGGCTCGAAACCTCGCTCGGCTCGCTCAGGCTGTCCATCGACGACATGCTGGAGCGCCGCGATGTTGCCTTCGAGGGCGAGCATCGCCAGGTTCTGGAAGCCTATCGCATGTTCGCCAACGACCGCGGCTGGGTGCGGCGGCTTGAGGAGGCGATCCGCAACGGCCTGACGGCCGAGGCTGCCGTGGAAAAGGTGCAGAGCGACATGCGCGCCCGCATGCTGCACATGACCGATCCGTATCTGCGCGAACGGATGAGCGACTTCGACGACCTCGCCAACCGGCTGCTGCGCCAGCTGATGGGACGTGGGCCGGAGGATGTCGCCGCATCGCTGCCGAAGGACGCCATCATCGTTGCCCGTTCGATGGGGGCCGCCGAACTGCTCGATTATCCCCGGGACAAGATGCGCGGGCTGGTGCTCGAGGACGGTGCCGCGACCAGTCACGTCGTCATCGTCGCGCGTGCCATGGGCATCCCTGTCGCCGGCCAGATGAAGGGCGCCGTTTCCATGGCGGAAAACGGCGACGCCATCATAGTCGATGGCGAAGAGGGCGTGATCCATTTGCGGCCGCAGGCCGATCTCGAAGCCGCCTATGCCGAAAAGGTGCGTTTCCGGGCGCGCCGGCAAGAGGTCTATCGCGAGCTGCGCAAGAAGCCGTCGACGACCAAGGACGGCGTCCAGGTCGACCTGCTGATGAACGCCGGTCTTGCGGTCGACCTGCCGCAGCTCGCCGAGGCGGGTGCGGCCGGTATCGGCCTGTTTCGCACCGAATTGCAATTCATGGTCGCCTCGACATTTCCCCGGGCCGAGGCCCAGGAAAAGCTTTACCGCGACGTGCTTGAGGCAGCGCGCGGCAAGCCGGTTACCTTCCGCACCATCGATATTGGCGGCGACAAGGTGCTGCCCTACTTCAAGGGCTCTATCCAGGAGGAGAATCCGGCGCTCGGCTGGCGGGCGATCCGCCTGACGCTGGATCGGCCGGGCTTGCTGCGCACCCAGATCCGCGCCTTGCTCAAGGCCAGCGGCGGGCGCGAATTGAAGCTGATGCTGCCGATGGTGACCGAACTCGGCGAGATCGCCCAGGCGCGCGAGATCATCGATCGCGAGGTGCGGCATCTGTCGCGTTTTGCCCATCATTTGCCGACCAGCCTCAAGCTGGGCGCCATGCTGGAAGTGCCGTCGCTTTTGTTCCAGCTCGACGAATTGATGAAGGCCGTCGATTTCGTCTCGGTCGGTTCGAACGACCTGTTCCAGTTCGTCATGGCCGTCGACCGCGGCAACACGCAATTGGCCAACCGTTTCGACACGCTGTCGGCGCCGTTCCTGCGGGTGCTCAAGCAGATCGCCGATGCCGGCGTCCGCAACCACACGCCGGTGACCCTGTGCGGCGAACTCGCCGGAAAACCTATCTCGGCGATGGCGTTGATCGGCCTCGGCTTCCGCTCCATCTCGATGTCGCCGGCCTCGATCGGCCCGGTCAAGGCGATGCTGACGGAACTGCCGCTGGATGAGCTGGAGGCGTTCTTCGACGACAATCTGATGGCGCCGGCGCAGGGGTTGCCGATGCGGGCGCTGCTGCAGGCCTTTGCCGACGACCGTTCGATTCCATTGTAGCAGCCTCATCATGGTCAACCTGCCCCGCGATCGTATGGATCAAGTCGTCAAGCGTTTCGAGATGCTCGAAGCGCAGATGTCGGCTGGCCCGGCGCCGGATGCCTATGTACGGATGGCGTCCGAATATGCCGACATCCAGGACATGGTGGCCAAGGTCAGGGCACTGCGCTTGGCCGAGCATGAGCAGGCCGACCTCAAAGCCATGCTTGCCGACAAGGGCACCGATGCCGAGATGCGGGCGCTTGCCGAGGCCGACCTGCCGGAGGTCGAGGAACGCATCGAGGCGCTGCAGAGGGACATCCAGATCCTGCTGTTGCCCAAGGATGCCGCCGACGACAAGAACGCCATTCTCGAAATTCGTGCCGGAACCGGCGGCGATGAGGCCGCCCTTTTCGCCGGCGATCTGTTTCGCATGTATGAGCGCTACGCTGCCGAACGTGGCTGGCGTTTCGAGACGGCTTCGGCCAGTGAAGGCGATGCCGGCGGCTACAAGGAAATCATCGCCACGGTGTCGGGCAAGGGCGTCTTTGCGCATCTGAAATTCGAATCCGGCGTGCACCGCGTGCAGCGCGTGCCGGCGACCGAGGCGAGCGGGCGCATCCACACGTCGGCGGCAACCGTCGCAGTGCTGCCGGAAGCCGAAGAGGTCGACATCGACATCAGGGCCGAAGACATCCGCATCGACACGATGCGCGCCTCGGGTTCAGGCGGCCAGCACGTCAACACCACCGATTCGGCCGTTCGCATCACCCATTTGCCAACCGGCATCATGGTGGTGCAGGCGGAGAAGTCGCAGCATCAGAATCGGGCGAAGGCCATGCAGATCCTGCGCGCCCGGCTCTATGACCTGGAGCGCGGCAAGGCCGACGAGGAGCGTTCCGAATCGCGCAAGTCGCAGGTCGGTTCCGGCGACCGCTCTGAACGCATCCGCACCTATAATTTCCCGCAAGGCCGCGTCACCGACCACCGCATCAACCTGACGCTCTACAAGCTCGACCGGGTAATGATGGGCGAACTCGACGAGATCATCAACGCGCTGATCGCCGATCACCAGTCGAAGCTGCTTGCCGACATCGGCATCGATGGCTGATCAACTGCCCGAGACGCTCGGGCCGCTGCTGCGGGAAGCGCAGGCTCGGCTTGCCGCTGCCGCTTCCAATGATCCGGCGCTCGATGCGCGGCTGATCGTCGAGCATTTTTCCGGCACCACGCGTACGCAAGCCATCGCGGACCCCGAACGCAAGGTCGACGCCGATATTGTTGTCGAAATCGACGCCGCCTTGCGGCGCCGCGCCGGCGGTGAGCCGGTGCACCGCACCCTTGGCTATCGTGAATTCTACGGTTTGCGCCTGTCGCTGTCGCCGGAAACGCTGGAGCCGCGGCCGGATACCGAAACGCTGGTCGAGGCGGTGTTGCCCTTCGTCAAGGCAATCGCGGCGCGGGAGGGCGTATGCCGGATCCTCGATCTTGGCACCGGCACCGGCGCCATTGCGCTGGCGCTGCTCAGCGCCGTGCCGACAGCTACGGCCACCGGTGTCGATCTGTCCGCGGGCGCGTTGGCGACGGCGACCCGCAATGCCGGGCAGTTGGGCCTTGCAAGGCGGTTCACAGCGCTCCAGTCGGACTGGTTTGAAAAAGTTTCGGGCCGGTACCATGTAATTGCCGCAAACCCTCCCTATATACCCTCTGAAGACATAGGAAATCTGCAGGACGAAGTCCGCAATTTCGACCCGCGCTTGGCCTTGGATGGCGGCGCGGATGGTCTGAACCCCTATAGGATCATCGCCGCGGAGGCGGCGAGGTTTTTGGAAACTGAAGGCAGGATTGCGGTCGAGATCGGCCACACGCAGCACGATCAAGTCTCGAAGACATTCACAGTTGCCGGCTACGTGCCGGGTGGTGCTTTTCGGGATCTTGGCGGAAACGACAGGGTTCTTGTCTTTGAAAGGATAAAGCCTTGATGCAGTGCAAAAAAGCGCTTGGCAATGCCGGGGAATGCGGCTAGGGTCGCCTTAACCGGATGAGACGAAGCAGGCAGTGCTCTTAGCGATTCGGTTTTCCTTGGAAATAGCTGCCTTCTTGCGCAAACGATGCCCAAGCTTCGTGCGGGAATCGTCCGGCAAGTGATGTAACCGGAACAGGATGGCACGTGGCGCCAACGCAATTGATGCGGGCGAACGCCGGTGAAGAGACGAAGCGGCTGGCTGCATGAGCGCCTCCGTTCGTGAAGAGTTTTCGAAAATTTCAAGATGAAGAGAGTTTGATGAGGCCACAACAGCAGAACAGGCGCATGCGCGGTCGCAACAACAATGGCGGCGGCAGCAACAATAACAACAATAACAACAACAACCGCAAGGGGCCGAACCCCCTGACGCGCAACTACGAGAGCAATGGCCCGGACGTCAAGATCCGCGGTTCGGCTCAGCAGATCGCCGAAAAATACGCCACCCTTGCCCGCGACGCGCAAAGCTCCGGCGATCGGGTCATGGCGGAGAATTATCTCCAGCACGCCGAACATTACAATCGCATCATCGCGGCCGCGCAGGCGCAGATGCCGATCCAGAACACGCAGCAGAATCGCGATGATTTCGACGATGACGGCGACGAGGATCGCGACGATTTCGACAATGCCAGCAACAACAGCAATACCGTTTCCGATGCCCAAGTGCCGGTGATCAACCATGGCGCCGGCCCGCAGCCGGTCATCGAAGGCATGCCGGCCGAGGTTGCGCTCAACCGGGAAGGTGGCCGCGACAATCGTGATAATAGCGGGCGTGACAATAGCGGGCGCGACAATAGCGGGCGCAACAGTGGTGGCCGCGACAACAGTGGCGCACGCCATCGCGATCGTCGCCCCAATGGCGGTTACGGCCAGCGGGATTATTCATCGTCCGCCGAGCAAGGTGGTCAGCCCCGGAGCAACGAGGCTCCGGTTCAGGCCGAAACCGCTTCGCCGACCGAGTCCGTTGCGGCGGCCGAACCCGCTCCGTTGTTCGAGAACCTTTCGCCGGCGGATCTTGCCGCCCGGGCCGAGCTCAATGAGGCGGCCGCCGAAAGCGGTGCTGCCCGTCGCCCGAGGCGTCCGCGCCGTCCGCGCGTCAACGCCAATCAGGTCGATGGCGGTGGCGACAGAGCCGAAGGTGGCGAGGTGACTGCGGCCCCGGCCGACAGCGGCAACGCTGAACCGGCCATTGTCGACATCGACAACTGATCGAACGACATTTCAATACATTGAGCGGCGGGGATAAATCTCCGCCGTTTTTGTTTTGTGCCGCGATGGAATATTATGCATTGACCGACATCAAGGCGTCTTGAGACAGCATGGCCTATGCACCATATCTCGGCTGAACAGGATCCGGCTCGAATGGGCGGATTCGTCACCGCAATCTGATCCGGTGCCGCAAAGCGGGCCGGTGATGGAAGGAGACAGATATGAACCTTGAGAAATACTCCGAGCGCGTGCGCGGCTTCATCCAGTCCGCGCAGACCATGGCGCTCTCCCGCAACCACCAGCAGTTCACGCCTGAACACATCCTGAAGGTGCTCGTCGACGATGACGAGGGCCTGGCCGCATCACTGATCGAGCGCGCCGGCGGTAATGCCCGCGACGTCAAGCTTGGCGTCGAGACGGCGCTCGAGGCGATGCCCAAGGTCGAGGGCGGCAATGGCCAGCTCTATCTGGCGCAGCCGCTGGCAAAAGTGTTCTCGACCGCCGAGGAACTGGCCAAGAAGGCCGGCGACAGTTTTGTCACCGTCGAGCGGCTGCTGCAGGCGCTCGCCATGGAGAAATCGGCCAAGACCGCCGACATCCTTTCCAAGGCCGGCGTCACCGCGCAGGCACTCAACCAGGTCATCAACGACGTCCGCAAGGGCCGCACCGCCGATTCAGCGAGTGCCGAACAGGGCTACGACGCGCTGAAGAAATATGCGCGCGACCTGACCGCGGATGGGCGTGCCGGCAAGCTCGATCCGGTGATTGGCCGTGACGACGAGATCCGACGCACCATCCAGGTGCTGTCGCGCCGCACCAAGAACAATCCGGTGCTGATCGGTGAACCGGGCGTCGGCAAGACAGCGATCGCCGAAGGCCTGGCGCTGCGCATCGTCAATGGCGACGTGCCGGAATCGCTGAAGGACAAGCAATTGATGGCGCTCGACATGGGCGCGCTGATTGCCGGCGCCAAATACCGCGGCGAGTTCGAGGAGCGGCTGAAGGCCGTGCTCTCCGAAGTCACCTCGGCCAGCGGCAACATCATCCTGTTCATCGACGAGATGCATACGCTGGTCGGCGCCGGAAAGGCGGATGGCGCCATGGATGCGTCGAACTTGTTGAAGCCCGCGCTTGCGCGCGGTGAACTGCACTGTGTCGGCGCCACCACGCTCGACGAGTACCGCAAGCATGTCGAGAAAGATGCAGCCCTTGCCCGCCGCTTCCAGCCGGTGTTCGTCGATGAGCCGACGGTGGAAGACACCGTTTCAATCCTGCGCGGCCTGAAGGAAAAATACGAGCAGCACCACAAGGTGCGTATCTCGGATTCGGCGCTGGTGGCGGCGGCGACGCTGTCCAACCGCTACATCGCCGACCGCTTCCTGCCGGACAAGGCGATTGACCTCGTCGACGAAGCCGCATCGCGGCTGCGCATGCAGGTCGATTCCAAGCCCGAAGCACTGGACGAGATCGATCGCCGCATCATGCAGCTCAAGATCGAGCGCGAAGCGCTGAAGGTCGAGACGGACGATGCCTCAAAGGACCGGCTCGCCCGCCTGGAAAAGGAACTCGTCGGCCTCGAAGAGGAATCGACCGAGATCACCGCCAAATGGCAGGCCGAGAAGCAGAAGCTCGGGCTCGCCGCTGACCTCAAGAAGCAGCTCGACGAGGCGCGCAACGACCTTGCCATTGCCCAGCGCAAGGGTGAGTTCCAGCGCGCCGGCGAGCTGGCCTATGGCAAGATCCCGGAACTGGAAAAGAAGCTGAAGCAGGCCGAGGCCCAGGACGGCAAGGTCGGCATGGTCGAAGAGGTGGTCACCCCCGACCACGTCGCCCATATCGTCTCGCGCTGGACCGGCATTCCAGTCGACAAGATGCTGCAGGGCGAGCGCGACAAGCTGCTGCGCATGGAAGACGAGATCGGCAAGCGCGTCGTCGGCCAGGGCGAAGCGGTGCAGTCCGTCTCGAAGGCCGTGCGTCGGGCGCGTGCGGGCCTGCAGGATCCGAACCGGCCGATCGGCTCGTTCATGTTCCTCGGACCGACGGGTGTCGGCAAGACCGAACTGACCAAGGCGCTGGCTAACTTCCTGTTCGACGACGAAAGCGCGATGGTGCGGATCGACATGTCGGAGTTCATGGAGAAGCACTCGGTTGCCCGGCTGATCGGCGCGCCTCCCGGCTATGTCGGCTATGAGGAAGGTGGCGCGCTGACCGAAGCGGTGCGGCGGCGGCCCTATCAGGTCGTGCTGTTCGACGAGATTGAAAAGGCACATCCCGATGTCTTCAACGTGCTGTTGCAGGTGCTCGACGACGGCCGCCTGACCGATGGCCAGGGCCGTACCGTCGACTTCCGCAACACGCTGATCATCATGACCTCGAACCTCGGTGCTGAATATCTCGTCAATCTCGGCGAGGACCAGGATGTCGATGTGGTTCGCGACGAGGTGATGAATGTCGTCAGGGCATCGTTCCGGCCGGAGTTCCTCAACCGCGTCGACGAGGTGATCCTGTTCCACCGGCTGCGCCGGCAGGATATGGGCCGCATCGTCGAGATCCAGCTCAAGCGGCTGGAGAGCCTGCTTGTCGACCGCAAGATCACGCTGTCGCTGGATCAGGAGGCGATCGACTGGCTGGCAGCCAAGGGTTACGACCCGGCCTATGGCGCGCGGCCGCTGAAGCGCGTGATGCAGAAGGAGTTGCAGGATCCTCTGGCGGAGAAGGTCCTGCTTGGCGACATCCTCGACGGCTCGACCGTCAAGGTGACAGCCGGTTCCGACCGGCTGAACTTCCGCTCGAAGCCGACGATCGTCGCGGCGGAAGCGGCAGCCTAATCCAACGCCGCGCGTCCATTCTGGACGCGCGGCGTCTTAGGTCTTTGACATATGCATGTCATTCTCCCAAAACTGGCGCCACTTTTGGGCGACATACACCTAAAAACCTGAGAGCACTGATGACGCTGGACGACTATAACGACTTCTGCGCTTCATTGCCGTCGACGACCCATGTCGTCCAGTGGGGCGGTGCCCATGTCTGGAAGGTCGGAGCCAAGGTCTTTGCGATCGGCGGCTGGGGCCAGGGTGGCCAACTCTTCGTGACCTTCAAATGCTCCGATATCGCCTATGATGTGCTCAAGGAGCAGCCGGGTCTGCGGCCCGCGCCCTATCTTGCGTCGCGCGGCATGACATGGATCCAGCGTCAGACAAGCCACAGCATGGATGATAGTGCGCTGAAGGACTATCTGCGCGAGAGCTATCGTCTTGTCGCCCTGAAGCTGACCAAGCAGGCGCGCAAGGAATTGGGTCTTGCCGCAAGCTAGATAATATTCGCCGATGCGCCGGAAACCGCCATCTTCATGCCCGGTTCATATTGGAACCATATGGTGATTGACTTGTTTGCTGGCGAAGGGGTTCGCCTTACAGGGACACTGCCGGGCGGCGGCAATTACGGACCGGAGAGCTTCGCCACCATGCTGCGCACGATCTTCACCCTCTCGGCACTTGCCGGCGGGTTCTTGTCTGCCAATGCCGTCGCTGCCCCGACGCAGGACAGCGCACCACCGATTGTCCGCGCCATCAACGACGGTGCCATCCTGCTCGCACAGGACGGCAATCTGGACATCTACTATGACGCCAGGGGCAATCGCGTCATCGTTGACGCCGAAACCGGCAAGGTCATCGCCATTCAGCCGCCGAAGTCGCGACTCGATCGCCGCGCGCTGCGTCGCGAGACACGGTTGCGAGAACTGGGCCGCGTCCCCGATGACAATGATCGCTATTATCTCGACAATCCGGAAGATATGGCGCGGTTCCGTCGCAAGCAACTGGAAGAGGAGGGCCGGGTCATCCCGCCGCCGGCCGACGAATACGATCCTAACGGTGACAATTCCGTGGAAGTCTATCCGCCGGCACCGCAGGACGATGGCAGCTACGACAACAATTTTCCCGATGCACCCCAGCCGGCAGAGCCGCAAATCATAACGCGTCAGCCATTGGACGAGGCCTCGATAGACCCTGGTCAGCCTGCGGCACCGACCGAACAGACCATGCCCGGGGATCAGGCGGCACTGCCGCCGAAGATCGGCGGCAAGACCGTCGAGCCGTCGCTTTCGCTGGGAGCGCGCGAGGACGTCGCAGCGCTGCAGGTGCTGCTCGACCGGGGTGGCGCTTCGCCTGGCGTCATCGACGGGCGATTCGGTTCGAATGTCGACAAGGCACTCGCCGCCTACAACCAGATCACCGGAAGCAATCTGCGATCGACCGATGCTGTCGGCATCCAGTCAGCGCTGGCGCAATCCGGCGGCGACGCTTTCGCCAACTACACGATCACGCCGGAGGATGCGGCCGGCCCGTATGTCGCCTCGATCCCGGAAGACTACAGCCAAAAGGCGCAGCTCGATCGCATGGGCTATACGTCTGTGACCGAAGCGCTGGCGGAGCGCTTCCACATGGACGAGAACTATCTCAAGGCGCTCAACCCGGACGTCAACTTCAATCGCCCCGGCACGATCATCAAAGTCGCCAATTTCGGCAGGTTGGTCTCGACGCCGGTGGCCCGCATCGTCGCCGACAAGGACAAGAAAGAGGTTTTCGCCTATGATGCCGGCGGCAAGCTGGTGGCAGCCTATCCCGCCACCATTGGCTCGTCGGATACGCCGTCACCGTCCGGCACGCATGCGGTATCGCGCGTCGCGCTCGATCCGAACTACACGTACAACCCCAGCATCAATTTCAAGCAGGGTCAAAACAACAAGATCCTGACCATTCCGCCAGGCCCGAACGGTCCTGTCGGCTCGGTTTGGATCGCGCTGGACAAGCCGACCTACGGCATTCATGGCACACCCGACCCCTCCAAGATCGGCAAGACTGAAAGCCATGGCTGCGTGCGCCTGACCAACTGGGATGCGCGTGAGCTGGCCAAGCTGGTTTCGCCGGGTGTGACGGTTGAGTTTGTCGGCGGACCTTCAGCCGATGACTTTGCGCAGCAGTGAACTCCGAAGTGCGGCGGCATAGATCAGCTGCACGACCAGGATGAAGCCGATGCCGAGCAAGGCATTGACGAATGACAATGCGGCGCCGATCGCCCACAGGATTTGCGCCTTGACGATGCGCAGATAAACCGTGCGTTTCGTTTCCGCGTCGACGCCCTCTGCCAGGAAGCCGTTCTTCTCCGCATAGCGCCAGCTCGCGAACAGGGTGACGCCGAGCATCAGCAGATTGAGCCAGTAGACCAGCACGGCGATTCTGAACTCGAGGAAGTCAGCCAGAAGGTCGGTCGAGAACGGCAACAAGGCGATGAAGGCGAGAAAGCAGAGGTTCAACGTCGCAAGCCGTCGGTCGGATCTGGCGATCAGGCCATGCTGTGCCTGCTGGCCGAACCAGAAGATGGTCAGCGTCAGGAAACTCAAGGCGTAAGTCAGGAAGCGTGGCGCCAGTGCTACGATCGCGGCAAGCAGTTCGCCTTCTGAATGGATCGCCTCGCGTGCCGGCACCCTGATTTCGAGGACAATCAAGGTGAGCGCGATCGCGAACACCCCGTCAGTGATGCCGACGATGCGGCCACGTCCCTCCGCCGATGCTTCAAGTGGCCGCTTCATCGATTTCTCCCCGTTGCAATTTGCAGGAAACCTAACATGGCTGCCGCCGTTTGCGTCAGAGCAGGCGCAATCCCGGCAATGTGGCTGGTTTCAACGACAGCAAGCCGCTGGCCGGTTGTTGCCATTACACCCGAAGTCTAAGCAAGGTTCCATGCATTCACCAAGTGCCGCCGCCGCCGTCCCCCTGACCAGTCCGGTCACGAATGGAACCTTCTGCCCGCAAGCGCAGCGGCGATTTGTGCTGATCGCGGCAATCCTGGCCTCGGCGCTCGGCTTCATCGACGGTTCGATCCTTGCCATCGCCATGCCGGCGATCCGCGTCAACCTCGGCGCCAGCCTGGCGCAAGCGCAGTGGATTTCCAACGCCTATGCGTTGACGCTGTCGGCGCTGATCCTTGCCGGGGGTGCCGCCGGTGACCGATTCGGGCTGCGCCGCGCCTTCGTGGCGGGCATTGCGCTGTTCATTGCCGCTTCGCTTGCCTGTGCGCTGGCGCCGAATGCAATTGTGCTGATCGCATTTCGCGCCGTGCAGGGCATTGGTGCTGCGATCATGGTGCCGGGCAGTCTCGCCATCATCGCCAAGGCCTACCCGAAGAAGGAACGCGGCCGCGCCATCGGAGTCTGGGCTGCGGCCTCGGCACTGACCACGGCACTTGGCCCGGTGTTCGGCGGCTTCGTACTGTCGGCTTTCGGCGACGGCATCTGGCGGGCGATCTTCGCCATCAACCTGCCGCTCGGCTTGATCTCGATCTATCTCCTGCTGGCCAAGGTTCCAGCCGATACGCCGACGGAGAAACGCAGCCTGGACCTCGCCGGCGCCGCGCTCGCGACATTGGCGTTCGGCGCGCTCGCCTATGGGCTGACCTCGATGAGCGCCAGCGACGAGAGCCACATGTCGGGGCCGAGCATTGCAGCCGGCGCCGTATTGCTTGTCGTTTTCATCTTTTTCGAACTTCGACAGCGCGAGCCGATGATCGATCTGTCGCTGTTTCGCGTCGGCGCCTTCGCCGGCGCCAATGTGGCGACGTTTTTCCTCTATTTCGCGCTGTCGGCCAATCTTTTCTATCTGCCGATGTTGCTGATAGCCGGCTGGGGCCTGAGTACGGCCGAGGTCGGCTTCATCTTCTTGCCGCTGTCGGCATTGATCGCACTCCTGTCGGGACCGGTCGGCCAGCTGTCGGACCGGATCGGCCCGCGTTTTCCGATCGCCTGCGGCAGCCTCGTCGTGGCTTTCGCCTTCGCCGGACTTGCCTTGCTCGCCCATGCCGGCATTCATAATTTCTGGACGGGGACATTTCCGCTGATGGCGCTGATGGGGCTCGGCATGGCGCTGGTCGTATCGCCATTGTCGACAGCGATCATGACGGCGGTTGAAGACAAGGATACGGGTGCGGCCTCCGGCATCAACAATGCCGTCTCGCGCATCGGCGGTCTGATCGCGGTGGCGGCGATGGGCTCGCTTGCCGCTTGGGTCTACGCGCACGCGCTGGATGGCAATGCAACGCCCGGCGTGCCTGGCTTTGGCGAGCCGGCGACGGTTGGCCTTGCGCCCGCCGTCGATGCGGCAAGGCTCGCCGCGAGCGACGCCGCGTTTGCCGCCGTCTCTGCGGTGACGGCGCTGCTTTGCCTGCTTTCGGCTGTCATCGCCTGGACGACCATTTCCGGGCAACCGCTGCCATGGCCGCGGGGTTCAGAAAATCCGCAAGGCTGAGAAATTCAGCAAGGTTGGACCGACGGATCAACCGTCGATCTTGGCACTCGCAACCTTCAGCGAATCACTGTCTTCCTGCTTCAGCAGATCGTCGATGCGCTCGCGCTCGCGCTTGAAGGCGACGAGGTCGTCGCCCTTCAGCACCTTGCCGACCGGCAGCCGGACGCGCATCGAATCAACTTTGGTGCCGTTGACGATCAGCTCGTAGTGGAGGTGCGGACCGGTGGAGAGACCGGTCTGGCCGAGATAACCAATGATCTGGCCCTGGCGCACGCGCACGCCGGGTTCGATGCCTTTGGCAAAGGCGCTCTGGTGATTGTATGACGTCTCGTAGCCATTGGCATGGCGCAGGATGATCTGCTTGCCATAGCCGCCGGCCCAGCCCGCCTTCTCGACGACACCATTGCCAGCGGCGATGATCGGCGATCCGATGGGAGCGGCCCAATCGGTGCCGGTGTGCATGCGGACATAGCCGAGGATCGGATGTTTGCGGGCACCAAACCCGG
>NZ_AYWO01000002.1:0-5000 GCF_000502955.1 Mesorhizobium sp. LNHC252B00 | reverse complement strand
ACTTGGAAAATCAGAGCAGCCGGAAGGTCGCAAGGCCGACTTGCTGCTGTGGTTTCCAAGTATCGATAATAGGTAACTTACCCTGAATACATAGGGGTAAAGTGGCGAACGCGGGGAACTGAAACATCTAAGTACCCGTAGGAAAGGACATCAACCGAGACTCCGGAAGTAGTGGCGAGCGAACCCGGACCAGGCCAGTGGCGATTGAGAGACAAGCGGAACCTTCTGGAAAGTAGGGCCATAGTGGGTGACAGCCCCGTACGCGTAATGCAATCAATCGTCCTCGAGTAAGGCGGGACACGTGAAATCCTGTCTGAAATTGGGGGGACCACCCTCCAAGCCTAAGTACTCGTGCATGACCGATAGCGAACTAGTACCGTGAGGGAAAGGTGAAAAGCACCCCGACAAGGGGAGTGAAAGAGTACCTGAAACCGATTGCCTACAAACAGTGGAAGCCCAAGGTTCGTCCTGGGTGACCACGTACCTTTTGTATAATGGGTCAGCGACTTAGTGTGACGAGCAAGCTTAAACCGCTAGGTGTAGGCGCAGCGAAAGCGAGTCTGAACAGGGCGTTTAGTTCGTCGCATTAGACCCGAAACCGAGTGATCTAGCCATGAGCAGGTTGAAGGTAAGGTAACACTTACTGGAGGNCTGAAACCGATTGCCTACAAACAGTGGGAGCCCGCAAGGGTCACCACGTACCTTTTGTATAATGGGTCAGCGACTTAGTGTGACGAGCAAGCTTAAACCGCTAGGTGTAGGCGCAGCGAAAGCGAGTCTGAACAGGGCGTTCAGTTCGTCGCATTAGACCCGAAACCGAGTGATCTAGCCATGAGCAGGTTGAAGGTAAGGTAACACTTACTGGAGGACCGAACCCATAACTGTTGCAATAGTTCGGGATGACTTGTGGCTAGGGGTGAAAGGCCAATCAAACTCGGAAATAGCTGGTTCTCCGCGAAATCTATTTAGGTAGAGCGTCGACCGAATACCCCAGGGGGTAGAGCACTGGATGGGCTAGGGGTCCTCACCGGATTACCAAACCTAACCAAACTCCGAATACCTGGGAGTACTAGTCGGCAGACACACGGCGGGTGCTAACGTCCGTCGTGAAAAGGGAAACAACCCTGACCTACAGCTAAGGTCCCCAAGTTATGGCTAAGTGGGAAAGGATGTGAGGATCCCAAAACAACCAGGATGTTGGCTTAGAAGCAGCCATCATTTAAAGAAAGCGTAACAGCTCACTGGTCTAAATAAGGGTCTTTGCGCCGAAAATGTAACGGGGCTAAAGCCATACACCGAAGCTTAGGGTTTGGTCCGCAAGGGCCAAGCGGTAGCGGAGCGTTCTGTAAGCTGATGAAGCCATACCCGTGAGGGGTGGTGGAGGTATCAGAAGTGCGAATGCTGACATGAGTAACGTAAGGGGAGTGAGAGACTCCCCCGCCGAAAGACCAAGGGTTCCTGCTTAAAGCTAATCTGAGCAGGGTTAGCCGGCCCCTAAGACGAGGCGGAAACGCGTAGTCGATGGGAACCACGTTAATATTCGTGGGCTTGGAGGTAGTGACGGATCATTGAGGTAGTCCAATCTTATCGGATTGAACGGGCTGCTGCGTGGTTCCAGGAAATAGCTCCTCCTTATAAACCGTACCCGAAACCGACACTGGTGGTCTGGTAGAGTATACCAAGGCGCTTGAGAGAACTATGCTGAAGGAACTCGGCAAATTGCACGCGTAACTTCGGAAGAAGCGTGACCCTTTTCTACGCAAGTAGAGGAGGGTGGCACAGACCAGGGGGTAGCGACTGTTTATCAAAAACACAGGGCTCTGCGAAGTCGCAAGACGACGTATAGGGTCTGACGCCTGCCCGGTGCTGGAAGGTTAAGAGGAGGGGTGCAAGCTCTGAATCGAAGCCCCAGTAAACGGCGGCCGTAACTATAACGGTCCTAAGGTAGCGAAATTCCTTGTCGGGTAAGTTCCGACCTGCACGAATGGCGTAACGACTTCCCCGCTGTCTCCAGCATAGACTCAGTGAAATTGAATTCCCCGTGAAGATGCGGGGTTCCTGCGGTTAGACGGAAAGACCCCGTGCACCTTTACTATAGCTTTACATTGGCATTCGTAGTGGCATGTGTAGGATAGGTGGTAGGCTTTGAAGCCTGGGCGCCAGCTCAGGTGGAGCCACCCTTGAAATACCACCCTTATTACTATGGATGTCTAACCGCGGCCCGTTATCCGGGTCCGGGACAATGTATGGTGGGTAGTTTGACTGGGGCGGTCGCCTCCTAAAGAGTAACGGAGGCGCGCGATGGTGGGCTCAGAACGGTCGGAAATCGTTCGCTGAGTGCAATGGCATAAGCCTGCCTGACTGCGAGACTGACAAGTCGAGCAGAGACGAAAGTCGGTCATAGTGATCCGGTGGTCCCGCGTGGAAGGGCCATCGCTCAACGGATAAAAGGTACGCCGGGGATAACAGGCTGATGACCCCCAAGAGTCCATATCGACGGGGTTGTTTGGCACCTCGATGTCGACTCATCGCATCCTGGGGCTGGAGCAGGTCCCAAGGGTATGGCTGTTCGCCATTTAAAGCGGTACGTGAGTTGGGTTCAGAACGTCGTGAGACAGTTCGGTCCCTATCTGCCGTGGGTGTAGGAATATTGAAAGGATCTGTCCCTAGTACGAGAGGACCGGGATGGACGGATCTCTGGTGGACCTGTTGTGGCGCCAGCCGCATAGCAGGGTAGCTATATCCGGACGGGATAACCGCTGAAGGCATCTAAGCGGGAAACCCACCTTAAAACGAGTATTCCCTGAGAACCGTGGAAGACGACCACGTTGATAGGCCGGGTGTGGAAGAGCGGCAACGCTTGAAGCTTACCGGTACTAATAGTTCGATCGGCTTGATCGTTCTCATTCCTTATGCCCATTTGACGAAGTCAAATGGTCTGTTCTCACTCACGCTCGTTCCGCCCTGCGGGCGGCGCTACGTGGGTGCGGCGCATCAGCGCCGACGGTCGGTCGACCTTGCGAAGCTTCGCTTCGAAAGGCGTCAGGACCCAAAGAACTGTAAAGGCACAAAAAAGACCAGCGAACAGCTCAGAGAAAGCAGCAAATAGGATCCCTATTCGCTACTCACTATTGGCTATTCGCTAAAAAAACAGCTTCTCGAACAACGTGCGTTTTGCCGACCTGGTGGTTATGGCGGAGCGGCTGCACCCGATCCCATTCCGAACTCGGCCGTGAAACGCTCCAGCGCTGATGGTACTTCGTCTCAAGACGCGGGAGAGTAGGTCGCTGCCAGGTCTGCCAAACGCACGTTGATCGCACATCCAAATCGGATGTGAGAGAAATCTTCTCTTTATGATAAGGCCCGATGATAAGGCCCGCCAACGGGAACCCGGGCCGCGTAAGCGGCCCTTTCATTTGGTGAGCCAAATACCTATCTGTAGGCCATCCTGTTAGGAGGCCTGCGCATACTTCCAAACCTCGACGCGGGGTGGAGCAGCCCGGTAGCTCGTCAGGCTCATAACCTGAAGGTCACAGGTTCAAATCCTGTCCCCGCAACCAAATCCAAAGCAGCCCGCCAGGCAAAATGCCGGCGGGCTGTTTGCGTTCGGGGGTTGACGCCGGCCGTCGAGTCACTCCGCTCAACCGCACGCAAGGCCCGTCAAGCTCCAAGCCGGCGGGCTTCTTGCCTCTCATGCCTGACCAGGTCCAAGGATCGAAGCGCAGAAGGCCGGTATAGCGCGGCAAAAGATGAGGTCCTATTTCCGGGCTTGCTGCCTGGCGCGTCGGCGATGCCGATGCTGACAAGGCAGCCTCGCCTCCGCGGGCCATAGACTGAAGGCGCCGGCTCAAAGACCAGCCCTGAAACCAAATACGAAACGAATTTTAGCCGGTTGGATTTTGCGCCTATCTTCTCGCGCACGGCTGCCACAAAAGAATCACACCCGGCATCAGCTTGCGCGTCGATCCTCGATCGTGCAGCCCTCATGGCTGAGGCAGCATTTCGGTCATGCCGAATCAAGCGACAGAGCGATTCTATTGCCGGCGAATCGCGGCAAGGTGAACCGGATCGGTCGAGGCAGCTAGCAGTTGATATCTATTGCTACCTTCTCCGGCGCCCCCATATTCGCCCAGGAGGGTTGCCAATGCCAAATTACGCTTTGAATGACCACTACGAGAGCTTCATCAGGAAGCAGCTCGAATCAGGCCGCTACAACAATGCCAGCGAGGTTGTCCGCGCGGGCCTGCGCATGCTTGAGGATTTCGAGGCGGAGCGGGAGAGATGGCTGGGCGAAGACATACCGGCGCGGCTGGCCGAGCTTCAGCGAGATCCGGCGAAAGGCATCCCTGCCGAAACGGTCTTCTCCCCGCTGGAGGCGCGACGTCGCGCGAAGCAGGCGAAGGCCAGGTAGGGGTGGAATATCGGATTGTCTTCCATCCCAGAGCGGAAGCCGAGCTGGAACAGCTATGACGACATAGCCGAAAGTGCTTAACCTGCGATCGCCTGGAATTCTGTTGTGGGGTATCCGCGACCATTGTCTCGGTCTGGCGACTTTTCCACAGCGGGACACCGAGTGGGGCGAGCCCATGCCTGGGCTTCGGATTGTCGGTTGCCGGCGTGCCGTCAGCATTGCCTTTGCCGCCGAGGGCGAGCGGGTGCTGATCCTGGGCATCTTTTACGCTGGCCGGAACATCACGCCGGAATTGCTCGAGGACCGGCTCTAAATGACGCTCCGGTAGGGAATTGCTTTGCGGCCGCCGAGGCGCAACAGTTGTATTTCAAGCCGATGATGTACGTTCAGCGCCGAGACCTCGGGGCGCATCACAGGAATGGTCGGCGGCAGAACACCGCTCACAATTCAGCCAGGCCAGCTCACGAATTTCGGCCCCGTGGATAACTCCACGAGAAATCGAAAAAACATCGCTGATCGCTGTTGACAGTTCTCGTTGGTGGCGACTATATACGCCTCACGAACGAGGGCGGCTCGCCGCTGGCGACGA
>NZ_AYWO01000001.1 GCF_000502955.1 Mesorhizobium sp. LNHC252B00 | reverse complement strand
TGCAAGCCCATCCTCTCGACAAACCCATCGCCAGCAAGATGCGAAGAGCCAGATGGAACAGAGACTTCCTCTTCAAGCTCTTTACTCATATGCGATAGCCCTGCCCTTGTGGGAGGGTCGGCGCGTAGCGCCGGGGTGGGGGTGCGGCGCCGAAGACCCCCACCCCGCTCCACTTCGCGAATCGACCCTCCCCACAAGGGAGAGGGTAGGAAATGCTCAGAACTCAATCCCCTGCTGTGCCTTCACGCCCGCGGAAAAATGGTGCTTGGTCACGCCCATCTCGGTGACGAGGTCAGCAGCCTCGATCAGCGCCGGCTTGGCATTGCGGCCGGTGACGACGACGTGCAGGCCCTCGCGCCGGGCTTTCAGCGCCGCAACCACCTTGTCGAGATCGAGATAGTCGTAGCGCAGCGCGATGTTCAACTCGTCGAGCACCAGCAGGCTGATCGACGGATCGGCCATCAGCTCGAGCACCTTGGCCCACGCCGCTTCGGCCGCGGCGATGTCACGCTTCAGATCCTGCGTTTCCCAGGTGAAGCCCTCGCCCATCGCGTGCCAGATGACGCGGTCGCCGAAGGCGGCGAAGGCGTCTTTCTCGCCGGTATGCCATTTGCCCTTGATGAACTGGACGACGCCGACGCGCTTGCCGTAGCCGAGCATCCGCAGCGCGAGACCGAAGGCGGCCGTCGTCTTACCCTTGCCCGGCCCGGTGTTGACGATCAGCAGCCCCTTCTCGACCGTCTTGCTCGCCACCTCGGCATCCTGCACCGCCTTGCGCTTGGCCATCTTGGCGCGGTGGCGTTCTTCGTCCTTATTGTCGACGTCGGTCATGTCATTTCACCTTCAGCGGGAGTCCCGCCACCATCAGCAGCACTGTGTCGGCGACGGCAGCGATCTGCTGGTTAAGCCGGCCGGCGGCATCGCGAAACCGGCGCGCCAGTGCGTTGTCAGGCACGATGCCTTGCCCGACTTCATTGGACACCACGAACCAGGGCCCGCGCGGCCGCGACAGCACCTCCGCCAGTCGCCGGCATTCCAGCTCGAGATCATGTTCGGCCAGCATATGATTGGTCAGCCACAATGTCAGGCAGTCGACAAGCACCGGCTGGTTGTCGGGCAAGGCCGCGAGCGCGCCGGCAAGATCGAGCGGTGCGTCGATGGTCGTCCAGCCTTCGCCGCGGCGTGAGCGGTGCAGCGCGATGCGCTCGCGCATNAAGATCGAGCGGTGCGTCGATGGTCGTCCAGCCTTCGCCGCGGCGTGAGCGGTGCAGCGCGATGCGCTCGCGCATCTCATCGTCATAGGCTTGCGCCGTCGCGATATAGGTCCATGGCGAGGGCAAGGCCGTCGCCAGGGTTTCGGCGTGCGCGCTCTTGCCGGAGCGCGCACCGCCGATGAGGAAGGTCAGTGCCTTGCTGTCAGGCAAAGCTGTCGCGCAGGCTGGTCGCGGTGCCGGTGAAGCGGCCGCGGACCACGCCGACGACCGCGCCGAGCACCAGCCAGAACACCAGATTGGTCACTGTCACCGCCACCACGAACTGGTGGTGCAGGCCTTCGGGGATCGCCGTCTCGTAACTGCCGGGCTGCGGCGCGCCGACGATGTGCGGAGCGACGATCAAGGCCACAGCCAGGATCGCCAGCGGCAGCGACTTGCGGAAGGCGATCAGGCCGAGCCCGGCCGCGGTCATCGCTACGGTAGCCCACCACCAGATCTGGCGCTCGGTCAGATCGGCCGCTGGCATGGCCGGCAGTTCCGGCGGCAGGCCTAGGCCCGGCGCCAGCGTGAACACGGCAAAGCCGGCCAGCCCCCAGAAGACGCCCTGGCGCCAGCCACCGATGCCGCCGGCGAATTCGGAAACCGCGACCAGGATCAAGGCGAAGCCGATGCCGGTGACGATGTTGGCAAGCACGCTGAAGGCGAAACGTTCGAAACCGTCTGCCGGCGCCCAACCCTCGTCTTCGGCGGCCGGGGCGGCTTCCGCTGCCGGAGCGGCTGTGCTCATGGCATTGCTATCCGTTGGGGCCGGAACGGCATGGTCATGGTGATGCCCGCCGCCGGCCTGTTCGTAGACTTCCGCCTTCACGATCAGCGGCACGGTGGCGTAGGCCTGCATGCAGGCGAGAACGACACCGGCCACGAGCCCTGCGATCGCCGCAATGAACACGACGTTGCGAAACAGGTTCATGATGTCAGATCCTCGTCAGTGGCAGGGAAACGCCATCGAGTGGCGATAGTCGTGAGCCGCATTGTGGACCGCATCGATATGCGAGAAGCCGACAAAGCCCATCACGAAAACGCCGAGCAGCGCAGCAAGCGCGAGCTGCATGAAGCGCGACTGCGAGGAGACGGAGGCGCCGAGGGAGACGGAAGCAGTAGTCATGTCTTGTCCTTTCGCCCTCCACCCGAGGGCATCGAAGTCAGTTTCCTGTCGCCGGCAGGTCTCCTGGCTCGCGGATCAGCGCCCTTCCCCACCTTCCCGAAGAAGAAATCTTCAGTGGCATATGGAGAGGACTACCGCACACAGTTGCGGGGGCAGCCACGGCATTGGGCGAAACTCGCCCTCACCGCATTCCCTCTTGGCTCCAAAATGGAACCGACGACATTGCCGACTATAGGCAGAATCGTCGCCTCCAGCAAACCAAATTCCGGCGGCAACCATCGCGAATGCGTCGTGCCAGTGAGGGCCTCCGCTGCCGCAGGCACCTTGGCATGCGGCACTTCCACCAAAGCCCTGAAGATCAAAGCGATTTCGGCAGATAGCGCCACGTCACGAAGCCGCAGACCGCAGCCAGCAGGCCCAGCGTGACGAACACCGAGCCTAGGCCGAAAAACGCCAGCACCACCGAATAGACCAGCGGCGGCGTCAGTTCGGAAAAGTCGAGATAGGTCCGGTAGACCGCCGCCATCTGCGATCTTTCATAGGAGCGCACCGAGCGCATGAAGGCGGTCGAGCCGAGTGCGTCGAGCGCGATGGTGAAGAAGGCGCCGCCAAGCAGGAAGGCGCCGGTGAGCAGCGGCACGGTCTCGCCGACGAAGCCTGCCGCCAGCAGCATGGCCGACATGGCGAAATAGGCAAATGTCATCGTCCTGCGGCCGCCGAAGCGCTTTCCCGCCTTGCCCCAGAAGATGGCCATGAACAGCAGCGCGTTGCCGGCCGAAACCAGCACGCCGCCGGCCAGCTTGCCTTCGCCGGTGATGACCATGAACAATGGCCCATAGACGAAGAACGTCGTCCAGAAACAGGAGCGGCCGAAAGCGATCAGCCAGGCCAGTCTGAGCCTGGGCTGGGCGACGAAGCGGCCGATATTGGCGAGCGGGTTGACCGGGCGCGTCTGGCCCGGGCGGATCGACGGGTTCTCGCCGAGCCGGTAGGTCCAGAACAGCGCCAGCAAGGCCAGGGCGAAGATCGCCACGGCGCCATGCGCGGCATAGATGCCGAAGTGGGTGTAGAGGAAGATGCCGAGCGTCGGCCCGCCGGTCCACGCCAACATCGACCACGCCATGCGCAGCGATTCGGCCTGCATGAACTCGGTCTTGCGGATATGGTCCATGATGTAGAGGTTGAGCGTGATCGACAGCGCGCTGGCGCCCATCACGCGGCACAGCATGCCAGCCAGTTGCCCGGCAAGCGTATGGGTGACGAAGAACAGCGAGCCGATGGCCAGCAGGCAGGCGCCTGCCGTGTACACCCAGCGGCGGGCAAAGCGGCGGATCAGCATCGGCATGAACAGCGTCACTGACAGGCCGAGCATCGCCACGACGGTGTAGAGGATCGAAACGACCTGCTCGTTGTGCAGGATCTCGTAGGCCTGGATAGGGATGACGCTCGACACCGTGGCGCGGGCGAAGGATTCGACCGCATAAAGCGAGGCAAAGGTGCGCGCGTCCGCGGCCTTGAGGGCCGGCAGCCAGATCGGATGGCGCACATGGGTGGACATAGCTCTCCCCGAAGCAGATTTGCCGGGCCAAATCTGCGGTGGCGATGCCGACACCAATATGAGGAAACCGACGCACATCAGGCAAAAAGCGAAGTTGGCCAAAGGCTTTCCGCCACTGGCCTAAAGCGGCGCCTGATCCTGTCCGCGTTGTCAGACGCCCGGCCTTCTTTTGCCCGGTGCAACCGTGATAGTCGTTCTGCCTGGCTGAATCAGAATGCGAGACCATGACCATTCAAACGCCGACCGCACCCGTCCAGGATCGACCAAGGCGCATCGTCGTCATCGACATCGTGCGCGGCATCGCGCTGATCGCCATGGCGAGCTACCATTTCACCTGGGATCTGGAATTCTTCGGCTACACCGATCCGGGCCTCACCGCCTTTGGCTGGTGGAAGATCTACGCGCGCTGCATCGCCTCGACCTTCTTGTTCCTGGTCGGCGTCAGCCTGTACCTCGCCCATGGCAAGAAAATCCGCTGGAACGGCTTTTGGAAGCGGTTCGCCATGGTCGCCGGAGCCGCGATCGCGATTTCGATCGTCACCCGCATCGCCACCCCGGACGGTTTCATCTTCTTCGGCATATTGCACGAGATTGCGCTGGCCAGCCTGCTCGGCCTGCTGTTTCTTCGCCTGCCGGCTTTGCTGACCATGGTGGTTGCCGCGCTGGCCGTCGCGGCGCCGGTCTATTTGCGCTTCGAGGCCTTCGACCATCCATGGCTGTGGTGGGTCGGCCTGTCGGCGATCAATCCGCGTTCCAACGACTACGTTCCGCTGTTCCCGTGGTTCGGCGCCGTGCTTCTGGGCATAGGCTCCACCAGGCTTGCTGCGGGCGCGGGTGTCTTGACGTGGCTGGCGAACCTCAAGACTGGGCGCTGGGCCAACCCGCTGGTCTTCATCGGCCGGCACAGCTTGGCCTTCTACCTGATCCACCAGCCATTGTTGATCGGCTGCGTGTGGGTGTTCTCGCAGATCATGCCGGCACAGGTCGAAACCCCGCAGGTGAATTTCCTCAAAACCTGCCAGCTGTCCTGCGAGCAGTCGCGCGACACCGAGTTCTGTTCCAGCTACTGTGTCTGCATGCTCGATACGCTTGAGGGCGAGGCGACGCTTGATCGGCTCTACAACAACGACCAGACTGCGGAATGGAAAGCACACTTGTCCGACCTTGCCGGCATGTGTACCGCCAAAACCGACAGCAAGTTGATGGAGGAAGGGGTCAAATGACCGAGCAACAGCCGAAGGCGGGGCTCATACCGTGGCCGCCGCTGATCTACATCGCAGCCATCGCCATCAGCATTGCCCTTGGCCTGCTCTACCCCCTGCCCTGGATCGGCGACCTCCTGGGCGATATTCTTTTCGCGGCCGGCTGGGTGGCCCTGTTCGCCGTCGCCGCACTCTGGCTTACCGCGATCCGCACCATGATCCGGGCCAAGACCACGCTCAACCCCAACGCGGTGCCCGATCACCTGGTCACGTCAGGTCCCTTCGGCATCACCCGCAATCCGATCTATCTGGCCAACACGCTGCTGTTGATCGGCGTCGCCTTTGTCTCGGGGATAGCGTGGTTCCTCCCGCTGGCGTTCATCGCGGCCTTCGCCACGCAGAAGATGGCCATCGAGAGCGAGGAAAAGGTGCTGGCGGCGAAGTTCGGCAAGAAATACCGCGACTACGCGAAACGCGTGCGACGCTGGATTTGAGCAAGCCTTACCGCGGGCGTCGGAATTCGAGATATTGCCTATACGGCCGCGACTTCTCCAGGCCTGCTTTCGAAATCAAACAGCCGCTGGGTAGCGAGGGCGGCGGCGCCCCGCGCCCACGAATCGTCTGCCCAGTCCGGCGTGATCGGCGGTGGAGTCCACATTGCGTAACGCCGTAGCGCGTCGCGCATGGGCTCGAAGAGGTAGTCGCCGAAGCTCACCGCTTCGCCGCCGCCGACAATCACCTCCGGATCGATGATGTTGCAGAAGCTGCCCAGAAACCTGCCAATGCCTTCGCCCGCTTCGCGCAGCAAATTCACGGCCACCTCGTCACCGGTCTTGGCCGCTCTGACCATGTCGTAGCGGTCAACGTCGGCTGAGAGGCCCTTCGTCTCACGCCACCGCTTCACCAATGCTGGTTCGGAGAAGAACGTCTGAAGACATCCGCGGCGGCCACACTCGCATTGCGGCCCGTTTGGATCGTAGATGGAGTGCCCGATTTTGCCCGCGGCCCCGTTCGCGCCGTGATGGACCGAACCATCGATCACCACCGCGCAACTGATCCCGGCGCCGATGGCCAGCGCGCCGACAGTGCGGTGATGCCGGCCGAGACCGAACAATTGCTGCGCCAGCGCGAAAGCGTTGGTATCGTCGTCGGCCCACACAGGCACATTGACGAGATCGGCCAGCATGGCCGCTATCGGCACGTCGGTCCAATTGAACCGGTGACTGAGCCGGCAGACGCCATGGTCGATGACCCCGGGCACGGCGATGCCGATGCCGCTGAGCTGCGCCCCGGTTGGCGCGGCCCGATCGGCAAGCAACTGGCTGACAGCGGCGGCGCAGGCTTCTACCGTGCTTCGTGGCGACTGATCGGGCACAGCGACGCGTTTGGAGACAAGCGGTGTCGTGGCCAGGTCAGTCAGCACGCAATCGATCGCACCGACCATCAGCTTGAACCCGACGACAAGGCGGCCGGCATAATTGATGTTGATCGGGATTGGCCGCCGCCCCGGCGCTCCAACGCTGGCCTCTCCCTCCATCAGAATGTTCTCGTGCAACAGGTCGGTGACGACGAACGTCACCGCCGCCGGGCTTAGTCCGGTGATCGCGGCAATCTCGGCACGACTGATCGCCCCTTCCCTTCGCAGCAGGTTGAGAATCAGCCGGCGATTGATCGAGCGCGACGTCTGCTGGTCGCCTTTCAGTTTCATTCTTCCCTCATTGTTAATTTTGTAAATTAAATATTGACCGGCTCCATCTGCATACGCTACGACTCGCCGTGGTTCAATTGGAATCCGGCTGTTCTCAGGGAGGAGATAAAAGCCATGACCATCACCGCTACAATGCTATCCACGACAAGACGCCGATTCCTGAAGGGCACGGGCGCGGCGCTCGCTGCATCTGCCACCGGAAGCCTCTGCTTGCCGGCCCTGGCGCAGGCGCAGGAAATCACCATCATTTCCAATCTCAGCAACGCCGGGCAACGCGACATCCTGCACAGGCTGGCAGCCGAATACGAGGCGAAATCCGGCGCCAAGATCACCATCAACAACATGGACCACGAGGCGCACAAGACGGCGATCCGCAGCTATTTGGTCGTCGGCGCCCCCGACATCTGCTTCTGGTTCTCCGGCAACCGCATGAAGGCCTTTGTCACCAAAGGCCTGTTCGACGACATCTCCGATCTGTTCGCCCGCGAGAACTACAAGAGCGTGCTCGGCGCCACGACAAATGCAGTCACGGTCGGCGACAAGCAGTATGGCCTGCCGATGGGCGGCCTGCTTTGGGGTCTGTTCTACCGCAAGGATGTTTTTGCCGAACACAATTGGACGCCGCCGAAGACGTGGACCGATTTTCTCGCCTTTGGCGAGGCCGCGAAATCCGCAAGCATGATCCCGATGAGCATGGGTACCAAGGAGCTTTGGCCCGCGGGCGGCTGGTTCGACCATATGAACCTGCGCATCAACGGCCTCGACAAGCACATCGCCCTGATGGACGGGAAGGTCCAGTACACCGACCCGATGCTTACGCCCGTCTTCGACAAATGGAGCGAGCTGATCAAGGCCGGGTTCTTCTCGCCGAACCACAGTTCCTTCGGCTGGGAGCAGGCCGGCGCCGCCCTGGCGCAGAAGAAGGCCGCCATGATGGACCTTGGTGGTTTCGTCAGGTCCGCCTTCCCGGAGGCAGACCTCCCGCAGCTCGCCTACGCGCCGTTTCCCGAAATCATCCCCGGTGTCGCCAGATATGAGGATTTTTCGGTCAACTCCGTTCATGTTCCGGCCAACGCCAAGAACAAGCAAGGCGCGCGCGACTTCCTCGCCTATTTCTACAAACCGGAGAATCTCGGAGCCTTCCTCGCCGCCGAGGGAGCGATCCCGCCGCGCAACGACTGCCCACCCAGCAACGACCCGCTGGTCAACGCCGCCGTGGAAGAGCTGAAGAAAGTGGTCGGCACGTCGCAATACTACGATCGCGACACCGATCCGGACATGGCCCAGGAAGGCATGACCGGGCTTCAGGAATTCATGGTCAAACCCGAACGGCGCGATCAGATCCTCGAACGGCTGGAAAAGACCCGCAAGAGAATATTCAGCTGATGCTGTCGCTCAAAAGCGCGCAGCGGTTTTGAGACAAATTGAACGCAGCTTAGTCCTCCCGGACTTGACGGGCGCCGCTTGCCCTGGCGGCCCCGTCTCCTTTTTGGATGAATTCCCATGCCCCGCTTCTGGCGCAGACATCGTCATTGGTTGACGCCGGCATTGTTCCTTCTGCCGGGCCTCATCCTGTTCAGCCTGGTGATCCTTGCCGCCTCCGTCGAGACGGTCTGGATTTCGCTGCACGAATGGGACGGTATCGGCGCCAAGACCTGGGTCGGCCTCGCCAACTATGCCGAGTTGGCCGAGGACCCGCAATTCTACGTCTCGCTGAAGAACAACGTCATCTGGTTGCTGATCTTCATGCTGGCGCCGCCGATCGGTCTCGCGCTGGCGCTGATCGTCAACCAGCAGATCCGCGGCATGCGCATTCTGAAGTCCCTGTTCTTTGTCCCTCTGGTGCTGGCTACGGTGACCGTGGGTGTCGTTTTCGGCTGGGTCTATGATCCCACCTTCGGCTTGCTGCAATTGATCTTCGGCCTGTTCGGTGCCACCGCGCCGGCGCTGCTTTCCGACGAGAATTTCGCCACTTTCGCGGTCGCCGCCGCAGCTCTCTGGCCGCAGATCGCCTTCTGCATGGTTCTGTTCCTGGCGGGGCTGAACAACCTCGACGAGGATCTGATCGGCGCCGGACGCGTCGACGGAGCACGCGGCTGGCGCATGCTTCGCCACGTAGTCCTGCCGCAGTTGTCGCAGGTCGGCTTCATCGCCATCGCGGTGACGGTGATCGGTGCGCTGCGCTCCTTCGACATGGTCGCCGTCATGACCACCGGCGGTCCCTACGGCTCATCGACTGTGCTCGCCTACCAGATGTACGAGGAATCGATCTTTTCCTATCGCTTCGGCTATGGCGCGGCGATCGCCACGGTGCTCTTCGTGATTATGAGCGCCTTCATCGCCTGGTACCTGCACGGCCTCATCAAGGCCGAACGGAGCAATGCCTGATGTATCCGCGCCCGATCCCCGAAGACGCCAAGATCAAGCGCGGGCTCTACGTCGGCGGCGTGACGCTGGTCGTCGCGCTGTGGCTGCTGCCGCTGATTGCCGTCATGCTGACCTCGATCCGCTCCAATGAGGAATTGATGGCAGGCAATTACTGGGGCTGGCCACAGAAGTTCAGCCTGATCGAGAACTACACGGCGGTCTTCGAGCAGACCGCGATGCTGCGCTTCTTCCTCAACAGCCTGCTGATCACCATCCCCTCGGTGATCGGCGTGCTGATCTTGTCGACGTTGACCGGCTTCGTGCTGTCGCGCTATCCGTTCCGCGGCTCAAATCTCATTTTCGCGCTGTTCGTCGGCGGCAATTTCCTGCCGGCCCAGGTCATGATGATCCCGGTGCGTGACCTCATGGTCAGGCTCGGCCTCTACGACACGGTCTACGCGCTGATCGTATTCCACATCGCCTTCCAGACCGGCTTTGCGACGCTGTTCATGCGAAACTTCATCGCGGCACTGCCGGGCGAATTGTTCCAGGCCGCGCGCGCCGAGGGCGCGTCGCCCTTCCAGGTGCTGCGCCATGTGGTGGTACCCCTGGTACGACCGGCGCTGGCGGCGCTGGCCATCCTCACCTTCACCTTCATCTGGAATGATTATTTCTGGGCGATCGTGCTTACCCAGAGCGACGCCGTCAAACCCGTCACAGCCGGGCTGAACAATCTGCGCGGCGAATGGACGTCCGCCTGGAACATCGTCTCGGCGGCAACGATCTTCGTCGCCCTGCCGCCCGTGGTCATGTTCTTCCTGATGCAGAAGCACTTCATCAGCGGCCTCACCATGGGGGCGGTCAAGGGATGATTTTTGTTCGAGGAATTCAGGCCGCACCGTACGGACGCAACCGGTCAATACAGAAAGGCGGCGCGCGATGAGCAGCGTGGAACTGCGCAAGGTCGACAAGCACTACGCCGGCTATCACGCCTTGAAGGCGGTCGACCTGAGGATCGAAAAGGGCGAGTTCGTCGTCATGGTCGGGCCCTCCGGTTGCGGAAAATCGACATTGCTGAAGACGATCGCCGGGCTTGAGACCATCAACTCCGGCCAGGTCGTGATCAACGGGCGCGACGTCACCAGGGAAGAGCCCGGCGATCGCGGCATCGCCATGGTCTTCCAGTCCTATGCACTCTATCCGCACATGACCGTGGCCGAGAACATGGGCTTCGGCCTGCGGATGGCGAAACGCCCGAAGGCGGAGATCGACGCCGCCGTCAAGCGCGCCGCGCAGATACTTCGCCTCGAGGAGCAACTGGACAAGCGCCCGAAGCAATTGTCGGGCGGGCAGCGCCAGCGCGTCGCGATCGGCCGCGCCATAACGCGCTCGCCTGAAGTCTTCTTGTTCGACGAACCGCTGTCGAACCTCGACGCCGCGCTCCGCACGCAGATGCGGGTCGAGCTTTCCAGCCTTCACGCCCAGCTCGGATCGACCATGGTCTACGTCACTCACGACCAGATCGAGGCCATGACCATGGCGGACCGGATCGTGGTGCTGAATAAAGGGCGAGTCGAGCAGGTCGGCTCTCCTCTCGAACTCTACGCCAATCCGGCGAATATCTTCGTCGCCGGCTTTCTCGGCGCGCCGCGCATGAACTTCATCGAAGCGAGGGTGGAAACCGTCGGTGCGGGCGAGATCACGCTGACGGCGGCCGGAATGCCGGCGCTTGCCTTTGGCGGCATCGACGGCCTTTCGGCAGGCGACGCGGTGACCGTCGGGATCCGGCCGGAAAATCTGCACCTGGTCGAAGCGGCGAATGCACGCCAGGCATCGTTCCCAGGCCAGGTGCGATTGGTCGAACATCTGGGCCGGGAAACGGTTCTTTACCTCGACGCCTCTCCTCTTCAGGCGACCAATTCGGACAGCGGCACAGGCAATTTCACGGTCCAGCTCAACAAGGTGTCTCCGATCAGCGTCGGGGCCCAGCTCACCGCTGGCTTCGATCTCGCCGATGCCTATCTCTTCGGACCCGATGGCCGCACGCTGACGCCGCGAAAACCCGTCCCCGCAACCTGACCCCCGAATCCAAGAGTATCCTTGTATGCAGCGCAACAAGCCCGCCCCGCTTTCGGTATGGCGACCACTCAACCTCGACCGCTTCCTGCTGGGAGCGCCGCATTATCCCGAACATGTCGACGAAAGCAGCTGGCGGCGCGATGCCGAACGTATGGCTGCAGCCGGCGTCAACACGGTCCGGATGGGCGAGTTCGCCTGGCACATCTTCGAACCCTACGAAGGCAAGGTCGACTTCGGCCTGTTCGACCGCGCGATCGAGGTTCTCGCGAACGCAGGGATCGACACCATCATGTGTACGCCTACGGCCACGCCGCCGCGCTGGCTCACCGCCAACTATCCGGAGGTGCTGCGTGTCGATGTGAGCGGCCGCCCCGCAAGCCACGGATCGCGCCAACATGCCGACACCACCAGCCCGGTGTTCCGCGGCCATAGCCGGCGCATCACGCGCGCCATGGCCGAACACTACAGGGACAATCCCCGCGTCATCGGCTGGCAGACCGACAATGAGCTCAATACGACCGTTTCAGAATCGTTCGCGCCGGCGACACGGCTGGAATTCCAGAAATTCCTCCAGCACAAATACGGTGCGATCGGCGCGCTGAATTTCGCCTGGGGCGGCCATTTCTGGGCGACCGCCTACGACGATTTCTCGCAGATCGACCTGCCGCGCCCGCTGATGCCGTCCTATCCGAGCCCTGGGCATGTGCAGGACTACCACCGGTTCCTGGCTGCGGCGACGGCGGCTTTCCAGCACGACCAGGTCGAGATCCTGCGCGCCACCAATCCGGACTGGTTCATCTTTCACAATCTTGGCCAGCTCGCCGACATCGATTTCCGCGGCCAGTTCGGGCAAGACCTCGATTTCATCGGCTTCGATATCTATCCGATGCTGTACGACGAGATGAGGCGCACCGGTGGACATGCGGCCACCCAGGCGCTGCATCTCGACATCTGCCGCGCATACACCGGCAATTACATCGTGCCGGAGCAGGCTTCCGGTTTCGGCAGCCAGCCGGGTTTTTCGACAATGACGCCGGAGCCGGGAGAGATGCGCCGCATGGCAATGACGTCCGTGGCGCGCGGCGCTGACGGCATAATGTTTTTCCGATGGCGCCCTGCCCATTTCGGTGCCGAGATCTACTGGATGGGGGTCATCGATCACGACGATGTGCCGCGTCGCCGCTACGACGAGGCAAGCCGCTTCTTCCATGAGATCGCCGCCATCAAGGACCAGATCCTCGGCACCGTCGTGCGCATGGACCTCGGCATTGCCAGCGCCGATTTCGACAACCAGGAGGCGCACAAGACCTATCCTATGGGATTACCGAGCCCGCTCGAAGACGCCACGCTGTTGCATCGCTACTGCTACCAGAATGGCATTGCCTGCGGCTTCATCCACCCTGAGGACGATCTGTCACGGCTCAAGGCGCTCTATGTTCCGCATTGGGTGATGTGGAAGCAGGAATGGACTGCCCCGGTCGAGACGTTCGTCCGCAACGGCGGCACGCTGATCCTGTCGGCGTTGACCGGCACCCGAGACGAGAACAACCACATTGTGCGCGAGCAAGCACCCGGGCGCGAGCTTTCGGCGTTGAGCGGCGTCAGGGTCACCGAATTCGGCCGCCTGGTTCCGGAGGGCGGCACTGGGCTGTTCCCCTTGTTCCGGCAGGCCGCGATGGGCGCCTACGTGCCTCCGTCACCACTGCCGTCTTCGTCGGCAGAGCGCAAATATCGCTTCACCCTGGGCAACAGGCAGTTCGAGGCAGCCCACCTCTACGAGCTGCTCGAGGTCGAGCCGGACGCCGAGGTGCTGGGCACATGGTCGAACCGTTTTTGCGCCGGACAGCCGGCCATCACCTCTCGCCAACTCGGCCAGGGTCGCGTCGTCTATGTCGGCACCTATCTGACGCCCGAGCTTGCCGAAGCAATCGCCGATGTCGTTCTGGCCAAGGCCGGCGTGGTGCCCTTGCTGCCGGAACTGCCGGCCGGGGTGGAGGTGTCCATGCGCGAAACCAACGACCGTCAACTGATGTTCGTTTTGAATACCAGGGATACTTCCATCACCGTGCCGAACGTACCGCTGGGTATCGATCTCTTGACGGGCCGACCGGTTGGCGGCGATATTGAACTCGAAGCCTATGGCTGCGCGGTTGTGTCGCTCGCGCTGTGAGAAGACGCAGATTTGCCGGAACGACCGCGATCATTGGCCATTCAGGTGTTGACGCCAAGCTCCACCAACCGCTCGACGCAGGACTCTTCGGCCTGGTCGAGTTCGGCGAGCGTTTCCTCGAGGTCGCGACGCTTCTGCCTGAGGTCCTCGCGCTTTTCCTCGATGCGCTTGATCATCAGCTTGAGTTGACCGACCTCGCCGGGCGGCTCCTTGTACATCTGGATGATTTCGCGGATTTCGTTGATCGAAAAACCAAGTCTCTTGCCGCGCATGATTTGCCGGATGAGGTGGCGATCGGAGGGGCGAAACAGTCGTGTGCGGCCACGCCGCACCGGCTGCACCAGTCCTTCATCCTCATAGAAGCGCAGCGTCCGCGTCGATACGTCGAACTCGCGAGTCAACTCGGTGATCGAATAATATTCCCGCATTGTCACTCCCACACGCCGGAATCCCGACCAAACCCATGCCATGCCGGAATCGACATGGCGCCCCGCGCTAGCCTCGCACGGCGTTTACGTAAAAGTCAATTGAAGGGCGCACCTCAACGCACACCGAACCACCATGTGGCGATGCCCAGAAACGCAAAGAAGCCGACGACATCGGTAACCGTGGTGACGAAGACCGCAGAAGCGACCGCCGGATCGATCTTGAAACGGTCGAGCAGCAGCGGGATCAGGATGCCGGCGAGCGCGGCCACGAACATGTTGATGATCATCGCCGCCGCGATGATGCCGCCCAGATTGGGATCGCGGAACCAGGCTGCCGCGACGACACCGATCAGGATGGCGAAGATGATGCCGTTGATGAAGCCGACCCCCATCTCGCGGCGAATGATGCGGCTGGCGTTGTAGATGTCGAGATCCCTGGTCGCCAGCGCCCGCACGGTGACGGTCATGGTCTGCGAGCCGGCGTTGCCGCCCATGCCCGCGACGATCGGCATCAGCACCGCCAGTGCCACGATATGTTCGATCGTGCGGTCGAACAGGCTGATCACCGACGCCGCCAGGAACGCGGTCAAAAGGTTGATCAGCAACCACGGAACGCGCGAGCGCGAGGTCGAAAAGATACTGTCGGAGAGCTCTTCGTCGCCGACGCCGCCCATGCGCATCAGATCTTCCTCGGCCTCCTGCTGGATGACGTCGACGACATCGTCGATGGTCAGCACGCCGACCAGCCGCTCGTTCTCGTCGACGACGGCGGCCGACAGAAGATCGTACTGCTCGAATTCCCGCGCCGCCTCTTCCTGATCCATGGTGGCGGGAATGGCGTGCCGCGTCTCATGCATCACCTCCTCGACCTTGACCGAGCGCTTGGTGCGCAGGATCTGGTCGAGGTCGATGGCGCCAAGCAGCTTGAAGCTCGGATCGATGACGAAGATCTGGCTGAAACGCTCCGGAAGGTTGTTGTCCTCGCGCATGTAGTCGATGGTCTGACCGATCGTCCAGAACGGCGGCACCGCGACGAACTCCGTCTGCATGCGGCGGCCGGCGGTCTCTTCCGGATAATCGAGCGAGCGGCGCAGCCTGATCCGCTCGGTGAACGGCAGCTGCGACAGGATCTCGTCCTGGTCTTCCTGGTCGAGATCCTCGAGAATGTAGACCGCGTCGTCGGAATCGAGTTCCTGCACCGCCTGGGCGATCTGCGCATTGGGCAGATTGTCGACGATCTCCATGCGGATCGCCTCGTCGACCTCGGTCAGCGCGGAGAAGTCGAAGTCGGCGCCCAACAGTTCAACCAGCGCGCGGCGCTGGTCGGGGTGCAGCGCCTCGAGCAGGTCGCCGAGTTCCGATTGGTGCAGGTCGTCGACTTCACGCTTCAGCGCGAGCGTGTCGCGATCGGCGATCGCAGCACCGATCTGGGCCAGGAAGGACGAAAGAACGGCGCCGTCCTCGCCATAGATATCGGCTTGGTGTTCCTCGGCGGCCCTGGCGCCGGTCATCCGTTCGTCCTGGCCTTCCACCAGCGCCTCCCGCCATCGCAATCCCGGAAAAGGTGCAAATCAGGTCTAGAACATCGGGCCCAAAAGTGGAAACCGGTTTTGGGAGAATCCGATGTTCAATGAGGAAATGGCGTAAAGCGCGGGAATATCAAACGAAATGCGCCCTGCCCGCAGCAGGCGGAGGCTGGCACAAATCGGATTCTGGGAAGAGAAACTGGTGCGGTCGAGAAGACTCGAACTTCCACGGGTTGCCCCACAGCGACCTCAACGCTGCGCGTCTACCAATTCCGCCACGACCGCACGTGGTAGAGCCGGAACTGACCGGCTCGCGGCGTGTAGCAAATCGTTTCCGGCGAAACAAGTGCGCGGCACGCAATAATGTCAGGCGATTGGCATAACGTTCCACAGGATGGCAATGCAGGGCCGAACTGGACGTTTCGCCGGATTGGCGCCATATGAGGGCAACACGAGATACGTCATGCCAGAACGAAGCCAGATCGCCACGTCGTTCCTGCCGCTCCCCGGGTCGGCACCGGTCGAATGGCGCGTCGAACCGGGCCTCACCGCCTACCCCGATGCGCTTGCATTCATGGAGGCGCGCGCCGAGGCGATCCGCAGCGGCGCCGCCGGCGAAATGGTCTGGCTGGTCGAACATCCGCCGCTTTACACGGCCGGCACCAGTGCCCGCGGCGAGGATCTGATAGACGCCAACCGCTTCCCGGTGTTTGAAGCAGGACGCGGCGGCGAATACACCTACCATGGACCGGGCCAGCGGGTTGCCTATGTCATGCTCGACCTGAAGCGACGACGCGAGGATGTGCGCGCCTTCGTCGCCGCGCTCGAACAGTGGATCATTGGCACGCTCGCAGCCGTCAACGTGCATGGCGAGCGCCGCGAGGACCGGGTCGGTGTCTGGGTTGTGCGTCCAGATCGCCCTTCCCTGCCGGACGGCTCGCCGGCCGAGGACAAGATCGCGGCAATAGGCATCCGGCTGCGACGCTGGGTGAGCTTTCACGGCATCGCCATCAATGTCGAACCGGATCTCGACCATTTCAGTGGCATCGTGCCCTGCGGCGTGCAGGACCACGGCGTCACCAGCCTCGTCGACCTCGGTCTTCCCCTGACAATGGCCGACCTCGATCTCGCGCTGAAATCCGCCTTCGAGGATGTCTTCGGTCCCGCCACGGCATTGCCTGTCGAAGCCGCACGCAAGGCGGGTTGATTCTTCCTGATCCGGCACGGCTCAAGTTAGCTGAGCTGAGGCCCACAAGACGCCGTAGCCATGGATGGCGAACACCGCCAGCAGCGCCGCCGCCATGGCGAAGCGGTCGACGGTGCGGATCGGCTTCAGCTCGTGGCGCGGCTTGAACCCGCTGCTCATCGTCAGCAGGCTGAGAATTGAAAACACCGCCCCTGTAGCGAGCAGAAAGTTGGAGGAAAAGCCGGCCTGCCAACCCACCGCCAGAAAGGCCGAGAGCAGGAAGAACGAGGCCAGCGCCAGCACGATGGGCCCCGGACAGATCTGGCGCAGCACCTGGCCGCCGTCGAACTTCCACACCGGCACAAGATTGGCGATATTGAACAGGGCGGCGAAGCCAGCCAGCGTCGCCAGCAGCCCAGCCGCCAACCGATGCCCTTCCGCGCCGGCAAAGGTGCTCGCAGCGATTGCGATCGGTACCAGGAAGGCGGAGAAGCCGGCGCCCATCAGCGCCACGAAGGCGACCTCGAAACGGCTGTCATACGGCCGCCCACCGATGGCGATGCCACCGAGCAATGGAATGAAGATCATCCGTGCCCTGTTGTGGCCCATCAGCCGAAATGCAGCCATGTGACCGAGCTCATGCAGGGCGACAACCGACGTCAGGATCGCGGCCAATGCCAGCCCGCCGAAATGAAGCCCGAAGAACGGCCACAGGATCAGCGCGGAAAGACCGGCGAAGCCGACCTGGCTGAGCGGATGCTCGAACCAGCCGCCCTTGCGATACTGCCCGGTCCGCGCCCAGCGCTGCAGCTTGGAGAGTTCGCGGCGCATGGCGAAATAGCGGAACACCAGGAAGGCAACGCCGCGATAGCGATCGGTCTGGCTGAGCGTCACCCGCGTGCCGTTGCCCTCGGAAACAAGTTCGGCGGTTTCGCGATAATCCTTCCAGAACGAAGCGTCGAGCGCGGTGTCCTCGATGACGCGCATCGAAAAGCGGCATCCCTCTACGACGTCTTCAAACCGCGACTTGCGCTCGATCGGCTTGCCATCGCGGCCTTCCCAGGACAGCATGATTCGAGCCACGCCCTCGCCGTCCGGCCCTTCGGCCGAGAGTATCTCACCGGACCAGCCGGCATCGCTGCCGAGCGGCCACAGCGCCTGCCAGAGACGTTGCCGGTCCATCGCCACCAGACGAGACAGCCGGACCGTGCGCAAACCAAACGGCACGGTCATCAAGAGAAAGATCAGCCCGAGATTGCTGGCCACCAGAATGGCCGTGACGATGGGCGACACTTGGACGTTGCTCCCCTGTCTTTCAGATCACCCTATCGTCGCGGCGGCAAGAAAGGCTTAACGGGCGCAACGGTCTTGAGCGCGCAGGATCCGCGGCGCCGAATGCCGCCAAAATCACATGGCTCCGATCCAGATTGCCATGGAAACGAGGAAAGTGCTCATGCAAACCAGTGAGATGACATCCTGAACCAGATCGGTCATAACTCTCTCCTGTTGTTGATATGTTCGTATTTTGTTCTAGTTTTGTTCAAATGTCAACGTGCACAATCCGGCTGTCTCCGAAATTTTCGGGAGGTCGGATCGGCAGGGTTAAGAAAAGGTTGACGGGCGTGCGAGGGTGGCCCGGCGCCGACCAGGGCCCGTCGAGATTCAGATCAGGCCGGCATTATCTGAGTATCGCCGTGCCCTAGAGCGGCACCACTTTGCCGTCGGCCAGCGTGACGCGCCGGTCCATGCGCGACGCCAGCTCGTGATTGTGGGTGGCGATCAGCGCCGCGAGGCCCGATTGCTTGACCAGCGCCGCCAGCGCCTCGAACACATAGGAGGCGGTGACCGGGTCGAGATTGCCGGTCGGCTCATCCGCCAGCAGCACCAGCGGCGCATTGGCAACGGCGCGGGCAATGGCGACGCGCTGCTGCTCGCCGCCGGAAAGCTCGGACGGCCGGTGCGACGCGCGCTTGCCGATCTGCATGTAGTCGAGCAGCTGTGCCGCACGCTCCGCCGCTTCCTTGCGGCTCAGCCCTTTGATGAGCTGCGGCATCATGATGTTTTCCAGCGCGGAAAACTCCGGCAGCAGATGATGGAACTGGTAGACGAAGCCGACATCGTTGCGGCGGATCGCCGTGCGGTCGTCGTCGGAGAGGCGTCCGCAGGCGCGGCCGGCGAGGATGACGTCGCCGGCATCGGGGCGCTCCAAGAGGCCGGCCGTGTGCAACAGCGTCGACTTGCCGGTGCCCGACGGCGCCACCAGCGCCACCATCTCGCCGCGCTTCAGCGAGAAATCGGCGCCGTTGAGAATGGTGAGCTTGCGCGGCCCCTGGACATAGTGCCGCTCGACGCTCTTCAACTCGATAATGGCCTCGGCCATCACTCGTACCTCAAGGCTTCGACGGGATCGAGGCGCGCGGCCCGCCATGCTGGAAAAACCGTTGCCAGGAATGACAGGCCGAGCGCCATCAGGATGACATAGGTCGTCTCGCGCGGATCCATCTTCGCCGGCAGCTGGCTGAGGAAATAGAGCTCCGGGTTGAACAGCACCTTGCCGGTCATCCAGGAGAAGAACTGGCGGATGGATTCGATGTTGGTGCAGATCAGCACGCCGAGCAGCACGCCCGCGAGCGTGCCGGTCACGCCGATCGCTGCCCCAGTCATCAGGAAGATGCGCAGGATGGCGCCGCGCGACGCTCCCATGGTGCGCAGGATGGCGATGTCGTGGCCCTTGTCCTTCACCAGCATGATCAGGCCGGAAATGATGTTGAGCGCCGCCACCAGCACGATCAGCGTCAGGATCATGAACATGACATTGCGCTCGACCTGCAGGGCGGAGAAGAACGTCTCGTTGCGCTGGCGCCAGTCGACCATGTCGATCGGCCGCTGCGCTGCCGCCTCCACCTTCGGTTTCAGCGCATCGACGTCATCGGGATTGTCGACATAGATCTCGATCGTTTGCGCCCGGCCGTCCATGTTGAAATAAAGCTGCGCCTCGGAGAACGGCATGTAGACGATGGACGTGTCATATTCCGACATGCCGACTTCGAAGATCGCCGAGATCTTGTAGCCCTTCATGCGCGGCGTCGTGCCAATCGGGGTCACATCGCCGTCCGGCGAGATCAGGGTGATGGTGTCGCCGAGCGTCAGGCCGAGATTCTCGGCCATGCGCTTGCCGATGGCCACGCCCTCGCCCGTATCGAAATCGGCGATCGAGCCCTGCTTGATGTTGCCGGCAACGATGGCGATCTTGCCGAGATCCTCGCCGCGGATGCCGCGCACCAGCGCACCGGTTCCGCCGCCGACATTGCCCTGTGCCAGCACCTGGCCATCGATCAGCGGGATGGCGTATCTGACGCCTGATACACCGTTGATGCGGCCGGCGACTTGGGCATAATCCTCGAGCGGCGAATCGAGCGGCTGCACGATGAGATGACCGTTGACGCCGAGGATGCGTGTCAGCAGCTCCGCCCTGAAGCCGTTCATCACCGCCATCACCACGATCAGCGTGGCGACCCCCAGCATGATGCCGAGGAAGGAGATCGACGCGATCACCGAGATCACCGTCTCCTTGCGCCGCGAGCGCAAATAGCGCCAGGCGACCATGCGCTCGAAAATGGAAAAAGGCCCGGCGCCCGCCGATCTTGCCGCCACCGCTTCGCTCATGCGGCGATACCGAAGCGCTTNGAAAATGGAAAAAGGCCCGGCGCCCGCCGATCTTGCCGCCACCGCTTCGCTCATGCGGCGATACCGAAGCGCTTTTTCGCATCCGCGATCGGCAGCGTCTCGCGCTCGCCGGTCCTGCGATTCTTGATCTCGATCTCGCCGGCAGCCACGCCGCGCGGTCCGACGATCACTTGCCACGGCAGGCCGATCAGGTCGGCGGTGGCGAACTTGCCGCCGGGGCGCTGGTCGGTGTCGTCATAGAGCACGTCCTTGCCGTCAGCGACGAAAGCGGCATGCAGCTCGTCGCAGACGCGGTCGCACTCGGCGTCGCCCGCCTTCATGTTGATCAGCCCGATGTCGAACGGCGCCACCGCCTCCGGCCAGATGATGCCGTTGTCGTCATGGCTCGCTTCGATGATCGCCGCGACAAGGCGCGACGGACCGATGCCGTAGGAGCCGCCGGAGACGAAATGATCCTTGCCGTCGGGGCCGGTCACCTTGGCGCCCATCGGCTTGGAATATTTGTCGCCGAAATGGAAGATGTGGCCGACCTCGATGCCTCGAGCCGAAACCTTGTCGTTCTCGCCGATCTTTTCCCAAGCCGCCTCGTCATGCATCTCGTCGGTGGCGGCGTAAGGCGTCGTCCACGTCTTGACGATGTCGCCGATCTCGGCGTCGTTGGTGAAGTCGGTCTTCTCTCCCGGCACATCGAGCGAAAGATAGTCGCGATGGCAGTAGACCTGGCTCTCGCCGGTATCGGCAAGGATGATGAATTCATGGCTGAGGTCGCCGCCGATCGGTCCGGTGTCGGCCCGCATCGGGATAGCCTGCAGGCCCATGCGCGTAAACGTCCTGAGATATGACACGAACATCCTGTTGTAGGCCGCCTTGGCGCCCTCGAAGTCGAGGTCGAACGAATAGGCATCCTTCATCAGGAATTCCCTGCTGCGCATGACGCCGAAGCGCGGCCGCACCTCGTCGCGGAACTTCCACTGGATGTGGTAGAGATTGAGCGGCAGGTCCTTGTAGGATTTCACATAGGCGCGGACGATCTCGGTGACCACTTCCTCATTGGTCGGACCGTAGAGCATGTCGCGGTCCTGCCGGTCCTTGATGCGCAGCATCTCCTTGCCGTAGTCGTCGTAGCGGCCGCTTTCGCGCCACAGATCGGCCGACTGGATGGTCGGCATCAGGATTTCCAGCGCACCGGCACGATTCTGCTCCTCGCGGATGATGCGGCAGACCTTGTCCAGCACCCGCTTGCCGAGCGGCAGCCACGAGAAACTGCCCTGCCCCTGCTGGCGGATCATGCCGGCGCGCAGCATCAGCCGATGCGAGACGATTTCAGCCTCGCGCGGATTTTCTTTCAGGATAGGCAGGAAATAGCGCGACAAACGCATGGACTGGTCCGTGAGTGAGGATCGCCGCGCGGGAATCGGCGCGGCACGGGCTTGCTTGCCCCGGCTTCATAGCCATTTCATGGCGGAATGGAAACCCGGACGCACCGGTCCGAAAATCGGAAATTGATTTTCAAAAATACGGCGCTGCTGCGAGTAAAACTGTTGCACTGTCCTTCGCGGATCGGGCAAACGCGCGGCGTTCCAAGGCGCCGTGATTGCGCCGCGCGCCTTACAGGTCGTTTCCCAAGCAACGCCTGCCGCACTATTGTGCAGCGCAGCACGAGAATGCCCGTTTCAAGGCAAAATTCTTCGTGACATTTTCATTCGCGTTAGGCTAATGTGCCCTCATAACCGAGAGGGTAGAAAAAAATCTGCTCTCCTACGCGGTCAAAGTCTTGGGAGGATGCGATCTAGGCGCGGTTACTCGCTGCCACCGGAAACCGGAAACAGATCGGACGCGTTTAAATTGCAAGGCCTTGTGCCTTGCATTTTTTTTGTGCAATCACCCGCTTAGCGCAACGAGTTGCCAAACTACCTTACCTTGCGGCAGCACTCGCGCAGCCGCAAACGGCACGGCATTCCTGTTCGGAACGCGCAGGATTCCAACTGGTAAAAACGCCCTTGCGGGGCGGTTTATTTGGTTGGGGTTTGGTTGAATTCCGGCACGATGTGCGGGATGTCGTTGAGGCTATATCCCAACCCATGCGTCAGGCCATAAAAAATGCCTATGAGGACGGCCGTGGCGAGGGTGGTGCGGATCACGGCGCGCAGCATATGGGGACCGCGCGGCGCGCTCGGAACCGTGCCCAGCGTCACATCATGATCGTCATCCTGCGTCTTCACACTGAACGGCAGCACGGCAAACAGCACCACCCACCAGGTCGCGAAAAAAAGGGCGGTGAACGAAACCCAGCTCATGATTGCTCCAGTTCGATCAGCGTGCCGAAGAAATCCTTCGGATGCAGGAACAGCACCGGCTTGCCGTGCGCGCCGGTTTTCGGGTTGCCGTCGCCGAGCACACGGGCGCCGGCAGCCTTGAGACGGTCACGCGCGGCCAGGATGTCGTCGACCTCATAGCAAAGATGATGCATGCCGCCGGAAGGGTTCTTCTCCAGGAAGGCAGCGATCGGCGACCCCTCGCCCAACGGCTCCAGAAGCTCGATCTTGGTGTTGCCGACATTGACGAACACCACCGTGACGCCATGCTCCGGCAGCGCCTGCGGCTCCGTCACTTCAGCGCCAAGCGTGTTGCGATAGGCGGCGACGGCAGCAGCCAGATCCGGCACGACAAGCGCGACATGGTTCAGGCGTTCGAGCATAGGTTTTCCTCAGGGCAATAGGCAGTAGGCAGTAGGCAGTAGGGAATGGTGATAGATCTGCATCTTTGTCATTTTTCCTCTGCTGCCTAATGCCTACTGCCTACTCCCTCATCTCGTCACAAACACCGTCACCAGCGGCTTCTTGCCCCAGGCTTCGTTGGCTGCGCCGCGCACGGCGCGCCGGACCGCTTCCTGCACAAGGTCGAGGTCTTTTCGGCGCTGACGGGGGATCGAGTCCACAGCGCCGATTGCCGCATCGATCATCAGGTCCTCCAGCGTCTCGCCACGGCCGTCGGCCTCGGCGACGCCGATGGCGACCAGGTCGGGATCGCCGGCAAGCTCATATTTGTCGTCGAGCACGACATTGACCGCGACATGGCCGGCAAACGATAGCTTGCGCCGGTCGCGGATGCCCATCGCCTGATCGGTGCCGATCAGCCTGCCATCCTTGTAGATGCGGCCGAACGGCACCTGGTCGATGATGGTGGCGGGACCGGGAGCAAGCCTGAGCATGTCGCCGTCGCGCACCTGCCCCACCTGGCCGATGCCCGAAGTCGACATCAGCGACCCCTGCCCCACAAGATGCGCCGCTTCGCCATGCACGGGAACGCCGATCTGCGGTCGAACCCATTCGTACATCTTGCGCAATTCGCTGCGCCGCGGATGGCCGGAGACATGCACCAGCGCGTCGCCGTCCTCGATGATCTTGATGCCGAGGTCGATGAGGCGGTTCTTGATCTCGAGGATCGCCTTCTCGTTGCCTGGAATGGTGCGCGAGGAAAACACCACCGTGTCGCCGGCTGTAAATGATACCGATTTCATCTCGTCGCGCGATAGCTTGGCCAATGCGGCAAGTGGCTCGCCCTGGCTGCCGGTGCAGATGATGACGAGGTTTTCGCGCGGGATGAAACCGAAATCCTCCTCGGCGATGAATTCCGGCAGCCCGTCCATATAGCCGAGTTCGCCGGCGACATCGATCACCCGCTTCAGCGAGCGGCCGAGCACCAGGCACTGGCGGCCGGCATCGCGCGCCGCCCTGGCGATGGAGACGATGCGGCCGACATTGGAGGAAAATGTGGTGACGGCAACACGGCCCTTGGCAGACTGGATAACACCTTTCAGTCCTTCGCCGACCGCGACTTCCGACGGCGACTCGCCTTCCCGCAGCGCGTTGGTCGAATCGCAGATCAGCGCCAGAACGCCCTTGTCGCCATAGGCGCGGAAACGCGCCTCGTCGGTCTTCGGCCCGATCGTCGGCTCCGGATCGATCTTCCAGTCACCGGTGTGGATGACGGTGCCGGCCGGCGAGGTGATCGCCAGCGACATCGGCTCGGGAATAGAGTGCGCGACCGGAATGGCCTCGATCTCGAACGGACCGACGGTGAATTTCTCACCTGCTCTGTAGATCGTCACCGGTATTTTCGGAGCCCCCTGCTCGCCTTGCCGCTTGGCTTCGAGCAAGCCGGCGCTGAACGGCGTCATCCACACCGGCGCCTTCAGCTTCGGCCAGGTGTCGAGCAGCGCGCCATAATGGTCTTCATGCGCATGGGTGATGACGATGCCGCGCAGATTGGCGAGGTTCTCCTCGATAAAGCGCGTATCTGGCAGCACGAGGTCGACCCCGGGGAGGGTGGCATCGGGGAAGGTCACACCGACATCGATAACGATCCACTCGCGCGCGCTCGGCGGACCGTAGCCGTAAAGAGCGAAGTTCATGCCGATCTCGCCAACGCCGCCGAGCGGCACGAAGACAAGGTCGGCGTTTTCCGCTTTCGCCATGATTTTTTCCTTCCTGGTCCTCAGACCAAGTCCATAAAGCAATTCCAGGAAAAGTGTCTAACGATTTTCCCACAGGAATTGCATGAAAACAAACACTTAGAGCCGCTAGCGAACGACCCTAGACGCGGGCAGACGCGACCGCGCCGAAATGCACGTCGCCGGCGGCAATCGTCAGAACAGAACCTTCATCGTCGCGGATCACGAAACGGCAGTCCTCGTCAATGGTTTCAAAGATCCCACGCACGACATTACCGTCAATTCTGACAGCAACCTGCCCACCGAGCCCCGCCGCGCGAGCCAACCAGCGTCGCCTGACGGCCGCAAGTCCGCGCCCCCCGTCCCACAACCGGGCATTCTCGCTCCAGGCATCCGACAGCGCCAGGAACAGTGTTTCCGCATCAGATCGGAAGAGCACACGTCTGAACTCCNTCCGCGCCCCCCGTCCCACAACCGGGCATTCTCGCTCCAGGCATCCGACAGCGCCAGGAACAGTGTTTCCGCATCGCATGTCGCGCCCAGCGCGCGCAATGATGTTGCCGGATAGGGCAAATCCTCAGGGTATGCCACCACATTCACGCCGATGCCGACCGCCACCGCGAAACGGCCGCCTTCCAGGATCGCCGATTCCAGCAGGATGCCGGCCAGCTTGGCGCCGGAGGCAAGCACGTCATTCGGCCATTTCAGCTCGAAACGGTTCTTTCCCTCACTGCCGCCGTCGAGGCCGATGGCAATCCGGCCCTTCGGCACCACGGCGTCGAGCGCATCGGCCAGCGCCAGCCCGGCGACGAAACCCAGCGTCGCGGCAAGGCGAAGCTCGGCATTGGTGATGACGAGCAGCGTCGCCGCCAGATTGCCTTCGGGGGTCGACCAGACGCGGCCACGTCGTCCACGCCCGCTTTCCTGTTTCTTGGAAACAACCCACAGCCTGCCCGGGTCACCCGCCCTTGCGTGGTCCAGCGCCAGCGCATTGGTGGAGCCGACGCTGTCATGCGCCTCGAGCCGGAACCCTTCCGACGCCGAGGTTGGAGCCAGCCGAAACGCCATGCCGTCTAGAAAAACGTCTTGGCGGCGGCTTCGGCATAGGTGCCGATCGGTCCGCCGATCAGCACATAGAACAGCACGAAGGCGCCGGAGACGCCGAGCACGACACGCAATTCGCTCGCCATCGGCACGAAACCGCCGACAGGTTCGTCGAACCACATGATCTTGATGATGCGCAGATAATAATAGGCGCCCACGACAGAGGCCAGCACGCCGATGATCGCCAGCGCGTAGAGATTGGCATTGATGGCGGCGAGGAAGACGTACCATTTCCCCCAGAAGCCGGCGAGCGGCGGAATGCCGGCGAGCGAGAACATCAGGATGGTCAGGATCGTCGCCATGATCGGGTTGGTCGACGACAGGCCGGCCAGATCGCTGATCTGCTCGACATTGCCTTCCTTGCGCCGCATGGCGAGAATGAAGGCGAAGGTGCCGAGCGTCATCACCAGATAGATCAGCATATAGATGGCGACGCCGCGCACGCCGGCCTGGCTGTTGGCGGCAAGGCCGACCAGCGCGTAGCCCATATGGCCGATCGAGGAATAAGCCATCAGCCGCTTGATGTTGGTCTGGCCAATCGCGGCGAAAGCGCCGAGCGCCATCGACGCGATCGAGATGAAGACGATGATCTGCTGCCAGTCGGCGGCGATCGGCTTGAACGCGCCCATGGTGACGCGCACGATCAGCGCCATCGCCGCCATCTTCGGTGCCGCCGCCAGGAAGGCCGTCACCGGCGTCGGGGCGCCCTCATAGACGTCGGGCGTCCACATGTGGAACGGCACCGCCGAGATCTTGAAGGCAAGGCCGGCCAGCACGAAGACGAGACCGAAGACGAGGCCGAGCTGGCGCTCGCCGCTGCCCAGTGCCGTTGCGATCTCCTGGAAGCCGGTGTTGCCGGTGTAGCCGTAGACCAGGCTGATGCCATAGAGCAGCATGCCCGACGACAGCGCCCCGAGGACGAAATATTTGAGGCCGGCCTCGGTCGAGCGCAGATTGTCACGATTGATCGCGCACAGCACATAGATCGCCAACGACTGCAGTTCGAGGCCGAGATAGAGGCCGATCATGCCGTTGGCGGAGATCATCAGCATCATGCCGAGCGTGCAGAGCAGGATCAGCACCGGATATTCGAACTTGTCGAACCGTTCCGCCTTGGCAAAGCGCATCGACATAACCAGCGTCACCGCCGAGCCGACCAGCGCCAGCACTTTCATGAAGTGGGCGAAGGTATCCTGGATGAATGCATTGCCGTAGGCGCTGCCCTGCCCGGTTTGGAAGATCAGCCAGGCTCCGGCGATCACCAGCACGGCGACGGCAATGCCAGTCACCGTGTTGGCTGTGTTGGCGCGCGAATAGGCCCCGACCATCAGCAGCGCCAGGGCGCCGACGGCAAGGATCAACTCTGGCGTCGAGAGCGACAGGCTGGAGAGAAGGTCCGGCGTCATGTTTCGCAAAACCTCTGGTCAGTTCGCCGCCGCGGTCTGCGCGGCGCCGATGGATGCAGTGACATTGGTGACGAGCGACTTGACCGATTCAGCCGTCGCGTCGAAGACGGGTGCGGGATAGACGCCGAAGAAGATGACCAGCATGACCAGCGGGTAGATGATCAGCTTCTCGCGCGGCGACAGATCCAGCAGGTTTTTCAGGCTGTCCTTGGTCAGCGCGCCGAAGATCACCCGGCGATAGAGCCAGAGCGCGTAGGCGGCCGACAGGATGACGCCGGTGGCGGCGAAGAACGCCACCCAGGTGTTGACCCGGAACACGCCGAGCATGGTCAGGAACTCGCCGACGAAGCCGCTGGTGCCGGGCAGGCCGACATTGGCCATGGTGAAGATCATGAACACGGCGGCGTATTTCGGCATGTTGTTGACCAGGCCGCCATAGGCGTCGATCTCGCGCGTGTGCATGCGGTCGTAGATAACGCCGACGCACAGGAACAGCGCGCCGGAGACGAGGCCGTGGCTGAGCATCTGGAAGATGGCACCCTGCACGCCTTCCTGGTTCATGGCGAAGATGCCCATGGTGACGAAGCCCATATGGGCGACCGACGAATAGGCGATCAGCTTCTTCATGTCCTCCTGCATCAGCGCCACCAGCGAAGTGTAGATGATGGCGACGACGGAGAGCACGAAGACCAGCGGCGCGAACATCTCGGACGCCAGCGGGAACATCGGCAAGGAGAAACGCAGGAACCCGTAACCGCCCATCTTCAAGAGGATAGCTGCCAGGATGACCGACCCCGCCGTCGGTGCCTCGACGTGCGCGTCCGGCAGCCAGGTATGCACCGGCCACATCGGCATCTTCACCGCGAAAGAGGCGAAGAAGGCGAGCCATAGCCATGTCTGCATGTTGGCCGGGAAATTGTGCGTCAACAGAGTGGGGATGTCGGTCGTGCCGGACTGGTAGAACATCGCCATGATGGCGAGCAGCATCAGCACCGAGCCGGCCAGCGTGTAGAGGAAGAACTTGAACGACGCATAGACGCGCCGCTTGCCGCCCCAGACGCCGATGATGATGAACATCGGGATCAGGCCGGCTTCGAAGAAGACGTAGAACAGCACGATATCGAGCGCGCAGAACACGCCGATCATCAGCGTTTCGAGCAGCAGGAAGGCGATCATGTAGGCTTTGACGCGCTTCTCGATCGATTCCCACGACGCCAGGATGCAGAGCGGCATCAGGAAGGTCGTCAGGATGACGAACAGCATCGAGATGCCGTCGACGCCCATATGGTAGGAAATGCCGGAGTCGAGCCAGGCAACTTTCTCGACGAACTGGAAGCCGGACTGCGAATTGTCGAAACCGGTCCAGATCAACAGCGAGATGACGAACGTGAACGTCGTCGTCAACAGAGCGATCGCGCGGATGTTGCGGCGCGCGTTTTCACTGTCATCGTTGATGAACAGGATGAGCAGCACACCAACCAGCGGCAGGAAGGTGACCAGCGAGAGGATTGGCCAGGCGGTCATCAGAGCATCATCCAGGTGACGAGTGCGGCAACGCCGATCAGCATGGCGAAGGCATAGTGGTAGAGATAGCCGGTCTGCAGCTTGACCACGCGGTTGGTGACATCGACGACCCGCGCCGAGATGCCATCCGGGCCGAGGCCGTCAATGACGGCGCCGTCGCCGGTCTTCCACAGGAAATGGCCGAGGCGCTTGGCGGGCCGCACGAACAGGAAGTCGTAAAGCTCGTCGAAATACCATTTGTTGAGCAGGAAGGCATAGAGCCCGCGATGGTGGGCAACCAGATTGACGGGCATTTCCGGCGAGCGGATGTAGAACTTCCAGGCCACCGCGAAGCCGATCAGCATGGCGATGAACGGCGACAGTTCGACCCACAGCGGCAATTCGTGGATCTCGTGCAATATGTGGTTGTCCGGCAGCGTGAACAGCGACGCCTTCCAGAACTCGGCATAGCCTTCACCGATGAAGGCGCCGTGGAAGATAATGCCGGCAAACAGCGCGCCCGCGGCCAGGATGAACAGCGGCACCAGCATCACCGGCGGCGATTCATGGACGTGGTGCATCACCTCATGGCTCGCCCGCGGCTGGCCGTGGAAGGTCATGAAGATCAGCCGCCAGGAGTAGAAGGAGGTGAAACAGGCGGCGATGACCAGAAGGATGAAGGCCATGCCGGCGACCGGGTTGTGGCTGGCAAAGGCGCTCTCGATGATAGCGTCCTTGGAGAAGAAGCCGGCGGTGCCGATGACCGTCACCGGAATGCCGACGCCAGTCAGGGCCAGCGTGCCGATCACCATCATCCAGTAAGTGGTCGGGATCAGCGTCCGCAAGCCGCCCATCCTGCGCATGTCCTGCTCGTCGGAAACGGCGTGAATGACGGAGCCGGAGCCGAGGAACAGCAGTGCCTTGAAGAAGGCATGCGTGAACAGGTGGAAGATCGCCGCGCCATAGGCGCCGACGCCGAGCGCCACGAACATGTAGCCGAGCTGCGAACAGGTCGAATAGGCGATGACGCGCTTGATGTCGTTCTGCACAAGGCCGACCGTCGCCGCGAAAAAGGCGGTGAAGGCGCCGATGAAGGTGACAACCATCAGTGCCGAATGCGACAGTTCGAAAAGCGGCGACAGGCGCGCCAGCATGAATACGCCGGCCGTCACCATGGTGGCGGCATGGATCAGTGCGGAAACCGGCGTCGGGCCTTCCATGGCGTCCGGCAGCCAGGTGTGCAGCGGCACCTGCGCCGACTTGCCCATGGCACCCATGAACAAGAGCAGGCAGACGATCGTCATGGCCGCCTGCTTGTCCAGCGCATAGCCAAGGAAGGTCAGCACGGCGGCGCCTTGTGGCGCGCCTTCGGCCGGAACGAACGTAGCCGCATTGGCGAAGATAGTGCCGAGATTGACCGAGCCGAACAGCACGAACAAGCCGAAGATGCCGAGCGCAAAGCCGAAATCGCCGACGCGGTTGACGACGAAGGCCTTGATCGCCGCGGCATTGGCCGACGGCTTCTTGTACCAGAAGCCGATCAGCAGGTAGGAGGCGAGACCGACCCCTTCCCAGCCGAAGAACATCTGCACCAGATTGTCCGCCGTCACCAGCATCAGCATGGCGAAGGTGAACAGCGACAGATAGGCGAAGAAGCGCGGGCGGTTCGGATCGTGGTGCATGTAGCCGATCGAGTAGATGTGGACCAGCGCCGACACGGTGTTGACCACCACCAGCATCACCACCGTCAGCGTGTCGATCCGCAGCGCCCAGGACGCTTCCAGTCCGCCCGACTGGATCCAGCGCAGCACGGGCACGGTGAACACCTCGCTATGGCCGAAACCGACGGTGAAGAACGCGATCCACGACAGCACGGCCGCGATCACCAGGAAGCCGGAGGTGATGTATTCGGACGCCTTGGCGCCGAGCGACGTGCCGAACAGGCCGACGATCAGGAAGCCGAGCAGCGGAAGGAAGACGATGGCCTGATACATGGTGGTTCCGTCAACCCTTCATCATGTTCACGTCTTCGACCGCGATCGAGCCGCGGTTGCGGAAGAAGACGACGAGAATGGCAAGTCCGATGGCGGCCTCGGCCGCCGCCACCGTCAGCACGAACAGCGCGAACACCTGGCCGACCAGATCGCCAAGTGCAGCCGAAAAGGCGACGAAATTGATGTTCACCGCAAGAAGGATCAGCTCGACCGACATCAGGATGACGATGACGTTCTTGCGGTTCAGGAAGATGCCGAACACGCCGAGCGTGAACAGGATCGCCGATACGGTCAGGTAATGCGCGATGCCGACAACCATCTCAGAGCCCCTCGCCTGTCTTGACCTTGCGGATTTCCATGCCCGTCGCCGGCGTGCGGCCGACCTGGGCTGCGATCGACTGCCGCTTGATCCCCGGTTTGTGGCGCAGCGTCAGTACGATGGCCCCGATCATGGCGACCAGCAGGATGAGGCCCGAAATCTGGAAGTAATAGAGGTAGTCGGTATAGAGGATGTCGCCGAGTGCGGCCGTATTTGTCCGCGCCGCGAGATCCGGGATCGGCTTCGAGACCGTCGAGGCGAGCTGCGGCGCGAATGTATAGCCGCCGAGCACGACGATCAGCTCCGCTGCCAGGATCAGCCCGACCAGCGCGCCGATCGGCGCGTATTGCAGGGCGCCTTCCTTCATCTCGGCAAAATCGACGTCGAGCATCATGACGACGAACAGGAAAAGTACCATGACCGCGCCGACATAGACGACGAGCAGGATCATCGCCAGGAACTCGGCCCCGGTCAGCATGAACAGGCCGGCAGCGTTGAAGAAGGTCAGTATCAGGAACAGCACCGAATGCACGGGGTTGCGTGACGAAATGACCATGAACGCCGACGCCACCGCGACAAAGGCGAAGAGGTAGAAAAAGGCCGCCTCTAGTCCACTCAGCATTGGGGTTCCCCCAGGTTCCTGTCCGAACAGGACGCTCGTCCTGTTTCGATCTTTGCCACCGCCTCCGGTCGGCAAGTTGCGTGTTCCTAGCCCATGTTCCGATCGGGTTGAAAGACCCGAGCGAAAGAAACATGCGCCACTCAAAATTCCTGAGGATGATCAGGTCCGAAAAGTCTGCAACTTTTCGGGATCATCCTCTGGCCGAGGCCTCGCCCCGTCAATGCGTCAAATATCAGCGGTACGGCGAGTCCAGCGAGATGTTGCGCGCCAGTTCGCGCTCCCAACGGTCGCCATTCGCCAACAGCCTGTCCTTGTCGTAGTAGAGTTCCTCGCGCGTCTCCGTCGCGAATTCGAAATTCGGCCCCTCGACGATGGCATCGACCGGGCAGGCTTCCTGGCAGAAGCCGCAATAGATGCACTTCACCATGTCGATGTCGTAACGCACCGTGCGGCGCGTGCCGTCATTGCGGCGCGGCCCGGCCTCGATGGTGATCGCCTGAGCCGGGCAGATGGCCTCGCACAATTTGCAGGCAATGCAGCGTTCCTCGCCATTGGGATAGCGGCGCAACGCGTGCTCGCCCCGGAAGCGCGGGCTGGTGGGCCCCTTCTCGTGCGGATAGTTGATCGTCTCCTTCGGCGCGAAGAACTGGCGCATCGACAGGAAGAAGGCGCTGACGAAATCCTGCAGCAGCAGCGATTTTGCGGCTTGGGAAAGAGCGGACATCACGCAAACCCCGTGATCTTGAGGACGGCGGCGGTGGCGACCACCATGAACAGCGAGATAGGCAGGAACACCTTCCAGCCAAGCCGCATCAGCTGGTCGTAGCGATAGCGCGGCACGAAGGCCTTCACCATGGAAATGCCGAAGAACACGAAGCAGACCTTCAGCACGAACCAGATGACGCCCGGCACCCAGGTGAACGGCGCGAAATCGAAGGGCGGCAGCCAGCCGCCGAGGAACAGGATGGTGGCCAGCGCGCACATCAGTACGATGGCGACATACTCGCCGAGGAAGAACAGCAGGAACGGCGTCGACGAGTACTCGACCATGTGCCCGGCGACCAGTTCCGATTCGGCTTCCACCAGGTCGAAAGGCGGACGGTTCGTCTCGGCCAGTGCCGAGATAAAGAAGATGATGAACATGGGGAACAGTGCCAGCCAGTTCCAATCGAGGAAGGTGTTGGGCAGGCCAAGCCGCGTACCAAGCCCGTCATGCTGCGACAGCACGATTTCGGACAGGTTGAGCGAGCCGGCAGTGAGCAGCACGGTGACGATGACGAAGCCGATCGAGACTTCGTAGGACACCATCTGCGCGGCCGAACGCAGCGCGCCGAGGAACGGATATTTCGAGTTGGACGCCCAGCCGCCCATGATCACGCCATAGACCTCGAGCGAGGAAATGGCGAAGACATAGAGGATGCCGACATTGACGTTGGCGATCGCCCAGCCCTGGCTGACCGGGATGACCGCCCAGGCCGAGATCGCCAGCACGGCCGAGACCAGCGGCGCCAGCAGGAAGACGCCCTTGTTGGCGCCGGACGGGATCACCGGTTCCTTGAAGACGAATTTCAGCAGATCGGCGAAGGCCTGCAGCGTGCCCCAGGGGCCGACGACGTTCGGGCCGCGGCGCAATTGCACCGCCGCCCAGATCTTGCGATCGGCGTAGAGGATGTAGGCGACGAAGATCAAAAGCACGACGATCAGCACGACCGACTTCAACAGGATCAGCAGCGCCGGCAGCACGTAGAAGGAGAAGAAAGTGTCCATGCTTATTCCGCCGCCTGCTTGAAGCCGCTCTTGGCCAGCGCCGAGCATTCCGCCATCACGGCCGATGCCCGCGCGATCGGGTTGGTCAGGTAGAAATCCTTGACCGGCGAGGTGAAGGTGCCCTTGTTCAGGCGCCCGCCGAGCTTGGCCACTTTGGCGATGTCCTCGGCATTGCCGGCCGCGACCTGATCGATGCGGGCCAGGTGCGGGTATTCTCCGTAGAGTTTTGCGCGCAGTTGCGGCAGCGAATCGAACGACAGTTTCTTGCCCAGTACATCCGACAGGGCCCGCAGGATCGCCCAGTCCTCGCGCGCTTCGCCCGGCGCGAAGCCGGCGCGGTTGGTCTGCTGCACGCGGCCCTCGGTGTTGACATAGGTGGCCGACTTTTCGGTATAGGCGGCAGCCGGCAGGATGACATTGGCGCGGTGTGCGCCCTGGTCGCCATGCGTGCCGATATAGACGACGAAGGCGCCGCCGGTCTTGGCCATGTCGATCTCGTCGGCGCCGAGCAGGAACAGCAGCTCCATGTCGCCCAGCATGCCGGCAACATTCTTGCCGCCCTCGCCCGGCACGAAGCCGAGATCGAGGCCGCCGACACGTCCGGCCGCATTGTGCAGTACGGCAAAGCCGTTCCAGTCCGCGCGAGCAGCGTTCACAGCGGCGGCTAGTTTTGCCGCCTGGCCGAGCACGGCCGCGCCATCGGCGCGCGCCAGCGCGCCCTGGCCGACGATAACAAGCGGACGTGTCGCCTTCTTAAGCACCTGGAAGAACTTGCCGTTGCCGTCCGCCAGATCCTTCAGCGAATCCGGGCCGGCGCCCAGCTGTTCGTAGTCATAGCGCGTGTCGCCGACATCGCCGACGACACCGACCGGCAAATTGCCGATCCGCCAGCGCTTGCGGATGCGGGCGTTGAGCACCGAGGCTTCGTAGCGCGGGTTGGCGCCGATGATCAGCACCGCATCGGCCTGCTCGATGCCTTCAATGGTCGGGTTGAAGATATAGCTCGCACGGCCAAGCGCCGGATCGAGGGCGGCACCGTCCTGGCGGCAGTCGATATTTCTTGAACCGAGCGAGGCCATCAGCAGCTTCAGCGCGTAGATTTCCTCGACCGCGGCGAGATCGCCTGAAATGGCGCCGATTTTCTCGGGAGCGGTCTTCGACACCTCGTCCTTGATCGCGGCGAACGCCTCGGCCCAGCTTGCCGGAACCAGCTTGCCGTCCTTGCGCACATAGGGGCGGTCGAGGCGCTGCGTGCGCAGGCCGTCCCAGATGAAGCGGGTCTTGTCGGAAATCCACTCCTCGTTCACCGCTTCGTTGACGCGCGGCAGGATGCGCATCACTTCGCGGCCCCGGCTGTCGACGCGGATCGCCGAGCCGACCGCGTCCATCACGTCGATGGATTCGGTCTTGGTCAGTTCCCACGGCCGCGCCTGGAAGGCGAAGGGTTTCGAGGTCAGCGCGCCGACCGGACACAGGTCGATGACATTGCCCTGCAGCTCCGAGGTCATCGCGCTTTCGAGATAGGTGGTGATCTCGGCGTCCTCGCCACGGCCGATCAGGCCGAGTTCGGAGATGCCGGCGACTTCCGTGGTGAAGCGGACGCAGCGCGTGCAATGGATGCAGCGGTTCATCACCGTCTTGACCAGAGGCCCGATATACTTGTCTTCGACCGCGCGCTTGTTTTCATGATAGCGCGAGGAATCGACGCCGAAGGCCATCGCCTGGTCCTGCAGGTCGCATTCGCCGCCCTGGTCGCAGATCGGGCAATCCAAAGGATGGTTGATCAGCAGGAACTCCATCACGCCTTCCCTNCAGAAGCGCGGCACTTCCGCGCCAGCGTCTTCCGCCGCCTGCAGCAGCGTGTAGTGGTCGGGTACAGTGATCTCTTTCCCGTCGACCTTGAGCTTTGCCATTCGCCTCAAACCCCTGCGGAGTTCCCGCAATCTCTTTTTCCGGGCGTGGTCGAGACCACACCGGGCATTTCATTCACTTCGTGACGGCGAGCGCCGCCGCTTGGGCCGTCCACTCGTCGCGACCGATACGGCCGCCGAGCGACAGATAGTCCTCGACCCAGGCAACCTCTTGCGGCGTCCATGCCGCGATCTGGGCATACGTCCAGATGCCCAGGCCGTTGAGAACCTTTTCCAGCTTGGGACCGATACCCGATATGGCCTTGAGATCCGCCGGTTCTGCCGGCTTTTCCATCGCCTTGGGCTGTCTGAAATCCTCTGGCATCAGCACATCGGCGGCGTCGCCGGCCGCCGGGACGGCATTCGCCGCCGGCACTGCAGTGGCGGCTTCCTTCGCGGCAATGTCCGTGACTTCCTGGGCAAAGGACTGCGCTTCGGCAATCATGGTTTTCGCCGTCGCGCGCGCCCTGGTGGAGGACGGGCTCGGATCGTCGAACTGCGCGACGCGCGCCTCGAAATCATCGACGATCGGCTGCAGCAGCCGTTGCGAGGCCTCAGCCGCCCCCGAAAGCGCGCCCAGCCAGACGCCGAACGCGTGATTGGCGAACCCGAGGCCAAGCGCCGACATCGCCGCCGCACCCGCCACGGGGTGCACGAGAAGGTTGATGGCACTGGCCATCTCCTTCGGCATCATCCTGGTCAGGTCCTGGTTCATCTTCTCGAGCTGGTCCAAATTGGGCATCAGTGGATTGGGTGTCGAATACGGCGCCATAGATTCTCCTGGTCGTTTCTTCGTTCGCCCGCCCCGGTTGTCTCAGATCAGGCACTTGCCCGTATTTCGCTTCGGGCTCTCGCCCGCATTCAAAAAATTCTTCTATTCCGCCGCCACCATCACCGGCTCGGCCCGGTGCGCGTTGCGCGAAAACTCGTCGATGCGCCGCTCCACCTCGCCGCGGAAATGCCGCATCAGGCCCTGGATCGGCCATGCCGCCGCATCGCCCAGCGCGCAGATCGTGTGACCCTCGACCTGCTTGGTGACGTCGAGCAGCATGTCGATCTCGCGCTTCTGCGCCTCGCCGCGCACAAGGCGCTCCATCACCCGCCACATCCAGCCCGTGCCTTCGCGGCACGGCGTGCACTGGCCGCAGCTCTCGTGCTTGTAGAAGTAGGAAAGCCGAGCGATCGCCTTCACGATATCGGTCGACTTGTCCATGACGATGACAGCCGCCGTACCGAGGCCGGACTTGAGGTCGCGCAATGCGTCGAAATCCATCGGCGTATCTATGATCTGCTCGGCCGGCACCAGCGGCACTGATGCACCACCGGGAATGACCGCCAAAAGATTGTCCCAGCCGCCGCGGATGCCGCCGCAATGCGTCTCGATCAGCTCGCGGAACGGGATCGACATCGCCTCTTCGACCGTGCACGGATTGTTGACGTGGCCGGAGATGCAGAACAGCTTGGTGCCGACATTGTTGGGCCGGCCGAAGGACGAGAACCACGCCGCACCGCGGCGCAGGATGGTTGGCGCAACGGCGATCGATTCGACATTGTTGACCGTGGTCGGACAACCATAAAGGCCGACATTGGCCGGGAATGGGGGCTTCAGCCTGGGCTGGCCCTTCTTGCCTTCGAGGCTTTCGAGGAGTGCTGTCTCCTCGCCGCAGATATAGGCGCCGGCGCCGTGGTGCATGTAGATTTCGAAATCGTAGCCGGAGGTGTTGTTCTTGCCGATCAGCTTGGCCTCATAGGCCTCGTCGATGGCGCGCTGCAGCGCCTCTCGTTCACGAATGAACTCGCCGCGCACGTAGATGTAGGCGGCAATCGCGCCCATCGCGAAACCGGCGAGCAGGGCCCCCTCGACTAGCGTGTGCGGGTCATTGCGCAGGATGTCGCGGTCCTTGCAGGTGCCGGGCTCGGACTCGTCGGCATTGATGACGAGATAGCTCGGCCGGCCGTCGCTCTGCTTGGGCATGAACGACCATTTGAGGCCCGTCGGAAAGCCTGCGCCGCCGCGGCCGCGCAGGCCCGACGCCTTCATCTCGTTGACGATCCAGTCGCGTCCCTTCGCGACGATGCCCGGCGTGTTGTCCCAGGCACCGCGCGCCTGCGCGCCAGCCAGCGACTTGTCGAACAGGCCGTAGATGTTGGTGAAGATGCGATCTTTGTCCTGAAGCATTTTTCGTCCCTCAGACCGGCTTCTTGCCGAAGACGCGGATGTATTCGGCGACGCCGCCCTTGGCGAGCGCCTTGGCCTGCTTGACCCAGTCGTCACGCTCGATGCGGCCTTGGAAGGAGAGATAGCCGTCCACCCACTCACGCTCGACCTTCTTCCACGATGCGATCTGCGCGAAAGTGAAAATGCCAAGGGAATGCAGGATGCCTTCGATCTTCGGCCCGACGCCCGAGATCAGCTTGAGGTCGTCGACCAGTGCCGGCCTGTCGATGCCGGCTGGACGGTTCTTGTCCTCCAGCGACGGCTTGGAAGGCTTGGCGGCTTTCGCCGCCGGCACTTTGACTTCCGGTGCTTTGAAGGCGGTCGCCGGCTCGGCTTTGTTCTTCGGGCCGCTGCGCTGCTTGGAAACCTGCTCGACCTCGGGGTCCGCCTTGTTGGCATTGGCGGCCGAATGCAACGGTGCCGAAACGCTCGCCGCCTTTTCAACGGCCGGCGCCACTTTGACCGGCGAAGGCGATTTCAGCGCCGGGCTGGTTTCCGGCGCATCGGTTTTCGGCTTGCTGGCCTTCGACGGCGCAACCGGAGCGTCAGCTGCTACTGGCGCGACCGTGGCGATGATCGCATCAGGCGCCGCCTTGGCGGCCTTGGCCGCCTCCCTGGCCTCCCTATCGCGGGTCGACTTGAGAATCGCCTTTTCGCTCTTCAGGCTGGTGAGGCCGGAGGCCGGCTCCGAGCCCGTGCGGCCGTTCTGCGGCCCCGGCGTTACCGAGGCGCCCTTGCCCGCATCATAGAGGTCGATGATCTCGGCCAGCCGTTCGGGGGTGAGGTCTTCGAAAGTATCCTTGAACACCATGACCATCGGCGCGTTGACGCAGGCGCCGAGGCATTCGACCTCTTCCCACGACAAGGTGCCCTTGTCGTTGGTGTGGAACTGGTCGTGATGGATCTTTGACCGGCAGACATCCATCAGCGCTTCCGAGCCGCGCAACATGCAGGGCGTGGTGCCGCAGACCTGGATATGCGCGCGCGTGCCGACCGGGTTCAACTGATATTGGGTGTAGAAGGTCGCCACCTCGAGGCCACGGATACGGGGCATGCCGAGCATGTCGGAGATCGTCTCGATCGCCGCCTTCGTCACCCAGCCTTCCTGCTCCTGCGCCAGCATCAGAAGCGGGATGATGGCCGACGGTTCGCGGCCCTTCGGGTACTTCTTGATCCATTGCTTCGCCGCGGCCGCATTCGCGCGGTTGAAGGCGAAGGATGCTGGCTGGACGCTGGCTTCTGCGAGACGGCGGACTGACATTTAGCGATCGACCTCACCAAACACGATGTCGAGGGAGCCAAGAACGGCGGTGACGTCGGCCAGCATGTGGCCGCGACAGAGGAAATCCATGGCCTGCAGATGCGCGAAGCCGGGCGCGCGCAGCTTGCAGCGGTAGGGCTTGTTGGAGCCATCGGAGATCAGATAGACGCCGAATTCACCCTTCGGCGCCTCGACCGCCGCATAGACCTCGCCGGCCGGCACGCGATAACCCTCGGTGTAGAGCTTGAAGTGGTGGATCAGCGCTTCCATCGAGCGCTTCATCGCCTGACGCTTGGGCGGCACCACCTTGCCGTCGAGGTTCGACACTGGACCGGTGCTTTCCTTGCCCAGCAAGAGATCGACGCACTGGCGCATGATTTTTGCAGACTGGCGCATTTCTTCCATGCGCACGAGGTAACGGTCGAAGCAGTCGCCGTTCTTGCCGATCGGAATGTCGAAATCCATTTCCGAATAGCATTCATAGGGTTGCGACTTGCGCAGATCCCAAGGAGCGCCCGAGCCGCGCACCATGACTCCGGAAAAACCCCAGGCCCAGGCATCGGCCAGCGTTACGATGCCGATATCGACATTGCGCTGTTTGAAGATGCGATTGCCGGTCAGCAACTGATCGAGGTCGTCGATCGACTTCAGGAACGGGTCAATCCACTTGCCGATATCCTCGACCAGATTCTGCGGCAGGTCCTGATGGACGCCGCCAGGACGGAAATAGGCGGCGTGCATGCGCGAACCGGAGGCGCGCTCATAGAATACCATCAGCTTTTCGCGCTCGACGAAGCCCCACAGCGGCGGAGTCAGCGCACCGACGTCCATCGCCTGCGTCGTCACATTGAGGATGTGCGACATGATGCGGCCGATTTCGCAGTAGAGCACGCGAATCAGCTGCCCGCGCTTCGGCACGTCGATGCCGAGCAGGCGCTCAGCGGCCAGCGCGAAAGCGTGCTCCTGGTTCATCGGCGCGCAATAGTCGAGCCGGTCCAGATAGGGGATCGCCTGCAGATAGGTCTTGGCCTCGATCAGCTTTTCCGTGCCGCGGTGCAGCAGCCCGATATGCGGATCGACGCGGTCGACGACTTCGCCGTCGAGTTCCAGCACGAGGCGCAAAACACCATGCGCCGCAGGATGTTGCGGGCCGAAATTGATGTTGAAATTGCGGACGGAGGTTTCAGCCATGGATCGCCCTTGGCGATGAGTGAATGGTGAATGGTGAATGGTGAATGGTCATGCGCGTGCGCCATCCTGGTCCAGCGACCGGACGAACGAAACCAGCCTCTTGCCGAGTTTTGTGTAATTCGGTTCCAGCTTCGCCGCCTGCTCCTGGGACAACAACCCGATCCGTATGCACAGCATGGTATGTGTCTCCAATTCCTTCAACGAGCCTTGTGCGATGCGAAGAAACTGAATGAACGTTCGCCGCTGCGCGCGACCAAACCCCTCCGCGATATTTGCCGGGATTGAGACCGCGCATCGTCGCATCTGGGAGGTGATCCCATACAATTCCTCGCGCGGAAACGCGCGCGTCAAAACATAGATTTCCTCGGCGATATCCATCGCCTCTTGCCAGACGATGAGATCGCGATAGTCGCGTATAGTTTCCGGCGTCTTGTCCATTCACCATTCACTATTCGCCATTCACTGTTTCGCTTTTTCGTCCCCGGGAAGAACGTAATCCGTTCCCTCCCACGGGCTCAAAAAGTCAAAGTTCCTGAATTCCTGCTTCAGTTCCACAGGCTCGTAGATGACCCGCTTGGCCTCGTCGTCGTAACGCACCTCGACGAAACCGGTCAGCGGGAAATCCTTGCGCAGCGGATGGCCTTCGAAGCCGTAGTCGGTCAACAGGCGCCGCAGATCGGGATGGCCGGAGAACAGCACGCCGTAGAGATCGTAGGTCTCGCGCTCGAACCAGTCGGCACCGGGGAACACGCCGGTGATCGACGGCACCATGGTTTCCTCGTCGGCCTGCACCTTGACGCGGATGCGCACATTCTGCTTCGGCGACAGGAGATGATAGACGACGTCGAAGCGCTTGGCGCGTGACGGATAGTCCGCACCGCAGATGTCGATGATCGAGATGAACTGGCAGCGCGCATCGTCGCGCAGGAAGGTCATGACCTCGACCAGATCGCGCGGCTCGACGCGAATGGTAAGCTCGCCATAGGCGATATCAGCGTCATTCACGCGGTCGATCAGCTTCTCGCCGAGATAGGTCGACAGTTCGCTCAGGGATGCGGTCATGGATTTACCGTTCGATCGTGCCGGTGCGGCGGATCTTCTTCTGCAGCAGAAGAATGCCGTAAAGCAGCGCTTCGGCGCTCGGCGGGCAGCCGGGCACATAGATGTCGACCGGCACGATGCGGTCGCAGCCGCGCACCACCGAATAGGAATAGTGGTAGTAGCCGCCGCCATTGGCGCATGAGCCCATCGAGATGACGTAGCGCGGCTCCGGCATCTGGTCGTAGACCTTGCGCAACGCCGGCGCCATCTTGTTGGTCAGCGTGCCGGCGACGATCATGATGTCGGACTGGCGCGGAGACGCGCGCGGCGCGACGCCGAACCGCTCCGAGTCATAGCGCGGCATCGAGGTGTGGATCATCTCGACCGCGCAGCAGGCAAGACCAAAGGTCATGAACATCAGCGAACCGCTGCGCGCCCAGGTGATCAGCGCCTCTGTCGACGTAACGAGAAAGCCCTTGTCGGCCAGTTCGTTGTTGATCTCGAGGAAGAAGGGATCGTCTCCCCCTACCGGCCGGCCGGTATTGGGATCGAGGATACCTTTAGGCTTCGGCGCGACGAGGGTGCCTGAACTGTCGTTCAATCCCATTCCAGCGCTCCTTTTTTCCATTCATACGCAAAGCCGATGGTCAGCACCGCCAGAAACACCATCATCGACCAGAAGCCGAGCATTCCGATCTTCGAGAACGACACCGCCCACGGAAAAAGGAAGGCCACTTCCAGGTCGAAGATGATGAACAGGATCGACACCAGGTAGAATCGGATGTCGAACTTCATGCGGGCGTCGTCGAACGAGTTGAAACCGCACTCGTAGGCGGAAAGCTTTTCGGGATCGGGGTTGCGGTAAGCCACCAGGAAGGGTGCGGCCAGCAGCGCCAGGCCGACAACCAGCGCCACGCCGATGAACAGGACGATGGGCAGGTATGAGCTCAAGAGTGCGTTCATGCTCGGCTTTCCGTTGGCGCCAATCCACGTTGATTACAGCACCGGACCCTAATGCGGAAGCGTGACAGTTTAACCGCTGAACCGTTTTAAGGGCCTATGCTGCAACGCGGCGAGGGTTAGCGCAGCACTTCCAGCGAAGCAAGTCAAACCTTGTTCAAAACACTGACCTGGACGGCTTATCGCGGCAAACTGGTCCGATCCGCTCCTGTTTGATTTCCTTCGCCTTTTACTCCACTTTTCTCTCCTGACATGGTTGCCGCCAAAACCCTGCTAGCATTGTCCGGAATCACCCATCATCGCCCTCAGAGTGACGCCTGCATGAAGGAAAAGATCTCGCTCCCCATGGCCCGGCGCATCGCGCTTGCAGCCCAAGGTTTTCTCGATCCCCGCCCAACAGCTACGCCCGACCGCCGCCATTTTGCCCGCGTGCTGGCTCGAACCGGTCTGCTGCAGATCGATTCCGTCAGCGCGGTGGTGCGCGCTCATTATATGCCGCTCTATTCGCGCCTTGGCCCTTACCCTCTCGCCTTGCTCGACAATGCGGCCATGACGCGCAAGCGCACGGTCTTCGAATATTGGGCGCATGAGGCCTCTTTCCTGCCGGTCGAGACATACCCGCTGATGCGCTGGCGCATGCAACGGGCCGAGCGCGGCGACGAAATGTATCTGGGCCTCGCCAAATGGGGTCGCGAGCACGCCGCCTATGTCGAAGAGATCTACCACCAGGTCGTCGAGCGCGGCCCGACGGCCGCCTCCGCGCTCGAGGGCCAGAAGGGCTCGGGCGGCTGGTGGGGCTGGAGCCATGCCAAGCATGCCTTCGAATGGCTGTTCTGGGCCGGACGCATCACCACGGCGCACCGTCGCGGTTTCGAACGCTTCTATGACCTGCCGGAGCGTGTGCTGCCGCAGGCGATCCTCGATCTTCCGGTTCCGGCCGCCGAGGACGCGCACCGCGAATTGCTGCGCATTTCGGCCCGCGCCCACGGCATCGCGACATCAGGCGATTTGCGCGACTATTTCCGCCTCTCGCCGGCCGACATGAAAGGCCGGCTGGAGGAATTGGTTGAAACAGGCGAATTGCTGCCGGTGCGCGTCGAAGGCTGGGACAAGCCGGCCTATCTTCACAAGGATGCCCGTCTGCCGCGCAAGATCGAGGCCCGCGCCCTGTTGGCACCGTTCGATCCGGTCGTCTTCGAACGCTCGCGCACGGAGCGGCTGTTCGATTTCCACTACCGCATCGAAATCTACACGCCGGCCGACAAGCGGCAATACGGCTATTATGTCCTGCCGTTCCTGCTCGGCGACAGGATCGTCGCGCGCGTCGACCTCAAGGCCGACCGGCCGGCCAGTGCCCTGCGCGTCCATGCGGCCTATGCCGAGCCCGGCGCGCCGCCTGAAACCGCTGCTCAGCTCTTCGAGGAATTGAAGCAGATGCAGGGCTGGCTTGGCCTTGAGCGCATGGAAGTGACGCCCGCCGGTGACTTGGGTCCGGCGCTGGCCGCCATCGCCGTGTCGTAAGCCGCGTTGACACCGCCGCCTGCAAAAGCCTAAATCCGGTCCAGACGGTCTCCTCTCTTCAAAGGGAGGAGCTAAGAGGGAATGCGGTGCGGGACGAAATCCCAAATCCGCGGCTGTCCCCGCAACTGTAAGCGAAGAGCCAAGGCCGAAAGCCACTGGGGTGATCCCGGGAAGGCGGCTACCCAAGGCGATGACCCGCGAGCCAGGAGACCTGCCGTCTGCGACTATAGAATCCGATCGTCCGGCGGGTTTCCGGGCAAGGAGCACGATCTTTGGACCACGACAGCAGTTTTTCGGCTGGCACAGCGGATGTTTCGTCCGGCCATGATGATGCCTTGGCTGGCGTCACCGTGATCGTCTGCGCCTCCTGCCGCGATGAAACCGGCTCCGACGCCCATCCCCGCGCCGGCGAACTGCTGGCGGACGACACGCGCCGCGCCGCGACGGGCGACAACATTCGCATCAGCAGCGTTGAATGCCTCGGCAATTGCAAGCGGCGGCTCAGCGCCGCCATCCTGCGCGACGGCTGCTGGAGCTATGTCTTCGGCGACCTGACACCAACCAGCGGCGCCGATCTGGTCACTGGAGCCAAACTCTTCGCCACTTCGACGGACGGCCTGATCCCATGGCGCGGCCGCCCCGATAGCCTGAAGCGCGGCCTTGTTGCCCGCATCCCTCCCCTCGACCTGTTGAAGGACCTGAAATGACCGCTTCCGTCTCCCGCGTCCCCTGCACCGTCGTCACCGGCTTTCTCGGCGCCGGCAAGACGACGCTGGTCCGCCATCTCCTGGAAAACGCCGGCGGCAAGCGTATTGCCATCATCGTCAACGAGTTCGGCGACATCGGCATCGACGGCGAGATCCTGAAGGGCTGCGGCATCGACACCTGCCCCGAGGAAAACATCGTCGAACTGGCCAATGGCTGCATCTGCTGCACCGTCGCCGACGATTTCGTGCCGGCGCTCGACCAGATCCTCGCGCTGACTCCGAAGGTCGACCACATCCTGATCGAGACTTCCGGCCTCGCTTTGCCCAAGCCGCTGGTCCAGGCTTTCCAGTGGCCGAGCGTGAAAAGCCGCGTGACCGTTGATGGCGTCATCGCCGTGGTCGACGGGCCGGCATTGGCCGAGGGACGCGTCGCCAACGACATGGAGGCACTCCAGGCGCAGCGCGCCCAGGACGAGACGCTCGACCACGACGACCCGGTCGAGGAAGTGTTCGAGGACCAGATCGCTTGCGCCGACCTGATCATCCTGTCGAAAAGCGACCTGATGGACGCCACCGGCACCGCCCGCGCCAACGCCATCATCAACGAACACTCCGCCCGCGCGGTGAAGATCGTGCCGACGTCGCATGGCAAGGTGGATCCCTCCGTGCTGCTCGGCCTCGGTCTCGCGGTCGAGGACGATATCGAGAACCGCAAGTCCCATCACGACGGCGCCTTCGACCATGAGCATGACGACTTCGATACGTTCACCGTCGACATTGCCTCGATCGCCAATCCGGACGAATTGGCGAAACGCGTCGCCACGGCTGCCGAGGAAGAGAACGTGCTGCGTGTGAAAGGCTTCGTCGAGGTCGGCGGCAAGCCGATGCGGCTGCTGCTGCAGGCCGTCGGGCCGCGCGTCAACCACTACTATGACCGCGCCTGGACGGCGCAGGACGACCGCCGCTCGCGCCTCGTCGTGATCGGCCTCAAGGGGCTGAACCGCCCGGCTATCGAGCGTATACTCGCCGGCTGATTTCGGACACAGGTTGCGATGCACATCCTAACCACGACATCCGCCTCGCTCGACGACCTCGCCGAGCCGGTCGATCTGCGGCAGGCCCCGGCGGATATCGTGGCCCTGTCCTTCACCGACAGCGACCTCGCCGGACTGGCGGCAGCGTGGAAGGCTGACGCCGACCGCCTGCCCTCGATGCGGCTGGCGGCTCTGCGCGACTTGCGCCATCCCATGTCCGTCGACCTCTGGGTCGACAGCGTCGCCCGTCACGCCAAGATCATCCTCGTCCGCATCCTCGGCGGCTACGACTGGTGGCGCTACGGCTGCGACCAGCTTGCCTCGGCTGCCCGCGACCGCGGAATAAAGCTGGCGCTGCTGCCAGGCGAATGCCGCGACGAGGATCTGCGCCTGATCGAAGCCTCGACGCTGCCGCGCGAGGAACTCGACGGCTTGCTCGATTATTTTCGCGAGGGCGGCCCGGCGAATATGAGCGCGTTGGTGCGAAGGTTGGCGCGGCTGGCTGGGCAGGATGAGCCTGTCGTCGAGCCGGTCGCGGTCCCGAAGGCTGGGTTTTACGAGCCCGCACGCGGAGTTGTGGAGAAGCCGGACGCATCGAATGTTGGCGTTCCTTCACACCCCCCTCTGTCCTGCCGGACATCTCCCCCGCAAGGGGGGAGATCGGACTTCATCAAAGCCGGCGCTTCTCTCGCTTCATTGGAAACTGAGGCATCTACAACCTCGACAATTGGCGAAATCATCGATGACAAAGCAATCTCCCCCCTTGCGGGGGAGATGTCCGGCAGGACAGAGGGGGGTGTGACGGAACTCGACGTTGACAACGTCAACGCCCCAGTCGTGCCTATCTTGTTCTACCGTTCGATGCTGCTGGCCGCCGATGTCGCGCCCATCGACGCCCTGTTTGAGGCGCTCCGCCAGCGCGGCATCGCCCCGGTCCCCATCTTCGTCTCCAGCCTCAAGGATCCGGCATCCCTGGCGTTCGTGGAAACCGCGCTCCCCGCACTAAAACCCGCCGCCCTCATCACCGCTACCGCTTTCGCGTCCGGCGCGGAGCCCGGCATCGAAACCCTGTTCGACCGCGCCGGCGTGCCCGTCTTCCAGGTCATCGTCGCCACCACCCGACGCGACATCTGGCAGAACAACCAGCGCGGCCTCGCCCCCGCCGACCTTGCCATGCATGTCGTGCTGCCCGAGCTCGACGGCCGCATCCTCGCCGGCGCCATTTCCTTCAAGGGCGAAAGCGAGATCGATCCCGCGCTTGGCCATCGCGCCTTCGCCAACCGGCCTGAAGCGGATCGTGTGGCGCAAGTCGCGGACCGCGTCGCGGCCTTCATCCGCCTGCAGCAGACGCCACGCGCCGGGCGCAAGCTCGCCGTCCTGATCCCGGATTATCCGAGCGCCCCCGGCCGCACCGGCTACGCCGTCGGCCTCGACGTGCCGTCCAGCGTGTTGGCGATGCTGCATGACCTCAAAGAACAGGGCTATGGAGTTGACGGAATTCCGGAGACGCCGCGTGGGTTGCTAGGGCTTCTTGAAGGTAGCAAAGATGGGCTGGGGCTGGAGGATTATCTGGACTTCTCCAAGAGCCTGCCGGCTGCGGCTGTCGCTGCCATGGAGGCGGCTTGGGGGAAGGCAGAAGGCGAGACAGGTTGGTGTGAGGCACCCCCCTCTGTCCTGCCGGACATCTCCCCCGCAAGGGGGGAGATTGGCAGTGCCGTCGCCTGCACCTCTCCTCCAACGTTTGAGATTAGCGAAAGCGCAGATGACAGGTCAATCTCCCCCCTTGCGGGGGAGATGTCCGGCAGGACAGAGGGGGGTGCTCAGGCGCCTACCTTCGCCAAATTCCCCTTCCGTGCCGCCACCTTCGGCAACATTACCGTGGCACTCGCCCCCGACCGTGGCCGCTCGACCGACCGCCGCGCCGACTATCACGACCCGACGCTCCCGCCGCGCCATGCTCTGATCGCCTTCGGCTTGTGGCTGCGCAAATCGCTCGGCGTTCATGCGCTGGTCCATGTCGGCGCGCATGGCACGCTGGAATGGCTGCCGGGCAAGACGGTTGCCCTGTCGGAAAACTGCTTTCCCGAGATCGTCACCGGTCCCTTGCCCGTCATCTATCCGTTCATCGTCTCCAACCCCGGCGAAGCGGCACAGGCCAAGCGGCGCATTGCCGCCGTCACCCTTGGCCATCTGCCGCCGCCACTGACCGGTGCCGGGCTGGACGAGAATCAACATAAGCTCGAGCGGTTGGTCGACGAATATGCCCAGGCCGACGGGCTCGACCGCCGCCGCCGTGACCGCCTGGCCAAGCTGATCGTCGACGCCGCGCAGAAGACCGGCCTCGCCTCCGAAGCCGGCGTCGCAACGACCGACGCGCCCGACGAAGCGCTGCGCCGCATTGACGCCTGGCTCTGCGACCTCAAGGATTTCGCCATCAAGGACGGGCTGCACATCTACGGCCGCGCCCCCGAGGACGAGCCCGACGCCATGCGCCGCCAAAGTGCTGACGCGGAGAAGGCGGCATTGCTAGCGGCGCTCGATGGCCGCCACGTCAAGGCCGGTCCGGCCGGCGCGCCCGCGCGGGGACGCTCGGACGTCTTGCCCACCGGCCGCAACCTGTTCACGTCGGACCCGCGCACCATGCCGACGCCGACCGCCTATGATCTGGGCCGAGCGGCAGCGGAGGAGGTAGTACGCGGTTACATGCAATCGCATGGCGACTGGCCGCGCTCGCTGGTCATCGATCTCTGGGGCTCGGCTTCGCTGCGCACCGGCGGCGAGGAGATCGCGCAAGGGCTGGCGCTGATGGGCTGCCGGCCGCAATGGGACCCTGCGACCGGCCGTATCACCGGCATCGAAGTGCTGCCGCCGGCCACGCTTGGCCGCCCACGTGTCGACGTCACCTGGCGCATATCAGGCCTGTTTCGCGACATGTTCCCGACCCAGATCGCACTGATCGATGCCGCCGCCAACGCCGTTGCCGCGCGTGACGAGGAGGATTCGGAAAACCCGCTCGCGGCGAGGACCCGCGCCGATGGCAAGGTCAGCCCACGCATTTTCGGCACCTCGCCCGGCACCTATGGCGCCGGCGTCGAGGATCTTTTGTCCTCCGGCGATTGGGGAGTGCGCGAAGAGGTCGGCCGCGCCTATCTCGACGCGACCTCGCATGCCTATGGCGGCGCCGAGGGCGAAGGCATCTCGGCCCCTGGCGCCTTCGAGGGTCGCATCGCCGAAGCGGATCTTCTCGTCCACACCGGCGACGATCCAGGCCGCGACATTCTCGAAGGCTCCGCCGATGTCGCCTTCATCGGCGGCTTTTCGGCAGCCCTCGCAACGTTGGGCAGGAACGCCGACGTCATCGTGCTCGACACCACGGACCCGCAAAAACCGAAGCCGCGCTCGGTTGGCGAGGCGGTGGCCCGCGTCGTGCGCGCCCGCGCCGTCAATCCGCGCTTCATATCGGGCCAGATGCGCCACGGCCCGCGTGGCGCCTCCGAATTCGCCGAGACCGTCGACCGGCTGGTCGGCTTCGCCGAAACCACTCATGCCATATCGGGAACGCTGATCGAGGCCGTTCATGATGCGTATGTCGGCGATCCAGCCGTCCGCGCTTTCATCCTGCGCGAGAACCCCGCCGCCGCAAAAGTCATCGCCGAGCGCTTGCTGTCGGCGCGCCGGCGTGGCCTCTGGCATCCCTTGCGCAATTCCATAGACGACGATCTCACGGCCCTGATTGCCGAGGCGGAAGCGCTTGGGGTGGCGGCATGAACGCCTTCTCACGTCGTGGCGCCTGCCCAGCTCTGTCGGCACCTATGCAGACCGGCGACGGCTTGTTGGTGCGGCTCAACCCGGTCGCGGGAGGATTGTCGCCGAAGTTTTTGATCGGACTGGCCGAATCCGCATTGCGGCTTGGCAATGGCATCATGGAAGTTACCGCGCGCGGCAGCCTGCAGATACGCGGCCTGACGGCGGAAAGCGCAACCGTGCTGGCGGCGGAGGTCGATGCGCTGGGAATCGCGGTGCGCACCGGCGTGCCGGTCGAGACCGGGCCGTTGGCCGGCATCGATCCTCAGGAGATCGCCGATCCCCTGCCATTGGCGCAACGGATCAGGGCAGCGGTCGAAGAGGCCGGGCTGACGCAACGGCTCGGCCCGAAGATTTCGGTTGTCGTGGATGGCGGCGGACAACTGACGCTGAATGCGGTGACGGCCGACGTCAGGCTTGTTGCGATGCGGACCGATGCGGGAGTTCGCTGGCAGGTGTCTGTCGCGGGCGATGGGCAGAATGCGAAGCGGCTTGTCGCGGTGGAAGATGATACGGCACACGATATTGCTGTTGCCGTGCTCAGGATGGTTGCCGAGAAAGGCCGCGAGGCGCGCGCGAGGGATTTGTCGGAGAGGCAGTTGGCTTCTCTCGCAGGTTGGCATTCTATGGCGCCCCCCTCTGTCCTGCCGGACATCTCCCCCTCAAGGGGGGAGATTAGCAGCTTCGCTGTCCGCGCCCGCAGTTCAACATTGGTGATTGGCGAAAGCAAAGACGGGAGCGCGATCTCCCCCCTTGAGGGGGAGATGTCCGGCAGGACAGAGGGGGGCGCCGTAGAGCACTCTCGCCGGCCAATTGGCTTCTTCAACTTAAGCCACGCCATCGCCCTCGGCATCGGCCTCCCCTACGGCAGCATGCCAGCCGACAAGATCATCACCCTTGCCCAAAACGCCCTCACCCTCGGCACAACCGAAATCCGCCTCGCCCCCGGCCGCGCCCTGCTTCTCCTCGGCCAACCAACAGCCGCCAGCCAGCCCCTCCAAGACACCGCCGCCACCCTCGGCTTCGTTACTTCCCCCGCCGACCCGCGCACCCGCATTGCCGCTTGTCCTGGCACGCCGGCCTGCGCCTCCGGCCGGATCGCCACGCGCGACATCGCCGAGACGATCGCCGCCGAAAACGCCGACATTCTCGACTTCACACTGCATATTTCAGGCTGCGCCAAGGGCTGCGCCCACGCAGGCAAGGCAGCCCTCACTCTGGTCGGCGGCGAAAACGGAGCCGGACTTGTCGTGAACGCGACGGCAAAGGCTCTTCCTGCCGGCTACAGGCCGGGCTATGACGCCGCGCGCGGCATCAGCCGCGTCGCGGCAATGATCCGCAGCGCACGATATCAAGGCGAGACCGCCGCTGCTTGCCTGACAAGGCTCGGGCCGGCCGCTATCGCCGAGGCTTACCGACAGGCCCGAACTTACCAACAGGAATGAGCATGGCCGCCTACGACTATATCCATGACGGCACGGCGATATACGAGCGCTCCTTCGCGATCATCCGCGCCGAGGCTGATCTGTCGCGCTTCTCCGAAGCCGAGGCCGATGTCGCCGTCCGCATGATCCATGCCTGCGGCCAGGTCGAAGCATCAGGTCGTTTTGTGTTCTCCACGGATTTCGTTGCCGCCGCGCGCGCCGCTTTGGCGGCGGGCGCGCAGATTTTCTGCGACGCGGAAATGGTCTCGCATGGCGTTACCCGCGCCCGGTTGCCGGCCGGCAACGAGGTGATCTGCACCTTGCGTGACCCGCGCACGCCCGACATCGCCAAAGCGATCGGCAACACCCGTTCCGCCGCCGCGATCGACCTGTGGGGCGAGCGCATGGCGGGGTCAGTGGTCGCCATCGGCAATGCGCCGACCGCGCTGTTCTATTTGCTGGAAAAACTGCGCGACGGCGCGCCGAAGCCGGCGGCCATCATCGGCATGCCGGTCGGCTTCGTTGGTGCGGCCGAATCCAAGGATGCTTTGGCCGAGAATTCCTATGGCGTGCCATACGCCATTGTTCGCGGCAGGCTCGGCGGCAGCGCCGTGACCGCCGCGGCGGTCAATGCGTTGGCGAGGCCGGGCCTGTGAACGCACTCCCAAAAGGTCGTCTCGTTGGCGTCGGCACCGGTCCCGGCGACCCTGAGCTGCTGACGCTAAAGGCCGCGCGGGTCTTGGCCGAGGCGGATGTCGTGGCGTACTTCGCCAAGCGCGGCAACAACAGCAACGCACGCGCCATCGTCGAAGCGCAGTTCCGGCCCGAGATGACGGAATTGCCGCTGCTCTATCCCGTCACCATAGAGATCGACAAGGATCACGACGACTATCGGTCGCAGATCACGGCATTCTACGAGGACTCGGCCGAGAAGGTCGCCGAACACCTTCAGGCAGGCAGGATGGTTGCCGTGCTGTCAGAGGGCGACCCACTTTTCTACGGCTCATACATGCATCTGCATGTGCGGCTCGCCCATCGCTTTCCAACCGAGGTCATTCCTGGCGTCACCGCCATGTCCGGCTGCTGGTCGCAGACTGGTGTCCCGATCGTCCAGGGCGATGATGTGCTGACGGTTCTGCCGGGCACGATGAGCGAGTTCGAGCTGACACGCCGGCTGGCCGACACAGATGCCGCCGTCATCATGAAGGTCGGCCGCAACCTGCCCAAGATCAGGCGGGCTCTGGAAGCTACCGGCAAGCTGACGCGCGCCGTCTACGTGGAGCGCGGCACCATGGCTGGCAGTGTGTCCATGAAGCTTGCCGACAAGCAGGATGACAAGGCGCCCTACTTCGCCATCGTGCTGGTCGCCGGCTGGTCCGGCCGCCCCGGCGCCCTGGGAGGCAAAGCATGAGTGGCCGTCTCACCGTCATCGGCCTTGGCCCCGGCAATGCCGATCAGGTCACGCCGGAAGCCAGCCGCGCTGTCGCCGAGGCCAAATTCTTTTACGGCTACAAACCCTATCTCGACCGGCTGGAACTGCGCTCGGATCAGACCCGCGTCGCTTCCGACAATCGCGAGGAGCTCGCCCGCTCCAAGGATGCATTGGTCAAAGCCGCCGAGGGCCACGATGTTGCGGTCGTCTCCGGCGGCGATCCCGGTGTGTTCGCCATGGCGGCGGCCGTCTGCGAGGCGATCGAGGCTGGCCCGGCCGAATGGCGCGCGGTCGATGTCGCCGTCGTGCCCGGCATCACCGCCATGCTCGCGGTTGCCGCCCGTATCGGCGCCCCGCTCGGCCATGATTTCTGTGCCATCTCGCTGTCCGACAATCTGAAGCCGTGGGAGCTGATCGAGCTGCGCCTGCTGGCGGCGGCCGGTGCCGGCTTCGTCATCGCGCTCTACAACCCGATCAGCAAGGCGCGGCCCTGGCAGCTCGGCCGCGCCTTTGAATGCCTGACCGCGATCCTGCCCGGCACCACGCCAGTGATTTTCGGCCGCGCCGCCGGCCGCCCGGACGAGCGTATCGAGGTCTACCTGCTGGCCGATGTCGAAGCTGAAAAGGCCGACATGGCGACCTGCATCATCATCGGTTCGCCGGAAACCCGGATCATCAGGCGCGCGGAGAAGCCGGCGCTGGTCTACACGCCGCGTTCGGCAGCGGGCTCGACAAAATGATCGACCCCAAATTGATCAACAATGGCGGTCAGCGCTTCGACGGTTTCAGCCGAAGGGACATCCGGCAGATCAGGCCGTCGGACCATGACCACGTCGAGGCCAAGCGCCCGCGCCGCAGCGATCTTGCCGTATGTGGCCGCGCCGCCGCTGTTCTTGGACACGACGACTTCGATGCGATGCTTTTCGAGCAGCGCGCGCTCATCGGGCTCGCGAAACGGGCCACGGGCCAACAGATATTCGGCATCAGGCACGGCCAACGTGGGCTCGACCGGATCGACACTGCGAATGAGATAGTGGTGCTGGGGCGCGGCTTCGAAAACCGCAACCTCTTGCCGGCCGAGCGCAAGGAAGACACGGCGCGGCAACGGCCCAAGCGCCTGCGCGGCATCGCCAAACGTATCGACCAGCGTCCAACGGTCGCCTTCGACAGGCTCCCAGCCAGGGCGTCGCAGGGCAAGGATCGGCACGCCGGACGCGCGTGCGGCTTGCGCGGCATTGGCGGAGATCTGCGCCGCATAAGGATGCGTGGCGTCGATCATCAGGTCGACGCGCATCTCCCTGAGATAGGCGGCCAATCCATCGGCACCGCCAAAGCCTCCGGTTCGCACCGGCACGCCCTGTTCGACAGGGCTCTCGGTACGGCCAGCCAGCGACAGCGTGACCGAGGCACGCGCCGCCAGTTTTCCGGCCAGTTGCCGGGCTTCAGCGGTGCCGCCGAGGATCAGAATACGGTGGGTCATCATGCCTGCTGAGCGTCCGCACGGTGCCAGGGTCAACTCACGATGGCTCACCATCGTCGGTATCGGCGAGGACGGTTTAGCGGGTCTCGGCGACGAGGCCAAGCAGCGGATTGCGCAGGCGGAGATCATCTTCGGCGGCAAGCGGCACCTGGCGTTGGTCGCATCCTTCGCCAAGGGCGAAGCGCGCCCCTGGCCGGTTCCATTCGATGCCGAGATGGCCGACGTGCTGGCGCTTGCCGGCAAAAACGTCTGCGTGCTCGCCTCCGGCGACCCCTTCTTCCACGGCGTCGGCGCCACCCTCGCCCGCAAGGTCAAGCCCCAAGAGATGCATGTCATTCCCGCCCCGTCGGCCGTTTCACTGGCGGCCGCCAGGCTTGGCTGGGCGCTGCAGGACATCGAGACCGTGTCGCTGCATGGCCGACCGATCGACCTGATCCGGCCGCTGCTGCAGCCGGACGCCCGCATCCTGGCGCTGACCTCGGATGCCGAAGCCCCTGCGGCAATCGCTCGCCTGCTCACCGAACTCGACTTCGGTGCCTCGCCGCTGACTGTCCTGGAGGCGCTGGGCGGGCCAAACGAGAATTGGCGCACGGCCCGCGCCGACGCCTTCGACCTCGAAAACATCAATCCACTCAACGTGCTGGCTATCGAGATTGATCCTAGCCCGCAAGCGCGCGTGCTGCCGCTCACATCAGGCCTTGCCGATCATCTGTTCGACCATGACGGCCAGATCACCAAGCGCGAAATCCGTGCCGTCACCCTGTCGGCTCTGGCGCCGAGGCGTAGCGAATTGCTGTGGGACATCGGCGCCGGCTCCGGTTCCATCGGCATCGAATGGATGCTGGCCCACCCCTCGATGCGCGCCATCGCCATCGAGGCCGACCCGATCCGCGCCGCCCGCATCGGCCGCAACGCGACCGCCTGTGGCGTTCCCGGCCTTGTCGTGGTGGAAGGCAGCGCGCCCAAGGCGCTTGCCAGGCTGGAGACACCTGACGCGATCTTCATCGGCGGTGGCGGCAGCGACACCGGCGTCTTGAACGCCGCCATCAAGGCCTTGCGCGCCGGCGGCCGCCTCGTTGCCAATGCGGTGACGCTGGAGATGGAAGCCCTGCTTCTTGCCCAGCATACAAAGCTCGGCGGCGACCTTACCCGGATCGCCATATCCCGCGCTTCGCCCGTCGGATCGATGCAGGCATGGCGGCCGGCCATGCCGGTCACCCAATGGAGTTGGGTGAAGCCATGATGGTCGCGGGCATCGGCAGCCGAAAAGGTGTACGCGTCGAGGACGTGCTTGCCGCGATAGAAACCGCCCTGGAAGCGCATGGGCTGGCGATGACGGCTCTTTCGGCGCTGGCGACTGCCACGCTGAAGAAGGATGAAGAAGCCATCCCTGCCGCTGGCCGCGCGCTGCGTCTTCCAGTCATCGTCGTCGATGACTCAGCGCTCCAGGCCGCCTCGCCGGAAACGCTCAGCCATTCCGACCTCTCGCAGGATCTGGCCGGCACGCCATCGGTTTCCGAGGCATCCGCCCTTGCCGTCGCCGGCAAAGGCGCCAGACTGCTTGGCCCCCGCACGGTGCTCGGCCCGGTCACTTGCGCCATCGCCATCAGCGGAGACGCGCCATGACCGTTCATTTCATCGGTGCCGGCCCGGGCGCCGCCGACCTCATCACACTGCGTGGCGCAAGGCTTCTGGCCAGATGCCCGGTCTGCCTCCATGCCGGTTCAATCGTGGCGCCCGAGCTTTTGCAGCACTGCGCGCCGGGGACAAAACTGATCGACACCGCGCCGATGTCGCTTGATGAGATCGAGGCCGCATTTCTGGACGCCCATAATACCGGCCATGATGTCGCCCGCCTGCATTCCGGCGACCTGTCGGTGTGGAGCGCCGTTGCCGAGCAGATCCGCCGGCTGGAAAAGCATGGCATCCCCTACACGCTGACACCGGGCGTCCCCTCCTTCGCCGCCGCTGCCGCAGCACTTCGCCGCGAACTGACCATTCCCGAAGTTGCGCAAAGCCTGGTGCTGACTCGCGTCTCCGGCCGCGCCTCAAAAATGCCGCCCGGCGAGACGCTGGCGGGCTTCGGCCGCACCGGCGCCACGCTCGCCATTCATCTGGCTATCCACGCCATCGACCGCGTCGTCGCGGAGCTGACGCCGCATTATGGCGGCGACTGCCCGGTAGCGATCGTCTTCCGCGCCTCCTGGCCGGACGAACGCGTGCTGACCGCCACGCTGGCGACCATCGAAGCGCAGCTCGCCGCCGACCCAATGGAGCGTACGGCAATCATCTTCGTCGGCCGTTCGCTGGCAGCGGAAGGTTTTGGCGAAAGTTCATTGTACGACGCGCACTATCAGCGGCGTTTTCGCGGGCGGGACGGATTGTGAGCGGCAGCACCAAAGATACCGGCGAGAATGCCACGCTCGAAAAAGCCTTGTCGCGGCTGAATTTCAAACCGCGCCGGCTCGAGCCAGGCCATGTCTGGCTGGCCGGGGCCGGTCCCGGCGACCCTGGCTGCCTGACGCTGGAAGTGCTGGCGGCGTTGGCCGAGGCGGATGCCCTGGTCTACGACGCGCTGGTCTCACCAGATGTCGTCGCCGTTGCCGAAAATGCCGAGCTTTTCTTTGCCGGCAAGCGCGGCGGCAAGCCGTCGATGAAACAGGACGACATCACCGCCCTCTTGGTGCGGCTGGCGCGCGCTGGCCGTCGCGTCGTCAGGCTGAAGGGCGGCGATCCCTATATTTTCGGCCGTGGCGGCGAAGAGGCTCTGGCGCTCGCGCGGGAAGCTATCCCGTTTCGCGTCCTGCCCGGCCTGACCTCGGGGCTCAGCGCGCTGGCCGCCACCGGCATCCCGGCCACCATGCGCGGCATCAACAAGGCCGTGATCCTGGCCACCGGCCATGCCGCCGGCACCGATGACGATCTCGACTGGGCGGCAATCGCCCGCACCGGCCAGCCTGTCGTCGTCTATATGGGCATGGCCAATCTGCCGCTGATCGCCGCGGCGCTGCTCGATGGCGGGCTGGCGCCGTCGACGCCGGCGGCGGTGATCGTCGCCGCAACGACACCGCAGGAGCGGACGGTCGTCGCCACGCTGGCCACCATTGCCGAGGAAGCCGCTGCCGCCGGCCTTGCCTCGCCGGCGCTGATCGTCGTCGGCGGCATCGTCGCCATGCGCGCGGCACTGGCGGGGAACGCATGACGGCTCGCGCCATCATCATCGGCGCGCCGCGCTCGGGCTCTGGCAAGACCAGCGTCACCATCGGCATCCTGCGCGCGCTCACCCGGCGCGGGCTGAAGGTGCGGGGCGCCAAATCCGGTCCCGACTATATCGACCCAGGCTTCCACACCGCAGCCACCGGGCTTTCCGGCGTCAATCTCGACAGCTGGGCGATGCCGCCGTCGCTGCTCAACGCATTGGCAGCGCAGGCAGCCGACGACACCGATTTCGTCATCCTCGAAAGCGCCATGGGACTGTTCGACGGCATTCCGGCTTCGCAGGGGCGCAGCGGTTCGGCAGCCGACCTGGCGCGGCTCTACGGCCTGCCGGTGCTGCTGGTGCTCGATGTGTCCGGCCAGTCGACCACCGCGGCCGCCGTCGCCAAGGGCTTTGCCACCTATGATGCGGACGTGCGCATGGCCGGCGTCGTGCTCAACCGGCTGGGCAGCGAGCGGCACCGCCGGCTGTCCGGCGATGCCATCGAGGCGATCGGCCTGCCGGTCGTCGGCGCTATCCTGCGCGATCCGACCCTCAACCTGCCTGAGCGCCATCTCGGTCTTGTGCAGGCCGGTGAATATGACGACCTGATGGCACATCTCGACCGGCTTGCCGACATGGCGGAAAAATCGCTCGACCTCGACGCCATTATGGCCCTGGCGACACCCCTTACCCCGGCGCCCGGCGGCTTCGCCGACGCGCTGGCACCGCCCGGTCAACGCATTGCGCTGGCCGAAGATGCCGCCTTCACCTTCCTCTATCCGCATGTCGCCGCCTACTGGCGCAAGTCGGGTGCCGAAATCGTCCCGTTCTCTCCGCTCGCCGACGAGGCACCCGATGAAGATTGCGACGTCTGCTGGCTGCCCGGCGGCTATCCCGAGCTTCACGCCGGCCGGCTCGTAGCCGCCGCAAATTTCCGCGCCGGAATGGCAAGATTCGCCGCGACGAAGCCCATCCATGGCGAGTGCGGCGGCTTCATGGTGCTTGGCGAAGCGCTCGAGGCCGCCTCCGGCGAAACGCATGCGATGCTTGGCCTGCTCGGCCATTCCACCAGCTTTGCCAAGCGCAAGATGAACCTCGGCTACCGCGAGGCCCGGTTGCGTGCCGATTGTCCGCTGGGCTCAGCTGGCGCGCTGATCCGCGGCCACGAATTCCACTATGCGCAAATGACCGCCATCGGTAATGACGAGCCGTTGGCCGACCTTGCCGACGGCCAGGGCAATCCGATCGGCGCCTCGGGCTATCGGCGGGGCCATGTCAGCGGTACCTTCTTCCACGCCATAGCGAAGGGCTAGAGCATGAGGCTCCGAAACATCAGTCTGTCGCCTCGGCAGGTCCTCGACGACATCGCGCTTTGCCTGGTCTTCTTCACCCGTCTGCCGCTGCCCGTGTTCGATTTTCGCGGCCGCAGCCTTGCCGCAGCGATCTGGGCCGCACCGGTCACCGGCCTCGTCGTCGGCCTGATCGGCGCCATCGTCTTTGCCACGGCGGAACGGTTTGGCCTTGCCATAGCTCCGGCGGCCGCCCTTGCCCTTGCGGCTACCCTGCTCACCACCGGCTGCCTGCATGAGGACGGGCTGTCCGATGTTGCCGACGGCTTTGGCGGCGGCAAGTCGCGCGGCAAAAAACTCGAGATCATGCGCGACAGCCGCATCGGCGCCTATGGTGCTGCGGCGCTGGCTCTGTCGCTGCTGATCCGCTGGAGCGTCCTTTCGCAACTCGTCGACCCCACACAGGCGCTCTTCGCCCTCGTGGCCGCACACGCGGCCTCGCGCGGTCTGCTCGGCGCCTTCATGCATTTCTTGCCGCCGGCCCGGGCCGATGGCCTGTCGGCCGACGCCGGCGCCGTCTCGCGGGAAGCCGCCATGGCCGGCGCCGTGGTCGGTGCGATCCCGCTGCTCCTGCTCGGGCTGGGAGGCGCCGTTTTTGCGCTCATCCTGCTCGGCCTTTTGTTTGCCGCGTTCTGCGCCCTTTGCCTCAACCAGATCGGTGGCCAGACCGGCGACACGATCGGTGGCTTGCAGCAGGCGAGCGAAATCGCGGTGCTTCTCGTCGCTTCAGTAGCCCTTTCCTGATTCCCTTTGACCTGATTCTCTTTTGGAGACTTTGCCCCCATGCCCTTCAAATCACTCGATGGACTGCGCGCCGCTTGCCTCGAGCTGCCGGCTGGCAGCGACGCCGCGGCCAATGCCGTTGCGCGCCGCCAGGACACCCTGACCAAGCCGCAAGGCAGCCTCGGCCGGCTGGAGACGATCGCTGCATGGCTGGCGCGCTGGCAGAGCCGCGACATGCCAAAACTCGATCGCGTCAAGGTTTTCGTCTTCGCCGGCAACCATGGCGTCACCGCGCAAGGCGTGTCGGCCTATCCTTCCGAGGTCACCGTGCAGATGGTGGCGAACTTCGCCGGTGGCGGTGCCGCCATCAACCAGCTCGCCCGCATGGCTGGCGCCGAACTCGACGTCATTCCGCTCGATCTCGACCAGCCGACCGGCGACTTCACTCAAATGCCGGCGATGGATGAGAAAGCCTTCCTCGCCGCCGTGTCGGCCGGCTACGACGCGATGACCAAAGACCTCGACCTCGTCTGCTTCGGCGAAATGGGCATCGGCAACACCACGCCGGCCGCCGCCATTTCAGCCGCGCTGTTCGGCAGTGGTGCTGAAAAATGGACCGGGCGCGGTACCGGCGTCGACGACGCCGGCCTGAGGCGCAAGGTGGTCGCCATCGAAACCGGCCTGAAGCGCCACGCCGATTCTCTTTCCGACCCACTAAACGTCGCAGCCAATCTTGGCGGACGCGAACTCGCCGCCATTTTCGGCGCCACGCTGGCCGCCCGCCATCTGGGCATACCCGTGCTGCTCGACGGCTTCGTCTGCACCGCCGCCGCGGCCCCACTGGCAAAGCTGCATCCGACCGGGCTCGCCCACACGATCGCCGCGCACGTTTCGGCTGAATCGGGCCATCGTGGCCTGCTCGAAGCGCTCGGCCTGCCGCCGCTGCTCGACCTTGGCATGCGGCTCGGCGAAGGCTCCGGCGCGTGTCTGGCCGTCAACATCGTCCGTTCAGCGCTGGAGTGCCATACCCATATGGCGAGCTTTGCCGAGGCGGGTGTTTCGGAGAAGTAATCGTCGATTTCCCTGCTCAAGGCATACAAGCCAAGGGAACAGTAGTGTCGCCGGCGTCTTCCAATGGCCGGGATTCTCAAATATATCTTGCGGATGAAGAAACTTCATCCTGCCGCAGCTGCAGTGTTTATCGCCGGGGCGGTCGCCGCTGTACTCCGTCACAGCAGCTATTCAAGTCATGGCCCGATCGATACCGGCATTTTCGTTGTCTTCCTGGTCTTCTTCTGGTGGCTCATCAGCGATTTCTCAGGCGGGGAAGGTGGAGCTGATGTCAACGAAACTGCAAGCGCGAAAGAAAGTATTGCATTTCGATTCGGCAGGTTTCTGAGCCGCATTTCTCGACGCGGTTAGATCAGATCGCTTGAGGCCCACCATTGCTGGTTAAATATCGGGGCCAGACCATTGGCCCGAGACACGGTCAAACGCGTCTCGCTTTCAGGGTCTTTCCACCAATTTTTCGAAGAATTTGGTGGGTGCGCACAGGATTGAACTGTGGACCCGCTGATTAAGAGTCAGCTGCTCTACCAACTGAGCTACGCACCCACTCGGCCGGCAAAAACCGGCGTTGGCGGGCATATAGCCGCCACCATCGGTCATGTCCAGCCCTGCCGGAGTCATTTCCCGACAAATCGCTTTCAGCCCATCGCGATCAAACGAACAGCTTGCCCTCCGCCACCTTCACGGCATTGCCGCCGATGCGTGCGGAGGCCAGTTTTCCGCCTTCCACGTTCAATTCGAGGCGAATTCGCGATGGCCTGCCCATCTCCAGCCCCTGCTCGATCCACAGCTGCCAAATGCCGTCGGTCGGCGCGTCGAAATGCATGATGGCGCCGGCAAAAGCCGCTGCCGCCGAACCCGTCGCCGGATCTTCATACGATGGCGTGCCGGGCACGATCATGCGCACATGGAAGGCGCTTTCGTGGTTCACCGTCTCGCGGCAATAGACATACGGGCTGGCGAAGGCCCAATCGCTCTTGCGCGGCGCCAGTTCCGACCAGGCCTGGTTGTCCAGCCGGATTCGCCCCGCCGCCTCGAGATTGGCAACCGGAATGGTGACGTAAGGCACGCCCGCCGACCAGAACGCGACGCGATGATTCTCGAAGCCGATTTCGTGCGGCGTCAGGCCAAGGGCCGCACCGATAGCCTCCGGATCGGCCTCCAGCTTCAGCGGCTCCGGCAGCTTCGCCAGATCGAACTCGGCAAACGTCGCTCCATCATGCTTGCTGACTGCACAACGCACCGGGCCGATGTTTTCCTCCAGCACGAAGATGCCAGCGCCGCCCTCTTCCGCCAGTTCGGCCAGCGCTATCGCCGAACCCACTGTTGGGTGGCCAGCGAACGGCATTTCATAGTCGGGCGTGAAGATACGGATACGGTTTTTATGCTTGGGATTGTTCGGCGGCAGCACGAAAACCGATTCCGACAGGTTGAATTCGCGGGCGATTGCCTGCATCGCGGCCGTGTCCAATCCCTTGCTGTCCAGCACGACGGCCAAAGGATTGCCGGCCAGTCGCTCCGTCGTAAACACATCGTAAAGCAAGTAATTCCGGGTTTTCATTCCTGCCTCAATCCAAACATGGGCGAAATTTAATTTGATATTCGAACCATCAAGCCTGATCTGTGCACAGATCGGGACATTGCGCATTATAGGGGTCCAGCGTGGACCAGATTGTCAATCTGCCAAAGACGGAATCGGATACCACCATCGAGACGGCGCTCGGGCTGGACAAGCAAGGTTTGCGCAAGTCGCGCCGGCGCGGCTGGCTCTATGCCCTGCTGGCGCTGATCGTGCTCGCCGGCGGGCTTGGCGCCTATCAGTGGTATGCCGGCACGCCGGCCAGGATCGATTACACCACGGTGCCCGCCGCCAAGGCCGACCTCACCGTCGCGGTGTCGGCGACCGGCACGCTGCAGCCGCTCACCCAGGTCGACATTTCCAGCCAGCTCTCCGGCATCATCCGTTCGGTGTCTGTCGAGGAGAACCAGCGGGTCAGGAAGGGCGACGTGCTGGCAGCGCTCGACACCGCCAAGCTGCAGGTCCAGATCGAACGGGCTGAGGCCTCCGCCAAGGGTGCGGCGGCCAATGTCGAGGACGCCACGGTAACGCTCGCCGAAAACGAAAAGGCGCTTGTCCGCGCGGCGGCTTTGACCAAGCGCGGCATGGCGACCGACCAGTCGCTCGAAGCTGCGACCGCGACGCGCGACCGTTCCAAGGCGGCACTCGACAGCGCCACCGCCAATCTCGCCATCGCCAATGCCGATCTGAAATCGCAGCAGACCGACCTTGCCAACAGCACGATCTATGCGCCGATCGACGGCATCGTGCTGACGCGCTCGGTCGATCCCGGCCAGACGGTCGCCTCCTCCCTGCAGGCGCCGGTGTTGTTCATCATCGCCGCCGATCTCAGGAACATGGAACTGGTGGCTGCGGTCGACGAGGCAGACATCGGCGCGGTCAAGACAGGCCAGCATGCCCGTTTCACCGTCGATGCCTTTCCGGATCGGCCATTCGATGCCGAGATCCGCGACATTTCCTATGCCTCGGTGACCACCGACGGCGTCGTCACCTACAACGCGCGGCTGGAAGTCGACAACGACGAGTTGTTGCTGCGACCCGGCATGACCGCCACCGTTTCGGTCGTCACCAAACAGGCCAAGGGCGTGCTCACCGTGCCGGCCACGGCCTTTCGCTATCGGCCCACGGCGCCTGCCGCCCGCACGTGGAACCTGAGCGATCTGTTTACCGGCCGCATGGGTCGCCCCGGCGGCAATCGCCAGAGCCAAGCCCCGACGCCGCCCACCGACGGCTCGCGCACGCTCTACGTGCTGGAGAATGGGCGTCCGCGCCCGGTCAACGTCAAGATCGGCTCCACCGACGGCGAACTGACCGAGATCATTTCGGGCCTGGACGAAGGCGCTCAAGTCATCACAGCGTCGCAGCAGCGGAGCTGACACCGTGGCCGCGGGCGCGACCCTCATCACCTTCGACAAGGTCTGGAAAAGCTATGGCCAGGGCGAGGCCAGGGTGCATGCGCTGGCCGGCGTCGACCTTGCCATCCGCCGCGGTGAATTCGTCGCCATCATGGGGCCGTCCGGCTCCGGCAAGTCGACTGCGATGAACATCATCGGCTGCCTCGACACGCCGACGGCCGGAACCTATTCCTTCATGGCCATCGACGCCGGGCGGCTCGACCGCAACCGCCGCGCCATGCTGCGCAACCTCTATGTCGGCTTCGTCTTCCAGGGCTACAACCTGCTGGCCCGCACCACGGCGACGGAAAATGTCGAACTGCCGCTGATCTATCGCGGCGTCGCCGCCCGCGAACGCCGCGACCTTGCCATGCAGGCGTTGGCAGAGGTCGGCCTTGTCGGCCGCGAGCACCACACGCCGGCGGAACTCTCCGGTGGCCAGCAGCAGCGCGTGGCGATCGCCCGCGCCATCGTCACCCGCCCGACGCTGCTCGTCGCCGACGAGCCGACCGGCAATCTCGACACCGCACGTACGCACGAGATCATGGAATTGCTGACCCGGCTGAACAAGGAGCTTGGCCTGACCATCGCCATGGTCACCCACGAGGCCGACGTCGCCGGCTATGCCGAACGCACAATTCGCTTCCTCGACGGGCATGTCGCCTCCGACACCATGAAGATCGAGGTGGCACAACCATGATCTGGGAAACCGTCCGTCTCTCGCTCCGCTCGATCCGTCGCAACGTGCTGCGCTCATTCCTGACCTTGCTCGGTATCGTCATCGGCGTTGCCGCCGTTATCGCGATGCTGACCATCGGCTCTGGCACCACCGAAAAGGTCAAGGCCGACATCTCCAAGCTCGGCAGCAATCTGCTGGTCGTCCGCTCCGGCCGTCCGGCCGGCCCCGGAGGCCCGGGTGGGCTCGACCAGGTGGTGCGTCCGCTGGCCGAAAAGGACCTGGCGGCGCTCGTTGCGCATCTGACCGGTGCGCGCGCCATTTCACCGGCCTCGCAAAAGCAGGTCCGCGTCATCTTCGGCACCGAGAGCCTGACCTCGGGCGTCACCGGCACCGACAGCGCCTATCTCGACGCCCGCGACTGGAAGCTGGTGTCCGGCCGGCCGTTCAGCGATTCCGAGACCCGCTCGGGCACCGGCGTGTGCTGATCGGCGAGACGGTGCGCCAGCAATTCTTCGGCGCCGGCGACCCCGAGGGCGAGATCATCCGCGTCAACCGCACCTCCTGCAAGATCGTCGGCCTGCTCGAGCCCAAGGGCTATACCGGCTTCGGGCAGGACCAGGACAACGTCGTCCTGATGCCGCTGCATGCCTATCAGCGTCGCATCGCAGGCAACCGTGACATCGACAACATCTACATCGCCGCCGACGACCGCACGCCGACCAGCGAGTTGCAGCCGCGCGTCGAGGATATTTTGCGCGACGCGCGCCGCATCACGCCGGACCGCGAGAGCGATTTCGCCATCCGTGACATGACCCAGATCGCCGACGCCATGGCCAGCGCCACAACCACCATGACCGGCATGCTGGGTGCTGTCGCCGGCGTCAGCCTGCTGGTCGGCGGCATCGGCATCATGAACATCATGCTGGTGTCGGTCACCGAGCGCACGCGCGAGATCGGCATCCGGCTCGCCATCGGCGCGCACGAAAAGCACATCCTCATCCAGTTCCTGGTCGAGGCGACGGTGCTGTCGCTGCTTGGCGGCATCATCGGCATCCTGATCGGCCTGGCGCTGGCCGGCCTCGCCGCGGTGACGCTGACCATCCCCTTCGCGCCAAGCCCCGCGGTCATCCTGCTCGCCGTCGGCTTCTCGGCGCTGATCGGCATGGTGTTCGGCTTCTTCCCGGCGCTACGCGGCGCCAGGCTCGATCCGATCGATGCGCTAAGGCACGAATAGGGCAACCCGATCGGAACGCACCCCGCGCCCGGCCCGCTTTTGCACAGGCTTCGACGTTCCCACCCCGCCCCGCCACTGTCGCCGCACCATTCGCGATGCTAGGCAATTCACCCTGGGTGGAGGAATAGCACATGAGCAAGAAGGCGCGCCTGATCCTGGCGATGGTTATCATCGAGGCCTTCCTTGCAGGCATCTGTTGGTATCTCGCCCGCTACGGCATGGCCAATCCCGACCGCGTCACACCAGATTTCCAGGCAGTCGTCGGCCAGACCATGGGGATGGCGATGGGCGGCTTGCTGGGCATCGGCGTAATCCTGTTCTTCGTCGCCGCCCGCAACGACCGCAAGGCGCAGGACAAGACGCAACGCTAATCCCTGCCGGCAAAATGCCAATCAATCAGCGGCTTCATGTGCGGCGACAGCCCTTGCGGCAGGTCGGCGGCATCACGGATGATCACCGGTCCCTCGATCTCCGGATCGATTTCGGTGGCGACGAAGGCGGAGATGCGGCGCGCGATCTCATCGGCGGGCGCCTTCGCGTGATAGCGGCGGAAGATCACCGTTCCGCTGTTGGTCGACAGGGCGTGGTAGCGCTTGCCGCGTTCGGCATTCGACAGGTCGAGTCCGGTTTCCTCGCGCACCTCGCGGATCATGTTGAAATCGACATCGACCAGCCCATCGCGAAAATCGAGCGGCTCGAACGAGCCGGCGGCGAAATAGACGTGGCCGGCATTGACCGTGTGCGGTCCCATGCGGATCGCCACCAGCGCGTTGTCGCCTGCCACCAGCATGGCATGCGCATAGGCATGCTCGGCGCCCGAATTCTCACGCCGTTTTCGCCACAGCAGGAAAGTCGAGTAATTGACCGCATGGCAGCGGCCGACGAGACGGTTGTCGCGGTACGCGAGTTGCGACAGCAGCACCACTATGCCATCGAACAGCGCCGGATTGGCGGCGATTTCGTGCTGCCAGTTCTCGGCGATGGCCCCTGCATTGTCCCAGGCGAAGGGATGTGGGCTGGGATCGAGCCTGACGTCGACGGCGTCGACCGGCAGGATGACATTGCGCGGCAGGTCGAAACTCATGGCCGCATCAAACGATGTCCAGGGTGATGGCCACCGGACAATGGTCCGACGCCTTCGGACGATCCCAGCCGGCGCGCGGAAAGCGATCCACCTCCTGGCCGGGTGGGAAAATCGTGCGCCAGGGCTGGCCGTTGCGGATGATGTCGGGAACAGCCGTAGCGTTGCTGGCGGCGAGCCCCTTCGACAGCAGGATATAGTCAAGCTGGCACAGATGCCGCTCTTCCGGTCCGCGTGTGTGATAAAAACTCCAGCGGTCTATCTCGGGCCGCCGCTCGACGACATTTTCGCAGAAGCCGCCCGCCGTCAGCACGTTGATGCAGGATAGGCTCTCGTCGACCACCTCGAAGCGGTAGCCGTCGATCGCATCGCCGGCGACCATCACGCGTTGCCGGTAGTCATTCATGTCGCCACAGATCGCCCAGCGCTTGTCAGCGGCATGGTCTTTGCCGAAGCGCTCCTCGATGATCCGCCGCACGGCCTGCGCCTCGGCGACGCGGACCGGCATCGTAGCCTCGCGCCCGTCAAACCCGTTGCGCGGCGAGCCCATCGATTTGAAATGCACGAGATAAAGCGTCAGCGGCACGCTGCCCACCGTGATGTCGATCTCCAGGCAATCGCGCCGGAAGATGCGCTCATTGGCCTGGTTGCCAAGTGCCGCCAACTCCGGCGTGTGCAGCCCGAACTGCTCGTAGGTGACATAGGCGTGGCTGGTCATGCGCACGAATTCGATCGGCTGGCCGTGCGCGGTTTCGTTGCGCATCATCACGGCAACGTCGATGCCGCGCGAATCATTGCCCGACGTGATGTATTTCTGCCGGTAGCCTTGTCCCACCATCTTGAACAGGTAACCGTATTCGAAGGCCTTCAGCGCCTCGATATTGTCGACCTCCTGCATGCAGATAATGTCGGCGCGGGTGGCCGCGATCGCCAGTGCCGTCAACTGGCGCGTGTCGTCGGACTGGGCGATGGCGCGTGCCTGCTCCAGCATCTTGTATTCCGCCTCGCTCTGGATATCGAACAGCGCCAACGTTCGATCTTCGTTGAGCTGGTTGCGATAGCCGGAAAAATCGAACCTGTTCATCAGGTTCTCGACATTGAAAGTGGCAAGGCGCAGCGACATGCCATGACCTTTGCCCGCAAGCGCTGCGGAAAACAAGGCCGCAGGACCACCCGTGGAGACCGGTTGGTCCTGGGCGCATACGCGCCATGGTTGATCGGAACCTTTCCGTTCATCCGCCGTTCAGATGCAAACATCCACATTAGGCCCATTCCTCGGGTAGGCGTGGGGCCTGTACTTCTTGGAGAGTGCAATGAATTCGCTCTTTTCGTCCACGATAACATCAGGACTGGTAGCGCTCAGTATCCTCTCCGGCACCACGGCACCGTCCGCTGCCGGCCCGATCATACAGCCGACACTGTCGATTCCCACCAGCACCGCGGCACCGGCGGTCACCCCGGTCCGCGAGGAATGGGCGGGCGGCAACAACCGTCCGTTCTACAGTGATAATTGGAGGTGGCGCCGCCATGATGGGCGTCGCCACTGGAACCGTGACAACTGGGACCGCGGCAACTGGAATGGATGGAACCGCGGCAACTGGAATGGCGGAGATGACTGGCGTTGGCGCCACGGTCGCCACCATTATCGCGGCGGCCGCTATTACGATGATGGAGCGGCCGCGATCCTGGGCCTTGGGCTGGGGCTCGGCCTCGGCAGCATGTACAACAACTACAACTACTATGACAGGTACTATGTCAGGCCGGCGCCGCGCCATTATTACCGCGCAGGACGGCTTTCGAGCGCCCATGTCCAATGGTGCTACAACCGCTATCGGTCGTATCGCGCCTACGACAACACGTTCCAGCCTTATAGCGGCCCGCGCCAGCAGTGCTACTCGCCCTATAGCTGAGCTGCAGCCGACCTACCGGCAGAATAAGGAAACGGCGCCACGAGGCGCCGTTTCAGATTCCAGCTGTATGTGCTGATTTCGCTTAGTTTTTCGCCTTGTCGACCAGCTTGTTCTTCGAAATCCAGGGCATCATCGCGCGCAGCTTGGCGCCGACTTCCTCGATCTGATGGCTGTCGTTCATGCGGCGGATGCCTTTGAAGCGTGACATGCCGGCGCGGTATTCCTGCATCCACTCCGATGTGAACTTGCCGGTCTGGATGTCCTTCAGCACGCGCTTCATCTCGGCCTTGGTCTCGGCGGTAATGATGCGCGGACCGGAGACGTATTCGCCCCATTCGGCAGTGTTCGAGATCGAGTAGTTCATGTTGGCGATGCCGCCTTCATAGATCAGGTCGACGATCAGCTTGACCTCGTGCAGGCACTCGAAATAGGCCATTTCCGGCGCGTATCCGGCTTCCACCAGCGTCTCGAAGCCGGCGCGGATCAGTTCGACCAGGCCGCCGCACAGCACGACCTGCTCGCCGAACAGATCGGTCTCGCATTCCTCGCGGAAATTGGTCTCGATAATGCCCGAACGGCCGCCGCCGACCCCGCAGGCGTAGGACAGCGCCAGGTCGAGCGCATTGCCCGAAGCGTCCTGGTTGACGGCGACCAGGCAGGGCACGCCGCCGCCCTTCTGGTATTCGCCGCGCACTGTATGGCCGGGACCCTTGGGCGCGATCATGACGACGTCGACCGTCGACTTCGGCTCGATCAGGCCGAAATGCACGTTGAGGCCGTGTGCGAAAGCGATCGCGGCGCCGTCGCGGATGTTCGGCGCGATCTCGTTCTTGTAGATGTCGGCCTGCAGTTCGTCAGGCGTTGCCATCATCATCAGGTCGGCCCATTTGGCGGCGTCAGCCACGCTCATCACCTTGAGCCCATCGGCCTCCACCTTCTTGGCGGTCGCCGAGCCAGCCTTGAGGCCGATTGCGATCTCCTTGGCGCCGGAATCCTTGAGGTTGAGCGCATGCGCCCTGCCCTGGCTGCCATAGCCGATGATGGCGACCTTCTTGCCCTTGATCAGGTTGAGATCGGCATCACGATCGTAATAGACGCGCATTTTGTCTTCCTTCCCGTTTTTATGAATCAGCCTTGCGGCCGGTTTTTGCTCCGAAAAGAGCGAGAAACTGCTGCGTCGCCCGCGCGGCATCGCCGCCGATCGCCGCCTCAGTCAATTCCAGCCGGTCGCCGAGCAGCAGACGTATCTGCACGTCACGGGCGACCAGCCCGAAAAAGGTGCGGAACGCCGTTTCGGCATCCGCGAAGTCGAGCCACCCGGCCTGGCGGCCGGCCTCAAGGACAGGCTTCAACCGCTTGGCCAGCGCAAAACGGCCATTCTCCAGCACCACGGCGCCGAGATTGTCCTTTCCCGATCCGGCATGGCCGACCGCCACACGATTGAGCGCGATCGAGGTGTCGCTCGAAATTACCTTCAGCCAGTCGGAAGCAAAGCGTTCCAGGCTTGCCGTCAGCGAGGCCAGATCGAGCCCCTTGCCGTCGACCGGCGCCACCCGCACTTTCGAGGCCTGCCACTGCACTGTCGCCGTCAGCAACCCGTCACGATCGCCGAACCATTTGTAGAGCGTTTCCTTGGAGCAACTCGCACGGCGCGCCACGGCGGTCATGGTCAGCTGGTCGCCCTCCTCGACCAGCAGCCGCAACGCCGCATCGAGAACGGCCTTCTGCCGCTCGGTCAGCGCTTGGCTGTTGTCGATCTCGGGTAGGATGTGCAACACGCTCTTCTCTCAAAGGCAAGGCTGGCCGGTTATCCCCGACCAGCCGTACCGTACGTTACGGTTCGCCTAATCTATGGCGTATTGTTTTGAGCCTTGCAAGCCCTATTTCTGTCTGGACGGCATCAGCGCCGGACGGCTTGCGCGGGAAAGAAGATGCTGATCGGGTTGCTTGCCTTGACGGTTGCCGCCGCGTTCTCCGGCGCTGCGATCTATGTCAGCGTCGCCGAGCAACCGGCGCGGCTTCGTCTCGATGACAAGGCGCTGCTGCAGGAATGGCAGCCTTCCTACAAACGAGGCGCCGCCATGCAGGCGTCGATTGCCATTGTCGCCTGCGTTCTCGGTCTGGTTGCCTGGTGGCAGGCCGGCGGTCTCGCCTTTCTGGTTGGCGCCGTATTGATCATCCTGCCCTGGCCATGGACGCTGATCGCCATGATGCCGACCAACAGGGTGCTGGGGGCGATGGACGCAGGCGCCGCCAATCCTCAAGCCAGGTCCCTGATCGTCAAATGGGGCAATCTGCATCTGGTTCGCACCGCACTTGGCGTGCTGGCGACGCTGGCGTTTCTCTGGGGCAGCCATCTGGCCTGACCTCGCCAGGTCGGCTCGGTGCCATGGCGTCAGTCCACGACGGGCGGATGACGCAGCCGTCCGAGCAGTGCCGAGACCATGGTCAACTCATCGGCCGAGAGTTTGGCACCAACCAGTTCGGCGATCGACCGTCCGTAGACAGCCCACATCCGGCGACGCGTCTCGCGGCCCTTGGCCGTGATGCGGATGGTCTGGCCGCGACCGTCATCGGCCACCGGCAGCTTCTCCACAAGCCCATCGGCCTCGAGCCGCGCCAGCAGCCGGGAGATGTTGTATTGCGCGAACAGAGTGCGCTCGATCAGCTGAAACGGTCGCACCCCGCCCTCGCCCGCCTCGGCGAGTTCATGCAGCACGTCATACCAGGCAAGCGGCGGCAGGCCAGCCGCCTTCAACGCCTCTTCGGCGCTTTCCATCAGCTGGCGCGAAACGCGCATCAGGCGGGCCCAGGCCTTGATGGCTTCGGGCGAAGGCGCGGCTTTCTCGGTCATGGCCCAGCATAGGCAATAGATGCAATTGCATCAAGCTTGACGATCGATGCGTATGCATCTAGATAGACGCAACTGCATTAACTATGGAAAGCCAATCCTATGAAACACGAAACCTGCAAACTCGCCGACATTGGGGCGAGTGAGATGCCCGACAAGCTCATTCTCGTCAGCCATCATCTCTGCCCCTATGTGCAGCGCGCCGCGATTTCACTGGCTGAAAAGGGCGTGCCGTTCGAGCGCGTCGATATCGATCTCGCCAACAAGCCGGACTGGTTCAGGGCGATCTCGCCGCTCGGCAAGGTGCCGCTGCTGCGCGTGCAGCGAAATGGCGAGGAAACGGTGATCTTCGAATCCGCTGTCATCCTCGAATTCCTCGAAGAGACTCAGGCCAGCCCCCTCCACCCCACCGACCCCTATACGCGCGCCCGACACCGTGCCTGGATCGAATTCGGCTCGGCAACCCTTAACGCCATCGGTCGGTTCTATTCAGCCTCGACCGAGGCCGGCTTCCTTGCCGAGTCCGGTTCATTGTCAGCGATGTTCGATCGTGTTGAGGCCGAGCTGGCGGAATGCATACGGAACGGACCATGGTTCGCGGGTGAGCGCTTTTCGCTCGTCGATGCCGTCTACGGCCCGATCTTCCGTTACTTCGATGCCTTCGACCGGATCGGCGATTTCGGCATCCTGGAGGGCAAGCCGCTCGTCCGGGCCTGGCGCAAGGCATTGAGTGAACGGGCGTCGATCAAGCACGCTGTGGCACCGGACTACCCGCGGGACCTGGGTGCGTTCCTGCAGGCAAAGGGATCGTACCTTTCGAGCCTCATTGGCCGAAGCGATCCGGCCACTTCGCCTCTGCAAGCCCGATCCGCCTGAACGGATCGATCACGGTTCCAGCCACCATCGAGGCGAGGAAAGCCGAATGGCCGGGACAATCCTTCAGCGGCCGGACGAAATCAGGTTGCGGATCGGGCTTTCTCCGGCTGACGGACCGGCTCAACCTTGGGCGGCATCAAAATCGGCGCGCGCTGTTCGCACCGCATCGTGGTTTAGTTCGGCCCACAGAATCAATTGATGAAAGGCGCCGAACATCGAGCGCCCGAGATCGGTCAGGCTGTATTCAACACTCGGTGGTTTGGTCGGGAACACCTCACGATGGACATAGCCATCGCGCTGCAAATCGTGCAGCGTCTGGGTCAGCATGCGTTGCGAAATATCGGGCACCAGGCGCCTCAACTCGCCGAAGCGATAGGGTCTTTCAGCCAGCGCCATCATCAGCAGCGATCTCCATTTGCCGCTGACGCCCTGGATGACATCGCGAACCGGACAATTGGCGAAATTGCCGCCGCCGGAGATGGCCTTGTAGACCTCCATCTTCGATTTCAGATTGATGACCTTGCCGTCCATGGCTGGTTCCCTGCCTGTGCCTACCTCCCGAAAAACTGCCTTCTTTACGGCGGTGGGTCAATTCCTATTTTAGTGCTGGTCTCTTTCGGAGACTAGCACTCGATCCGCCCTTGCGGCGCAACGTCAGGATCCCCCATGACCGAAACCCTTCTCGTCACCGGCGCCTCCGGCCAGCTTGGCCGCGGCGTCATCAACCATCTCTTGGACACGCACAAAGTTCCGCCGGCGAAGATCATCGCCACCACACGCAATCCAGAAAACGGGGCCGATTTAGCGGCGCGCGGCGTTGTCGTCAGGGCCGCCGATTTCAACGAAGCGGCCTCGCTGGAAACCGCATTCAAGGGCGCCGACAAGGTGCTGATCATTTCGACCGGCGATCTCGATCTCAAAAGCGGCAAGCGCCTGAAACAGCACAAAAATGCAGTCGCAGCGGCCAAGAACGCCGGCATTTCGCATCTGCTCTACACCTCGATGCCCAATCCGGAGCCGGTGTCGCCGGTGCTGTTTGCCGGCGACCACTACGGCACCGAGCAGGCGATCAAGGCGAGTGGCATCCCCTACACGATCTTCCGCAACGGCTGGTACCAGGAGAACCTGTTCATGGCCCTGCCGCACGCGATCGCCTCGGGACACTGGTATACGTCCGCCGGCGAAGGCCGCATTGCGCACGGCGCACGCGATGACATGGCCGCAGCGATAGCCGCCGGCCTCGTTGGCGCCTCAAACGAAAGCAAGACCTACACGTTGACCGGCCCGCACGCCTACACCACGGCCGAGATCGCCGCCCTGGTGAGCGAGGTCACCGGCAAGCCGCTCAATGTCGTGCAGGTTCCGGATGAAGCCTTGACGGAAGGGGTGAAGGCAGCAGGCGTCCCCGAGGACTTCGCTGACGTCGTCGTGTCCTTCGACGCCAACACGCGCGCCGGCCGCATCGCCATGGTGACCGACGCGATCGAGACGCTTTCCGGCAGGACGCCAAAGACGTTGAAGCAATTTCTCGAGGCGAACAAAACCGCATTGGCGGGCTGAGGCGGCATTTTCACCGGTATGGCAGGGCTGTGCTGTCAGGCACAGCCCGTTTGGCAATCGCCTGTTTAGATCGCTACTTGTGTACCGATCTCAACGACACGACCGGTCGGGATCTGGAAATACTCCGTCGCGTCGGCCGCCGTGCGTGCCAGGCCGATGAACAACCGGTCCTGCCACACCGGCATGCCTGAATTGGGCGAGGCCTTGAGCGAGCGCCGCGACAGGAAGAACGAGGTCGTCATGATGTCGAACTTCCAGCCCTGCTTGCGGCAGATCGCCAGCGCACGCGGGATGTTGGGCTGCTCCATGTAGCCGAAGGTCAGCGTCACCCGCATGAACAGCTCGTTGACCGTCTCCATCTTGACCCGGTCGCTGTCGGGCACCACCGGNTTCTTCTTCAACAGATTGCCGGCGAGGAAATCGAGCGGGATTTCGTTGCGGCGGGTCTTGTCGAACAGATAGCGGCTGCCGCGCACCCAGGTCCACATGCCCAGCACGATGGTGAAGGCCACCGCCAGCGAAGCCCAGCCCCCCTCGAATACCTTGACGATGTTGGAGGCAAAGAAACCGACGTCGATGAAGCCGAACAGCGCTGTCATGGCAACCGCCATCCACAGCCGCCATCTCCAGATCCGCGTCATGACCACAAACAACAGCACGGTCGTCACCAGCATGTTGCCGGTCACCGAGATGCCGTAGGCGGAGGCCAGTTTGCTGGACTCGCCGAAGCCGACGACCAGCATCATCACCACCAGCGCCAGCAGCAGATTGACGCGCGGCATGTAGATCTGGCCCGATTGTCTCTCCGACGTGTGCGAGATTTGGAGGCGCGGCAGCATGTTGAGCTGCACCGCCTGCCTGGTCAGAGAGAAGGCGCCTGAAATCACCGCCTGACTGGCGATGACGGTCGCGGCCGTGGCCAGCACCACCATCGGGATCAGCGTCCAGCCCTGATTCATTTCGAAGAACGGATGGCCGACGACGCCGTTCTTGGCCAACACGAAGGCGCCTTGCCCGGCATAGTTGAGCAGCAGACAGGGAAACACGATCGCCAGCCAGGCCAGCACGATCGGCTTGCGGCCGAAATGGCCAAGATCGGCATAAAGCGCTTCCGCGCCGGTGACGGCCAGGAAGATGGCTCCGATGGTGACGAAGGCCACGTCGGGCGAATTGATCAGGAAAGCGACGATATAGTGCGGGCTCACCGCCCACAGGATTTCCGGATCGGCGATGATGTGGTTGAGCCCGGAAAGGCCGATAGCCAGGAACCACACCGCCGTTATCGGGCCAAAGATCAGCGCGACGCCGCCGGTGCCGAACCGTTGCACGGAAAACAGGATCGCCAGGATGACCAGCGTCAATGGCACGACATAAGGCTGGAAGGTCGGCGTGACGACGTTCATACCCTCGACCGCCGACAGCACCGAAATCGCCGGAGTGATGACGGCGTCACCGAAAAAAAGCGAGGCCCCGACGATGCCGATGCCAAGCAACAGCGCAGAGCGCTTCGGAAAACTGCCGCGCGCCAGCGCCATCAGCGACAGCACGCCGCCCTCGCCGCGGTTGTCTGCGCGCAGCACGAACATGATGTATTTGATGGTGACGATGATCGTCAGCGACCAGATGATCAGCGACAGAACGCCCAGAATATCGCCGCGCTGGGCGACATTGCCGCCCGACGACGCCACCAGCGCCTCGCGGAAGGCGTAGATCGGGCTGGTGCCGATATCACCATAAACGACACCGAGCGCACCCAGCATCAGAACCTTGGTGCTGTGCTGCTCGACTTCTGGATGGCTCGATTGTTCGACGGGTTCTGCCTCACTACCAGTGTTGGTAAGGGCCATGGACGACACTCCGATAAGCGCGCGGTGCTCTACGCTTGCTGCGATGCAATATCAAGTGCCGTGGGGTAATGGCTGCCATATCTGCTACGCGAGGCTCGTCGACTATCGGACATTCTCTGTATCGATCCACGCTACCGGCAGCACCCCTACGACGGTCCGCACCGGCATCGATCAGATCGCTACTTGGGTTCCGATCTCCACCACACGGCCGGTCGGGATCTGGAAATACTCCGTCGCATCGGCCGCCGTGCGCGCCAGGCCGATGAACAACCGGTCCTGCCACACCGGCATGCCTGAATTGGGCGAGGCCTTGAGCGAGCGCCTCGACAGGAAGAAGGATGTCGTCATGATGTCGAACTTCCAGCCTTGCTTGCGGCAGATCGCCAGCGCNGTCACCCGCATGAACAGCTCGTTGACCGTCTCCATCTTGACCCGGTCGCTGTCGGGCACCACCGGTTGCGGCGCCGTCACCACCGAGAGGATGACGTTCTGCTCGTGCAGCACCTTGTAGTGCTTGAGGCTGTGCATCAGCGCGGTTGGCGCGCTGAGCGGATCGCTGGTCAGGAACACCGCGGTGCCGGACACCAGCTGCGGCTTCTTCTTCAACAGATTGCCGGCGAGGAAATCGAGCGGGATTTCGTTGCGGCGGGTCTTGTCGAACAGATAGCNTTCTTCTTCAACAGATTGCCGGCGAGGAAATCGAGCGGGATTTCGTTGCGGCGGGTCTTGTCGAACAGATAGCGGCTGCCGCGTATCCACGTCGACATGACTAACCCCATAACGCAGGCAACGGTGATCGATACCCAGCGGCCTTCGAAGATCTTCACGACATTCGCCAGGAAGAAGCCGCTATCGATGATGCCGAACAGCAATGCCAGTGCCAGCGCCAGTGCCAGCCTCCATTTCCACAGCTTGCGCATGACTACGAACAGCAGGATCGTCGTCATCAGCATTTCACCGGTCACGGAGATACCGTAAGCGGAGGCCAGCGAACTTGAGCTGCCGAAGCCGACGACCAGCAGCATCACCCCCAGCGCAATGAGCAGGTTGACGCGCGCCATATAGATTTGTCCGAGTTTCATTTCGGACGTGTGCTGCACCTCGATACGCGGCAGAAGGTTCAGTTGAACCGCTTGCCGAGTCAGCGAAAAAGCGCCCGAAATCACCGCCTGACTGGCGATGACGGTCGCGGCCGTGGCCAGACCGACCATCGGCATCAGTGCCCAGTCCGGCAGCATCTGGAAGAACGGATTGGTCGGCCTGCCACCATTTGCGAGCACAAAGGCACCTTGCCCGAAATAGTTGAGCAGCAGACAGGGAAACACAATCGCTAGCCAGGCGAGCACGATCGGCTTGCGTCCGAAATGGCCGAGATCGACATAAAGCGCCTCCGCCCCGGTCACCGCCAGGAATACCGCGCCAACGGTGACGAACGCAGCTGTCGGCGTGCCAACCAGATAGGCAACCGCATAGTAGGGATTGACCGCCAGCAGGACCGACGGATCGTCCATCAGGTGATAGATGCCGGCGACGCCAATGGCCAGGAACCAAAACGCCGTCACCGGACCGAACACAGCCGCGACCTTTCCGGTGCCGAACCGTTGCACCGAGAACAAGATCGCCAGGATGACCAAAGTGATGGGCACCACATAGGCTTCCAATGTCGGGGTCACAACCTTCAGGCCTTCAACCGCCGACAGCACGGAGATGGCGGGCGTGATGATCGCGTCACCGAAGAACAGTGCCGCGCCGCAGAGCCCAATCCCGAGGATGAGTCGCGCGCCTTTTGGATAGGCGCTGCGTGCAAGCGACATCAAAGACAGCGTACCGCCCTCGCCCTTATTGTCGGCGCGCAGCACGAAGGCGACATATTTTATGGTCACGATGATGGTCAGCGCCCAGACGATCAGCGACAGGACACCCAAGACATCACCGCGCGTATCCGTGCCGGGAGAAGCGTGAAGCGCCTCGCGAAAGGCATAGATCGGGCTGGTGCCGATATCCCCATACACGACACCCAAAGCGCCCAGCATCAGAACCTTGGTGCTGTGCTGCTCAACCTCGGAATGGCCCGACTCGCCGGTTTCAGAGTCGCTACCGCTACTGGCAAGTGCCATGAACCACTCTCCGGTAAGCGTGCGGTGCACTAAGCATATTGCGATACGATATCAACTGCACACGATGGCTGCCATGCCTGCCATGCCAAGCTCAACCCCTACCAGCCGCAGGCCTTGAGAAATCGTCCCACCGTGCCAGCCATGCCATACTCCAACGCATCGGCTGTCAACCCGTGTCCGATCGACACTTCGGCCAATGCCGGAATGCGCTTGGCAAGCGCGGGCAGATTGCTAACCACCAGATCATGCCCGGCATTGACCTGAAGCCCGGCAGCAAACGCTGCATCGGCGGTTTTTCCTAGCCTTTCCAATTCCTTGGCCGCCTTGGCGGAATCCGAATGACAGCTTCCATACGGACCCGTGTAGAGCTCGATACGGTCGGCCCCGGTATCGCGCGCGGCAGCCACGCAACCGGGGTCCGGATCGGCAAACAGCGACACGCGAAAGCCTCCCTTCTTCAGCCGTTTGACGACCGGAGTAAGGAACGCAGCCTGGGCCGCGAAGTTCCAGCCGTGATCGGAGGTTGCCTGGGCCGGATCGTCCGGCACCAGCGTCACCTGTTCGGGCTGATGCTTTTCCACAAGTGCCAGGAACTCCTCGGTCGGATAGCCCTCTATGTTGAATTCGGCGCGCGGAAACTCGTCGTCGATCAGCGATCGGATCTCGGGCAGGTCGGAGTGTCTTGTGTGCCGCTCGTCGGGGCGCGGATGCACCGTCAGTCCGTGCGCCCCGGCCTGGAGCGCAATGCGGCCGAGGCCGGTGACGCTGGGCCACGGCAGGTCGCGCCGGTTGCGCAGCATGGCGATGGCATTGAGATTGACGGAGAGTTTTGCGGGCATGGCGATGGCCTCGGAAATCATTCGATGCGCCACCTATAATGCGTTTGACGGGAACAGTAATGCCTTCGGTGGGAACAGACTGGGGGTTTCGGGTGTTCCAAGAGCCTGATGAATGAGTCCGGGAAAGGACGCACCCATGAATTTTCTCGATGCCGTGCCGGCGATTCGCCGTGTCGAGACCACTCGTGACGACCTTTTCGCCATCGATGTCGTCGGGCACGTTTCCGCGGCCGACGGCGAAAACCTTTTCGGGTTGCTGGAGGCTGCCTATGCCCTCCACCAGCGCATCGACGTGCTGGTGCGCCTCATCGACCATGAGGGCGTCGACTGGGCCGATATCGCGGACGAGACCCTGAAGCAGGGCGCCATCCATGCATTGGAACATGTCGGACGTTGCGCGACGATAGGCGAACCGAACTGGATAGCGGACGCACAACGCTTTCTGCCGTCCTCGCCGCCCATCGAATTCAGGCACTTCAAGATCGAGGACGAAACCGCGGCCTGGCAATGGCTTGCTGCGCGGCCTGTCGGCGAGCGACAGCGTCCCGCCGCCTCTACCTGACGATCGTCAGCCGCTCCGCCGCCCGCGTAATGGCGGTGTAGAGCCAGCGCTGGCGGGTTTCCTTGAAGGCCCAGCTTTCATCGAACAGCACGATCTCGTTCCACTGCGAGCCCTGTGCCTTGTGCACGGTCAGCGCGTAGCCATAGTCGAAATCGTCGAATCGCTTCTTCTGCTGCCAGGGGATATCGGCGTCGGGATCCTCGAAAGCCGCCTTGAGCAACTTGATCTTGGCGACGCCGCGATCCGGATCGTCCTCTTCCGGCGAAACCAGCAGATTGATGCCTGGCTTCACCGTCTCGCGCGACGAGGTCATCACCTTCCACAGCGAGCCGTTGAGCAGACCCTTGGCCGGATCGTTGCGCAGGCAGACCAGCTTGTCGCCGGCCTGCGGATACTCGGCATTGAAGCCTTTGAGCTCGCGCAGTCGCTGATTGTAGCGGCGCCGGGTTCGGTTAGTGCCGACCAGAACCTGGTCGGCCTTCAGCACCAGCTCCTGGGTGACGTCTTCCTTGCCGATGACCTGCGCCGTGCCGTAGTCGCCACGCATGAACTCACGGCCCTCGCGCACGTCGAGCGCCAGCCGCAGGATCGGATTGTCGCGCGCCTGCCGGTGAATTTCGGTGAGCAGGAAATCCGGCTCGTGATCGGTGAAGAAGCCGCCACCCGAGATCGGCGGCAACTGGCCGGGATCACCGAGCACCAGGATCGGCGTGCCGAAACTCATCAGGTCGCGGCCAAGCTGTTCGTCGACCATCGAACATTCGTCGATGACGACCAGTTTCGCCCGCGAGATCGGGCTTTGCCGGTTGAGCGAGAAGGTCGGCGACATGGAGGTCTTGCCGGTGACCTCGTCCGACACCGATTCCTCGCCCTTGGGCCTGTAGATCAGCGAATGGATGGTGCGCGCATTGACCGCGCCCTTGGAGCGCAGAACCTGCGCGGCCTTGCCGGTGAAGGCGGCGAACTGCACCTGGCCGTCGACATGTTCGGCGAAATAACGTGCCAGCGTCGTCTTGCCGGTGCCAGCATAGCCGAACAGCCGGAACAGCTGCGGCTTTCCGGTCTTCAGCCAGCGAGCAACCGCTTGCAACGCCTCGTCCTGTTGGGGAGAGAATTCCATCAGCGCGAGAGACCGGATTCGCAAGGGAAAGACAAGACAGCCATCACCACCATCGACGGGTCGGGCGCCTCAGTGCCGCCGACAGGGTCAGGCTATCAGGGGCAAATCAGAACGTAAAGAGAACACACGATCTCGCTCGACGTCCTTGGGACGGGTTGCCGACCTATCGGGTCGGGCCGCCACGACCCTATCGGGCCGGGCCGGGATCGTTCTCCAGCAGGATCGGCTTGCCGTGCGGGGTGGCATGTGCGGCGCGTTCCCAGGACTCAGCCATCGCGTCTACATCCGCCTTGGCGGCCAGTCCCTTGGACGCAAGCAAGCCCTCCAGCGCTGCCAGCCAATGTTCGTAATAGTCATGACCGTCAGCCGCGGCACCTGGGTCCTTAACTTGCGCCGACAGCGCCTGCGCCCATTCGCTCCACGAAAACACACCCTTGTCGTGCAGCGCCACCGTCATGGCGAAGGCTTCGGCCTGCCATGGCTCGGCAAACACCGGGGCATCGATCCCCGGTGGCAGATCTGCGACGACGCCGTCACGCCGGCTCAAGATAGCTCTCCCAGGCGTCGATCGACACGCTCAGTGTCGGGTCGGCCCCCTCGCCCCAAATCTCCAACCCGTCGAAAACCACGGTGTAGACCCATTGCGGGTTTTCGCCGTGCCCATGCGCGTTGCTGTCGGGAAACACAAACCCGCCGCGCACCGCCTCGATCGTTCCATGCTTGCCGCGTGCGTAGCGCGGCAGCCGCGTGTGGCCGGTCGGGTTGAAGTTCTTGGTCCGCACGGCATCGCCGGCCTTGAACCGCGCCGCTTGCGCCACCGGCCGGTCGCAAGGACCGCCCTTGGCCAGCACTGCGGGCACGTTTTCCGCCTTCAGCACTCTTTTTGGTGTTGCCGCCGGATCGACCGCCCGGCCCTCGGCCAGGTCGCGCTCGCTGACGAAGCCATGGCGCTTGAGCAGGATCTCCAGCGCCTTGATCCAGATCTCGTAGTAGCTGGAGGCATAATAGTCGGCCGGATGCAGCGATTCCCGTGCATGCCGGCTCTCGTCGATATTCCACGCGCCCATGGCGCCGGCAGTCAGCGTCACGCCGAGCGCCCGCCTTTCCCAGGCGGCATGAAAATACGGCTCGTCCTTTTCGGGCGCGACCGGGCCGAACCCCATCTGTCCGCCGAGATCCTGCGGCCCGTTCATGCCGGCTGTCTCGCCAAGCCGGTGCCGATCATCGCGTTGCGGCTCACCAGGTCCGCCAGCTGTTCCTCGCTCCAGCCGTCGGTGCCCGCAGGCCGCATCGGCACGACGAGATAGCGCAGCTCCGCGGTCGAATCCCAGACGCGGATCTTCTTGGCCGTCGGCACCGTCAGCCCGAATTCCTCCAGCACCCCGCGCGGATCGATGACGGCGCGCGACCGATAGGGCGGCGCCTTGTACCAGACCGGCGGCAGGCCGAGCACCGACCACGGATAGCAGGAGCACAGCGTGCAGACGACGAGGTTATGCGTCTCCTCGGTGTTGAAGACAGCCTGCATATGTTCGCCCTGACGGCCGGCATAACCGAGCGATCCGATCGCCGCCGTCGCATCGCGTTTCAGCCAGTCGGCAAAGTCCGCGTCGGCCCAGGCCCTGGCCACCACCCTGGCGCCGTTGCGTGGCCCGATTTTTGTTTCATAGGTGTCGACGATGACGTCGATCGCCGCCGGATCGACCAGCCCCTTTTGAGTGAGGATGGTTTCCAGCGCGCGCACGCGGGCGGCAAACGGATCGAGTTCGTTGTCGTGGTCATGGTCGTGGGACATGGCGACAAATTACGTTTCCCGTGATGCCACCGCAAGCGCAACGCCTTGGGCCAGCGGCACATGGCGCTGGCCCTGCTACATCATTCGGCGGCCGCCCGCTGCGGTTCGGGCAGCATTTCCTGCTTGGCATCGAGTGGCGAGGGCTGGTCGACGTCTTCGACCGCGCTCCGATCGCCCTTGCGCTTCGACCAAAGCCCGACCAGCCAGCCCGAGAAATTCTCCATGTAGACATAGATCACCGGGGTCACGAACAGGGTCAGCGCCTGCGAGGCGAGCAAACCACCGACAACGGCAACGCCTAGCGGCTGGCGCAACTCGGCGCTGGCGCCGGTGCCCAGCGCGATCGGGAAGGTTCCCATCAGTGCCGCCAGCGTCGTCATCATGATCGGCCTGAACCGCATCAGGCAGGCCTTGTGGATGGATTCCTTCGCGGACATGCCATCACGTCGGAGCTCGAGCGCGACGTCGACCATCATGATGCCGTTCTTCTTGACGATGCCGATCAGCATCAGGATGCCGATCACCGCGATGACAGACAGATCCATGCCGGCGAAGCGCAAGGCAACGACGGCACCCAGCACAGCCGACGGCAGGCCGGTGAGAATCGTGAGCGGGTGGATGAAGCTCTCGTACAGGATGCCGAGCACGATATAGATGGTCAGGATCGCGCCGCCGACCAGAAGACCCTGGTTGGCTAGTGAGTCCTGGAAGGTCTTGGCCGTGCCGGCAAAGGTTGTCGAGATCGCCGTCGGCATGCCGATCTGCTCTTTGAGCGCGTCGATGCGCGCTACGCTGTCACCCAGCGCCACGCCCTGCGGCAGGTTATAGGAGATCGTCACCGCCGGAAGCTGGCCGAGCTGGTTGACGGTCAAGGCGCCTGCCGTGCGATCGACCCGGGCGAAGGCGCCAAGCGGAACCAGATTGCCGCTCGCCGTCCTCATCTGGATGGCGAGCATCCGCTCCGGCGACCATTCGATCTTGGGATCGAGCTCCGTGACGACTTCGTAGCTGTCGGCCGAACCGAAGATCGTTGAAACCTGATCGGTGCCGAAGCCGCCATAAAGGGCGGAGCGCAGCGTGGCAGTATCGATGCCGAGCTGGGCGGCCTTATCGCGATCCACCACCAGCGTCGCCTGCAATGCATTGTTCTGCAGGTCGCTGGTGACATCGGTGAAGTTCGTATGGTCGGCCGCCATCGCGTCATTCAGTTTCTGCGCCCAGGTGTCGGTTAGTCCGGTATCGAGCCCTTGAACCACGAGCTGGTAGGCGCTGGCCGACGACCGTGCGCCCAGCCTCAGGTTCTGCACCGGTTGCATGTAGGTCTCGATACCCGCCACGCCGGCCAGTTGCTTGCGCAGATCCGAAAGGACCTTGTCGATATCGGGACGCTGGTCCTTGCCCTTGAGCTGGACGAAGAGTTGCCCCTGGTTGAGCGCATTGTTGCCGCTGCCCGCCGACCACGCCACATGGTCGACATAGGGCGAATGCGAGAAGACGCTGGCGACCTGCCCTTGCAGCTTGGACATGGCGTCGAACGAGATGTCCTGACGCGCGATGGTGGTCACCGATATCTGGCCGATATCCTCCTGCGGGAAGAAGCCCTTCGGCGAGGCCTCGATCAGCCACACCGAGGCTGCCGCGGTTCCCATGAAGACGAGGAACACCAGGAAGGTGTGCCTCAGGCAGAAACTCAAGATCCGGTCGTAGCCGCGTGTAATGAGGTCCCGTTTATGGCCAGGGCCATGCTTGTCGCGGTCCGCCTTGCTGACCGACAGCAGGCGCGAGCACAGCATCGGCGTCAGCGTCAGCGATACGAACATCGACGCCAGGATGGCGACCGTCACCACGACGGCGAACTCGTTGAAGATGCGGCCGATAACGCCGCCCATCAGCAGCACCGGGATGAACACGGCCACCAGCGAGATCGAGATCNACGATGGCGTCGTCGACGACAAGGCCGACCGCCAGCGTCAAGCCCATCAGCGATATGTTGTCGATGGAAAAGCCGAACAGGAACATCGCGCCAAGCGTGGCAATCAGCGAAATCGGCACCGCCACGGCCGGGATGATGGTTGCCGTCACCCGGCGCAGGAACACGAAGATCACCATCACCACCAGCGCTATGGTCAACAGCAGCGTGAACTGCACGTCGTCGACGGCCTGGCGTATCGAGGTCGAGCGATCGTTGAGCAGCTTGATCGAGGCAGCGCCCGGCATCTGGTCCTGGAAGGACGGCAGCATCGCCTTGACCTTGTCGACGACGTCGACCGTGTTGGCGTCGGGCTGGCGCTGCACCGCCATGATGATCGCGCGGGTGCCATCGTACCAACTTGCGGTCGTGGTCGTCTGCACCGAATCGACGACGCGCGTCACCTCGCCCAGCCGCACCGGGTGACCGTTTTTGGTGGCGATGATGATGTTGGAGAAACCGGCCGCGTCATTGAGCTGCGTGTTGGCGGTGATCGTGAGCTGCTGCTTGTCGTTCTGGAGCACGCCGAGCGGCGTGTTGCTGTTGGCGGACGCGATCGCCGCCTGCAGCTGATCGATCGAGATGCCGCGCGCGGCAAGCGCGGTCGGGTCGATCTGGATGCGAACGGCGTATTTCTGCTGGCCGAAGATCGAAACTTGAGCCACCCCGTCGATGGTCGACAGCGACGGCGAGATGACGTTTTCCGCGAACGCGTCGAGATCGGTCAGTGGAACCGTGTCGCTGACCAGCGACATCAAAAGAATGGGCGCGTCGGCCGGATTGACTTTGCGATAGCTCGGCGGCGACGTCATCTGCGGCGGCAGGGATCTTTGCGTCCGCGCGATCGCCGCCTGCACGTCCGCGGCGGCGGCGTCGATGTCCCGATTAAGCACGAACTGGATGGCGATCGAGGTCGAGCCAAGCGAGTTGCTGGTCGAGATCGAATCGATGCCCGCGATGGTGGCGAACTGCTTGATCAGGGGCGTCGCCACCGATGTGGCCATGGTTTCCGGAGAGGCGCCGGGCAGCGAAGCCGAGACGTTGACCACTGGGAATTCGGCACTCGGAAGTGCTGCCACCGGCAGGAATTTGTAAGCGAACAGACCGCCCAGCACGAGGGCGAACGACATCAGAAGGGTGGCGACAGGCCGGCGTATGCAAAATTCGGAGATCATCGAGCCGCCTCGCCGGCCTTGGCCGCCTCGGCCACCTTGGGCGCGGCAGCACCCGCCGCGGCGTTGCCTTCATGCACAGCGGCGCCGTCCTTCAGCTTCGTCTGGCCTTCGGTGACAACTTTCTCACCGCTTTTCAGCCCTTGGCTGATGGCGCTGTTCTCGCCTTCGGTCAGCGCCACCTGCACCGGGCGCATTTCGACGGTGCTGTCCGGCTTGACGACATAGACGAACGGCCCCTTCTGGCTAGGCTGGACCGCTACCGTGGGAACGGAGGTCATCCGCGGCATGATGCCGGCATCGAGCACGACATTCACATACTGGCCCGGCCACAGCGAAAGGTCGGCATTCGGAATGCTTGCCCGCGTGGCGATCGTGCCCGACGCGGTGTCGACGCTTGAATCAACGAAATCGAGCGTGCCCTTGCCGATCGGCGTCGGGTCGCCGTCCTTGGTCAGCGTCACTGCCCCTTGCTGCGGATTTGCGAGTGCCTTGTGCAGCAGCGCCAGGTTGCTCTCAGGAAGATTGAAGTTGACCTGCAGCGGGTCCATCTGGGTGATGGTCACCAGCGGAGTGGCCGTGCTGCTGTTGCCATTGCTGGTGGTGACGAGGTCGCCGACGGTGACGTTGACCGCACCCAGCCTGCCGGCAATCGGCGCCGTGATCGTGGCAAAGCCAAGCTGGACGTTGTCGGCGTCGATCGTCGCCTTGTCGGCATCGACGGTCGCCGCGGCAGCCTTCGCCGCAGCGACTGCCTGGTCATAGGTCTGCTGCGTGCCGGCCTGCTTGGCGACCAGGTCTTTGGCGCGCTGCAGATCGGACTGCGAGCTGGCGAGCATTGCCTGGTCCTTGGCGAGCGCCGCCTGGTCCTTGGCCAGTTGCGCCTTCAGCGCCCGGTCATCAAGCGAAAACAGAACGTCGCCAACCCTGACCATCTGCCCGTCCTTGACGTCGATCGAGACGATCTGGCTGGAGACCCGCGCATTGATGCTGACGACGGCTGGAGAGGAGACGAAACCGATCGCGTAACGCCGGATCGGGAAATCGGCGGTGGAGGCGACGGCCGAGAGGATCGAGGCCGAGCGGGCGCCACTGCCGCCACCTGCCGACTTGTCCCCCGCCGCCGGCTTGTCGGTTGCCGGTTTGTCCGCCGCCGCGACCTGCTTTGCGCCGGTAAGTTGCTGAACTCTGCTCAGCGTGCCCGGAGACAGATAGAGCCAGGCCGCGCCGACACAGGCGACCGCAAGCAATGAAAGAATGACTTTTCCACGCATCGACAAAAGGCCCTCTCTGTCCGACACGCCATAGCCAGGTGGTCGTATTCTAGCGCAACTCACGGCTCATTGCCGCGATTTCGCCGAATACATAGGACACGCCTTTGTCGGAAAAGGGCCAAAACACGGCATTACGAAGATTTAATGTGCACTGCACAATGGATGTGCAACACGGTCGATACGACAATTCAACATGGTGAGGCGATCACACGTGGCGGATTAGCCAGCGAGGCGCGCCTCGGCATAATTGTCCTTTGGTGCAGCTTCGGCCGTCAACCTGAGCCCGAGCGCCTTCATGACGCCGAGCAGGGTTGAAAGCTTAGGATCGCCCTTGTCGCTCAGCGCCTTGTATAGCGCCTCACGTGTGACGCCGGCGTCCTTGGCAATGGATGTCATGCCCCGAGCCCTGGCCACGTTGCCGAGCGCATGGGTGATAATGGCAGGATCGCCGTCTTCGAAGGCCGCCTCGATATAGGCAAAGATCGCCTCCTCGCTGTCGAGAAATTCGGAAGCGTCCCATTTGGTGGTTTCGATGGTCATTAGACCTCCTTCGCCATGCTGATGGCTTTCTTGATGTCGGCCTTTTGCGATGACTTATTACCACCGCAGAGCAGAATGATGATCGTGTTGCCTGTCTTGACAAAATAGACGCGATAGCCCGGGCCATAGTCGACCCGCAATTCGCCGATGCCGTCGAAGAACTTGGCATCGCCGAGGTTGCCAAGCTCGACACGATCGATCCGGACCTGAATGCGCGCCTTGGCCCGCATGTCCTTGAGGGATTTGAACCAGTCGGCGAATTCAGCGGTTTTGCGGACTTCGATCACGGGCATTTTGTAATCCACAATTCACATATAGTCAAACGAACGTGAATTGCCGTTCACAGAATTCCCGCTACCTCAGCATCGGCCAGAGCGTCGCCGCCAACAGCACGCCCATGGCGATGTTGAACCATTTCAGCCGCACCGGGTCCGACAGGAAACCGCGCAGCGCGGTGCCGAACCCCGCCCACACCGAGACGCTTGGCAGATTGACGACGGTGAAGGCCACGGCGATCAACACCACCGACAGGAATGGACGCTCAGGATTGGCGTAGACGGCCATGGCGGTGATCGCCATCACCCATGCCTTAGGGTTGACCCACTGGAACGCCGCCGCATCGACGAAGCGCATCGGCCGCGCCTTCACCTCGCCCTTGCCGTTGAGCGAGCGCGACATGGCGATCTTCCAGGCGAGATAGAGCAGATAGACTCCGCCGGCGATCTTCAATCCGATGTGCAGCGCCGGGAAAGCCGTAAGCACCGCACCCAGGCCAAGACCCACGGCGACCAGCAGCACCAGAAAACCGATGCTGATGCCCAGCATGTGTGGAACCGATCTGACGAGGCCGAAATTCACTCCCGATGCCAGAAGCATGAGGTTGTTCGGCCCCGGCGTGATCGAGGTTACGAAAGCGTAGACAAGCAGGGCAAGGAATGCGTCAAGCGACATGATATCCTCCCAGATATGTCAGCATTATTGTCGCTTCGTGAGGGCAGTGCAAAGGCCAGCGGCCGGCTCCTGGTCGAACCAGGCCCCCCGCCGAAACTGTCGATGCGGCGGGCTTACATCGCCTGTGGGCCGCGGTTCAACGCCGCCACGCCGGTGCGGCAGATTTCGACCAGGCCGAGCGGCTTCATGATGGCGATGAACTGATCGATCTTGGAGCCCTTGCCGGTGATCTCGAAGATGAAATGCTCGGTGTTGGCGTCGATGACGCTGGCGCGGAACGCGTCGGCCAGCCGCAGTGCCTCGACGCGGGCCTCGCCGGTACCGGCCACCTTGACCAGCGCCAGTTCGCGCTCCAGCGGCCGCTCCTGGCCGGATTCATGCGAACGCACGGTCAGATCGACGACGCGGTGCACCGGCACGATGCGCTCCAGCTGATGCTTGATCTGCTCTAGCACATGCGGCGTGCCGCGCGTCACGATGGTGATGCGCGACAAGTGCTTCTCATGTTCGGTCTCGGAGACGGTCAGGCTCTCGATGTTGTAGCCGCGCCCTGAAAACAGGCCGATGACCCGGGCAAGCACGCCCGGCTCGTTGTCGACCAGCACGGAAAGCGTGTGGTTTTCCGGCTTTTCGGTTTCCTTGGCGATGAAATAGGCGGAACCGGTCGGTTGTAGCTGTGCGTTCATGACATGAATCTCGATTTCAAGCTCTTGGATCTAATGCTCTGTTTGCGCACGGCTTCTTGCGACAGCCCTGCCCGGGTCTGCCGGCTACACCAGTTCCCTGCCTCTGGCGTCGATGGCGTTGGCCACCGCCTCGTCGGTCGCCTCGTCGGGCAGCAGCATCTCGTTGTGCGCCTTGCCCGACGGGATCATCGGGAAGCAGTTGGCGAGCGTCGCCACGCGGCAATCGAACAGCACCGGCTTCCTGACCGAGATCATCTCCCTGATCGCGTCGTCCAACTCATCCGGCTTCTCGCAACGGATGCCGTGCCCGCCATAGGCCTCCGCCAGCTTGACGAAGTCCGGCATCGCCTCGGTATAGGAATGGGACAGGCGATTGCCGTGCAGCAGCTGCTGCCATTGCCGCACCATGCCCATATACTGGTTGTTCAAGATGAAGATCTTGATCGGCGCGTCGTGCTGCACGGCGGCGCTCATTTCCTGCATCGTCATCTGCACCGAGGCATCGCCGGCGATGTCGATGACCAACGCGTCGGGATGCGCGATCTGCACGCCGAGTGCCGCCGGCAGGCCGTAACCCATAGTGCCCAGCCCGCCTGACGTCATCCAGCGGTTCGGCTTCTCGAAATGATAGTGCTGCGCCGCCCACATCTGGTGCTGGCCGACCTCGGTGGTGATGTAGGTGTCCATGCCCTTGGTCAGTTCATAGAGCCGCTCGATGGCGTATTGCGGCATGATCACGTCGTTGTTCATCTTGTAGGCGAGCGAGTCGCGCGCGCGCCATTTGGCGATCTGCTCCCACCAGGGATAGAGCGCCTTCTTGTCGGCCTTGGCGCTCGCCCGCCACAGCCGCACCATGTCCTCCAGCACCCGGCCGACATCGCCGATGATCGGCACCTCGGTGTGGACATTCTTGTTGATCGACGACGGATCGATGTCGATGTGGATCTTCTTCGAGTTCGGCGAAAACGCGGTCAGCCGCCCGGTGATACGGTCGTCGAACCGAGCGCCGATGCAGATCATCACGTCGCAATCATGCATGGCCATATTGGCTTCATAGGTGCCGTGCATGCCCAGCATGCCCATCCAGTTCTTGCCCGATGCCGGATAGGCGCCGAGGCCCATCAGCGTCGAGGTGATCGGAAAACCGGTGAGATCGACCAGCTCGCGCAGCAGATGGCTTGCTTCCGGGCCGGAATTGATGACACCGCCGCCGCTATAGATGATCGGCTTCTTGGCGCCGGCCATCAGCTCGACCGCCGCCTTGATCTTGTCCAGGTCGCCCTGGACCTTCGGCTGGTAGCTGGTGCGCGGCGCGATCTGCGGCGGGACGTAGAACCCCTTGGCGAACTGCACATCCTTCGGGATGTCGACGACGACCGGACCGGGGCGGCCGGTGGTCGCGACATGGAAAGCCTCGTGGATGGTCGCGGCGAGTTCGTTGACGTCCTTCACCAGCCAGTTGTGCTTGGTGCAGGGGCGCGTGATGCCGACCGTATCGCATTCCTGAAAAGCGTCGGAGCCGATCAGCGAGGTCGGCACCTGCCCGGTCAGGCAGACCAGCGGGATCGAATCCATCAAGGCGTCCTGCAGCGGCGTCACCGCATTGGTAGCGCCGGGACCGGAAGTCACCAGCATCACGCCGGCCCTGCCGGTCGAGCGCGCGTAGCCTTCCGCCGCATGGCCGGCGCCCTGCTCGTGGCGCACCAGGATGTGCTCGACCTCGTCCTGCTGAAAGATCTCGTCATAGATCGGAAGGACAGCGCCACCCGGATAGCCGAAGACGTGCTTGACGCCATTGTCCTTCAGCGCCTGCACCACCATTTCGGCGCCTGTCATCTCGCGCCGCTCGTTCTTTCCGTTGCTCATCGGTCTTGTCCCGTACTGTCCGCCGTCAGGCGATTGCTGGTCGTTTAGTCGTGTTTCAGGCAATAAAAAAGGCTCCCGAGGGAGCCTGTGTCTGCGCATGGGGGGTTTTCGCCCGGCGGTTACACCGCCTTGCCCATGCGCTTTCCTACGAGAATGAGTGCCGTCTTCATGGTGGCGGACACTAAGGGCGGGAAAGGCAGCCTGTCAACGGGAAAAATCGCGCAGGGACGTGCAGTGTGCCGGCGCGATTGCGGTGATCAGCCCGGCGCCTTGCAGCGGGAAACGCGCGGATCGCATTTGGACACCTTCCTGGCCTGCATCTTTGCCGGTGGACGGTGAGGCGCCGCCTTGGCCGGACCATGGTGCTGGGACATGCGCATGGCCAGTGCCTGCTGGTGCGGCCTTTGCGGCCCGGCCCCGCGTGTCAGGCGCTGGCTAGAAACCGACTTGGACGAAGCCGGGTTGGGCGGCGATTTTACAACGATGCGCCCATTGCCGGAGGTTTTGTCGGCATGGGCCTTGAGCGCATCGGCCTTCGCACGGTTGCGGGCGGCCATCCGCTTGCGCACGGTGTCACCCTGATTGCCCGCTGCCACCGCGGCCGGAGAAAGGGCCTTGTCGCCGATCGACGTCTTGGAGCCATGGCCCACCACAGTTTGCCCGTTTCCATTGGGTGCCGTGGCGACGGGCGTTCCATTGCCGGCCAGCCTCTTGATCTCCGCGCCCTTGGAAGCATCGAGCCTTCCACTGGCAAACACCCCTTTGGGAGGTGGAACCACTTTTGCCGCCCTGATCGATTCGATGACGGGCTTCGGCAATTGCTGCAGCCTGGGCCCGGCATTGATCGCAACGACCTGATTGCCGAGCCGCACACGCGGCGCGTTGTTGACCACGACAGTCTGATTGATGATCGTCGTGTTGCGTACGATGACGACGTTTTCCTGAACCGGCCGCACCACCCTGACCAGATCGACCGCGCCGATCGCCGCCACCGGCACGAAACACCACCAGGCATCGTCGAAGGCGACGTCGACATCGGGCGGCGCCGGCGCCCAGCCGACATCGTTGCCGCCCTGGCGCCAGACCACCCAGGCTGGTGCCCATTGATCGCCGGCTATCCACACCCAGCCGAAATCTGGATCATAGGCCCAACGGCCGTAGTGATAGACGACATCGCCAAACGGCTCGGTGGATTGCCAGTACCAGCCGTCGTCGGTCCAGACCCAGTGACCTTCGGTGTAGGGCCGCCATTCGGTACGGACTGTCGGAACCCAGACATCGCCGAAGCGCGCGGAGGTTCGCCATCCGCCATAGTTTGAAAGCCTTTCGCGGATGGTAACGGAAATTTCCGCCGCGTGAGCCTGAGTTCCGGGCAGTACCAGCGGGCTGGTCAAGGTCGCGCTCATGGCCATGACCAGAGCCATGGCAGCGACGCGTCCGCGCCGGCCGATAAAATGAACTGAAAATGCTTGCATAACGGGCTCCAGAGTTCCGCATCCAGAAAATCCGCGGGAACCGACCTGTTGCCCGCCACCGCTTCCCGGCTTCTCACCGATCGGTTGTCGTCAGCCCCGGTGACCGCATTGCGGCATATGACCATCAATTTTGCGCGACGGGCGTGGCATTGTCCCGACGTTCGGAATCGGAGCGTCCGTTCCCAACAGCTGGGTGTTCCAAAACCGCTTGGTGATCTCAATTTCCGGGTAAGCCATTGAAACCGCTGAAAACTATGGTGGGGCGTGACGAGGGCCACTATCTTTGCCGATACTTGATTGTTCGGCCGGCACGTCGGGCTGAGCCATCATGACGATCTGGATTTCACGGGAGGAACCCTGATGCTCGATAAGGCCCCAAACAAGAAACTGTCCGACCTGCTCGATCAATTCGGCGCCGCCCTGGCCGCCAATGACATCGAGAAAGCGATCGATTGCTTTCAGGAGGATTGCTATTGGCGCGACCTCGTCACCTTCACCTGGAACATCAAGACCATGGAAGGCCGCGACCAGGTCCGCGACATGCTGAAAAGCCAGCTGTCGAAAACCAAGCCGTCACACTTTGCCATCGCCAACGGCGAGGATGCGACCGAGAGCGGAGGGCTGATCGAGGGCTGGATCAGCTTCGAGACGGAAGTTGCACGCGGTTTCGGTCATGTCAGGCTGAAGAACGGCAAGATCTGGACGCTGCTGACCACGATGGTCGAGCTGAAGGGCCACGAGGAGCCGGCGGGCTTCGCGCGGCCGATGGGCGCCAAACATGGCTCGGGCAAGAACCGTCCGACATGGAAGGAAGAGCGCGAAAAGGAGGCCGCCGAACTCGGCTTCAAGACGCAGCCCTATACGGTCATCATCGGCGGCGGCCAGGGCGGCATCGCGCTCGGCGCGCGGCTGCGGCAACTGGGCGTGCCGACGATCATCATCGAGAAGAACGAGCGCGCCGGCGACAGCTGGCGCAAGCGCTACAAGTCGCTCTGCCTGCATGACCCGGTCTGGTACGACCATCTGCCCTATATCGACTTCCCCAAGAACTGGCCGGTTTTCTCGCCCAAGGACAAGATCGGCGACTGGCTGGAAATGTACACCAAGGTGATGGAGCTGAATTACTGGTCCTCGACCGAGGCCAAAAGCGCTTCCTATGACGACAAGAAGAAGGAATGGACCGTCGTCGTCCACCGCGACGGCAAGGACATCACGCTGAGGCCGAAGCAACTGGTGCTGGCGACCGGACAGTCCGGCAAGGCCAATCTGCCGAAATTCAAGGGCATGGAGACCTTCAAGGGGGATCAGCATCACTCCTCGAAGCATCCCGGGCCCGACGCCTATGTCGGCAAAAAGGCGGTTGTCATCGGATCCAACAATTCCGCCCATGACATCGCCGCGGCACTTTGGGAAGCCGGCGCCGACGTCACCATGGTGCAGCGCTCGACCACCCACATCTCCAGATCCGACACGCTGATGGAAATCGGGCTGGGTTCGCTCTATTCGGAGCAGGCGGTCCAGAACGGCATCACCACGGCCAAGGCCGACCTGATCTTTGCTTCGCTGCCCTACAAGATCCTGCACGAGTTCCAGATCCCGGCCTATGCCGAGATGAAGAAACGCGACGCGGCGTTCTACGAGGGACTGAAAAACGCAGGTTTCATGCTTGACTGGGGCGACGACGAATCCGGCCTGTTCATGAAGTATCTGAGGCGCGGCTCTGGCTACTACATCGATGTCGGCGCATCACAGCTGATCATCGATGGTTCGATCAAGCTGATGAGCGGCGTAGACGTCGAGGAGATCAAGCAGCATTCTGTTCTGCTCAGCGACGGGTCGGAACTGCCCGCGGACCTCATCGTCTACGCCACCGGCTACGGCTCGATGAACGGCTGGGCCGCCGATCTGATCTCCAGGGACGTCGCCGACAAGGTTGGCAAATGCTGGGGCCTCGGCTCGAACACCACCAAGGATCCCGGCCCGTGGGAAGGCGAGTTGCGTAACATGTGGAAGCCGACGCAACAGGAAGCGCTATGGTTCCATGGCGGCAATTTGCACCAGTCACGCCACTATTCGCAGTTCCTGTCGCTGCAGTTGAAGGCGCGGCACGAAGGCATCGCGACACCGGTCTACGGCCTGCAGCAGGTCCACCACAAGGGCTAATCGACCGCCATTCCAGTTGAGCATCATGAAGGGGGCACGGCTTGCACCCTGCCTCCTTCCTCGATTGGATAACCTTACGAGATTGGCCCGATACGCTTCCAGTAGATGAGCGTGCCCGTCAGCCCGCCATGCGGCTTCAGTGCATAGTCCGGTATCTCGCCGGTCAGCGTGAAGCCGAGCTTTTCGTAGAGCCCTGAAGCGCCCTCGTCAGCGGCCGTATCGAGAACCAGCAGCGTCCGCCCCTTCTCGACGGCAAGGCTCTCGGCCGCCCGCATCAGGCGCGTTCCCACACCCCTGCCCCGGTAGTCGACGCGTGTCATCAGCTTGGCGATCTCGGCCCGGTGCGGCTGGTTGGGCGGGCAGTCGAGCAGCAAGGTTACTGTGCCGACCAGGACCTCGCCGTCCCAGGCGCCAAGCACGGCTCTTTCCCCTCTTTCCGCCGCGGCCAGCGACTTCTCCCAGAATGCCCTGGCTGCCTGCGGCGCCAGTGGATGCATGAAGCTCACCGATCCGCCGGCCGCCACCGTCGCGACCAGCAATTCGGCCAGCTTGTCTTGCGTCTCGGCAGTCGGGGTCAGGGTTCCGATCTCGATGGAGTTCATGCTTATGAGGTCCTGTGGTTTGCGATAGGCGTGGCACATTGCCGTCAGTCCAGGCGGCGCACGCGGCGTCGCTTTCGCGCCGCCTTGATGGCGCTGATGCGTTCGGCGTCTTCGTGCCCGAGATGCCGCCCGCGCTCCAGAATCTCGAGCGTGTACTCCTCATAGGTCAGGCCCAGCCGCTCGGCCCGGTCCATGCGCAGCAGCAGGACCTCGCGGCTCGGCGCCTTCCATGCCTTGGCATGGGCGGCCTGCCAGGCAAGGAAGATATAGGGGTCGCCCTTGCCCCATGGCGGGCCCTTGTACTCATCAAGAGGCGGCCCCCCATTATGGGAGCGCTTTGGTATTCTCGCCATGATGTCAGGCCCTGACCAACGCGACGAGATAGTCGGCACCGCGTTCCAGGGCATGGAAGGTGCAGTCAGACGGCGGCCCGAGCGCCAGGCAATCGCCTGGCTCAAGCCGGTGCACCGTCTCACCTTCGACGAATTCGAGCCGCCCGGAAATCAGCCATATCTGCTGCTTGATGAATGCGTAGGAAGCGGCCGGAAAGCTGACTTTGGCGCCCGCCGGCAGCTGTACCCTGATGAGTTCGAGCGGCATGTCGCCAGCCGGCGACAGGTGCCGTCTGACATAGCCGGTGTCGGGGTCGCGCCACACCGGTTGATCGGCCTCGCGTAGCAGCCCGCCGCCTTGCAACTCCGCGCGCGCGATCAAGGTCGACAGAGTCAGGCCGAAGGCCGCCGCGATGCGCACCAGAAGGGCCGCCGTCGGACTGGTCTTGCCGCGCTCGATCGTGCTCAGCATCGCTTTCGAGACGCCGGAACGCTCCGCAAGCTCGGCCAGGGACCAGTCCCGCATGACCCTTTCGGCGTGTATCCTTCGGCCGATCGTCGAGGAAATATCGTTCGCTATATCATCCATATGTCCATTATAGCGAAATATCTGCGTCGCAAAAGAGGTGCCTCGCGACAATTTTCATGCCGCCATTAAGCCTCTCTACACCATCCGACCTCATCGGGCCTTAACCCCATTCCTGTAGGCTCGATGCTCCAGGGGAAATGGGGATTGGCCTGTCCATGTATGTCGAACGCGCAGCTTCTGTTGGAGAACCGACATCGCAGGAGCGCCGCGACGCCGAGCAGAACGACAGGCGCATCCTGGGCAATGTCGTGCAGTGCGACGGCGCACGCGCCACCATCAGCGCCTATGCGGACGATGTCGACGGCGCGGTGACCGGCCTGTGGACGGTCGGCAAGATGATTTCCATCAATCTCGGGCCCACGCGAACCGTCGGCCTGGTCTACGGGATCGGCAAGTCGGATCGCGCCTGGAGCAATGAGGGCCAGAACGCCATCGAGGTCAGCATCGAGCTGATCGGCGAAGTACGTGATGCAGCAGAGCCCGGCGGCAAGCCGGTCTTCGACCGTGGCATTACCACCTACCCACATATCGGCGCCGTCGCGCACCGCATCCGCACCCGTGACCTGCAGGCTGTCTATGACCTCGCCGGGCGTCATTCGATCACCATCGGTACGCTCGCGCAGGACGAAGCGATTGCCGCCAACATCGCCATCGACGATACGCTGGCGCGTCACTTCGCCATTGTCGGCACCACCGGTGTCGGCAAGTCCACCGCCGTCTCGCTGCTGCTGCGCAAATCGATCGCGGCGCGACCCGACCTGCGCATCCTGATCCTCGACCCGCACAATGAGTTCGCGGCGTCGCTGCCCGAATATTGTGTCAGGGTCGATTCCAAAACCTTGGATCTTCCGTTCTGGATGTTCACGCTGGAGGAATTCGCCGAGGTGCTGTTCCGTGGCCGCGAGACGGAGCCGGAAGAAATCGACGCGTTGCGCGACCTCATCCCGGCCGCCAAGAACCTTTACCGCAATCCGAATTCCGGCGCCTATCTGCGGCGCGGCAACGATGCGCTGACCGCCGATACGCCGGTGCCTTACCGGATCGCCGACCTCCTCAAGCAGATCGACGAGCGGATGGGCATGCTCGAAAGCAAGGCCGATCGCCCGACGCTCAGATCGCTGAAGACTCGCATCGAATCGGCGGCGGCCGACCCACGCTACCGCTTCATGTTCAACTCGCGCCTGATCGAGGACACCATTCACGAAACGATCGGCAACATCTTCCGCGTGCCGCATCATGGCCGCCCGGTGACCTGCTTCGAGATGGCCGGCATGCCGTCCGAAGTGGTCAATTCCGTCTGCTCGGTTCTGGCGCGCCTGGCCTTCGATCTCGCTTTGTGGAGCGAAGGCAAGCTGCAGCTTCTGTTTTTGTGCGAAGAAGCGCACCGCTACATGCCGGCCGATCCGCGCCTCGGCTTCGCGCCGACCAGGCACGCGCTGTCGCGCATCGCCAAGGAAGGCCGCAAATATGGCTGCTATCTTGGCGTCGTCACCCAGCGCCCGGGCGAGCTCGACCCGACCATCCTGTCGCAATGCTCGACCTTCTTCGCCATGCGGCTTGCCAATGAGCAGGACCAGGCGATCATCCGTTCGGCGATTGCCGACTCCTCTGCCTCGACGCTTGCCTTCTTGTCCTCCATGGGCCAGCGCGAAGCCATCGCATTCGGCGAAGGCGTGGCGACGACCATGCGGCTGAAGTTCGAAAAACTGCCGAGCGAGCTGCTCCCGGGCACGGCCAAGCGCGAACAGGCCGCCTCTTCGAAGTCAGGCGACGATGTCGATCTGGTGGCAATCGTCGAACGACTGCGCAACGTGCCGAAACCAACGCAGCAGGCGATGGCCTTCGCGGAAGTCGTCGATTCAGGCCGCCAGGCGGGCGATCCCGACTACCGCAAGCCACCCGCCACTCGCGCGCCATCGGACGACGATTTCGACATGCGCTACGGTCTCAAGCCCGCGACCTTCGGCCTGCGCCCGCAAAACGACTGAGCCTGCGGGCTCTGCTGTTCTGCCGGTTGAGTGAGAACGGCGCCAAGGTTCCAGGGCTCAGCTTCGTTGGCATGCCTGGGTAAATCCCGAAAGAGAATTCATCAGGCCGAGTTGCATGATGTGGCTTTTGAGAAGCCGGAGCGGAACGGACATTTAGTCCGTGAGCACCGGAAGTCGAGAAGGTCGCGTCAGGCGACCGGCCTCATGAATTCTTCTTCGGGATTTTAGGCGCAGACGCGGTTGCGGCCTTGCCTCTTCGCCTCATAGAGCTGGCGGTCTGCCCGGCGATAGAACTCCTCCGCCGTTTCGTTGCGGTCCCAGACGGCAAGCCCAACGCTGGTGGTGATCTTGAGGCGGACATTGCCCGACAGCACCGACATGTTGGCGATCGCCTTGCGGATCCGCTCGGCAAACTTGCCCAGAAGGTCGGCATCCATGTTGGGCGTGACCACGGCGAACTCCTCGCCACCCAAACGCGCCACCACGTCGTGGTAGCGTGTCATATCCTTGAGACAGTTCGCGACGGCCTTGAGCACCTCGTCGCCGACATCATGGCCGTGAGTATCGTTGACCTGCTTGAAATGATCGAGATCCAGGATCATCAGCCCGACTGGTTTTTCGATGCGCCGGAACTCCTCGAGATACTCCTTCAGCGCGTCATCGAAATAGCGCCGGTTCTGCATGCCGGTCAGGCCGTCGGTCAGCGCCGCATGCTCGAAAGTTTCCGAGCGCGCGCTGAGCGAGACCGTCATCGCACGTAGCTTGCCTTCTTCTGTCGCCTGTTTTCGGATCAGCGGGTAGATGAAGAAAATGCCGAAGAACAGCGCGGTGGCCAAAAGCACACCGGTCGCGAACAAAAGCTTGTTGAGATAAATGACCTTGTTCAGACCCGAAGCCGTATGCAACTCGGTGGCGAAGGATTGCAGAAGGCCATAGGCATGCAGCGTCACCAGGCCGGCGGCCAGGATCACGAAGATAAAGACGAAAAATGCTGATTCCGCCTTGTGGAAACGCATCTGCTCCCCGCTGGAAAAGTACCCCACTGACCTTATGGCATGGGAGGGCTTACGGAGGGTTAATTGGGACAACCGCAACGAGAACCTATCCTTGCAGATAAACTTTTTAGGTTGCAATTGAAACAGCCAATCAGATCGTGGTTTCCAGATCATCACCGGGGCGCAATCTCAGCCATTCCGGCCCCAGTTGATGCCTGAACCAGGTCGTTTGCCGCTTGGAATATTGCCTGGTGGCGATCTTGGCGCGTTCGATCGCCTCGGGAAAGCCAATCTCTCCCGCCATCGCGGCCTGCAGTTCACGAACGCCGATCGCCTTCATCGCCGTTAATTGGGGGTCGAGGCCAAGCGCCGATAGTCGTTTGACTTCGTCCAGCGCGCCCTTGTCCAGCATCTGGTCGAAGCGCTTTTCGATGCGGTCGACCAGCGCCGCCCTGTCCGGCTCGATGACGAAGAAATGCGCGGTCTCCCTGTCGATGAGTGGCTGGCCGCGTTCTGCCTGCCATTCCCGGATCGAACGGCCCGATGCGTCGAGCACCTCCAATGCCCGCACGATGCGCTGGCTATCGGTTGGCTTGAGCATCATGGCGGCCGCCGAATCCTCGCGCAGCAGCAGGCTGTGCAGCTTGACGGCGCCCTGCTCCTTCAGTTCGTAGCGCCACCGGTCCCGAACCCGCTGCGGAATATCGGGCATTTCCGAAATGCCCTCGGCCAACGCACGGAAGTAGAGCCCGGTACCGCCGACAAAAATTGCGGGCCGTTCGGAAAGCGCACCGTCGTCGATCAGCTTCATCACGTCGCGCAGCCATGCGCCGGTGGAATAGGCTGTGGCCGGGTGGACATGGCCGTAGAGAAAATGCGGCGCGCGGGCGAGGTCGGCCGCCTCTGGCCGAGCGGTCAGCACATCGAGCACCGAATAGCCTTGCATGGAATCGGCATTGACGATCACGCCGTCCTTGCGCTCGGCCAGATCGAGCGCCAGCGCCGACTTGCCGCTGGCGGTCGGCCCGGCTATCAGGATCGCGTTCTTCACGCGGCCCTCGTCCGCATGTTCGCCGGAATGTTCCATGCCGCTCATCGCCACGCTTGTTTCCCATCCCGCTGACCGCGCCTTGTCGCTGTCGCTTGCGAATATGGCGTCACGGTCAGTCGGCGCAAGCGCTGTTGTCTGGCTTGCCGAAGGAATTGCCTGCGATCTTGTGCTGCCTGAGATTGCTGACGCCGCCGACACGAGTGCCGCCTTGCGCACGGCACTCGCCACCGAGGCGGTCGACGTAATCGTCCAGCAGGCCGAGACCCGCCGCAAAAAGATCCTCATGGCCGACATGGACTCAACCATGATCGACCAGGAATGCATCGACGAGCTGGCCGACGAGATCGGCGTCAAGGATCGTGTCGCCACCATCACCGCGCGATCGATGAACGGCGAGATCGCTTTCGAACCGGCTCTGCGCGAGCGAGTGGCACTGCTGAAAGCCCTCGACGCCGCCGTGGTCGACCGCATCGTCGCCAATCGTCTGACGCTGGCCTCAGGCGGCCGCGCGCTGGTTCAGACCATGCGCGCCAACGGCGCCTGGACGGCACTCGTGTCCGGCGGCTTCGAGGTCTTCACGACGCGAATCGCGGCCATGCTTGGCTTCCACGAGAACCGCGCCAACCGCCTGCTCGAACAGGATGGCCGCTTCACCGGGCTGGTCGGTGAACCGATCCTCGGCCGCGCCGCCAAGGCCGAAGCGCTGATCGAAATTTCAGCGCGCCTTGGTCTGACGCCCTTTGACGTCATCGCCGTCGGCGACGGCGCCAATGATCTCGACATGATCCGCCTGGCCGGCACCGGTGTTGCGCTTCATGCCAAGCCGACGGTGGCGGCACAGGCAAAGGTTCGCATCGACCATGGCGATCTGACCGCATTGCTCTATTTGCAAGGCTACAGGCAGGAAGAGTTTGTGCAATGAAACCAATGCGTACCGAGCGCCTGATCCTGCGCAACTGGGAGGATCGCGACCGTGAACTGTTCCACCGGATCAACTCCGACGAACAGGTGATGGAATTCTTTCCGTTCCGCCACGACCGCGCCGCCACGGATGCCAAGATGGACGAGTGGCGAGGCGTGATCGACCGCGACGGCTATGGCTTTGCCGCCGCCGAGATCATCACCACCGGTGAGTGCATCGGCTTTGTCGGCATCACCGGAACCGACCATATGCCGTTCCTGCCAGCGGGTACCATCGAGATCGGCTGGCGGCTGGCGCCTGAATTCTGGGGCAAGGGCTATGTCACTGAGGCCTCGGAAGCCTGGCTGGACTACGGCTTCGAAACGCTCGGCCTTGGCGAGATCGTCTCCTTTGCCGTCGGGAACAACCGCCGCTCCACAGCCGTCATGGAGCGCCTCGGCATGACTGCCGACCCGTCCGCCGACTTCGACCACCCCGGCATTCCCGCCAGCCAGCCCGCGCTCAAGCGACATGTGTTCTACCGGCTCTCCCGCGCCGCTTGGGAGCAAAGAAGAAAAAGGGCGGCCCGCTAGCCGCCCTTCCATTCTAGATGAGAATTCTGCCGGATCCTTCCGGACTTCAGTCCATCCGGATCGTGACGAACCTGAGCTCGCCGGTCTTCGACGCCAGCATCAAGAGCGCATTCTTGCGTCCCTGTTCCTTCAAGGCGCCGATCCGGTCCATAACATCCTTGGGCGTGGCGACCGATTCCTGTGCGATCTCGGTAATCACTTCGCCCGGCTGGATACCGCGTTCGGCGGCAGCAGAGTCCTTGGTGACGTCGGTGATGACGACGCCGGAAACATCGCCCGCAATGCTGAACTTCTTGCGCGTCTCGTCGTTCAGTTCGCCGACCGTCATCCCGAGCACCGAGGCCGTGGAAACGGCCGGGGCCTTTTCACTCTTGTCCTGATCGGTGTTGCCACCCTGTTCGCCGCTGGCGAGCTTTTCGCCGTCCTCGAGCCGCCCGAGCGTCACTTTCACGGTCTGCTCGACGCCCTTGCGCACAATCAGCACGTCGACCGCCTTGCCGACCGGGCTTTCGGCGACGACGCGCGGCAGATCGCGCATTTCATGAATGTCCTTGCCGTCGAATTTCAGGATGACGTCGCCGGCCTGAACTGTGCCATTGTCGACCGGACCACCCTTGATGACGCCGGCAACCAGCGCGCCCTTGGCAGTCACCATGCCGAGGCTCTCGGCGATGTCGTCGGTCACCGGCTGGATACGCACGCCGAGCCAACCGCGCCGCGTCTCGCCGAACTGGCGCAACTGGTCGACCACGCCCGAGGCGAGCTGCGAGGGAATGGAGAAGCCGATGCCGATCGAGCCGCCGGACGGCGAAATGATGGCGGTGTTGATGCCTATGACCTCGCCGGCGCTGTTGAACAGCGGGCCGCCGGAATTGCCGCGATTGATCGCGGCATCGGTCTGGATGAAGTCGTCATAGGGGCCGGAATTGATATCGCGGTTGCGGGCCGAGACGATACCGACCGTCACAGTGCCGCCGAGGCCGAACGGATTGCCGATCGCCATCACCCAGTCGCCGACACGCATCTTGGTGGAATCGCCAAACTTCACCGCCGTCAGCTTGTGTCCTTTCGGATCGACCTTCAGCACCGCGACATCTGTCTTGGTGTCGGTGCCGACCAGCGTTGCCTTCAAGGTAATGCCGTCGGAGAAATTGACTTCGATGTCGTCGGCGTCGGCGATCACGTGGTTGTTGGTGACGACGATGCCTTGCTCGGCATCGACGACGAACCCGGAGCCCAGCGACTGCACTTTCTGCCCGCTATTGTCCTTGTCGCCGCCGCGGTTCTTGAAGAAATCGTCGAAGAAGTCCTGGAAGGGCGAACCCTCTGGCAGCTGCGGCATCGGCACGGCACCCGGACCTTCGGTACCCTTCACCGTCTGCGAGGTCGAGATGTTGACCACCGCGCCGAGCAGGCCTTGGGCCAGATCGGCGACCGAAGCAGGTCCGTCAGCGGCAAATGTCGGTGTCACGAAGGACGGGACAGCGACGGCGCTGACAAGAAGTGCCGCAGCGCCCGCGATGAACGTCCGCCGTGCCGCGCGCAAAATTATGTTGGATGTCATCGAGAAGCCTCCCGGTATTCCTGAAAAGAAAAGCGCTTCGACGAAAACGCCGCGTCGCGCCATGTTGGCAAAAAATACGGCACGTTTGCGGCTATGACTATCGGCAGAGGATAAATCATCCGTTATCCCCGGGATCGAGGCTCGTATCGCGGATCGAAACCAGTATCCCGAAAACCGAAGCTCACCGGCCTCATATGCCTCGCACCAGCCAGACGATCCCGACGCCGATGGCGATCGCAGCCAGCCCGGCAATCCGCAACGCATTCTCGGGCAGCGACAGCACTTCGGTTGCAAGCCTCCTGGCAAGGCCGGGAAAGCCGCCATAGACCAGACCCTCTATGACAAGGACGAGGCCGATGGCGGCGAGAAAATCCTGCACCGGCCGCTACTGGCCGGTACTGGGCTGTACCGCCGGGGCGGCAGGTGCCGTTGCCGGCGCGGTTGGCGCAGCCGACCCCGGCTTCGCCGGCGCCTCCTTGCCGTCTGGATCGCGGAAGAAGCGGAAGAACTCCGAACTCGGCGACAGCACCATCGTCGTCCCGGTGTTGTCCAGCGCCGTTCCATATGCGTTCATCGACCGGTAGAAGTCGAAGAACGCCGGATCGCGCTGATACGCTCCCGCGAAGGTGGCACTGCGCTGGGCTTCGCCCTCGCCGCGCAGGATCTCCGACTCTTTCTGAGCTTCGGCAACGATCTCGACCACTTCGCGATCGGCGCGGGCCGTGATGCGCTGTGCCGCTTCATTGCCCCGCGCCCTCAGCCGCGCAGCCTCAGCCAGACGTTCCGCCTTCATGCGGTCGTAGGTTTGTTGCGAAACCTCGGCGGTGAGATCGGTGCGACGAATGCGGACATCCTCTATCTGCAGGCCGAGCGACGTCGCGTCTGGCCTAAGCTGATCGCGGACTTCGCGCATCATCACGGCACGCTGTTCGGAGAGCGCGGCCTCGAAATCGCGCAGACCGTAGACGCGGCGCAAGGCAGCGTCGAGACGCGTCCTCAGTCGCGCTTCGGCCAGTTCGATCTGACCGGACACGGCGGAGCGGAAGACGCGCGGATCCGAGATGCGGTAGGCGATGAAGGCGTCGACCTCATAGAACTTGCCGCCCGACACCTGGACACGAATGTTGTCGAGATCAAAGCGCAGCACCCGGTTCTCGATCAGTTGCACCGTATCGGCGTCGAAGAACGAGAACGGCGCCTTGAAGTAGATGCCGGGCTCGCTTTTGACGTCGACGATCTCGCCGAACCTGAGCACAAGCGCCTGCTGGCGCGCATTGACCACGAAGACCGACGAATAGAGCAGGAACAGGATGACGGCCGCTGCGACGACGATGACGGGAAGACGGTTGGCCATCATTGGTTACCTCCCGTAACGCCACCAGGCGCGGCCGGTGCCTGCGCCTTCGGCTGCAATGCCGGCAGTGGCAGATAGGGAACGACACCTTGGCCGTTGCCCTGCTCGACGATCACCTTGCTAGAATCCTTCAGAACCCTCTCCATGGTTTCCAGGTAGAGGCGCCTGCGCGTCACGTCGGGCGCCTTGGCATATTCGTCATAGACCGAGATGAAGCGCTGTGCCTCACCTTCAGCCTCTTGCACGACCCGGTTCTTGTAGGCGGCCGCGTCTTCGCGGACCTGTGCGGCTTCGCCGCGCGCCTGGCCGAGCTTCTGGTTGGAATATTGGTTGGCCTGCTCGACAAACTTGTCTTCGTCCTGCTCGGCGCGCTGCACCTCGTCGAACGCATCGGCGACTTCGCGTGGCGGAGCCGCATCCTCGATCGAGACGGCATTGACGTTGAGACCGGCCTTGTAGCCGTCCAGCGTCGTCTGGATGATTTCACGCACCGAGGCGGCGATGCCCTGGCGGTCGTCGCGGAAGATGTCCTGCGCCGGCCGGCGGCCGACGGCTTCGCGCATGGCGCTTTCGGCGACCTGCCGCAGCATTCCGTCGGGGTCGGACACGTCGAACAGATACGACCTCGGGTCGGAGACCTGATAGGCCACCGAGAACTGCACGTTGACGATGTTCTGGTCGCCGGTGAGCATCAGCCCGGAGGTGTTGCCACTCGTCGCGCCACCGCCGCCGATATCGACGAGTTGCTCGGAGATCTTGGCCGTCTCGACCGTTTCGAGCGGCCACCAATGGAAATGCAGGCCCGGCTGCGACAGCTCGGCCTTCGGCTTACCGAAGCGCAGTTCGACCGCGACCTCGTCGGGCTGCACGGTGTAAACCGCCTTGAAGGCCCACAGCACCACGAGTGCCGCCGCGATCAGTGCGAAGATAGCCGGGCTTGCGCCGCCGCCACCCGGCAGGGCGCGCCGCAGCCGGTCCTGGCCGCGGCGGATGATGTCTTCAAGATCGGGAGGCGAGCCCTGCGGGCCGCTCGGTCCCTTTGGTCCCTGCCCCCAGGGTCCTTGATTGCCGCCGCCGCCCCATGGGCCGCCGCCACCGCCACTTTTATCGTTCCAGGGCATAAATGTCCTTTCGCTTGGAATTCCCTCAAGCGCCGGCATTTCGGCGCAAAATCCAGTATGTTCTTCTATAGGGACGCCGCGAGGCGCTTTCAACGCGATGCGCTGCCAGTTCGTCCGATTTGGTCCGGTCGCGACCCTTTGTCTTCCTTCGATGCCCTTTTTGTCATTCAAAGTCTCGCGCGCCGGCGCTCGTAAACCGAATAGCGCGTCGCGTGGCTGTCCTTTTCCCCGGCTGGAACGTCCTGGGAGCTGACGACGCGCCAGGAATCCGGGTCGATCGGCGGGAAATGCGCATCGCCGTCGACCGTTGCCAGTATATGGGTGACATGCAGCCGGTCGGCCAGCAGCAGCGCCTGGCCATAGATTTCGCCGCCGCCGATGACACAGACCTCGTCCACCCCGGCCATGCAGCGGCCGCGCACCGTTGCCAGCTGGATCGCGGCTTCGAGCGAGTGCGCGACCTCGACGCCGTCGGCGCGCCAGGCCTTGTCGCGGGTGACCACGATGTTCAACCTGCCCGGCAGCGGCCGGCCGATGCCTTCATAGGTCTTGCGACCCATGATGATGGGTTTGCCCATCGTATCGGCCTTGAAGCGCTTGAGATCGGTGGAAAGCCGCCAGGGCAACCCGCCGTCTCGCCCGATCACGCCGTTCTCGGCAATGGCAACGTATATTGCGACATGCATCAGTTGGCGTTCCCATCATTGCGATCCGACGGTTCGAGCAGAAGGATGTCGATGTCGTGCTCTGGATCGAAATCATCCGCCGTCATCTCGAATGTCGTCGGCCCGACCTTTTTGACATTGTCGCCGCAGAACGAGACCAGGGCCCTCGGATTGCCCTTGTCGACCGTCAGTTTGAACTTGCCGATCGAACCCGCTGCCCAGTTGCCGCCTGTGGTCAGGATATAGGCGATCCGATTTTCATAATACTTTGAATAGCCGTCGGCGTCGTCCTTGGCCGCCTTGCGCACCGCGTTCTCGAATGTGTCGTCCATGCAGTAGCGCGTCTTGTAGGTCGCGTACTGCCCCTGGAACTTGCCGTCGTAGAAAAAGCTGACCGAAGAGGTGCCGCCCACGCTCGGCTTGTAACGGTGGGAAACGTGGACGTCCTTGCTGGCCGGAAAGGTTGAGCGCCACCAATAGGTCGAACGCAATTGCCAGAATGGCGTGTAGACCTTCTTCGCCTCCGTACCGTCGCCGCCGGTGTCCTCGATGATGATGCCGCGGTTGACCCAGTCATCGGTAACCGCTTGAGGCAGCTTGGCCAGCGCCGCCTTCGCCGCGTCGCCGAAAGGATAAAACGGCACGTTCTGCGCCTTCAGATCGGCGCTGATGTCGATCCCGAGCGCGAACACCTTCTGCTCGAGCTGCGGCTTTGCCGGCGCGCCATCGATCGTCACCTCAAAGCCGAGGAAATTGTCGCTCTGATCGTTGGGCAGTGCCGGCCTCTCTTCGGGGTCGCCTTCGATGTCGGGCATCGGGAAGGCAACGATCGCGTCGACATCCCGATCGGTGTTGTTGTGGAAGACGTAGTCGACCGTCACCTTTTCCGGCGAGATGAAAAGATCCTCGCTTTGCATCGCCACCGCATCGCTGCGCGACAGGATCAGGCCGCCAGTGCCAAGTTCGGCAACTGAATCATTGGCGAATGCGGGCGCAGCCAGCAGGGCCAGCGCGGCGGTCAGAACATATCGCAACATGAAAGCCTCCTCGGCTGGAATGCTTACAGACCCTAGCCGTTTCACCGTGGCGTTTCAAAGCCCTTCCGTATCCGCGGGTAAGCCCAAGCGGTCTGGACTAACAGGTTCCGATCGGGCAGGAGTTCGCTCCATGCGCAAGCTTCTCGTTATCGGCATCGGCGCCGGCAATCCCGACCACATGACCGTGCAGGCCATATCAGGCCTGAACCAGGCGGACGTGCTGTTCATTCCCGACAAGGGCGCGAAAAAGAACGAGCTCGCCGACCTGCGCCGCCAGATCTGTGACCGCTTCGTCGCCAACCCGAAGTCACGCCGCGTCGAATTCGAGGTGCCGGTGCGCGACCTGCCAATAGAAGATGGGCCGGCCCCCTCCTATCGCTCGACGGTCGATGACTGGCATGAAGCCATCGCCTCGATCTACGAGGACCTGATCGGCGACGAGATTGCCGGGGATGGCTGCGGCGCCTTTCTGATCTGGGGCGATCCCTCGCTCTATGACAGCGCCTTGCGCATCCTCGAGCGGGTGCGCTTGCGGGGTAACGTGGCGTTCGAGCTTGAGGTAATACCCGGCATCACCGCCATTCAGGCGCTTGCCGCCAGCCATAAAATGGCGCTGAACCGGATCGGCGATTCCGTCCTCATCACCACCGGCCGGCGCCTGACGCAGGAAGGCTTGGCCGACAATGCCGGCAGCACCATCGTCCTGCTCGACGGCAAATGCGCCTTCAACACCCTGGAAGACAAGGACGCTGTCATCCATTGGGGCGCCTATCTCGGCACGCCGGACGAGATTCTCATCTCTGGCCGACTCGGTGACGTCGGCGCCGAGATTGAGAGAACCCGCGAAGAAGCCCGCCGGAAAAAGGGCTGGATCATGGACACATATCTGCTTCGCAAGCCTAGTGAACAGGACTAGTCCCTACTGCCTACTGCCTACTGCCTACTGCCTACTGCCTACTGCCCTCCACTCAGCCAGCATCGATCTCCGCCTGTAACGCCTCCATATGTGTGGCTGCAGCGGCAGAAGCCGCACGCTCGATGGCGCGGAAGCGGCTGACCACGGCGAGCCCCGCGCCCGTCAGTTGCGCGCCGCCGCCCTTGCGGCCACCGGTCTGTGCCGCCACCAGTGGCTTGCCGAATACCCGGTTCATGTCCTCCACCAGGTCCCAAGCGTGCTTGTAGGACATTTCCATGCCGCGTGCGGCGGCCGAGATCGAGCCGAAGGCGGCGATCTGCTCCAGGAGTTCGATCTTGCCCGGTCCGATGCGCCCGTCTGGATCGAGATTTATCCGCAAGCTCAACGACGGCATTTTTTCTCCTCCGCAGTCACGCCCAATCCCATACTAGAGACTTCCCGGCGAAACCGCTATTCCAAAAAGACATAGCGACGATCATCCGTCCGCCTCACCGGGCAGGCCGGCGCTGGTGCTGGCCCGGTCGAAGCTCACCGTCTTGACCACCGCGAAAACCTTGCCTCCGAGATGAAGCTTCAGCGTCCGCCGCGACTGTTCGGTGATGCGGGCAAGCACGGTTGCGCCGTTGCAGTCGATGCCGACGTCGACCGCCGGGCTCTCGCCGGAGCTTATCGCGGTAATGGTTCCCGGCAGGATGTTGAGCGCGCTGAGCCCTGCCGGATGTTCGGTGGCGATCATCACATCGCGGGCGCGTATGCGGATGCGCACAGCCGCCCCCGCCTTCATCGCCAGCCGTGGCACACGGATCTCACCAGCCGCCGATCCGAGCACGGTCATGCCGAAAGTCTCGTCGTGACGCAGCACCCTGGTGTCCAGCACGGCGCCCCCCTCGCCGCGTTCTTCCGCCGGCAACAGGTCGAGCCTTTGCATGACTGCCTCGGTCGGACCGCTGGCGATGACATGGCCTTGCGCCAGCATCACCACGTCGCTTGCCAGCCGCGCCACCTCGGCGACCGAGTGGCTGACATAGACGATCGGGATTTTCGTCTCGTCGCGCAGCCGTTCGATATAGGGCAGGATCTCAGCCTTGCGCGCCTCGTCGAGCGAGGCCAGCGGCTCGTCCATGAGCAGCAATCCAGGGCTGGCAAGCAGCGCCCGGCCGATTGCCACACGCTGCTTCTCGCCGCCCGAGAGCTTTGCCGGTCGCCTGTCCATGAGCGGGCCGATGCCAAGCAGATCAACGACGGCATCCATATCGGCATAGCGCTCCGCTGGCGGCGTGAACCAGCGGCCGTAACGCAGATTGCCGGCAACACTCATATGCGGAAACAGCCGCGCATCCTGGAAAACCACGCCGATGCGGCGCTTGTGCTTCGGCACGAAAAGGCCAGCATTGGTATCGACCAGCACGCGGCCGTCGACCTCGATGCGTGCCTTGTCGGGCCGGATCAGCCCGGCGATCATGTTGATCAGCGTCGTCTTGCCCGACCCCGACGGTCCGAACAGTGCCGTCAGCCGTCCGGCGCTTTCGAAGCGGGCGTCGATGGCAAAGCCGCCCAGCCGATGGCCGATATCGACGAGAACGCTCATTCGATGTCCATCCGCCGGCCGACACGCCGCGCCAGCACTTCCGAAGCCACCAGAGCGGCCATGGAAATGACGATGGAAATCAGCGTCAGCCGCAGCGCCCCTTCATCGCCACCCGGCACCTGCGTAAAGGTGTAGATCGCCGACGGCAACGTCTGCGTCTCGTTGGGAATGTTGGAGACAAAGGTGATGGTCGCGCCGAACTCGCCCATCGCCTTGGCGAAGGACAGGATCGCGCCGGCGATCAGCCCAGGCAGGATCAGCGGCAAAGTAATGGTTGCGAAGACCCAGGGAGGGTTGGCGCCGAGCGTTCCCGCCGCCGCCTCCATCTTGCGGTCCACCGCCTCGATCGACAGCCGGATCGCCCGCACCATCAGGGGAAAGCCCATGACGCCGCAAGCCAGTGCCGCACCCGTCCAGCGAAAGGAGAAAACAATGCCGAAATGGTCGGCCAAGAAGGCGCCGGCCGGCCCGCGCCGGCCAAAGGTCAGCAGCAGCAGATAGCCGGTCACCACGGGCGGCAGGATCAGCGGCAGATGCACCAGCCCGTTGACCAGGGTCTTGCCCCAGAACTGTCCTCGAGCAAGCAGCAGCGCGATCAATATGCCTGGCGGCAGGCTGGCGAGCATCGCCACCGTTGCCACCTTGATCGACAGCCGGATCGCATTCCATTCGTCGGGAGTGAGGTCCAGCAGCCAGTTCATATTGCGAGATGAAGCCCCTTGGAAACTCAGTTGCTCGGTGCGAGCACGGTAAAACCCTGATCCTTGAACAGCCTACCGGCCTTCGGCGACTGCAGGCATTTCAGGAAAGCCGGCGCATCCTTGTCCTTCGAATCGGCGATCTGGGCAACCGGATAGATGATCGGCGGATGCGAATCCCCCGGGAAGGTGCCTACCACCTTGACGCCCTTTTCGGCGTGCGCGTCGGTGGCATAGACGATGCCGAGGGCTGCCTCACCTGTTGAAACCAGCTTGAGCGCCGCGCGCACATTCTCGGCCTGCGCCACCTTGCCCTCGACCGAGGACCAGACGCCGAGCGATTCGAGCGCGGCCTTGCCGTACTTACCGGCCGGCACCGCTTTGACGTCGCCCATGGCGAGCCTGCCGTCGCCGATCAGCTTGGCGAGGTCAAAACCTTTCTCGATCTTGGTTTCAACCGCCGAGCCCTTCGGCGCCACCAGCACGATCTCGTTGCCGAGCAGCTTTACTTCGGTGTCCGGCTTGGTCAGCTTCTTGTCGGAGAGATATTTCATCCAGTCGAGGTCGGCTGAGATGAAGACGTCGGCTGGTGCCCCGCTCTCGATCTGCTTGGCAAGCGCCGAGCTTGCGGCATAGGAGACCGTCGCGGCCTCGCCGACATCGGCCTCGCAGGCCCTGTTCACCGCATCGAGCGCGTCCTTGAGGCTGGCCGCGGCAAACACCATCACCTTGTCTTCCGCATGTGCTGCCGGAACTGCCATCAACGTCGCCGAAAGACCGCCGATGGCGATCACCCTCGGTCCAAAACCTTTGCGCGTCATGGAAAGTTCTCCCTGGTTCGAATCCGATCTGCTCGAAGCCTGCCCACCGATATATCCGCATGAATATAACAAGGGAAGGCCCGGCAGCACCACTTCGCATCCCGGGATCGACATTGGCGGCGCCATCGTCACCGCTCGATCACCAAAGAGCCCGTCGGTGGACAACGCGTCGGACGTGATGGCCAGCATCGACTGATCGGCGCCTGATTTCAGGGTTGAGTAAAGCGCAGGGGTTTTAGACCGCGATCGGCGCCTTGATCGACGCGTCGGCGGCGTAGTTTTCCAGCCGGAAATCCTCGAAGCGGAAGGCAAACAGGTCCTTCACCTCCGGATTGATCCACATCGTCGGCAACGCCCTCGGCGTGCGCCGCAGCTGTTCGCGCGCCTGCTCGAAATGGTTGGAATAGAGGTGCGCGTCACCAAGCGTATGGACGAAATCGCCGGGCTTCAGCCCGGTCACTTGCGCCACCATAAGCGTCAGCAAGGCGTAGGAAGCGATGTTGAAAGGTACGCCCAGGAAGATATCGGCCGACCGTTGATAAAGCTGGCAGGAAAGCCGCCCTTCCGAGACGTAGAACTGGAACAGGCAGTGACAGGGCGGCAACGCCATCGCTTCCACCTCGGCTGGATTCCATGCCGAAACGATCAGCCGCCGCGATTGAGGGTTTTTGCGTATCTCCTTGAGAAGGTTTGCAATCTGGTCGATTGAGCCACCATGGCCGTCCGGCCAGGAGCGCCATTGCTTGCCGTAGACGGGGCCGAGGTCGCCATTCTCGTCGGCCCATTCGTCCCAGATCGAAACGCCATGGTCGGTCAGGTATTTGATGTTGGTGTCGCCGGCCAGGAACCACAGAAGTTCATGGATGATCGACTTGAGATGCAGCTTCTTGGTGGTGGTGACGGGAAAACCGCGCGCCAGATCGAAACGCATCTGATAGCCGAAGACGGAGCGCGTTCCGGTGCCGGTACGGTCGCCGCGATCGGCACCGTTATCCAGCACGTGCTGCAGGAGGTCGAGATACTGGCGCATCGGTTCCGGCTCGATTCGGTTGTCCAGCCATCATAGCTGACGGACAGGCGGCCGAACACCAGAAAGCAGCGCAAATCCTGCCCGAAGGTCGCCAGTCCCCAACAACATCATCGGCTGGCGCAAGGCTCGCGCCAGCCTCCGCAAATTGACGCGCGATCGTTAGAGGGAGCCGAGCTTGCCCAAATCCTTCGCAACCAGATAGTAGAAAGTCACCCGGCTTTTGGTGTTGTCGGCGGACATTGCCTTGCACGTCTTTTCGATGGCTGCATCGGCCTTGCCGGCATCGGCGATGCCGAGCTTCTTGGCAACCCAGTTGGTCCTGACGCGTTCGAGTTCCTTCGGATCGGTGCAGGACACCAGCGAGGAATCGCGGTTCCTGAGCGCAATCCCCAGATGCTTTACGATCTTTTCGACCGCATCCGCACTGGCGCCAACGTCGTATTTCTTCACGTCTGCAAGATAGTCGGTCATCAAAATTCCCCTCGTCGGCGCCACGGATCCGATCGATGAGGGTTGTGGCGCGCTGCTGCAACGTGTGCGCTAGGTCGGTAACTCCTCACCATAGCAAAGCTTCGGTGGAGACCGCGCCCAAGTCAACCCTTTGGAGACGCGGTTTGACACGGGACAAAGTGCCATTGCGGCCTTTCATTTCTCGCGATGGGCCCCTATATTCAGTTTGTCGGCTTGACCGACTATGGCGATAAATGGGCGATGAAATAAGCCGTTCGGACCCGGGGGCGGTACCCGGCGCCTCCACCAAAAGCCGCTGTTGGCGACAGAGCGGTTTTTGCTGGGGGCGAAATAGGATCGACGAAGGTGTAAAGATCGTACTTTTGCCCGGCATAGTACCACCGTTATCGGGCTAAACCTGTAGTTGCAAATGACAACTATGCGGAAGCACGTCTCGCCGCGTAAGCGGTGCGATAGCTTCAATTCAAGCCCTAGGGGTTCGCACTTCTAGGCGGGGTTCGGAGGTACCTGGCAACAGAAACCTCCACTTCTCCCCTCCTCCTTCAATTCTGCGTCACGCGCAACGGCAGCTTCCGGTTGAGGAGCGTGTCCGCTTCATCCACGGCGTAGCTGGCCTGCGGGCATGAAAAAGGCCGGACGAACCCGGCCTTTTTCATGCGTTTGCGCTTGCCTATTCCGCCGGGGCCTCGACCGTTTCGCGCGAACGGCCGAGCGTGACCTTGGCCAGCGTGAACGAAATCACCGCGCACAGCGTGATGCCGGCCACCATCGGCAGCGGCGTACCGTCGAAGAACACCCCGGCAACGCCCATTGCGAGGGCACCGATGGCGAAATGCAGCGTTCCCATCAGCGCCGAAGCCGTGCCGGCGATCTCGCCATGTTCTTCCATGGCCAACACCGAAGTGGTCGGGATGACCAGACCGAGGAAGCCGTAGCCGACGAACAGCAGTGCCGCCATCACGTCGAGCCGGTCGATGCCGGTCGCCATCACTGCAAACAGCACCACCATCGTCGTGGCATAGCCGGTCACCGCGACGCGCACCACGCGCCGCAGCCCGAACCGCTCGGCCAGCAATCCCGTCAACTGGGACATGCCGATGAAGGCAACCGCATTGATCGAGAAGAACACGCTGTAGACCGAAGGCGACAGCCCGTAGTGATCGATCAGGATGAAGGACGAGCTCGACAGATAGACGAAGAAGCTCGCAATGCCGAAGCCGGCGATCGCCACAAGGCCAAGGAAGTTGCGGTCGCCCATCAGGAAGCGGTAGCCGGCAAGCGCGGTGCCGAAGGAGGAACCGACGCGTTCTTCCGCCGGGCGCGTCTCCTTGAGCGAGGTTGCCAAAAGGATGGTAGCCAGCAGTGCCGCACCCGTCACGGTCCAGAACACGGCGCGCCAGCCGAAATTCTCGATGATCTGGCTGCCGGTCAGCGGCGCCAGGATCGGCGACACCGAAAACACCAGCATCAGCAAGGACATCAGCTTGGCGGCCTCGTTGCCGGTATGCAGGTCGCGCACGATGGCGCGCGGCACCGCCATGCCGGCGCTGGCGCCAAGCCCCTGCAGGAAGCGGAAAGCGATCAGCCATTCGATGTTGGGCGCCATGGCCGACCCGATGCCGCCAACCATGAACAGCGCAAGGCCGCCATAAAGCGGCAGCTTGCGGCCGACCATGTCTGAGATTGGCCCGACGACAATCTGGCCGAAGCCCATCGACAGGAAGAAGATCAACAGGCTCATCTGTACGGCAGCGGTGCCGGCGTTGAGATCGGCGCCGATCGACGGCAATGCGGGCAGATACATGTCGATGGCGAACGGGCCGATGGCGGACAACAGGCCGAGCACGACCGCAATGCGGAGGAATTTGGGACTCATGATAAGGGCTTCTTTCAAGACTGGTTGCCGCCGCGGGCGACGTCTAACCTAGGACGTTCCATCCCATGAGATTCCGACACCTCAAGAGCGAATTTTGTTCGTCTCTGCGGGCGAAATCTCTTCATTTTATGTCCACAAATTTAGACAGTCTTGTCTAATTCGTCAATCACCTCTATATAGATTTTTATGAAGCTGCACGTCTCTCCTGACACTTTCCCGCCACGCGGCCATGAGGCCAAGCGTCTGTCGATCGTCGATTCTGCAGCTGCCGTGTTTTGCCGCGAAGGGTTCGCTGGTGCCAACATCGATCTGATCGCAGCCGAAGCCGGCGTTTCGCGCCAGACCATCTACAATCATCATGGTGACAAGGAGAAATTGTTCGTCGCGGTGGTTCGTGATCTGACCGAACGCTGCAATGTCGGCATCTTCGCCACCATCGCCACCTTCCCCGATCAGCCCAAGGATCTCGAAGCGGATCTGATCGGCTTTGCCGTTCGCTTGAACCAGAACTGCATCTGCAGCCGTGACGGAAAATTCCTGCGCAAGCTGATCCAGACCGAAGGTGAGCGCTATCCCGAACTGTTTGCAGAGTGGCGCGAACAGGGACCGGGCAGGACATGGCCGGCGATCGCCGCCCGCTTTGCCCGCCTCGCCTATGGCGGTTACCTCGCGATCGAGGACCCCGATGTGGCGGCACGCCAGTTCCTTGGCCTCGTCAATGCCGAACTGCAGACGACCTTCATGCTTGGCGGCTCGCCGCGCGAGGATGAAGTGGTGCAATCCGCGACAAATGGCGTTCGCACCTTCCTGCGCGCCTTTGGCAAGCGCCGCTCCGCGGTATCGGTTGAAAAGCAGACCGCGCTCGCCGGCGCCTGAGCGATCAAATCGTTGGCAATAGTCCTCGTATCGGTTCGGTGGCGGTCTATATCAGGTTTACGCCGCCCTAAAGCTTGATTACAGCTATGCGGACGATTCAACGGAACCCGACCGTCACATGGCCGACGACCACATTCGCTATGACATTCTGGCCCAGGAGGCGTTGCGCGGCGTCATGCGCAAGGTCCTGGCCGAAGTCGCGCGTACCGGCCTCCCCGGCAACCACCACTTCTTCATCACCTTCCTGACCGGTGCACCGGGTGTGCGCGTGTCATCGCGTCTGCGCGAGCGCTATCCCGAGCAGATGACCATCGTCATCCAGTTCCAATATTGGGACCTGAAGGTGACCGACACCGGCTTCGAGGTCGGCCTGTCCTTCTCCGACGTGCCGGAGAAGCTTGAAATCCCGTTCTCGGCCGTGCGCGGCTTCTACGATCCCTCGGTCAATTTCGAGCTCGAATTCGACGTCAAGACCGATGCTCAGCCCGACGAAGAACCGGCAACACCGACACCCGAGCCGCTGACCATCGTCTCCGAGAAAAAGCCCAAGGCCGAAAAGAAGGCTGCCGCCGAGGCGGAGAAGAAGCCCGCGGCGGCGGACGCCGCCACCAAGGGCGCCGAAGTGGTCTCGCTCGACGCCTTCCGCAAGAAATAAGCCCGCAGTTAACGCCATGGCCGACATCGTCAATCTCCGCCAGGCCCGCAAGCAGAGGGCGCGGGACGAAAAGGTGCGGATCGCCGAACAGAACCGGGTGCTATACGGCCGCTCCAAAGGTGAAAAGCAACGCGACCACCTAGTTGCCGACCAGGCCGAGAAATTCGTCGCTGGTCACCGCCGCGAGCCATCCGGCGGCGAAAGCGAGCAATGAGCGCTCCGCAGTGAGCGCGGTCGAAAAGCGCTCGGTGACCATTCGCGGCCACCGCACCAGCTATTCGCTCGAAAAACCCTTCTATGACGACCTCGTCGCGATCGCGGCCACGCGGCAATTGACGCTCGCGGCTCTTGTCGCCGAAGTCGACGAGACGCGGCCTCGCGACACCAACCTGTCCTCGGCGCTGAGGCTTTATGTGCTCGAGTGGGTGAAACGCGGAACGAGTTCCTAGAGGCCCTCGATCGTCGCTTCCTTTTTCCCGCGCCTGGTGCGGAATCCGAGCAAGGTCGAGCGATCACGCTCCTCGGCCTGCTTCCTCGACCGCACACGCATCAGATCCTTCCAGCCGACATAACCGACCAGTCGCAGGTCTTCACGGCTAACGACGGGCAGGTGGGAGACATTGGCCATCAGCAGCTTGTCGGAGAGGCCTTCAAGATACTCGTCCGGATAGGCCAGCGTCACCTTGCTACCGGCCAGCAGCTCGCCAAGCGTCGTGGTGCGGTGCCTGCCGGCACGTCTCCAGCGCAAGATCGCCGGCGGATCGATGAGACCCAGCACATGGCCGTTCTCATCGACCACCGGAAAACTCGGATGCCGTGTTTCCGGCGCGGTCAGGAAGGCTGCTGCGCCATGCAGCGTCATCGTCGCCGGCACGCTTTCGACCTCAGATGTCATCACCTCGCGCACTCTGGTCAAGGCGAACGGATCGACACGGTATTCGCGAACCAGATGGTGTCCCCTTCTGGCAATCTTCTCGGTCAGGATCGACCGCTTCATCAAAAGCACGGTGACGGCGTGCGCCGCGGCGCAAGCCGCGATCAGCGGCACCAGTATATGCGTATTGCCGGTCAGTTCGACGGCAAAGAAGGTGGCTGTCAACGGCGCGCGCATCGTGCCGCCCATGGTGGCGGCCATCGCCAGCAGTGCCCAGAAGCCCGGATCCGCCGCGGGCAGAACGCCGGCCAGCACCGCCCCCATCGCCCCGCCCATGATCAGCAGCGGCGCCAGCACGCCTCCCGACGTTCCCGAGCCGAGCGCAACCGACCAGATGATGGCCTTCACCACCAGAAGGAGGAATGCCGCGGTCGCGATCGTGCGGCCGTCCAGCATGTCAGTGATGTTGTCATAGCCGAAGCCGAGCGCGTGCGGCTCGATCAGCCCGCCTATGCCGACCACCAGACCACCCAGCATCGGCCACCACATCCAGTGGATAGGCAGCTTCTGGAAGCCGTCCTCGCAGGCGTAGACCATCTGCGTCAGCAGCCCCGACAACAGGCCTGCCGCGACCCCGATCGCCACCCAGCCGGCAAGGCCGACAAAGGATACCTCCATACCGCCCTGAAACGGAAAGATCGGTCCGGGCAGATGCAGCATGGTGCGCTCGACCTGGGCAATGATTGCCGCGACCGCCACCGGAATAAAGCTGCGCGGGGTCCATTCGAAAAGCAGCAGTTCAACGGCCAGCATGATGGCGGCGATCGGTGTCCCGAAGACCGTGGTCATTCCCGCCGCCGCACCTGCAACCAGCAGCGTCTTGCGTTCGGTATCGCTGACCGGCAGCATCTGCGCGATCAGCGAGCCGATCGCTCCGCCTGTCATGATGATCGGACCCTCGGCGCCAAAGGGCCCGCCGGAGCCGATCGAAATCGCCGACGATAATGGCTTCAGGATCGCCACCTTGGCATCGAGCCTGGAACGCCCGAGCAGGATCGCCTCGATGGCCTCGGGAATGCCGTGACCGCGGATTTTCTCGCTGCCGAAGCGCGCCATCAGGCCTATGATCAGCGCGCCGATCACCGGGACGATGACGGAGGCATAGCCAAGCGGCGTGTCTTCGAGTTTCAGGTCGGCGAGCGTGAACTGGCCGAAATAGGCGATGTTGGTGGCCAGCCGGATCAGCTTCAATAGCGCGATGCCGGCAACCAGTCCGGCCGTCGCCACGACCACCGCAATGGCGGCAACAAGCAGCACCCTGGCATCAGTCGTGAAATCACGCAGATGCTCCGGGTTCGAGTGGTGGATCTTCATGGCGGGCTTTGCTTCCTGGCGGCGGGCCGTATGTGGTTGCGGCACGGTCGAAACGGCCAGCCGAGGTTTGTCGGTGGCTATCTATCGTAACACGATATATTTGTTCAAGCCGGTTTCGCCCGAAATCCGTTTGAGCTTTCGTCGGAAAACGAACACATGTCTGATATGTCGCAGCCACAAAAACCACGCCCCGCCATCAGCCAGGCCGACTACCAGCGGCTTTCCGAGTTTCGCTACCTGATCCGCCGCTTTCTCGAATTCAGCCAAATCCAGGCGGAAGGCGCCGGCCTGACTCCGCGCCAGCATCAGGCGCTGCTGGCAATCAAGGGTTTCCCCGGCGGCGGGCCGGTGACGGTTGGCGATCTGGCCGAACGCTTGCGCACTCGCCATCATAGCGCCGTCGAGCTGGTCAACCGCCTTTGCGAGGCAGGGCTGGTCGCTAGAAATCAGGACAAGGACGATCATCGCCGCGTGCTGCTGCAACTGACCGGCCGCGCCGACGATTGTCTGGCCGAGCTTTCGGCGGCACATCTCGACGAGCTGTCGCGCATCGAACCGATGTTGAGGCGGCTGCTCGATCGGGCGTGAAGCCCAGATGCACGGAAAGAGCTATTTTCCCGTCACCCGGAATCCTTTGGCTTTGCCGCAACGTCTCGGACATGAGCATGGGGCAACGAAGAGGAACAACTGCGATGAAACGCCTCCTGATACGCTACAAGACGAAACCGGAACGGGCCGACGAGAATGAACGACTGGTCAAGGGCGTATTCCATGAGCTGCGGGAAAAATCGCCGGACGGCGTTCGCTACATGACATGGCGTTCCGACGACCGGACCTTTGTCCATCTGGTCGAGACGGAAACCGAGGCCCATGCCGATATCATCACCGGGCTGGCGGCATTCGAGGCCTTTCAGATTGGCATCAGGGATCGCTGCATCGAGCGTCCACACAGCGAGGAAATGACCGTGGTGGGCAGCTACCGTATGCTCGACCAGTAGGTGGAACACGGTACGCATGAACATCACCATTGACGTCCAACAACGCGAAGTCTTCAGCCGCCTGTTCGGCGAACTGCGTCCAAAGCTGCACCGCTACTGCGCCCGCATGACGGGCTCAGTCATCGACGGTGAAGACGTGCTGCAGGAAACCCTGGCCAAGGCATTCGAGGCGCTGCCGAATACCGGCCCGATCGCCAATCCGGAGGGCTGGCTGTTCCGCATCGCCCACAATACGGCGCTCGACTTCCTGCGCCGGCGAGCCCGTGAAAAGTCTTTTTCCGATGAGGACCTGGACATGATCGTCGATCCGGCAAACCCCACTGCCGCCCGTCAGGCCGCGGCGGCCGGCCTTCATACCTTCATGCGCCTTCCCGTCACGCAGCGAAGCAGCGTCATCATGATGGACGTTCTGGGCTATTCACTGCAGGAGATCAGCGCCACGCTCGACACCAGCATCCCCGCCATAAAGGCGGCGCTGCATCGTGGTCGTCATCGGCTGCGCCATCTTGCGGACGAACCGGACGACCGCCCTGTTCCGAGATTGAGCGGCGCAGAGCGTCTGCTGCTCGATGCTTACATCGATCGCTTCAACGCCCGCGATTTCGACGCCGTGCGCGACATGCTGGCCGATGAGGTGCGGCTGGAGCTGGTGGCAAGGACGCGGCTGAATGGTCGCCAGGAGGTCGGCACCTACTTCCACAACTATTCCCAGGTGCAGGATTGGCGTTTCGTGGCGGGCTTTATCGAGGGCAGGCCGGCAGCCCTCGTCCGCGACAGCGATGATCCAGCGGCGCGGCCATCCTATTTCATCCTGCTGGCCTGGCAGGACGGCAAACTCTTGACCGTCCGAGATTTCCGCCACGCCCGCTATGTCACCGACTGCGCCGAACTGCTCGTTCTCTGAGACTATCCCAGGACGGGAAAAGCCTCCTGCTGCCTACTGCAGCGACTTCAGCAGATTGTCGATGGTGAACGGATTGGACTTCGGCTTGGCCGGCGGCGGGTTGTCGCGAGCCTCCGGCAGCGGCGCACGCTCCACCTTCGGAGCCTGTGCGGCGTTGCGTTTAGCCTCGAGCCTTGCCTTCTCCTGCGGCGAGGCAATGCGCATCGCCTCTTCCGCCTTCTGCCGCTCCTGATCGGCCTGCGCCTTGGCGGCCTCGTCGGCAGCCTGCTGTTCGGCCGCGGCCTTCGCGTCGGCATCCGCCTTCGCCTTCGCATCCGCTTCAGCCTGGGCCTTGGCGTCGGCCTCGGCTTTCGCTTGCGCATCCGCTTCAGCCTGGGCCTTGGCGTCGGCCTCGGCTTTCGCCTGCGCATCCGCTTCGGCCTTCGCCTCAGCCTCGGCCTTAAGCCGCGCTGCTTCCTCCTGCTTGCGCAATTCCTCGGCGGCCTTGTCACGCTCATCCTGCAGCGCCGCGTAGTAGCGTACCTCGCGCCGCAGCCGCTGCTTTTCGAGCAATTCGGCCTGCATCGCCTCGACACGCTGCTGCTCCCTTTCCAGCGCGCGCTGGGTCAGGAACTGCGCCAGCGGCTCGCTGTCGAACTCTCGTTTCACCGCGCCGAGGGGGCCCTCGGCGGTGAAATTCACCGTCGGCTCGGAGCCGACCAGGGCTTCATCGCCCGGCCGATAGGCGATCGTCCCCTCGGCGGAAATCTTGCTGGTATTGAGATCGGCCGCAATGTCGGCGGACAAGGTCGCTGCCGGATTCTCGAGGTTGACCGGCGGCGCCCTGAGCATACCGCCAGCAACCGTGAAGGCGATGTCGGTGTCCTTGGCGGCAAAACTGCCATCGGCGGCGATTTCAGGCGCAAAGCCGGCGGTCTTCGCCGCATCGATATCGCGACCGATCGCATCCGCCTTGGCGAGGAATGCACTGAACGCATCGGGATTGACGCCGGCGACCTGCAAGCCCCTCAACGCCGCCGTACCGGAGCCGGACAAGGCGGCCACCATCCCTTCGACCGATTTGCCGCTGCTTGACAGCGCCGTCGAGAAATCACCATTGCCGCTGATGCCGGCATCCGGCAGCATGGTCGCAAGATCGGCGCCGGCCAATTTCATCTGCCCAGTGAAAAGTCCGGTGCCGTCATTGTTCTTCAGCTCGAACAGGCCGGTCAGCGCGCCACCCAGCAATTTCGCCTTGAGATCCGAAACGCGAATACCTTCCTGGTCGAGCTTGAGCGAAAAGGCGGCATCATACGCAGTGGCGAACCGACCGGCGGCAAGGGCTGCCGTCGTCAGATCGAGATCGGCGGTGAACGGCAGGCTGGATTTCTGGCTGATAGGCGTGGCCGGCCACGCCCCACCCTTATCGACCCCTTCCTTGTCGGCAAGAAAGGCGGAATCGCCAAACAGCGCCACCGCCATCGGATCGAGATCAAGTTCGTCGAGCACCAGCGCTCCGGCCAGATGCGGCACGCCGTCCTTGACGTCGACATTGACGTCGCCGGACACCGCCGCTTCGTTGATGGCGCCGCTGAGTTCGTCCAGCACCAGCAGCCCGTTGCCATAATCACCCTGCGCCGAGAGCGACGTCGACATGCCAGCCCCCATGCCTGGCAGGCCGATGCCTGACGTCATCAGCCATGGTTCGATGTCGGCAGCGTCGAGGCTAAGCTTGCCCTTGGCGGCGAGGCCTTGCGGCGTATCGGCGATCGTCCCCTCGAAACCGGCCTTGAAGTCGTCACCGGCAAGGCTGAAACTCGTCGCCAGGCCGCCGCCAAGCGTGCCCTTGGCTTGGATGTCCGTGCTTGCCTCGCCCAGCATGCCAAGCGGCAGCGCCGGCAGGCCGTAGAGCGCCAGCAGCGCAGTGGCGTCAGGATTTTTGGCGTTGAAGGTCAGCGCCACCGGCGCTTCGAGAAGCTTGTCCCCCGCCCCCCTTCCCGACAGCGAGGCGGAAAAAGCCGACCCGCCGGCCTTCCCTTGCCCGCTCACCGCCAGGCCCGAGGTGCCGTCGCCATTGTCGGCGGCACTCGCCACCAGGTCGACGCGCGCATCCTGGAACAGCTCGGGATAGGCGGCGGCACGGCTTGCCAGTCCCTTGAGCACGGCGCTGTCGGGATAATGCTGGGCGGCGACGTCGATCAATGGCTTAAGGTCGACGGCAACCACCGAGGCGTCGAGCTTGCCGGTCGGGCGTGCCGGGAAATCCTTGATCCTGCCGGTGGCGCTGATCGAGGCCCCGGCCAGCCCGCCCACCGACAGCCGGTCGATTTCGAGCAGCCCGTCGCGCAACCTCAGCGCGGTATCGACCGTGTCGGCGGTCAGCCCGCCGGCGCTGACCGGCCCTGCCTTGATCTGGAAATCGAGGTCGCGGTCGGCAAAGCGATTGGCGCCCTTGTCGCTGACGAAGATCGAGGCAAAGGCCGCCAGGCCGTCGACATCGAGCTCGCCGCCTTCGAGCCGCATCAGCACCGACGGCTTGGCATCGTCAGGTTGGCTAGCATCGATGCGGCCGGAAAACTTCGCCTTGCCCAGGATCAGTTCGAGGTCACTGAAGGCCTGCCGCTTTTCCGAGAGGTCGACCTTGGCTTTGAAGCCGGCGGCGGGCAAACGGCGGACCGCCTCGTCGACGTCCTTCGACAGCCACGCTGCAAAACCCGAAGGCTGAGCCACGGCCAGCAGCAACGAGCCGTTGAAGCCGAAATGGCCCTCCACATTGAGCAAGACCTTGCCATCGGCTTCCAGCCTGGTGCGACCGGGCAAGGTCGCTGCAAGCGATTTCACCGACCAGCCGCCATCGACCGGCTCGGCGGAAAGATGAACGTCGCGCACCGTGGTGTCGCCGGCCACCACCGCTGGCAGCTTGACCTCGACGGTACCGGGAATGGTCGGCTTCGGCAGATCGAGCAAAGCCTGCTCCAGCCCTGCAATGCGCTGATCCAATGTCAGGCCGGCACCAGCTTGCGCACCCACCGCCTCGTCGAGCTGCACCTGAGCGCCACTGGCTTCGATGGCAAAGCTCGGCTTTAGCCCGAGATCGACCGAGGCCTTGCCGTCGGCGGTGTAGGGATTGTCGAGCGGCCCGGTCTCGAAGCGAAATTCGTCGACGCCCAGCTTCTGATGGTCGAGCGAAAACTTGCCGTTCAGGCGAAAGCCCGGATCGGGCTTGCCGCCAGAGACCTTCACCGTCTCGCCATCGGTGCCGCGCAACTCTGCGCTGTTCTTGTCGGCACCATTCTTGTCCTGATTTGAAATCTTGAACTGGCCCGAATAGACGGCCGCCCCATTGACGATGCCGGCATTGCCGTCGGTCTCGATGACCAGCGGATAGACATCGGGATCGGCCTTCAGCCGAAGCCGCATCTGTCCGGTGCCTTCTGCCTTGCCGGTGGAGGCCGCGACCGCGGTGCGCAATCCGTCCAGCCGAAGCGTGCCGTCCATGCGCCACGGGCCGGCCAGCGACTTGGCCGAAATGGTCGAGTTGATCTCGGACATGAGATGGCTGCGCCCGCCGGCCGCATGGCGCAGCTCGACCTGGCCTTCCGTCACCGTCAGCTTTTCGATCGAGATCTGGTTGAGATCGAACGGCGAGGACGGCCGCATCGCCCAGTCGACCGTGCCATCATTGGCGATATCGATGGTCGCTTTCGGCCGCACCAGCCGCATGTCGAAGATCAGCACTTCACCGCGCAGGAAGGGTGCGAGTTCCGCATCCATCGAAAACGTCTCGACGGTCATGGCCGGCTGGCCGTTGGGGCCGCCGGCGACGGCGACATTTGCGAAGGTCACCGACGGGAACGGCAACAGCCTGGCCGTGGCGTCGCCCCGCACGGTCACCTTGCGGCCGAGAATGGCGCTTGCCTCGCGTTCGAAATCGGCGCGGTAGCTAGTCCAGTCGACAAAATACGGCACCACCAGCGCCGCACAGAGCACCAGCACAAAAAGGCCACCGAAGGTCACGAACAGGCGAGCGAGCATCAGCTCCGAACAGGTTGATTGAAATTCTGCCGCACTCTACCCGCATCCGCGTGTCGATAAAGAGGCAATTCATCCGGTGTTGCGTGATGTCCGGTGATCTGAAACAAATCCCGGCGAAGTGGAGAATCTAGATGTCGGGCAAGAACTGGGATCGCGTGCCTATCGACGCGCAAAGTATCGACGCTCCGCTGTCGCTTTCGGCGGTCTTTCTTGTCGTCAATGTCGCCAACGAGCGGAGCGCGCTCGCCAAGGTCGCCTCCGTGCTCGGAGAACTTGATGATCTGGTGAAGAATGTCGGATTCCGTGACCTTTCGGGACGGCTTTCGTGCATTGCCGGCATCGGCCGCGATCTCTGGGATCGTCTTTCTCCAGATGGGCGGCCGCTGGAACTGAAACCGTTCGCGCCGATTAAGGGCGCTGTTCATTCGGCCCCTTCGACCGCCGGCGACCTTCTTTTCCACATCCGCTCCGAACGCTCCGACATGTGCTTTGAGTTCGAGCGCATTCTGCTCGACAATCTCGGTGACGGCGTGAACGTCGTCGACGAAGTCTCGGGCTTTCGCTATTTCGATGCGCGCGACCTGCTCGGCTTCGTCGACGGCACGGCCAACCCGACCGGGCTGGATCTGCCGGCCTCAGCGCTCGTCGGCGATGAGGATGCCGACTTCGCCGGAGGCAGCTATGTCGTCGTTCAGAAATACCTGCACGATCTCCAGGCGTGGGCGCGAACCCCGACACCGCTCCAGGAAGAGATCATCGGCCGCACCAAGATCGATAACATCGAAATCGACGATGACGACGCCCCGCGCAAGTCGCACAAGTCGCTCGCCACCATCGAAGATGCCGACGGTAACGAATACGACATATTGCGCGACAACATGCCCTTCGGCCGACCGGGACAGCAGGAGTTCGGCACCTACTTTATCGGCTATTCCAGGTATCTCTGGGTGATCGAGAAAATGCTGCAGCGGATGTATATCGGCGAGCCGCCGGGCGCTTACGACCGGCTGCTTGATTTCTCCACGCCGCACACCGGCACGACGTTCTTCGCGCCAACCCGCCCCATGCTGCAAACCCTTGTTCAGGGCGCGCAGGAGAAGCCTGCGATCACACGCTAACGTTCCGGATTTACTTCCGCTTTGGGCGCATGCGGACATGGTCGACACCCGCTGCCGGCCCAACCGCGATGACCAGAGCGGCGTCGTGCCAGGCCAAATGGGGATTAGCTTCGCTGGCCATTGGGACTAGCTTCTTTGGAACGTGTCCGCGCTGGTCGACATCGAACGCCACCAATTCAGTTTTTCGATTTTCGCAGGTTGGCGCTCGCCGCTGGCCTTGATCGCCGCATTGCGTCCGAGGACCCGCCTAGTTTCCCGGCAATATCTTGCCCGGATTCATGATGTTTTGCGGATCCAGCGCCTGCTTGATGGTGCGCATGATGTCGACGCCGTGGCCGAGCTCGTGGCGCAGGAAGCCGATCTTGCCCTGGCCGATGCCGTGCTCGCCAGTGCAGGTGCCATCCATGGCGATTGCTCGCATATTGAGCCGCGCGACGAATTTTTCGGACTGCGCGATCTCCTTGGGATCGTTCACGTCCATCAGCACCAACACGTGAAAATTACCGTCGCCGGCATGGCCGACGATCGGCGCGATCAGGCCCATTTCGGCGATGTCGGCTTCGGTTTCCATGACACATTCGGCAAAGCGCGAAATCGGCACGCAGACATCGGTAGACAGGCCCTTGGCGCCTGGCCGCAGCGTCAGCGACGACCAATAGGCGTCGTGCCTGGCCTTCCACAGTTTCGTGCGCTCCTCGGCAACGCTGGTCCACAGGAACGGCCCGCCGCCATTTTCCTCCGCGATCATGCCGAAGGTCTCGGCCTGCTCCGCCACGCCGGCATCGCTGCCGTGGAACTCGACGAACAGGCATGGGCTCTCGGGATAGTCGAGCTTGGAATAATTCTTCATCGCCCGCATCTGCAAAGCATTGACCAGTTCGATCCGCGCCACCGGTATGCCCATCTGGATCGTCGCGATGACCGCGTTGCAGGCCGCCTCGACGCTCGGAAACGGGCAGACGCCGCCGGAGATCGCTTGCGGGATGCCTTGCAACTTCAAGGTCAGCGAGGTGATGATGCCGAGCGTGCCTTCCGAGCCGACCAGCAGCCGCGTCAAATCATAGCCGGCCGAGCTTTTTTTCGCGCGCTTGCCGGTCGTCACCGTCTCGCCGTCGGCCATGACGGCCGTCAGCGAAAGCACATTCTCGCGCATCGTGCCGTAGCGCACAGCATTGGTGCCGGATGCGCGTGTCGCCGCCATGCCGCCGAGCGAGGCATTGGCGCCCGGATCGATTGGAAAGAACAGGCCAGTGTCGCGCAGATGCCGGTTCAGATCCTCGCGGGTGACGCCGGGCTCGACCGTGCAGTCGAGATCCTGCGGATTGACCGCAAGAATGCGGTTCATGCGTGAGGTGTCGACCGATATGCCGCCGCCCGGTGCGTTGGTGTGGCCTTCCAGCGACGATCCGACACCGAAGGCAATGACCGGCACACGGTGCGCGGCGCAGGCGCGGACGATCTCCTGCACCTCGGCCGTCGTCTCCGGGAAAGCGACGCCGTCCGGCGCCTGCGTCGGAATATAGGTGGTGGTGTGCGCGTGCTGCGAGCGGATGGCCTCGCCGGTCTGGAAGCGTTCGCCGAGCCGCTGCTTGAGGATGCCGAGCACGGCAGCGATGCCTTCCTCGTTGCGTTCGACTGGGTTGAGGTCGCTCAGAGCCATGAATTCCTCCGCGGATGGACCAGCGCCCATGCTTGTTATGCGTCTATGGATGCCTAAAGCAATTCCAAGAAAAGTGCGAAGCGGTTTTCCCGGGAAACCGCGTAGCGCTTTCCCTGAGGAATTGCGTCAGAATGAAGACACTCACCGGCCACGCTCTGTCCAGCACCAAACAAGGAAGTTTCGATGCCTATCCCTGCCCCCTTCGTCTCCAAACCCATGGACATCGAGAAGGACTGGATCGACTACAACGGCCATCTTAACATGGCCTATTACAACGTGCTGTTCGACCGGTGTTCGGACAACGCCTTCGAGGCGATCGGCATGGGACTGGATTACGTGAGCCAGCGGCGGCTCACCATCTACACAGCCGAAGTCCATGTTTGCTACGTGCAGGAGCTGCATCTCGAGCACAAGGTCACGGTCTCCTTCCAACTCCTCGATCATGACGACAAGCGGCTGCGGGCCTACCAGGAAATCCGCCACGTCGACGGCTGGCTCGCCGCCACCTCCGAGACGCTGTCCCTGCATGTCGACATGTCGGGGCCGAAGGTCGCACCCTTCCCAGCCGATGTGCTTGCCAAGGTCGAGGCCATGCGCGCCGCCCATTCGGCACTGCCGATGCCGGAGCGCGCCGGCCGTTCAATCGGGATTCGCCGCAAGCCCGCTTGAAGCCACTCGGCGCCCGCGTTAACCTTACCGAGGTTTTAACGGGAACAAGCCAATTGAGCCGTTGAACGACTCAGCGGAGCGGTTGAAAACGATCGCATTGGGTTGCGATGCGGGCGGCGCGGCGAAGCCGGTTCGAGGAAAGTGCATGAAAACCGACATCAAGGTCGAAGTGGACAAGCTGGCTGCCGATCCGCGCATCACCGACTATGATTTCTGGCGCTCGCTCAAGAATGTCGACAACGAGATCTTCCATATTGCCAACAACAACGAGCCGATCCCGTTCGACATGATCCGCTGGCGCACCATCCTGAAGCGCGCCCGCCTGAAGCGCGGCCACGCATAAACGTTCCTGCTCGCTCAAACCGTATGCTTCACCGCTGCCAGCGGTGAGCGCGCCACCACCGGCGACGACTGGATGATCGCCGTATTGGTCATCGCGTAAGGGATGATGCGGTCGATCACACGCTCGAGTTCGGCCACCGAGCCGACATGCGCCAGCGCGATGAAACAATCTTCGCCGGTCACCCGGTCGCATTGTGCGATCTCAGGCAGATCGCGGATGATCTCGGCCACGACAGCCAGTTGCCCCGGTACCGGACGGATGCGCAGCCACGCCGACACCGGCAGGCCGAGTGCCGCGGGATTGATCCTGACCGAATAGGCCTCGATGACCCCGCTCTCCTGCAACCGCTTGATGCGCTCGGCCACGCTCGGCGCCGACAGGCCGACCGAGCGCGCAAGCTCCGCCGTGCTGATGCGCGCGTCCTTTTCCAGCAAGAGCAGGATTTTCATATCCGCGGCATCGAGGTCGGCGCTTTCAATCCGAAGGCGTTTCATGGAAAGATCCTTGCTTCCGTGAGGATACCGGCCGGAAAGGCCAATCATCACCCATATGAACAGGCAAAATCGCCTGCGATACTGATCCGATGGATGATCAGACGCAAGCTCCTGCGGCAGACCCCGCTGTTGCCGGCCTTCCCTTCCGCAGGCTGGCGACAACACTGCCGCCGCATGTCTGGTTCGGCGTCAGCGCCGTCTTCCATTATCTCGGGCCGGCATTTGCCGTGCTGCTTTTCCCGCATGTCGGCGTGCTCGGCATGGCCTGGCTGCGCATCGCTACCGCCGCGCTGATCTTCGCACCAATGACCCGTCCATGGCGAACGCTCGTCCGCGCCGATCGCTCGACCCGGCTGCGGTTGCTGGCCTTCGGCGCCTGCCTGGCGGTGATGAACTGTTCGTTCTACCTGGCGCTCGACCGCTTGCCGATCTCGCTGGTGGCGGCGATCGAATTCGTCGGCACCATCGGTGTCGCGGTGATCGGCCTCAAGACCCCGCGCAATCTCGCCGCCCTTGCCGTTGCCGTCGCCGGCACCTTGCTGCTCATCGACGTCAAATGGTCGAGTGATCCCCTTGGGCTGTTCTGGGCCTTCCTCAACGGTACTCTGTTTGTCGGCTACATCGTGCTCGGGCACCGCATCGCCGCTTCCGGCGCGGGCGGCGGCATCGCCAGTCTTGGTGCCGCCATGGCGATCGCTTTCATCATCGTGCTGCCGATCGGCTTCAGAGATGCACTGCCGGCCTTTTTCTCACGGCCGCTGCTGCTCGCCGCCGTCGGCGTCGGCATCTGCTCCTCCGTCATTCCCTACATCTGCGACCAACTCGCCATGTCGCGGCTGCCGCGCGCCAGCTTCGCGCTGATGCTATCGCTGCTGCCGGTCACCGCGACGCTGATCGGTGTCATCGTGCTGCGCCAGATTCCAAGCCTCACCGATTGCCTGGGCATTGCACTGGTAGTCGCCGGCGTCGCCTTCCACAAACCAGCCCGCTGAAAGCTACGCCAGCTTCTCCTTCAGGAAGGCGATCGTGCGTCCCCAGGCGAGATCGGCCGCTTTCTTGTCGTAGCGGGCGGCCGAGGTGTCGTTGTTGAAGGCATGGTTGGCGCCTTCATAGATATAGACCGTGTATTCGACATGCGCCGCGTCGAGCGCCTTCTTGAAGGCATCGATGCCGGCATTGATGCGCTCGTCCAGTCCGCCATAGTGCAGCAGCAAGGCCGCCTTGATCTTCGACACATCGGCGGCGTTCGGCTGCATGCCGTAATAGGCGACGGCGGCATTGAGATCGGGCGCGTTGACGGCAAGCATGTTGACCGTGCCGCCGCCCCAGCAGAAGCCGACGGCACCGACCTTGCCGTTGCCGTCCTTGTCGCCCTTGAGGAAAGCGACAGTCGCTACACCATCGGCAATGGTCTGCGCCGAATCGAGCTTGGTGAACATGTCGCGCGCCTTATCCTCATCGGCCGGAGTGCCGCCGAGCGGCGACAGAAAATCCGGCGCCAGCGCCACGAACCCTTCGAGCGCCACGCGTCGCGCCACGTCGCGGATATGCGGGTTGAGTCCCCTGTTTTCATGCACGACGATGACCGTGCCGAGCTTACCCGCCTGATCCGCCGGCTTGACCAGGTAGCCCCTCATCTCGCCGCTGCTGCCGGGATAGCTGATGTCCTCACCCTTCACCCGCGGATCGTTGTCGGCAACGATTGCCGCCTGGGCGGAATTCGCCGCCAGAAGCGGCGCGATCGCCGCAGCCGCCGCGCCTGATCCGGCAAGCCGGGTCAGTTGCTCCATGAAGCGGCGGCGGTCGAGTGTCAGATGCGTGTACTCGTCATAGGCATCGATCATCGCCTGGGTGATGGTGAGTGTCGGGGCAGCTGATTTCGTCATTGTGCACTCCTCGGCTTCGAGCTTCGATACCTGAGCTACATAGGGACCGAGGCGGCATGATCCAGTCGAGCGCCCGCTCGCGGTCACGCAAGTGCGGCCGGCAAGGCCGGCGCCGCGGGCGCCCATGTCATCACTTCTTGGTCATCGGCGATAATCCTGCTGGCGCTGCCACAATAGTGAAAGAAGCTGTCCGCTATCGATGGCACCTTGACCGGCATGCCTTCACGCGTCCCGACCCGAAAGGAGCGAGCAATGACCATGCCCCACCCGATCCTCGCCAGCACGATCGTCCTTGCCGCCGCTACGGCTCCGGCACTAATCTCAGCGGCTGTGGATGCGGGCAGACGATCTTTGGTCAGCGTCCGCAGTGACCGGAACCGCTCTACAAACGCGAAAACCCAAGGTTGAGGTGAGACCATGAACGTCCAGGATATCGTCAACACCGTCTCGCAGAAAGCGGGCCTCGACCAGGCGACGGCGGAGAAAGTCGTCGGCACCATCTTCTCGGTGCTCGAACATGAGGCGGAAGGCACCAGCGCCTCGGCATTTTTCGCCAATATCCCCGGCGCCGACGACCTCGCCCACCAGTATGATGTCATGGCCGCCGCTCCGGCTGGCGGTGGTGGCGGGTTCCTGTCGTCGTTGCAAGGCGCGCTTGGCGGGGTTCTCGGCGAAAAGGCCGGCGCGCTGGTCAACGGCCTCGCGGCGCTCAAGGCGTCTGGGCTCGATTTGGCTCAGATCCAGAAGGCCGGCGAAACGCTGGTCCAGCAGGCCGAAGCTGCCGCCGGCCCTGACCTCACCAACCGCATACTCGGATCGGTACCCAGCCTGAAAAGCCATCTGGGACTCGGCTAGGTCATAGGTTGCGCCACCCTCACTTCGGCAGCGCGTAGGCCATCACATAGTCCCCCGGCTTGGTGCCGACCGAGCCGTGGCCGCCGGCGACGATGACCACGAACTGGCGGCCGTCGGCCACCATATAAGTCATCGGCGTCGATTGCCCGCCGGCAGGCAGCCGTGCCTGCCACAGCTGCTTGCCCGATGTCAGGTCATAGGCGCGCAGATAGTCATCGACCGCGGCGCCCAGGAAAGCGACGCCGCCGGCGGTGATCATCGGCCCGCCGATGCCAGGCACGCCGACCTTCAGCGGCAGCGGCAGCGGCGTCATGTCGTAGACGGTGCCGTTGCGGTGCTTGTAGGCGATGGTGCCGGTCCTGAGATCGACGCCGGCGACATAGCCCCAGGGCGGCGCCTGGCAAGGGATGCCGAGCGGCGACAGGAACGGCCCCATCACCACCGCATAGGGCGCGCCCTCGTTGCGGTTCAATCCCTGCTCGCTGCCGCGACCCTCGTCCGGCGGCGACACCTGGTCGCGCGGAATGAGCTGCGACTTGAAGGCCAGGTAGGTCGGCATGCCGAACATCACCTGCCGGACCGGGTCGACAGCGACGCCACCCCAGTTGAAGGTGCCGAAATTGCCGGGATAGATCAGCGAGCCCTGGACGGAAGGCGGTGTGTAGCGGCCTTCATAGCGCAGGGCCTGGAATTCGATCCGGCAGGCCAGCTGGTCGAACATGGTGAGGCCCCACATGTCGGCGCCGGTAAGCGGCTTCGGATTGAAGGTAAGATCCGACACCGGCTGCGTCGGCGACGTATGGTCGCCCTCGATGGCGCCGCCGGGTGCCGGCACTTCCTTGACCGCGATCACCGGCTCGCCTGTGCGCCGGTCGAGCACGTAGAGGTCGCCCTGCTTGGTCGGCCCGACCAGCGCCGGCACCACCGTGCCGTCTGCCTTTGTGATGTCGATCAGGCTCGGCTGGGCCGGCACGTCCATGTCCCAGAGATCGTGGTGGACGGTCTGCCGCACCCAGCGCAACTGCCCGGTGTTGAGGTCGAGCGCGGTGATCGACGACGAGAACTTCTCGACATTGTCACTGCGCCCGGCGCCGAGCTGGTCCGGCGTCTGGTTGCCAAGCGGCACATAGAGCAGGCCGAGCTTCTCGTCAGCGCTCGGCGTCGACCACATGTTGGGCGAGTTGGCGGTGTAGGTCTGGCCGGCCGCCAGTGGCGTCGTCTGGTCCGGATTGCCGGAATCCCAGTTCCACAGCAGCTTGCCGGTGGCAGCGTCGTAGGCACGGATGACGCCCGACGGCTCCTGCGTCGAATAATTGTCGTTGACCGCGCCGCCGACGATGATCTTGCCGCCTGATATCAGCGGCGCCGAGGTCGAGTAATAATAGCCCGACTTCGGATAGGGCATGTTGGTCAAAAGGTTCAGCGTGCCGCCCTCTGCGAAGGCGGGGCAGATCTGCCCGTTGGCGGCATCGAGCGCGATCAGCCGGGCGTCCGAGGTCGGCAGGTAGACGCGGGCAGCACACGGCTGGCCGGCGGCGATGGCCGCATCGGCATAATAGGACACGCCGCGGCAGGTTTGGTGCTGGCGGTCCTTGTCGAGCTTGACCTTGGGATCGTAGCGCCATTTCTCCTTGCCGCTCGCGGCATCGATGGCGATGGCGAAATTGTGTGGCGTGCAGATGTAGAGCGTGTCGCCGATCTTCAGCGGCGTCACTTGATAGGTGGTCTCGCCGACGTCGTCCGGTCCCTTGACGTCGCCTGTGCGGTAGGTCCACGCGGGCTGCAGCTTGGCGACATTGTCCGGCGTGATCTGGTCGAGCGGCGAATAACGCTGGCCGAACTGCGTGCGTCCGTAATAGTGCCACTCGCCGGCCGGCACATCATTGCCGAGGTTGGCGTTCGCGATCACCTTGTCGGTGCCGAGTTCGCCGGCAATGTCTTTCGGATCTGCCGTCATCGAGTAGCCGGCGACGGCAAGCGATGCCAGCACGGCAAGAATGAGCGGCGCGCGTGCATCGGGACCGGCAAGGCCCCGTCTCGCCCGCGGCGTCAGCAGCCAAAGCGCCACCAGCACTATGATGCCGCCGCGGGGCCCAAGTTCCCACCAATCGAACCCGGTCTCCCAGACGGCCCAGGCAAGCGTGCAGAGCACGATCGCCGCGTAAAGCCACAGCGCGGTGGACCTGCGCCGGTAAAGCAGCCAGGCTGTGATCAGGAAGGCGAGGCCGACTATGATGTAATACCAGCTGCCGCCCAGCGATGCCAACCAGATGCCGCCGCCGCCGAGCGCCAGGCCGATGAACAAGAGAATGAGGGAGGTAATGGTGACAGCCAAGATGATACTCCTTCGACTGTTGCGCGCGCTCGCACGCGGCCCTGGGCAACCGGCGTTACCTTCCTGCCCTGGGCACAGTTTCCCCTGCCCGCAGCGCCTGTCAAGCGCGCAGCACACGCCGAGGTAGAAATCCATCTTGCCTGCATCAAGGTTTTCCAGCAGTCTCGGCGCCGCAATAACCGACAAGGCGCGCTCGTTCGGACATCGATTTTTCGTCGCTCTCGGTTACCGCAAGGCCTGAACCGCGATATCAGGCACTTTACCGGAACAAAACGTAGACACTTCTGGTCTTTCGCTCCCGAATCACTACATTCGGGGCAATGTCCGGCTTTTCCGAAGACATGCCTTTTTTCGACGAACCCAATGCGCGGCCTTCGGCCCCGTCGGGCATTGCCGCGCGCGCCATGGCTGCCCGCAGCGGCCACAACAATGCGCCCGACTACCTGAAGGGGCTCAACCCGGAACAGCGGCTGGCTGTGGAAACCACCGAAGGTCCGGTTCTGGTGCTGGCCGGGGCCGGCACCGGCAAGACCCGCGTCTTGACCACCCGCATCGCCTACATACTCGATACCCACAAAGCTTCTCCTTGGCAGATACTCGCCGTCACATTCACAAACAAAGCCGCGCGCGAGATGAAGCAGCGTATTGGCTTGCTGGTCGGCGAACAAATCGAGGGTATGCAGTGGCTCGGCACCTTCCATTCGATCGGCGTCAAGCTGCTGCGCCGCCATGCCGAACTTGTCGGTCTCAAATCCGACTTCACCATCCTCGACACCGACGATGTCGTGCGGCTGATCAAGCAATTGATCCAGGCCGAGGGCCTCGATGACAAGCGCTGGCCGGCCAAGCAATTCGCCCAGATGATCGACGGCTGGAAGAACAAGGGGCAAGGCCCGGCCGACATCGCCGAGGGCGACGCCCGCGCCTTCGCCAACGGCAAGGGCCGCGAACTCTACAAGGCCTATCAGGCGCGGCTGCAGACGCTGAACGCCTGCGATTTCGGCGACCTTCTGTGCCACCCGATCCGCATCTTCCGCGCCAATCCGGATGTGCTGAAGGAATATCACAAGCGCTTCAAATACATCCTCGTCGACGAGTATCAGGACACCAACACAGCGCAATACATGTGGCTGCGGCTCCTGGCGCAAAGGCCGCAGTCCTCCCCCCTCGAGGGGGAGGTGCCCGCGAAGCGGGCGGAGGGGGTCGCCGCAGAAGGCACCTCCAGAACGCCGAGCACTGCCGCGAGGACCCCACCCGACCGGGCTTCGCCCGGCCACCCTCCCCTCAAGGGGGAGGGATATCAGCGCAGCGCCACCGTAAACATCTGCTGCGTTGGCGACGACGACCAATCCATCTACGGCTGGCGCGGCGCCGAGGTCGACAATATCCTGCGCTTCGACAAGGATTTTCCCGGCGCCACCATCATCCGGCTGGAGCGCAACTACCGCTCGACCGCGCACATACTGGGCGCCGCCTCCCATCTTATCGCCCACAATGAGGGCCGCTTCGGCAAGACGCTGTTCACCGACCGCGACGAGCCGGAGGACGGCAAGGTGCATGTCCACGCCGCCTGGGATTCCGAGGAGGAAGCCCGCGCCGTCGGCGAGACCATCGAGGCCTATCAGCGCCAAAAGCACAATCTTAACGACATGGCGATCCTGGTCCGCGCCTCCTTCCAGATGCGCGAGTTCGAGGATCGTTTCGTCACGCTCGGTCTCAACTACCGCGTCATTGGCGGCCCGCGCTTCTACGAGCGCATGGAAATCCGCGATGCGCTGGCCTTCTTCCGCGTCGTGGCGCAAGGCGCCGACGACCTCGCCTTCGAGCGCATCGTCAACGTGCCGAAGCGCGGCTTGGGCGAAGCCACTATCCGGCAGATCCACGACACCGCCCGGGCGCTCCGCATCCCGATGCTGGAAGCTGCGGCAAAACTCGCCGAAAGCGACGAGTTGAAGCCGAAGCCGCGCGCGGCATTGCGCGAAGTGGCCGCCAATTTCGAGCGCTGGCAGAAGGCGCTGGAAACCACGCCGCACACCGAACTCGCCGAGACCATTCTCGAAGAGAGCGGCTACACCGATATGTGGAAGAACGACCGCTCGGTCGAAGCGCCCGGCCGGCTGGAGAACCTGAAGGAACTGATCCGCTCGATGGAGGAGTACGAATCGCTACGCTCCTTCCTCGAGCATGTCGCGCTGGTCATGGACGCCGAGCAGAATGCCGAGCTTGATGCCGTCAACATCATGACGCTGCATTCGGCCAAGGGCCTCGAATTCGAGACTGTGTTCCTGCCCGGCTGGGAGGAAGGCCTGTTCCCGCACCAGCGCGCGCTCGATGAAGGCGGCCGCTCGGGGCTGGAGGAAGAGCGCCGCCTTGCCTATGTCGGCCTGACCCGCGCCAAGAAGAACCTGCATCTGTGGTTCGTCTCCAACCGCCGTATCCACGGCCTGTGGCAATCGACGATCCCATCGCGCTTCCTCGACGAACTGCCGGAAGCCCATGTCGAGGTCGCCGAAAGCGGCAACTCCTATGGCGGCTATGGCAATTCCTATGGCGGCGGTTCTTTTGCCTCCGGCCGCGGCGGCCAAGGCGCGGGAAGACAAAACCCCTATGGCGCCTCGCGCTTCGACAATGTCGGCGCCAACACCGAAAAATCCGGCGCCTTCTCCAACACCTACGCGACGCCGGGCTGGCAACGCGCACAGGCCAACCGCACCGAGGCGACCGACCGCAACTGGGGCTCGCGCTCCGGCCACCAGGTCGAGCGCATCGGCTATGGCGAGACCGATAGCGGCTACGGCGCCGGCCGCACCTCGGTCAAAGGCCGCACCATCGACGGCGAACTGGTCGCCAAATCCGTCGCCGACAAGCCGTCCGCCTTCAACGTCGGCGACCGCGTCTTCCACCAGAAATTCGGCAACGGCAACATTTCCGCCATCGAAGGCAACAAGCTGACCATCGACTTCGACAAGGCCGGCCAGAAACGCGTGCTGGACGGGTTCGTCGCGGCGGTGTGAGTGCATTTGCAATTTGCCTGACATCCCGGAACAAATAGGGTACAATTCCTTGCATGGCCTACGACTCACGATATATTGCAAATTTGGTTCTCGATCGTGCGGACGCAGAAGGGTTAGGGATTACAAATCTTGAGATCAACAAAATAATATATTTTCTGCATTCCACATATCTAGCTAATTTTGGAAAGCCGTTAATTGAAGCAAAGATCGAGGCTTGGGACTACGGTCCAGTAATTAGGGAGATATATTCCGAATTTAAATCTTTTGGAGCTGCCGATATTAGAACAAGAGCCACGAGGCTCGATTTAAATTCTTTGAAGAAATTGCCCGTATACGAAACTATAAGCGGGCCTGATGCAAATTTCCTGCATCCGATAATTGACAAATACATGCGTTTGGGGGCGACAAAACTTGTGAATATGTCCCATGAAAAAGGTGGGCCGTGGGACCTAGTGTATAATGCCTCGGGGAGGAGCAATCCTGGAATGGAGATATCCGACGATCTCATCCAGCAATATTTCTTACGTCAAACCCGGCACTAATGAGGAACGCTCGTGCAGATAAGCAAACTTAGCAGGCCTCCCTACGCTCACAACTGGGTCCGATATGTTTTTCCGGATCGCACCCGAACGACGAAAGAACTCGTTAGATTTGTGACCGGCTTTCCAACGACTACGTATTCTGCGGCGTCGCCGATTATTCGAGACCGAATTGTCTATGGACTCGATCGGCGCACCGCGTTGATTGCGGCAATGTCGAAGGGACGCGCAAATAGCCGTGGTATTGTCGGCGAGTACCTTGAGGCGTTTTATGACTACGATGAAAAAAGGGGCTACTTCGGCAAGCCGTGTTTTGACGAAATAATTGAACCATTTCGAGTTGGTAAGGGGCTTGTCGTTCCTGTGAAGCCCCTCATAACCATCGTTGAGAATGGGCTTCAGGTTCCTATCTTTACAGTGGGTTGGGCAAACTTCCCATTGACCATCTGGCAAATGCGTTTGCTCGCCACGATTTTTGAGGATGCTGTGTTTTCGCTAACCGATTTTAGGAAATCGCCTGGCGAATTTCTCTGCTTCCCAAAAGTAGGAAAAGGCGATTCAGCGAAACGCCAGCCCCTCGTGTGGAACCGCGGTGACTTTGAGCTTCTCTCAAGAAATGAATTACGCGAGTGCCTCGATGAATTTCTGTTGGCGCTAGAAGACGCGAAAATTATCTTAGAAGCAGCACATCGGAAACAACAGGCCGAGGCTCCGGTTGTTGAAGAGAAACCATTGGGTGAAACACCACTATTCGACTGGCGCTAAATGCGGCTGAGCTACCGGTACCGTGCCTGGTTCCACTTATGGCCGAGCAGTGACAGGATGATGATCAGGCCGTTGAAGAACTGGACGTAGAAGCCGCTCAACCCCGCCGCCACGACGCCGGTCTGGATGAAGGACACGGTGACGGCGCCGATGGCGCCGCCGACGACCGTGCCGATGCCGCCCCAGGTTGGCGTGCCGCCGACGAACACCGATGCCAGCACCGGCAGCAGATAGCCGTCGCCGGCTGTCGGCCACCAGGTGAAGTTGATCATCACCGAGAAGGTGCCGGCGATCGCAGCCCCTATGCCGACCAAGACGAACACTTTCACCCGCACGCGCTTGACGTCGATGCCCATCTGCTGGGCGCTGTCGGGATTGTCGCCGACCACCCTCACCTGCGCGCCGAAGCGATGGCGGTTGTAGAGCATCGCCGACAGCACGACAAAGCCGATGGCCCAGAAGATCTGCACCGGAATGCCCATGAGCTCGCCGGAGAAGATCGTGTAGGCCCAGCTGTCGGCAAGGCTGGTCAGCGCCATCGACTTGCCTTCGTTGATGATCTGGATCAGGCCGCGCAGCAGGAAATTCATGCCAAGCGTGGCGATCAGCGACGACAGCCCGCCATAGACCACCAGCGAACCGACGAGGAAACCGAGCAGCAAGCCGGTGATCAGCGCCGCAATGATACCGAGGAACGGATCATAGCCGGCCTGCACGACCAGCGCGAAGACCCAGGAAGCAAAACCCATCGTCGCCGGAAACGACAGGTCGATCTCGCCGCAAGTGACGACGAAGACCAGCGGCACGACCACGAACAGCGCCACCGGCAGCGTCGTCAGCACCGAACGGTAGAGATACCAGGTGGTGAAGACAGTCGGGTTGGCGACCATGAACACCGCCATCATGATGATGAACACGCCGAGCGTGCCAAGCGAAGCGCGGTTGTCGAGGATGAACCCCCGCATCCAGTGATCGGATGGGTGCTTCCACTCCTTCTGGGAACTGGGGCGAGAAGTGCCGGCCGCCGGCTCGTGCAGATCAGGTTCCATGGTCTTGCTCATCGTGCTCTCTGCTCCGCGTCGCCGGCATCGTGCAGTCCGGCCAATCCGCCCGGGTGTGCAACGTCTTCCATGAAGTTGATGAGGTCTTCGGCCGATTTGACCTCGCTCCGATCGGCGGTCAGCGCCACCTTGCCGCGGTCCATCACCACGAAGCGGTCGGCAATGTCGAAGACATGGTGGATGTTGTGGCCGATGAACAGGATCGAGCGGCCGCTCGCCCGCACCTGGCGCACGAAATGGAAGACCTTGGCGGTCTCGGTCAGCGACAGCGCCGTCGTCGGCTCGTCAAGGATGATCAGCTCCGCCTGTTTGTAGATGGCGCGTGCGATCGCCACGCCCTGGCGTTCGCCTCCCGACAGCTGGCCGACGATCGAGTGCGGCGTGAACACTTTCGAGGTGAAGCCGATCTCGCGCATCAGCCGGCTCGCTTCCTCGACCTCCTTGTTGACCTTCAAAAAGCCCATGAATCCGGTGAGTTCGCGGCCCATGAAGATGTTGCGCACGATCGTCTGCTGGACGGCGAGCGCCCGGTCCTGGAACACCGTCTCGATACCGGCATCGCGCGAGCGTGCCGCACTCCATCCCGTCACCGGCTTGCCGCGCACCAGGATTTCGCCGCTGGTCGGTTTGACCACGCCCGACAGTATCTTGATCAGCGTCGACTTGCCGGCGCCATTGTCGCCGATCAGGCCGACCACCTCGCCGCGGTCGACGCTGAGATTGACCCCGCCCAGCGCATAGACCTGACCGTAGGATTTGCTGATGTCGCGCAGTTCGATGATTCGTTCGGCCATGGCGATCCTCGCTTGATTGTCTCTTGCCGGCCTTGGCCAGCGATCCCGTCGGCCGGGCTTGANCCCGGCCGACGGCTTGGGAGGTCAGCGCAGCGCCTGCTTGGCAAGCTCGGCGACGATCTCGTAATTGTCGGGCGTGACGAAACCGGCGCCGGTGTCGACATTCATTGGCGCCAGACCGAGCACCACCTGCTGGCAGAGGCTGAGGATCGGCAGATAGCCTTGCAGGAACGGCTGCTGGTCGGCCGTCAGCTGCACCCAGCCGCCCTTGAAACCCTCGACGATCTGAGGGCTGGTGTCGAAGCCGAAGTTGAAGATCTCACCCGCTTTGCGTCCCGCCGCCTGCATGTAGGTCGGAACATTGCCGAGCATCTGCCCGCCGGGATAACCGACCGCCTTGACGTCGGGATTGTTGAGCAGTGCCGCGGTGATCACCGGAATCGCCAGATTGGGATCGGAAGCCCATTCGCCACTTGGCGGCGACGACAGCTGGATGACTTCGACGCCGGCCTCCTTGAGCGCCGCCACCGTGCCGCGCTCGCGCGCGCCACGGGCCTCGTTCTCGAACGGGCCGATCATGATCGCCTTGTCGCCGGCCTTGAGCTTGCCGAGCTTGAACGCCTCGGCGCCAAGCGCGCGGCCCTGTTGCTCCTGCTGGGCGCCGACATAGCCGCCGCCGAACGCTTCCACCACCTTCGGCACCGGCACGTTCTGGTACATCATCTTGATGCCGTCCTTGTGCGCCTGCTCGGCCAGCGGCATGATCGCGCCGTCGCCAGGATGGCCCATCATGGCGATGCCGTTGGGCTTAACCGCGACCGCCTCTCGCAATTGCTGCACCATCTTTTCAACGTCCCACTGGGAGAAGATGTAGTCGACCTTCGGTCCGAGATCGGCCGCAGCCTGCTTGGCGCCATTGTAGACGATGGTGCCGAAAGCGTCGCCCTCGGCGCCGCCGACAAAGAAACGGATGTGGACATCCTTGCACCATTGGGCGTCGAGCGCCTGTGCGGGCAAGGTAGAAATTGTGGCGCAAAGCGCCGTGGCCGCCGCCACGACGGTCGAGCGCAGAAGTGTCGTTCTCTTCGCGATGCTCATGCAAGTTCCTCCCTTTTGTCCTCGCAATCCGAGGGTTTCAACATCCGTTCCGGCAGTATGCCGCAGGCTTTCCGGCTGGCTCCCCCCGCCGGTCTGCTCTCACATCGGGTTTGGCAGGTAGCTGGCGCCTCCCCGGCATTGCTTCAGATATTCCAGCGCCCGCACCTGCCCGGTGATTTCCAGATCGCCGCGATAGACCGGATCGTGCCAGCCCTCGATGTCGATGGCGCCCTTGTAGCCGGCCAGCCGCAATTCGCTGATCACCCGCGTCCAGTCGCTGTCGCCGAAGCCCGGCGTGCGCATCTGGACGAAAGGCAGCCGACCGAACACGCCATGCTCGCGGATGACATCCCAGCGCACCGTCGCGTCCTTGCCGTGGACGTGGAAGATGCGCGGCGCCCATTTGCGGATCTGCGGCATCGGATCGATCAAATAGACAAGCTGGTGGCAGGGCTCCCATTCGAGGCCCAAATTGTCGTTCGGCAATTCGTTGAACATCAGCTCCCAGGCGTCGGGATTGTGGGCAATGTTCCAGTCTCCTTGAGCCCAGTTGCCGTCCATCGCGCAATTCTCGAAAGCGATGCGCACGCCCTTGTCGGCGGCGCGCCTGGCCAGCGGTCCCCAGACCTCTTTGAAGCGCGGCAGGCTGTCGGTCAGCGGCTTGCCGCGCAGGCGGCCGGTAAAGCCGCTGACCATCGAGGTGCCGAACAGATGCGCGTTGTCGATCACCGTTTCCCAGGCCTGGAGCACGCCGCGGTCGACATCGCCGCTCTCGAGCGGATTGCCGAATACGCCGAGCGAGGACACGGTGACATCGGCATCGCCGATCGCCTCTCGGATCTGGCCGGCAAGACGCGGCAAGTCCTTGCCGCCCAGCGTCTGCCAGAAGAAAGGCTGGATGCTCTCGAAACCGAGCGGCAGGATCGCCTTGATGTAGGCCGCCGGATCGTCGAGGTTGGCCGGCACCATGGTGCCTATCCGGATGTCGAGAAGCGGGTTTAGCGTCATTGTGCGTCCTCTGCGATCGTCACCCGGCGGCCGGTTTCGGCGCTCTCGATGGCGCCAAAAACCATGGCCAGGCTCTTGATGTTATCGGCGCCGCGCGTCTCCGGCTCGGTGCCGGTCTCGATGGCGCGGATGAAATCCTGGATAATGCCGAGATGGCCGCCGACGCGGTCGGCGGGATCGAGCGGCGGCACTTCGATTGGCTGGGTTTTGTCGAAAAGGCCGTCGCGGCCCGGCGCCACGACCTCTGCCTGCAGCACGTCATGGCCGTCCCAAATGAGGCTGCCGCGCTCGGCAACGATGCGCCAGCTGCCCTCCCAGCTCGTGCGGAAACCGGCGCCGCACCATGAGCCGGCATAGGTGAACAGTCTGCCGCCGCCGAGATCGAAGACGGCGCTGGCCGACGATCCCTGCCGGTACCAGGAATTGGCCGGCTCCCATTCCTGGCAATAGACGCCGGCCGGCTCGCCGGCGACCATGTAACGGGCGGCGTCGAAGGTGTGGATCGCCATGTCGAGCAGCAGGACATGGGCCATCTCTTCGCGAAAGCCGCCGAAATGCGGCGCGACGAAGAAGTCGGCATGAATGCTGGTGGCGGCACCAATGGCGCCGGAGTCCAGGAACCTCCGGATGCGCCTGACATCGGCGACATAGCGGCGGTTCTGGACGACGGCATGAACGCGCCCGGCCTGGCGAGCGGCCTTGACGATGGCCCGCGCATTCTCAGGAGTGTCGGCGAGCGGCTTTTCCGTCAAGAGATGGCAATGATGGGCAAAGGCGGAAAGCGCGACTTGTCGCCGGGCGGCGGGAACCACCACGTCGAATACTGCGTCAGGCCGGGTCTGGTCGAGCACGGCGTCGAGATCGGTTCCAATGACGGCACCGGTGAGATCGTATTCGTGCGCCCTCGCTCGCGCCCTGTCGGCGTCGAGGTCGACAAGGCCGACAATGGCGAGCCGGTCGATCTGCCGCGCGGCATCGAGCCAGGCCTTGCTCATGGCTCCGCAACCGACCAGGACGACATTGACCATCCAGTGCTCCTCCCTCTCGGTCCCTCCAGACCGATCGTCACGGCATTCACGGCATGGCCGTAAACGTTTTTCCGTAAACGTTTACGAGAACACACCCGAAGGCGTAGAATGTCAATTGGCCGCTCGCGAAAATCGTCTTGTCGTCTTGGCCTGCACGGCTGCCGGTGCTAGCCAGGCAAGGGGGAGAACAGTCACTTGGCATCCAGCATTCACGACCTTGCCCGTCACCTGAACATTTCGATCGGCACGGTGTCGCGCGCCCTTAACGGCCGTGCCGACGTCAATGCCGACACGCGCCAACGCGTGCTCGAAGCGGCCAGGACACTCAACTACTCGCCGAACCAATCCGGCCGCAGCTTGCGGCAAGGCGCCACCCATTCGATCGCCTTCATGATGCAGCCGCATCCGGGCGACCAGCAATATGGCGAGCCGTTCTTCATTCCGCTCCTGATCGGGCTGCAGGCAAGGCTCGCCGAAAGCGGGCTCGACCTGATCGTGGTCATGGGCGCTCCGGGCGACTATCAGCAAGAGCGCCTGCGCCGTGTCGTCGAGACGCGCCGGGCCGATGCGGTGGTGCTGGCCTGGACGCGGCGCGAAGACGAGCGCATCGACTATCTCACCCAGGTCGGTTTCCCATTCGCCACGCTCGGGCGCAGCCGCTCCGGAACCAAGTCCTACCCTTCCCTCGACCTCGATTTCGAAAAGGCCGGAGCCGATGCGGTCGACCGCCTCGTGGCGCGCGGCCACCGCCGCATCGCCGCCATCCGCCCGTCGCTCGACCTCAATTTCGGCTATCTGTTCCTGGCCGGCTACCGCAAGGCTTTGCGGCGGCATGGCATCGAGGTCGACCCGGAGTTGATTGCGTCCGGCTTCATCAACGAGGCCGCCGGCTACGAAGTGACGCCGCAGGTGATGCGGTCCAAGAACCCGCCGACCGCCATCATCTTCAACAATGACGCGATGGCGCTTGGCGGCTGCAAGGCGCTGGCCGAGATGGGCATCAGGCCGGGTCACGACATGGCGGTGACCGTCATCGTCGACACCCCGCTCTGCCGCTACTTTTCGCCGGCATTGACCGCCTTCCGCCCGGCGCTGGAGCCGATGGGACAGCGGCTCGCCGAAATGCTGCTGGCGTCGCTGCCCGCCTTCGCCGGCCCGGATGGTCCGCGGATCATGCGTGAGGTCTGGCCGCTGGAGCTGGTGGCGCGCGACAGCGATTGATGCTGCGCGGTCCGATAAACGCGTTTCGATCGACCGGCTTCTCGCCCGCCTCGGCCAATTCCATGAATATCCGGGAATGACGAGTCTCGTGCGCGGCCTTCGCATTCGAGATGTCGGTCGTCGACCAGGCCCTGACGACGTGATCAATTCTTTCCGCCAATCGCACGTTTTTGTCGTCAGGTAGAAAAGACGGCAGGCATGCATCGTGCGCTGTCACGCAAGCATCATGTTCGCGCCGTAGACCGCGTTTCGGGAGCGCGCGGCATCATCGATGTTGCATCTCTTTCAGTTTTTCGTCCTGCGCGGCCGCTTCGGCACATCTGTCACAAAGAGGTTCATCCATGAAACACCTGCACCGAACCGCGTCGCTCGGCGTCGCGCTGGCCTTGTTCGCCGCCTTGACGCCGGCGCTCGCCGACAGCACAGCGACGATCGGCGGCCTCGTCAACAAGGGACTGGTCGGCGTCGGCCGCATCCCGGCCGCCCAGCGCGACAAGTTCGGCGAGACCTTCGGCTCGGGCTCCGGCATGTCGATCGATACCACCAGCTGGACGCGTGATGCGAGCGGCTACAAGGGCTCGCTGTGGCTGCTGCCGGACCGCGGTTACAATGTCGTCGGCACCACCGACTACCGGCCGCGCCTCAACACGATCGGCATCGAATTCACGCCGACCGCACTGCGCGCCGCACCGGCTGCCGGCCAGGAGCAGACGGGCGTCAAGGCAACGCTTGCCGACACCATGCTTCTCACCGACGACAAGGGTGCCGATGCCACCGGCCTCGATCCACTCAACGGCGTGCGCGCGGCAAGCGGCGACATGCCGATCCTGCCCGAAGCCAACGGCAAGCTGGCGCTCGACAACGAGGCGATCGCGCGCCTGCCCGACGGCACCATGTTCATCTCGGACGAATACGGCCCCAACATCTACCGGTTCTCCGCCGACGGACATCTGCTGTCGGCGACCCAGCCGCCCGCCGCCCTCGTGCCGATGCGCCACGGCGCCCCGAACTTCGCCTCCGACAATCCCGGCCCGGGTGCGGCCGAGCCCGATCCGAAGGATCCCGATACCGGCCGCCAGAACAACCAGGGCCTCGAAGGCATGGCGATGACGCCCGACGGCAAGTTCCTGATCGCCGTGCTGCAGTCGGCGCCCCGGCAGGATGGCGGCGATTCGCCCTCGACCCGCCAGAACACCAGGGCGCTGGTCTATGACGCTTCCGACCTCGCCCATCTCAAGCTGGCGCATGAATATGTCGTGCCGCTGCCGGTGTTCAAGGATGCCAAGGGCAAGACCAAGATCGCCGCGCAAAGCGAGATCGTGGCGTTATCGGATCAGGCCTTCCTGATGCTGGCGCGCGACGGCGGCAACGGTCAGGGCGTGAAAGGCGACACCTCGCTGGTGCGCCAGATCTTCGTCGTCGACGTCTCGGCCGCGACCGATATTGCAGGCGGCGCCTTCGATGCCGCCGACAAGCCGCTGGCGCCCAAGGGCGTGCTCGACCCGTCGGTGACGCCGGCAAAGCTGACGCCGTTCATCGATATCAACGACAGTGCCGAACTCGGCCGCTTCGGCCTGCACAATGGCGCGCCGAACGACAAGAACAACCTGTCGGAGAAGTGGGAGGCGATGTCGGTGGTCAGCGTGCTCGATCCAAAGCTGCCCGACGACTATTTCCTGTTCATCGCCAACGATAACGACTTCCTCGCTCAGGACGGCTTCCAGGTCGGCGCGCCCTACAAGGCCGAGGACGGCGCCGATGTCGACACCATGTTCCTGGTCTATCAGGTGACGCTGCCGGGCCTGGCCAAGAAGTAACGACGACACAAGGGCGGGCGCGCCGAGCGCGTCCGCCTGAGGGATCGTGACGGCTTACTTCAACATCTCCGCGTCCCTTGGCACGCCCGCATCGATCGGCTCGGCGGTCCTGCTCGAAACGGCCATGATCTTGCCAGCAGCCGACAGATTGGGACGCACGAAGACCGGCGCGACGCCGTTGACGCGGCCGTAAAGGTCGATGATGTCCTGGTTCATGAAGCGCACACAGCCCGACGATGCGTTCTTGCCGATGGAATCCCACTCCGGCGTGCCGTGCAGACGGTACATCGTGTCCTTGCCGTCCCGGAACAGATACAGCGCGCGGGCGCCGAGCGGGCTCTGCGGGCCTGGCGGCATGCCGTCCTTGTATTTCGCCAATTCCGGCCGGCGCACGATCATTTCCGGCGGCGGTGTCCAGACCGGCCACTTTTTCCGCGCCTGAACCACGGCACTGCCGGTCCATCCGAACGGCCTTGCCGAGGCTGACGCCGTAGCGGATAGCCTTGCCGCCGTCGCCCACCAGATAGAGGAAGTGCTCGGAGGTATCGACGACGATCGTGCCGGGTCTCTCTCCGGTCGGGTCGGACACGATCTGACGCACGAACTTCGGATCGAGCTTGGCGACCGGGATTGCCGGCAATTGATAGCCCTCGTCGACGCGCGCCGCATACATGCTTGCGGCATCGCCGAAAGCCGGATCGCTTGGCGGTGCAGCCACCGGCGGCGGCGCCACGTCCGTCGTGGTGCACGCCGAAAGAGCCACGGATGCCGCGCCCAAGGCGGACGCACCGAGAAACGCGCGCCGGTTCAGGCGCTCGAAAAACAGCGGAATATCGGACATGAACCCCCCGGTCTATCCAAGATCTAGTAGGAATGCGGCCCCACGCATTGAGGATCAATATCCCATTCCTGAAGTTTTGAGAACATGATTAGATCAAGGCATGACCTGTCCCGGTGAATCGGCAATCATCGCGGACCGGACTTGAGCAATTCCAGGAAAAGTGCGTAGCGGTTTTCCGTCCGGAATTGCGTCGAAACAAAGAGAGAGCGGTTCGCCGTTTCCGTGAAACGGTGAACCGCTCTTGAGATTAACCTTCGCCGAGTTGCCCGTCATGGACGAAAAAATGCCCACGCGCCGGCGCACCGGCGACCTGACCAGCGGCCCGATCCCACGCACACTTCTGCTGTTCGCACTGCCGGTGCTCGGCTCCAACGTACTGCAATCGCTCAACGGTTCGATCAACGCCGTCTGGGTCGGCCGCTTCCTCGGCGAATCGGCGCTGACCGCCACCTCCAATGCAAACCTCGTCCTGTTCCTGATCCTCGGCACGGTGTTCGGCATCGGCATGGCCGCCACCATTCTGGTGGCCCAGTCGGTCGGCGCCCGCGACCTGCCGGAGGCACGCCGCATCGTCGGCACCAGCGCCACCTTCTTCTTCCTGGTCTCTGTGGTGTTCGCGGTCTGCGGCTGGATCTGGGTCGACGCCATCCTGGGCGCGCTGGGCACGCCGGCCGATGCCTTGCCGCTGGCCCGCTCCTACCTGCGCATCATCTTCGTGGCCGTGCCGATGATGAACCTTCTGTCCTTCGTCATGACCGTGCTGCGCGGTGCCGGCGATTCACGCACGCCCTTCTTCTTCATGGCGCTGGCCGTTGTCCTCGACATCGTCCTCAACCCGCTGCTCATCCGCGGCATAGGGCCGTTTCCCGAACTCGGAATCGCCGGCTCCGCTACGTCCACGCTGATCGGCCAGACGGTGAGCGTGATCGCCATCCTCATCGTGCTCTATGTGCGCAAGCATCCGCTGAGGCTGGCCGGCGCCGATCTCGCTTTGCTGCGACCCGACCCCTCCTTGCTGCGCATCGTCGTCTTCAAGGGCGTGCCGATGGGGTTGCAGATGATCGTCATCTCGGCAGCAGCACTGACGGTGATGGGCATGGTCAATTCCTACGGTTCGCAGGTCGCCGCTGCCTACGGCATCGCCGCGCAGCTATGGACCTACATCCAGATGCCGGCGCTCGCCATCGGCGCCGCGGTTTCCTCGATGGCGGCGCAGAATGTCGGCGCCGGGCGCTGGGACCGGATCGGCCGCATCGCCGCCTCCGGAGTCGGCTTCAACCTGGTCCTGACGGGCGCACTGGTTGCCGTGCTTTCCGTTTTCGACCGCCCGGTGCTGAGCCTGTTCCTGAGCAGCGATAGTGCTGCGATCGATATCGCTAGCCACGTCAACACCATCGCGTCGTGGTCGTTCATCCTGTTCGGTATCACCATCGTGCTGTTTGCCACGGTGCGCGCCACGGGCGCCGTGATGCCGCCGCTGATCATCCTGGTGATCTCGGTGCTGGTCGTGCGCACGGGCTTTGCCTATTTCATGCGCGGCGTGTTCGGTGAGGAGGCGCTGTGGTGGAGTTTTCCGGCCGGCTCGATCACCTCGCTGGTTCTGGCGGCCGCCTACTACCGCTTCGGCGGCTGGCGGACCTTGCACATGATCGAGAACAGGCCGGCTGCCGGCGAGCCACCGGATACCGGGCTCGGCGTGCCGCGCCAGCGCGCCAACATGGCGCCCGAAATGCCGAACCGCTGAGCCCGAGCGCTGCCTCGTCTCAACGCCTGTGTTTCAGCCCGAAGGCCAGCGCCACCACCGCAAAAATGACAATCATGCCAGCGAAGGCCAGGCTAGCGGCGATAGAATTGGCATAGGTCGAAACGATGCCGATGCCGATGACGGGCAAGGCATTGCCGACAAAGCAGCAGATGAAGAAGCTGGACACCACCGCCGCGCGGCGGTCCTGCGGCGCGATCTCGTTCACCACCTGCAGGCCACCACGGTAGCCGAGCGCCGCCACCACGCCGCAGCAGGCTGTCGCCGCGATCATCAACATCAGTGAAGCCAGCATTTGCGCCACCACCACCGCCAGGACGCTTGGGATCATCAATGCCAGCGCAACCAGCATCGCTTTGTTGCTCTTCATGTGCATCAGAACCACGATGCTGATCGCTGTGACGATCGCCAGTTCGAAGAACAGCGCGCCGGCGACGGCGTGATTGGTCTCATGCAGCTGCTGTGCCAGTATGCTCGGCGCCACGGCGGCATAGAAGCCGACCAGCGCCATCGCGCCAAAGCCGGTGACCGCCGGCGCGACGAAGCGCGCGCGGATATCCTCCGGCACGGAGAGCTGCGGCCGGATGGAAACGTGCTTGAGGCCACCCGGCCTCGCCACCGTTTCACGGGTGCGCCAGACCAGGATCGTCACCACCGCGAGTGCCGCCAGATAGACGATGAAGACCAGCCGCAACGGCCAGGGCTCGTACTCAGCCAGAAGTCCTGAAATCAAGGCGCCAAGACCGAGGCCGAGGAAATTGGTGCTGGTGGCGATGACGCTGGCGCGCGACTTGTCCGCGCCGGGAAGAAGCTCGGCAATCCATGCGGTTCCGGTCCCCGCGCCAACGCCGATGCCGAGCCCGCTCAGAATGCGGGCCACGTCGAGCGAGACGACGTTTCCGGCAAACAGGAAGACAAGCGCACTGATGATGGCGACAAGCATGGCCGCCAGGCTCGCGGGCCGGCGCCCGACAACATCCGAGATGCCGCCCAGCATCAGCAGTGCTGCCAGGTTGCCGACGACATACACCGCGTAGATCAGCGTCAGCGTGATCTGTGAAAAACCGAATTGCTGTTTGTAGATGATGTAGAGCGGCGTCAGCATGGTGCTGCCGGCAAACAGCACGGCAATCATTGCGGCGACGGTGGGGATTGCAAGAGCATCGCCGCGAGTTTCATTGTGCGTACGGGCCAAATCGCGAATGGCCATGGCCAACCTCATTACCGGTTTCGGGGATCGCGACCTTAACGCACGTTCATCCGCGACGTTCCGACCGGCAGGCCGGCCTCCTGACAGCACGGTGGGCGTTGCCCGAGCCACAAGCTCGTTGTTGAACACTCAACTCGAGAGATGGCGTCTTTGGATTTCGTACCGTAACCTGTGCCGGCAGAAGGGAGGATTTATGGGCAAAGGCAGGGTCGAGGCGTTCACCGATGGCGTCGTGGCCATCATCATCACCATCATGGTGCTTGAGTTGAAAGTGCCGCATGGCGAGGATGTTTACGCCCTGTTGCCGTTGTGGCCGATCTTCTTCAGTTACGTGCTGTCCTTCATCAATGTCGGCATCTATTGGAACAACCTGCACAACATGTTCCACACCGTGCAGCGCGTCGACGGCCGCGTGTTGTGGGCGAACCTCAATCTGCTGTTCTGGCTGTCGCTGATGCCGGTGACGACGGCCTTCATGGGCGAGAACCACTTTGCGCCGGTGCCGGTCGCCGTCTACGGCATCGACTTGGCGCTATGCGCCATCGCCTATACGATACTGGCCGCCGCACTGCATCGCCTGCACGGCAACGACACAGCCTTTGCCAAGGCACTGGGCAACGATCGCAAGGGAAAGATCTCGCTGGCCATCTACATCGCAGCCGTCGTGCTGACCTTCGTCAGCCAGTGGATCGGCGTCGCGCTTTATGTGCTGGTCGCGATGGTATGGCTCGTGCCGGATACGCGTTTCGCGCGGGTCATCGAAAAGTAGATCCTACTTGCGCATTGCCTTCAGCTTTTCCGCCACTGCTGCGGCAAGGTCGGCATAGCGCTCCTCCAGCCGCTCCGCGGCCTTGATGATCGAGAAATCATGGCCGAACTTTTCCAGGGCCATGCGCAGCTTCTCGACGAATTCGGCCTGTTTTTCCAGCGCCGAGAACAGCGTCTTCACCTGCGCTTCGCTAATGTCGGGGTTGGCCAGCATCTGCGGCACCTCGCGCCCCATCTGGTCACCGATGGTGGTCTGTTCCTTGAGAATTGCGACCCAGTCCGTCAATCAGGAAAACTCCATTTGTCCCGGCAAAAGTCTCCTTTTGCCGGGACAACATGCGCAGCCTCGACCGAACTGGTCAACCCAAACAGGGCGATCAGAGGCTTGCGCAAGCCCGTTCCAGCGCTAAGAGACTGTTTCGAAATTCGCTCTGGTGAGTCATATGATGGTGGTTTCGAGAACCGTAGCGCAGCGGACATTTGGTCCGTGAGCAACGGAAGCGCAGAAAACGCCATCAGATGGCCGCCAGAGCAGGATTTTCAAACAGTCTCTAAGTTCGGCGCCATCGAAAGAAGGACCCATCGCCCATGACCACCGACGCCGAAATCCAGACAGCCCTGCCCGCTCTTGGCCGAGGCAACGCCGCCGTCATCACCGGCGCCGCCAGCGGCATCGGTCTTGCGGCCGCCAAGCGGTTTGCGTCGATGGGCATGAAGATCGTACTGGCCGACATCGGTGGCGCGCGCCTTGAACACGCCTCGCGCGCCGTCGCTGCGATCGGCGGCGACAGTGCCGTGCTTGCCGTCGACGCCGACGTTTCGAAGGCGGATGAGGTGGACCGTCTCGCCGAAAGGGCGTTCGGCGCCTTCGGCGATGTGTCGCTGCTGATGAACAATGCCGGAGTCGGCGACAACCCCGGAAAGCCCTGGGAAAACCGCGATGCCTGGAAACGGCTGCTGGACATAAATTTCTGGGGCGTCGTGCATGGCGTCGAGGCGTTCGCACCGCGCATGCTGGCCTCGGCAAGGCCGGGTTTGATCGTCAACACCGGTTCCAAGCAAGGCATCACCACACCGCCCGGCAATCTTGCCTACAATGTCTCCAAGGCCGGAGTGAAGACTTTCACCGAAGGCTTGGCGCATGCACTGCGCAACGAACCCGGCGCCCGTGTTGCCGCCCATCTGCTGATCCCCGGCTTCACCTTTACCGGCCTGACCGAAGGCGCGACGGAAAAACCGGCCGGTGCCTGGACCGGTGAACAGGTCATTGATTTCATGCTGGATTCCCTAGTCCGGGGCGATTTCTACATCCTGTGCCCGGACAATGAGGTGGCGCGGCCGTTGGATGAAAAGCGCATGGCCTGGGCAATCGGCGACATCATCGAGAACCGCCCTGCTCTGTCACGCTGGCATCCGGACTACAAGGAGCCTTTCGCGGCGTTCATGAAAGGCTGACTTTCAGGCCGCGTGCGTTTTCGGCCCGCGCTTCTGCGCCACGGCCTTTTTCGCCGCGGCGGCGGCGATCTGCTCGTCATGCCGCTTTGCAGCACGCTCGCATTTGGCGCGGATCTCCTCGACTTCGGTTTCGGTCAGATGTTCGATGCCGATGAAGTGGTTGTGGCCCTTGCCGACCCGGATCAGTTCGTCGAGCTTGGCCTGGATCGCGGCGCCGTCGCGATTCTGGGTGTTCTGGATGAGGAAGACCATCAGGAAGGTGATGATCGTCGTGCCTGTGTTGATGACGAGCTGCCAGGTATCCGAAAAGCCGAAGAACGGACCGCTCACCGCCCAGACGACAATGATCAGGCAGCAGACGGCAAAGGTCAGCGGCAGGCCGGCTATATGGGCGACCCAGTTGGCGATCTTGGTGAAAAGCTTTTCCATCTATCGAAACCCTCGATGCAGCGGCGCGATGAGAAACAACCGGCGACCGTTTCAGGTTCCCGGCGGAGACAAATACGTCAGCGCAATCGAGTGCACGCATAGAGAGAACTGGTCAGAAAACACACCTTATGGGTTTAATGTCACAGTAACCGTGCAGGCAAGAGTGCCTGTTCCTTCCGCTTCACAGCGGTTTACCTCCAATCCCTTCCGCTGCGCCACCCCCGCATGGCGGAAGGGGTTTCAGTCCGGAGAGCGCGCGGAACGGTTCCCTGAAGCGGACGGCACCACGACCGCCAGACCCCCGATGCGCGGCACCGACCGATCTTCCCAAAGTTCCATCATCTGCATGCCCGCCTCATTGTCTCAAAGTCGCAAGCTGGCGTGGCGGGCACGCTCGCGGATCTCTTCGCGAGAAATGCCAGCGTCCGCCAATGTGCTGTCCGGGGCCCGCCTCAAGCTCGCAAGCGTCCGGCGATAGGCAAGCCAGCGGGCGAAATGGGATCGAAGTTCATACAACATGATCATCTCCTTTGGCGCGCAGAAAGGCGGCGCGCTCTGGTTGGTCGAAAGCGCAAAGCATCTGCGCAAAGCGCATGCGCGATCGAAAGGATTGCGCTGGCTCGTCGGCCAGCCGAGGCGCTTGTCGCTATCCCGCCGAGCAGGATTGTCCAATGCTTCCAATGCCTGCATACTTGCGCGTGATGCCGGCTTCGCGCTACAGCCACGGTCGCAAGGAGTTTTTCATTTCTGCAAAATGGACATTAGCTGGGACGATCTAAGATTGTTTCTCGTCGTTGCGCGGCTGGGTGGCTTGAGCGCAGCGACGGGAACCACGCGCCTCAGCGCAGCCACCCTTGGCCGACGCGTCACCGCGCTCGAAAGGCAGATCGGCGAACCGCTGTTCGTGCGTCAGCAGACCGGCTACCGGCTGACCCCGGTCGGTGAAGAACTGCTGCGGCGCGCCGAAGACGTCGAGGCAGCAATGCAGTCGCTGACCCGCTGGCGCGAAGGAAGCCTGCCCGACCGCATTGTCCGTGTGTCGGCCGGGCCGTGGACTTCGGCCTTCGTTTCCGCCCATATCGGCGAGATCTGGACGGTCGACGACGGCATAAGGGTGGAGCTCGTCACCACCACCGACCGGGTCGACATCGGTCGCCGTGCCGCCGACATCGGTATCCGCAGCGACCGCCCGACCGAGCAGTGGCTGGCCGGCCGTCAGAGCGGCAAGGTCGCCCACGCCATTTATTCCGGGCGCCACCTGATCAACGGCATCGCCGCCGGGTTGTTCGTCGGCGTCACCGGCGAAGGGGCGAACATTGCCTCGGCGCGCTGGCTACAAGCCCATCACGGCGACCGCATCGCCGTGCGCGGCAACAACACCCATTCGGTGCGCGAACTGGTGGCCGCCGGCGCCGGCCTTTCGGTCTTAGATCGGAAGAGCACACGTCTGNCCGCATCGCCGTGCGCGGCAACAACACCCATTCGGTGCGCGAACTGGTGGCCGCCGGCGCCGGCCTTTCGGTCTTTCCCTGCTTCGTCGGTGACGGCGACCCACGCCTGGTTCGCGTCGCTCAGCCTATCCCCGAACTCGAAACCGACCAATGGATCGTCACCCATCACGAGGAACGTCACTCCCCGCCGGTACGAAAGGTCGCCGACCGGATTGCCGCCTTGATGCGGGCGCACCAGCCGCTGTTTCGTGGCGAGACGCCGATCCGTTAAGCCTCGGGCGTCGATCGGCCGCTAACAAGCGCATCTGAGGGAGGTCAGGCCCCGTCGTTTTCCCAGCGGTCAAGGAATGCCTCGATCGGCATTGCCTGCATGTCGGGAACCGCGCTCGCGAGTTTCTCGACCGGCCAATCCCACCAGGCGAGAGCTTCGATCCGGGCCGCGATGGCGGCCGGAAAGCGAGATCTGAGCGGCTTCGCCGGTACGCCTGCGACGATTGCATAGGGCGGCACATCCTGCGTCACCACCGCGTTGGCGCCAATGACGGCGCCATTGCCGATGGTGACCCCGGGCATGATCACCGCACCATGGCCGATCCAGACATCGTGGCCGATGGTTACTGCTTTCGCCTGCCGCCGTGCGCGGAATGCAGCATCGACGCCCAGCCAGCGAAAATACTCGTTCGGCCGATAGCTGACCTTGTGCTGTGTCAGCCGCTCGATGGGATGTTCCAGAGCATTGATGCGGCTGTTGGCAGCGATCGAGCAGAATTTTCCGATCGTCGTGTAGATCGCTTCCGAATGGCGTTCGAAATAGGAGAAGTCGCCGACGCTCACCTCGCGCAGCACCACCCGCTCGCCGATCGAGGCATAGCGGCCGAGCTTGCACGCCTTCAGTTCCGCGGTCGGATGGATGCGCGGCTCGGAATCCTTCGGGACGAGATTTTCGGAACGATCCATGCCGGCGGCTTTACGTCAGAGCGATTGGTCCCGCAAGCGGGACCAATCGTCCGTCTACCGGTTCCGCGAAAGAGCTGAAGCCCCTATTGAGGCTTGCCTTTGCTCCACACCACGTTCTGGCCATAGAGCGGCACGGTGGTGACCGACATTTTGGCCGAGCCGTTCTGAACCTGGCGCGAATGCGAGAGATAGATCAGCGTCTCGTTGGCCTTGTCGTAGATGCGGTTCACCACCTGCTTCTTCCAGATCAGGCTGATGCCTTGCTTGAACACTTCCTCGCCGCGTTCGCTCATGTCGATGTCGCCGATGATGATCGGACCGGTCTGGCGGCAGGAGATCGAAGAATCGGACGGATCCTCGAACCAGTTGCCCTTGTGCAGGCGATCGATGATGCCGCGATCGAAATAGGAGACGTGGCAGGTCACGCCCTCCACCTTCGGATCCTTGATCGCCTCGACGACGATGTCGTTGCCGAGCCAATCGACCCCGACCTTGCCGACTTCATCGGCAAGGGCCGCACCGGCGCCGAGGACAAGGCACGCGGCTAGGGCGCCGCCGAGCAGTTTTCGCCCAATCGATCCTTGCAAGATAGCCTCCGGGGTTCGAGTTTGCCGGTCTCAGGTGGGGCGAAGAGCACGGCATTGCAAGCGGCGGCACCGGATGAAAACGCCGCATCCGCCATGGCCGGTTGCGTCAACGCGGCACCTTTGCGTGTACCCGGTCAAACCGCTAAGACTGTTCGCCGAACCAAGGGCTCGCCTGGTCTTGGCTGGCACGCCGAAGAAATTGCAAGACGGACCTTACTGATGATGCGTTCTATCCTGATCGGCATTCTCGTCCTGATGGCGGCCGGCATCGGCTGGCTGACCTTCGACTGGTACCGCGGCCACTATGGCGGCGANCGGCATTCTCGTCCTGATGGCGGCCGGCATCGGCTGGCTGACCTTCGACTGGTACCGCGGCCACTATGGCGGCGAGCCTTTCGGCGCAGCCTTTACCCTGGTCGACCAGAAAGGCGCGCCGATTACCGAGGCTGCCTTCAGGGGCCAGCCCAGCGTTGTCTTCTTCGGCTTCACCCATTGCCCCGAGGTCTGCCCGACCACGCTGTTCGAGTTGGCCGGCTGGCTGAAGACGCTCGGCGACGACGGCAAGAACCTGCACGCCTATTTCGTCTCGGTCGATCCGGAGCGCGACACGCCAGAGGTGATGAACGCCTATGTCAGCAATTTCTCCGACCGGATCACCGGCATCACCGGCGATCCAGACAAGGTCCATGCGATGGCCAAGTCGTTCGGCATCTACTGGAAGAAGGTCGACACCGGCGACGGCGACTACACGATGGACCACACGGCTTCGGTGCTGCTGCTCAACGCCAAGGGTGACTTTGCCGGCACCATCGCCTATGGCGAAAGTTCGGAAACGGCCATGACCAAGCTGAAGCTGCTGGCGGCGAAAAGCTGATCATCATTTCATGACCCAGACGCGCCTCTACTTCTCCATCGGAAAGATCGAGTCGATCCGCATTTTCGATGCGCTCGAAGCGGCCTTCGAGGATGAAGGCCTGCCAATCGCCCTGCTTGAGGTCGACGAGGACAATGACATCCACGAAGTGTCGCTCTACGCCGATGGCGACGTCGATGCGGTCGAGGCCCGCTTGAAGGACATCCTTGCCGGGCTTTCCCTGTCGAAGCCGATCGAGCGCGAGAGCCTGCCTGACATCGACTGGGTGGCACGCTCGCTGGAAGGGCTGAAGCCGGTGCGCGCTGGCCGTTTCTTCGTCCACGGCTCGCATGATCGCAAAAAACGCCATAGCGGCGAGTTCGCAATCGAGATAGAGGCCGGCCTCGCCTTCGGCACCGGTCACCACGGCACCACGGCCGGCTGCCTGGAAATGCTGGAAAAAGTGGTCCGGCGCGAGCACCCGCGCAACGCGCTCGACCTTGGCACCGGTAGTGCTGTGCTGGCAATTGCCGTCGCCAAGCTGGCGCGTATTCCCGTGTTGGCCACCGACATCGATCCGGTGGCGGTGAGAGTGGCAGCCGCCAATGCGCGGCTCAACCACGTCAAGGCGCTGGTGGAAACGGTCACCGCTCCAGGCTTTCACCACCCGATCTTCGGCAAACGCGCGCCTTTCGATCTCATCGTCGCCAACATACTGGCACGGCCGCTGATGCGGCTGGCCCCGCAAATGGCCGATCACATCGCCCTCGGTGGCTCGATCGTGCTGTCAGGCATCCTCGAGCGGCAGCGCGACGCCGTCGTCTCGGCCTATGTCGGCCAGAACTTCCGGCATGTCAGAACCCTGCATCGCGAAGGCTGGGTGACGATCCACCTCAAACATTGAAGCCGACAACAAGCTTGGACCAAGGTCCGCCGGTTGTCAGTCAAGCGATGCCGTAGCAATTTGCCGCTGCCGGAAATCGATTCCGGTTTCCGCGACCTTACGCTACGGTTGTGCTGACTGCAGGAGGCCACCATGTTCCAGACCTTCGATTCCGCGGGCGACCCGGCCGTCGGCAAACCGCGCGTGGGGTTGCTGCGCCAATGGCTTGAAGCCAACGGGCTGGATGGCTTCATCGTGCCGCGCGCCGACGAGCAGCAGGGTGAATATGTCGCCGATCGTTCGGCGCGGTTGAAATGGCTGACCGGCTTCAGTGGCTCGGCCGGCGTCGCCATCGTCCTGCGCGACCGCGCCTTCGTCTTCGTCGATGGGCGCTACACGCTGCAGGTGCGGGGCGAGGTCGATCTCGACATTTTTGCAATCGAAAGCCTGGTCGATAACCCGCCCGCCGTCTGGCTCAAGGACAATCTAGGCAAGGGCGCGCGGCTCGGCTTCGACCCGTGGCTGCACACGATCAGCGAGGTCAAGGCGCTGCAGGCTTCGGCCGACAAGTCGGGCGCGGTGCTGGTGCCGCTCGACAAGAGCCCGATCGACATCATCTGGAAGGATCAGCCGGACGCGCCGGTGGCACCCGTCGAACTTCACCCGATCGGCTTTGCCGGCGAACTCGCCAAGGACAAGCTGGCGCGGCTGGCGGCCGCGATCGCCAAGGACGGCGCCACCCACGCGGTGCTCACCGACCCCTCCTCCATCGCCTGGGCCTTCAATATCCGTGGCGGCGACGTGCCGCACACGCCGCTGGCGCTTGGTTTCTCCATCCTCGCCGCCGACGGGTCGCACCAGCTTTTCATGGACCGGCGCAAATTCTCGCGTCAGGTCGCGGCCTACCTCACCCAGCTCGCCGAACCGCATGAGCCCAGCGAATTCGAAGCGGCGATCGTGGCCCTCGCCAAGAGTGGCGCGAAAATCGCGCTCGACCCCGTGCTGGCCGCTGACAGGCTGCGCATGCTGGTCGAGGCCAATGGTGGCACGGTGGTTGCGGCACCCGACCCCGCCCGCATCCCGCGGGCCACCAAGAATCAGGCCGAGATCAATGGCTCGCGCGCCGCGCATCGGCGCGATGGCGCGGCCGTGGCGAAGCTTTTGTGCTGGCTGGAGCGGCAAAAACCCGGCTCGCTCGACGAGATATCCGTCGTCACCAGGCTGGAGGAGACGCGCCGGCAGACAGGTGAAGAAACCCAGATGCCGCTGCGCGACGTCGCCTTCGACACCATTTCCGGCGCCGGCCCGAACGGCGCCATCATGCACTACCGCGTATCGCGCGCCACCAACCGCAAGCTTAAGGCCGGCGAACTGTTCCTGCTCGATTCCGGCGCGCAGTATCAGGACGGCACCACCGACATCACCCGCACCGTGCCGATCGGCCAGCCGACGCAGGAGATGCGCGAGCGTTTCACGCTGGTGCTAAAAGGCATGATCGGCATTTCCACACTGCGCTTCCCCGCCGGCACGCGCGGCTCGGAAATCGATGCCGTCGCCCGCATGGCGCTGTGGAAGCACGGCTGCGACTTCGCCCACGGCACCGGCCATGGCGTCGGCTCGTATCTGGCCGTGCATGAAGGGCCGCAGCGCATTGCCCGCACCGGCACCGAAAAACTGTTGGAAGGCATGATGCTGTCCAACGAGCCGGGCTACTACAAGGAAGGTGCCTACGGCATTCGCATCGAGAACCTCATCCTGGTCACGCCGGCCGAAGCGATCGAGGGCGGCGACATCGCCATGCACGGCTTCGAGACGCTGACGCTGGCGCCGATCGATACCAGGCTGGTGCGATCGGATTTGCTGACGCGCGACGAGCTGCATTGGCTCGACACCTATCATGCGCGCGTGCTGGCCGAGATCGGACCGATGCTCGACGGCGAGACGCTGGCCTGGCTGGAGAAAGCGACGGCGCCGCTGCCCCACGACGCCAAGATTTGATTGAACGGTGAGGCTGCCAATCTCCCCCCTCGTGGGGGAGATGCCCGGCAGGGCAGAGGGGGGCGCTGTCCCGCCGACCTCTCGATCGATTTGCAATTGCGCCCTGGGATTATTTTGGCTTGGTCGTGGGACAAATGACGTTGGCGATCCTTCACGCCCCCCTCTGTCCTGCCGGACATCTCCCCCACATGGGGGGAGATTGGCAGTTTCGCGACCTTCGCAAATCTCCTTGAGGAGCAGCTACCCCACAACCTGCCGCGCCAAAATCAACACCGCAGCCCCCGCCAGGAACATCGACATCAGTCCGCCACGCAGCGAAACCACTGATGTGACGACCAACGCTGCCCATTCCGCCGGTCCGGCATTCAACAGCTCCGGCGCCACCAGCGTCGTCAGCACCGCCGCCGGCACGGCATTGAGGCCTGCCTCGACGCGCGGATGGATGGTGTCGAAGCGGGAGATGACCAGATGCCCACCAATGCGCGTGAGATAGGTGGCGATCGCGCCGGCGATGATGATCCAGAATGTCGTGCTCATGGCCGTGCCTTCACGCCGCTGTGGTGGGGAGGCAGGATGACCGCCAGCAGCACACCGGCAATCGCGCCGATCGAGACATGCCAGGGCGAGCCCACCGTCTTGTAGGCGATGATCGAGGCGGCGCCACTGGCGATGACCACCGGCAGCCACAGCGGCCGCTTGCGGAAGCCCAGCACCAGACCAAGAAAATAGATCGGCAGCAGGAAGTCGATGCCCAGCGCATGCGTGTCGGGGATAAGCTTGCCGAACACCGCGCCAAGCGCACTTTCGACGATCCAGAACAGGTAGACCGGCAGTCCAAGTCCCAGATACCAGGCAAAGCCGACCGTCTGGCCGGATTGCGCCCTCGCCTCGGCCACCGCGAACTGCGGATCGGTAAGGATGAAATAGCCGAGCGCTTGGCTGATGACGGGCCAGTGCGCGATGCGCCGGCCGATGCCGGCGGAATAGAGCACATGGCGGAAATTGACGGCAAAGATCGACAGCACGATCAACCACGGCGCCACATGCTGGCCAAACAGCTGGATGCCGACCATCTGGCTGGCGCCACCGAAGATCAGCGCGCTCATCAGGAAGGCTTCGAGGACCGAGAAGCCATTGTCGACGGCGAGCGCGCCGAACNACGGCGCGACATGCTGGCCGAACAGTTCTATGCCGACCATCTGGCTGGCGCCGCCGAAGATCAGCGCGCTCATCAGGAAGGCTTCGAGGACCGAGAAGCCATTGTCGACGGCGAGCGCGCCGAACAACACCGCGAACGGCGCCGACGCCACCACGACAGGCATCGAGAGCCGAACACCTTGCCAGAAATCGCTGTTCACGGAATTCGTAGTCAAGGTCTCAGCCGACATGTCACATTCCTAACGTCGCGCCGGTATTTAGGGGGTGCGCGGTTGAAAAGTCAGACGAATTCGCTTGAGCCAACAAATCAGCGAAACTGATATGTCCTGATCTAGCAAGGCCGCGATACGCGCGCCGTGTGATTCCCTGATTCCAGTTGGCGCCCTACAGGCGCACTCGCCTGTGCTTCATCGGCTGTGCAGGACGGTGCCAGGACCCGAAACGCAAAACCCGCCTCTGCGGCGGGTTACTGGCGCAAATCAGCACCATGGCTAAATACATAGCATAACTGCACTCACAAAGCAACCAGGCCGTGCATCGGCCCTCGCTTCGACTTGAAACCCGAAACGGCTACGGGGTGGCCCAAAGCTCCGAAACCTTGCCCTCGATCGCTCGGCCCCAGTCGAGCAGCGGCTTGGCACGCAAGGTGAAATCGACGAGCTCGTCGACCAGATCAGCCTCATGAATTCCCGCCTGATCGATGAGGTGCTGGACGACAAAATGCCGGTTGCGGATAGCGGCGACCAGATCTGCATCGCTGATATGCTCGAAGCCGCGTGGCGTGCGCTTCATGCAGCCTTCCGTCTCCAGTTCAAGACGGTTGTTCTTCAACGCCGCCACCACGGCGCGAAAATTGTCCGGTTTTGTCGCGATGGCTTTTCGCATCGCCAGCAGCAGCGCCGGCTCCGGCTGCCACCAGGCGACGCCGGCAAAGCAGCGCTCCAGCCCGATATGCACGTAGAACACCCCTTGCTCCATCTTGGTGCCGTCGGGCGACAGGATGGCCGACAGATGCCGGTTGTAGGGCCGCTTGTCCTTGGCGAAGCGCACGTCGCGATTGATCCGGAACAGTGATTTCTTGCGGTCGCCGCGCAGGCCGATGCCGGCCTTCGCGAAGCGCTCCGTCAGCGTCTCGACAAGATCGCCGAAGGGATCGCGCAAATCCTTTTCGAAAATGTCGCGATTCTCCAGGAACCACTCGCGGCTCTGGTGGAAATCCAGCGCCTTAAGGAACGGAATGGCTTTGGCGCCGAAGCCGGTGAACGATCCAGTCATGCCTTGCCTATCCGCGCCAGCCAGGCGTCCTCGTCGATCACCTCGATGCCGTGTTCGCTGGCGAGCTTCAGCTTGGAGCCGGCACCGGGCCCGGCCACGACAAGATCGGTCTTCGCCGAAACCGACCCTGCAACCTTGGCGCCGAGACGCTCCGCCATCGCCTTGGCTTCGGAACGTGTCATCTTCTCCAGCGAACCTGTGAACACGATCGTCTTGCCGGCGACCTCGCTGTCGGCCGAGACGTTGACGATATAAGGCTTCGGCTTGACCTGCTTGAGCAGCGCGTCGAGCACGTCGTCATTGCGTTGATTGCCGAAGAAATCGCGCAGCGCATTGATAACCGTGTCGCCGATGCCGTTGACCGACGGGAAGACACTGTGCGGATCGGCAGCGGCCGCTGTTTCCTTGCCGACGCGGATCAACTCCTCGATGGTCGAGAACGTCCGGGCAAGCACTGCGGCCGTCGTTTCGCCAATATGGCGGATGCCGAGTGCGAAGATGAAACGGTCGAGTTCCGGCTCGCGGCGCGAGTCGATCGCCGCGAACAGCTTGTCTAACCCTTCGTAATTGCGATCCTCGACGCTGCGTACATTCTTGCGCGTCTTGCCCGATGCGGCCTCGCGCTGCCTCGCCTGCTCCTCGCGCCGTTCAGCGAGTGCCCTGGTGACCGCCGGGCGCCGATCCCTGAGCGTGAAGATATCGGCGGCAGTCTTGATCAATCCCGCATTGAAGAAAGTGTCTATGTTCTCCGCCCCCAGGCCTTCGATATCCAGGGCGCCACGTGACACGAAGTGGCGCAATCCTTCCACCGCCTGCGCCGGACAAATCAGTTCGCCGGTGCAGCGCCGGCGGGAGTCTTCCTTGCCGGTCTTCTCGTTGATCTCGCGCGTCGCCGGCGAACCGCAGATCGGACAGGTGTGCGGGAACTCGTATGGCACGGCATCGGGCGGCCGCTTGTCGATGACGACGCTGACGATCTGCGGAATGACATCGCCGGCCCGCTGGATCACCACCGTGTCGCCGATGCGCACGTCGATGCCGTCGCGGATCGGCTGGCCGGTGCTGTCCAGGCCCTTGATATAGTCCTCATTGTGCAGCGTGACGTTCTCGACCACGACGCCGCCGACCGTGACCGGCGCCAGCCGCGCAACCGGCGCCAGCGTGCCGGTGCGGCCGACCTGGATATCGATCTTGAGCACGGTCGTCATCGCCTGTTCGGCCGGAAATTTGTGCGCGACCGCCCAGCGCGGCTCGCCTGTGACGAACCCCCATCTGCGCTGCAGCTCCAACTGGTCGACCTTGTAGACGACGCCGTCGATGTCGTAGCCCAGCGCCGAGCGCTGCTCCTCGATCCGATGATAATGCTCGATCAGGTCATCGGCCGATTTCGCCCGCACCATCAGAGGACTGATCTTGAATCCCCACTCCGCGAACTTCTGCACCGAATCATACTGGGTCGGAGCAGGATCCGCAGTCGTGTAGCCCCAGGCATAGGCGAAGAATTTGAGGTTGCGGCTGGCGGTGACGGACGGATCCTTCTGGCGCAGCGACCCGGCCGCCGTGTTGCGCGGATTGACGTAGTCCTGGCCGCCGACTGCCGCCGAGCGTTGCTTCAACGCTTCGAATTCCGCATAGGTCATGTAGACCTCGCCACGGATCTCGATGATTTCGGGCCAGCCCGAGCCTTTCAGTTTCGCCGGGATGTCGGCAATCGTCCTCAAATTGGCGGTGATATCCTCGCCGACGGCACCGTCGCCGCGCGTCGCACCCTGCACGAACACGCCCTTTTCGTAGCGCAGCGAAGCCGACAGCCCGTCGATCTTCGGCTCGGCCGTGAAGGCGATGTCGAGATCCTTGTCGCGGTCGAAGAACCGCCGGCCGCGCTCGATGAAATCGATGACATCCTGGTCGGTATAGGCCTTGGCGAGGCTGAGCATCGGCACCGCATGGCGCACCTTGGTAAAGCCTTCCGCCGGTGCCGCGCCAACCCTGCGCGAGGGCGAATCCTCGCGCACCAGCGCCGGAAAGCGCTCCTCGATGGCGAGATTGCGCCGCGCCAGCGCGTCATACTCGGCGTCCGTGATAACAGGCGCGTCTTCGGTGTGGTAATGCCGGTCGTGCTCGGCGATCTGTTCCGCCAGGCGCTTCAGCTCGGCTTCGGCCTCGATTTCGGTCAGGGCATCAACTGGCTTCTCGGACATGGTTTTGCACCTGGCTGCTGTTGGCTCGGGACAATAGATCAGGATTCGGATGGACGGGAGCTGAAATTCTGACAAAACCACGCCTAAACAGCGGGATGCAGCCATATGCTGACTCTGTTGGGACGTCGGATTTGACCGGCTGGAAGCAATCCCGATCGAGAAGCAGCGTCGTCAGGAAGCGACGGTGTTCTCACGCAGCAGCCGCTCGGCGGCGGCGCGGGCCTCGTCGGTGATGGTGGCGCCGGCCAGCATGCGCGCGATCTCTTCCTGCCGCGCCGGCCGGTCCATCTCGGCAATGCCGGTGGCGACACGGTCGGTGGTACCGGATTTGGAGATCAGGAAATGAGTCGCCGCGCGCGCCGCCACCTGTGGCGCATGCGTCACCGAGAGCACCTGGACGCGCTTCGACAACCGCGCCAGCCGCTGGCCGATGGCGTCCGCGACGGCGCCGCCCACGCCGGTGTCGATTTCATCGAAGACCAGCGTCGGCGCCGAGCCACGATCGGCCAGCGCTACCTTCAGCGCCAAAAGGAAACGCGAAAGCTCGCCGCCGGACGCGACCTTCATCATCGGCCCGGGCCGCGTGCCTGGGTTGGTGCACACCCAGAACTCGATCTGGTCGATGCCGTCTTCCATGCGGCTCTCGGCCTCGCTTTTCATCTCCACGATAAAAGCGGCGCGTTCGAGCTTCAGTGCCGGCAATTCCGCCATCACCGCCTTCGTCAGGCCGATAGCCGCCGCATGACGAAGCGAGGATAGCTGCGCGGCGGCAATGTCATAGGTCTCGCGGGCCGCTGCGGCCTGCTTTTCCAGCCCGTGCAGGCGTTCCTCGCCGGCATCGAGATCGGCAAGGTCGGCAACCATCGTGTCGCGCAGTTGCGCCAGGTCGTCGACGGCGACGCTGTGCTTGCGCGAGGCGGCGCGCAGCGAAAATAGCCGCTCCTCCGCCTTCTCCAGGCGCTGCGGATCATATTCGGTGGCGCGCAACGCTGCCTCGACGCCCGATTGCGCCGCGTCGAGCGACAGCATCGCCTCGTCGAGCGACTTGACCACGTCATCGAGCAAGCCCGGCGCCTCAGTCACCTTGCGCTGCAGCCGTCTCAGCAGGCTCGCCAATTGCGGCAAGGGCGAGGACGGGCCGGACAGCACATCCTGCGCATCATGGATTTCCGATGCGATCTTTTCGGCCCGCATCATCGACGCGCGCAATTCTGCGAGATCGGTCTCCTCGCCCGGCTGCGGATCGAGCTTCGTCAGTTCCGCGACCGCTGCGCGCAAATAGTCGGCCTCGCGCGCGGCCGCCGCCACCTTGGCACGGTGTCGCGACAGCTCCTGCTCGCAGGCGCGCCAGTGCCGCCATGCCTCGCCCGTCGAGCGAACAGCGCCGAAATGGCCGCCGAAAGCGTCGAGCACCTCGCGGTGCGCACCGGGATCGACCAGCGCGCGTTCATCGTGCTGGCCATGGATCTCGACCAGCGCGCGGCCGACATCGCGCATCAAGGTGACGCTTGAGGGCTGATCGTTGACGAAGACGCGGGTGCGGCCATCCGCTGTCTGCAAACGGCGCAGGATGATGTCGCCGTCATCCTCGATGGCGTTGTCGGCAAGCAGCATGCGGGCCGGATGGTTGCGCGGCACGTCGAAGACGGCGATGACCTGTCCTTGCGCAGCGCCATGGCGCACAAGCGATGCGTCGCCGCGCGCGCCGAGCGCCAGCGACAAGGCATCGAGCAGGATGGATTTGCCGGCACCGGTTTCGCCGGTCAGCACGGAAAGACCCGGCTGGAAGTCGATATCCAGCTTCTCGATCAGGACGATATCGCGGATCGACAGTCTGGAAAGCATCAGAACCCGAATCTAGAACGGCACGCGACCATTTGCAGTCGCAGCGCACTATCTTTTTGTTTGAGCACCGGATCAATCCGAAAAAGCGCCATGCACGCTTCGGTCCGAATGGCTCCAAGCAGGTTACTCAAAAGTGCCTTGCGGTTTTGCGACAACAACCCGCGACAAACCAGGAAAACCAAGCGGACGGCGCGTAGGCGAAATCCGCGAAGTCTGCTTAGGGTCAGGCGCCGGTGATCATCTTCCCGGCCTTGGATATCCACGAGCCGGCATTTTCGCGCGGTGCAAGCCCATTGCTCTGCAAGAGCTTGTAGGAGTCCTTGTACCACGAGCTGTCGGGGTAGTTGGTACCGAGCACGGCAGCGGCGGTCTGCGCCTCGGAGGTCAGGCCCATCGCATAATAGCTTTCGGTCAGGCGGGCGAGTGCCTCCTCGACATGGCGCGTGTTGGAATAATTCTCCACCACGGTGCGGAAGCGCTTGACGGCGGCGATGTATTCACGGCGTTCGAGATAGTAGCGGCCGATCTGCATCTCCTTGCCGGCCAGCTGATCGTTGGCGAAGCGGATCTTTTCCTTGGCGTCGTCGACATATTCCGATGTCGGCCAGCGCGTCACCAGATCCTGCATCGTCTGCACGGTCTGACGCGCTTCCTTCTGGTCTTGCGTCACGTCCTTGATCTGGCGGTAGTAGCTCAAGCCGATGATGTACTGCGCGTAAGCCGCGTCGTCGGTCGACGGATAGAGCGTGAGATAGCGCTTGGCCGAGCCGATCGCCTCGTCGTAATTGCCCTGGCGATAGTCGGCGAAAGCGCCCATCACCATCGATTTGCGGGCCCACTCCGAATAGGGATGCTGGCGGTCGACAGCGTCGAACTTGCGGCTCGCCTCTTGAAGGCGTCCGGCGTTGAGGTTGGCAAGGCCCTGATTGTAGAGAACATCGGCCGGTTCGGTCTGGTCGACATAGGTCGACAGGTCGATGTCTTTCTCCGACGACATGCAGGCCGACAGGAAGAGCGATGGAACAACCACCGAAAGCGCCAGGAAAACAGCCCTCTGCGGCGCTTTCGATTGACCGACTCGCTTGAAGAACATGATTGGATTCCGCCCTTTCGGCGTTATTTAAATGTCTGCTGCATGCCGTTGTCTCAAAACTGGTCCCCACTTTTGAGCGGCATGCACTAATCGACGGCAGCAGCCATAAACCATTACCGCCTTGCCCGGCAACGCTATCTCCGGCCAATCGCACATTTTTATGGCGGCCAGACACAGCTTGAACATCAGTGCAATTTCACCGACAGGTGATGCATTCCTGCAACACCGGCCGCCCGCCATGGGACTTGAAAGAAATGAAGAAAATCAGATCATCCAGGGCGCATAGAGCGGCGCGTTGACGGCATTCATTTCGGCACTGCGGCCACGCTCGCGGCGTGTCGTCTCGACGATCTCGAAAGCAGTGCGGTCGGACAGCAGGCGGCGCAGTGCCGCGGCATTCATCCTGTGGCCGCCGCGATAGGAGCGGAAGCAGCCGATGAAGCGGGCGCCGGCCAGCGCCAGGTCGCCCACGGCGTCCAGTGTCTTGTGGCGCACGAATTCGTTGGGATAGCGCAGGCCGCCCATGTTGATGACGCGGTTGTCGTCACCGATCACCAGCGAGTTCTCCAGCGAGGAGCCGAGCGCATAGCCGGCAGCCCACAACCGCTCGACGTCCTTCATGAAGCCGAAGGTGCGGGCGCGCGCGATGTCGCGGCGGAAAATATCGGCATTGAGGTCGGACGCGAACAGCTGACGGCCGATTGCCGGGCTTTCGAAGTCGATCTCGATCTCGAAACGGGTGCCGTCATAGGGCCTGAACTCTGCCCAGGAGGCGCCGTTCTCGATGCGCACAGGCTTGATGATCCTGATATAGCGACGCTTGACGGTAAGCGTCTCGATGCCCGCCTGGTCGATGGCTTCGACAAACGCCATGGCGCTGCCATCGAAGATCGGAACCTCGGAACCGTCGATCTCGATNGATCTCGATGGCGACATTGTCGATGCCGAGCCCGAACAGCGCCGCCATGATGTGCTCTACCGTGGCGATGTGCTCGCCGGCGGGATCACCAAGCATGGTGCACAGGTCGGTGGCGCCGACTTCCGAGACCACGGCGCGAAACTCGCTGCCCTGCTCTGCACCGTTGAAAAGCTGGAAAATGATGCCGGTGTCGGCATCCGCCGGCACGAAGCTGATGGAAACTTCCTTGCCGCTGTGGACGCCGGTGCCGGTAAGCGACGCGCGCGTCTTCAATGTCGTCTGATAGTCGTGCAAAACAATCCCCATAAGCCCGTAATGCCTAGGTCCGCTTCTCCAGCCCGAGGGCGCGGCTCTTGTGTGAATCGGCAAGCAGGGCAACTTCCCCCGAAATCCCGGCAAACCGACGATGGTAGGCAGCGAAGATAGTGTTCGTGCAGGGAGACTCCAAATCACGGTTTCTTACTCTGTGTAACCGCGAACCGGGATAGACGCGACTTTGTAAGTTATTGAAATCACATCATTTAAAACGTTAACAGGCAAGCGATTCCTCGCTTGCCTGTTAACAACTATTACAGTCCGTTTACCAATCAGTTGGCCTGGCGGCGCAGGAACGCCGGAATCTCCAGCTGATCGTCTTCCTGAGTCGCCCTCACCTGCGGTGTCAGGCGGCCCTGGTCGTCGAGCTGGCCGCGGCGCGGTGCGTAGAGCTGCGCGTCCTGGCTGGCAAGACGGCGCACTTCGGGTGCGGCCTGGCGCAGCTTGGGTTCGCGTGGCTGCGCCGGCTGCAGCCGTGCAGGCTCTTCTTCGCGGCGGGTCAGTCCGTTGGTCAGGCGCTTCAGCAGGCCCATCGGTCCGCTGTTGTTCTCGTGGTCGGCCGGGCGGCTCTTGGCATCCACCTCGGCCTTGACGACGGGCGGAAAGTCCTCGACGCGCGGCATGCGCTGCGGCGCCATGGCAACCGGCTGCGGGGCTTCGCGTAGCATCTCGCGCGGCTGCGGAGCCGGCTGCATCTGCTGGACCACCGGCTGCGGCATCGGCTGTGCTGGCGGCGCCTGGAAGATCTTGCTCTGCGGGCGGAAATCTTCGGCGTGAGCGACCGGAGCCGGACGCGCCTGTGCCATGGCCGCGGCATTTGCCTCGGCCAACTGGATGGCTTCGGCGACCGGGTCGATGGCACGCGGTTCGTACGCGGTCTGCTGGACCGGAGCCGGGCGGCTTTCCGGTGCGGCAACGGCCGGGCGGCTGGCCGGCTTCGGAGGCGCCGTGCGGATCGAGATCGGCGCCGCGGCGATTTCAGCCGCCGACTTGTCGATGCCGGTAGCAACCACCGAGACGCGGATGACGCCCTCGAGTTCCTCGTCGAAGGTGGCGCCCAGGATGATGTTGGCGTCCTGGTCGACTTCCTCGCGGATACGGGTTGCGGCCTCATCGACTTCGAACAGCGTCAGGTCGCGGCCGCCGGTGATCGAGATCAGCAGGCCCTTTGCGCCCTTCATCGAGGTCTCGTCGAGAAGCGGGTTGGCAATCGCCGCTTCGGCGGCGGCCATCGCACGGCCCTCACCCGAAGCTTCGCCGGTGCCCATCATCGCCTTGCCCATCTCGCGCATGACGGAGCGCACGTCGGCGAAGTCGAGATTGATCAGGCCTTCCTTGACCATCAGGTCGGTGATGCAGGCAACACCGGAATAGAGCACCTGGTCGGCCATGGCGAAGGCGTCGGCGAAGGTGGTCTTGTCATTGGCCAGCCGGAACAGGTTCTGGTTGGGGATGACGATCAGCGTATCGACGCACTTCTGCAGTTCCTCGATGCCGAAGTCCGCTGTCTTCATGCGGCGCTGGCCTTCGAAATGGAACGGCTTGGTGACGACGCCGACGGTGAGGATACCCTTTTCGCGCGCTGCGCGGGCAACGACCGGAGCAGCACCTGTGCCGGTGCCGCCGCCCATGCCGGCGGTGACGAAGCACATATGGGTGTTGGTCAAGTGATCGAGGATCTCGTCGATGCACTCTTCCGCCGCCGCACGGCCGACTTCCGGCTGCGAGCCGGCGCCGAGGCCCTCGGTGACATGCGCGCCGAGCTGGATCAGGCGGCCTGCCTTCGACATGGTCAGCGCCTGCGCGTCGGTGTTGGCCACCACGAACTCGACACCGCGCAACCCGGCGGTGATCATGTTGTTGACGGCATTGCCGCCGCCGCCGCCGACACCGAACACGGTGATGCGCGGCTTAAGCTCGGTGATGTCCGGCTTTTGCAGATTGATGGTCATTGTCTCCGTCCTTTGCCTTTCACGCCGCTTCGCCGCCGCGGCCGCCTATGGGGCTGTCCCCGTCAATTAGAAACTGTCTCTCAACCACTGACTCATGCGATGCAGTTTTCCGCCCGTTCCAGTCATTCTGAGACCGGAAATTCCTTTTGCCGGATGGCTCTCGAAGCTCGCCATCTGCGGGTAGATCAGAAGCCCCACCGCGGCCGAGAACGCCGGCCCCTTCGCCGCTTCGGGCAGGCCGGCCACGCCGAGCGGACGGCCGATGCGCACATTACGCCCCAGGATGCGGCGCGCTGCCTCCGGCAGGCCGGCAAGCTGGCTGGCGCCGCCGGTCAGAACGACACGCTTGCCCACCGCATTGCCGTAGCCGGACTTGTTCAGCCGATCGCGCAGCAGTTCCAGCGTCTCGTCGATGCGGGCGCGCACGATGCGCGTCATCACCGAGCGCGGGATCTGCAAAGGCACATCGCCATCGTCGCCGATCGGCTGGATCGAGACTAGGTCGCGGTCGTCGGCGCTGCCGGGCAGCGCCGAACCATGCATCACCTTCAGCCGTTCGGCGGCATCGAGCGAGGTCGAAAGCCCCTTGGCCATGTCAAGCGTGACATGGTTGCCGCCGATGGCGATGGCATCGCCATGGACGAACTTGCCTTCCGAAAACACCGAGATCGTCGTCGTGCCGCCACCCATGTCGATGCAGGCAGCGCCCATTTCCAGTTCGTCGTCGACCAGGGCCGCCAAGCCGCTGGCATAGGGTGTCGCCACCATGCGCTCGACCGATAGATGCGAACGGTTGATGGAAAGCTCCAGGTTGCGCATCGGAGCGGCATCGCCGGTCAGCACATGCATGTCGACACCGAGTGCGTCGCCGACCATGCCGCGCGGATCGCGCACGCCGCGTTCTGCATCCAGCGAGAAGCCGACGGGTAGCGAATGGATCACCTCGCGTTCGGCCTTCAGCGCCTGCTTGGCGCCGGCGCCCAGAACGCGCTTGATATCGGCCTCGTCGGCCTCGTGGCCGCCAAGGTTGATGGTGGCGGAGAAGGCTTCGCTCTTCAGCCGGCCGGCGGTCATGTTGACGATCAGCGAATCGACCGTCAGGCCAGCCATGCGCTCGGCCGCATCGACGGAAAGGCGGATGGCATGCTCGGCACGATCGAGATCGACGACGACGCCGGACTTCACGCCTTGCGATTTCTGATGGCCGATGCCGATCACCTGGATCCGGTGGGAGCGGCCACGCAGCAGCTTGCCGTCATCACTCGGCTTCAGCTTGGCCACCATGCAGCAGACCTTGCTCGAACCGACATCCAGCACCGTCAGGGTGCCGGACCGGCGCGACGAGGCATCGCCATGACCGCCAAGCCAGCTCATATCTTCGTCTCCGGCTTGTGCTTAAGGCTCTTGGGCTTTTCGTTGAGTGCGGCTTCGCGCTGCGTCGCCGCCTCGGGCGTCAACTGCACGACCAGCCGGTCGGTCAGACGCATGTCGACGGCGGCGATATCGCGCGACAACAGGCCCTTCTCATGATCCATCTTGACGAGTTCGGCGAGTGCCTGATCCTCGCCATCCTCGGGAAGCTTGACGGTGATGCCATTGTCGAGCTTCAGGTCCCAACGCCTTTCTCCGACGCGGACATAGCCTTTGATCCGGCTCGCGAGATCGGGATATTTTTCGATCTTGGCCAGAAAGTCGGGCGCGCTCGCCGGGGCGCCGGTGCCGATCAGCAGCGGCAGCAGCACCTGCTTGCCGCCCGAGAACGGCGCGATCACGGCGCCATTCCTCTCGATGACGGACAGCTCGTCACCCTGCTGCCAAAGCGCGAAGGCGGCGCGCTCCTCGACACGCACTTCCAGCGTGTGCGGATAGACCTTGCGCACCGCCGCGACCTCGATCCATGGCAGGCCGGAAATCCGCTCGCGCGCCGCCGCCGCATCGAAGCCGATCAGCGACGTCCAGCCGTCGAGTTCGAGCCTGTCGAGGATATCGATCTCCGAGGTCTGCCGATTGCCGACCACCTTGACCTGGTCGACGGCAAAGCCGGTGCGGGCGGTGATGCTCTGGACGATGCCGTCGACGTGGCCTCCGAGATAGGCGCCGTAGGCACTGCTCGAGGCGATCAGCACGGCCGACATCATCGCCGCGGAAAAGCGCGGCGCCTGGAATTCCCCAACACCGAGACGGGCCAGAATACGCACAGGGCGGCGAAGCACGCGCGGCAGCACGAAATGGCCTGATGACAACGGCAGGCCGAACAGCGCCGGCTCGGCCGCGCTCCTCTCCTTACCCTGTCCCCATTTCAACGCAGACACGAAGCGTCCTCCACCATCCAACTTAACAAATCGCCAAACGAGTGCCCGGCCTGGGCGGCGATTTCAGGCACCAAGGACGTCGGCGTCATACCCGGCTGGGTGTTGACCTCGAGCCAGACAATCTCGCCGTTTTCGGAATGCCGATCGTCATAACGGAAATCCGATCGGGAAACGCCCCGACAGCCGATCGCTTGGTGAGCCTTAAGCGCCAGTGTTTGTATTTTTTGGTAAATATTCGGTGAAACTTTTGCGGGGCATTCGTGCTTTGATCCCCCAGCGACATATTTTGAATCATAGTCGTAGAAAGAATGGCCGGTCGGGATGATCTCGCAGACCCCCAGCGCCACATCGCCCATCACCGCACAGGTCAGCTCACGGCCGTGGATGTAGCGCTCGACCATGACGGTATCGCCATATTTCCATTCGGAAGAGCCGATCACCTGCGGCGGATGCGACTGACCTTCATGCACGATGACGACGCCGAAGCTCGAGCCTTCATTGACCGGCTTGACCACATAGGGCGGCTTCATCGGGTGCTTGTTCTGAATGGCGAAGCGGCTGGCGACCTTCGATTCAGCGACCGGGATACCGACCGATTTGGCAACCCGCTTGGCCTGCTCCTTGTTCATGGCCAGAGCCGAGGCGAGCACGCCGGAATGAGTGTAGGGAATGCCGAGATACTCGAGGATGCCCTGGACGGTTCCGTCCTCGCCAAAGGGACCATGCAGCGCGTTGAAGACGACATCGGGCTTGAGCTCGGCAAGTACGGAGCCGACATCGCGCCCGACATCGACGCGGGTGACCGGGTAGCCTTCCTGCTCGAGCGCATCAGCACAAGCCTTTCCCGAAGACAAAGACACGGGCCGCTCGGACGAAAAACCACCCAGCAGGACAGCCACATGCTTGCTTTTCATTCCCCGGTATCCCCTCTCACGGCGGACCAAAAACCAAGATTTTCCGCAACATTGAGTCCGAGTCTCCCGGCAGGTTGCCCCCCAGACGGAAAACGCGGGTGACGCGTCGAACGACTCAAATCAGGAAACGCTTTCGAACAGAGAATCAGAGAGTTGATTCACTGGCAAGTACTTACGATTCCGAGAGATTCACTTTCTGAGAAAATGATGCGAAAAGCGTGCAGTTGAGTCTTCGGAGCAACGGTTGCGGGCCGTTTTGGCACCGTCGAACTTCATGTGTCACATGAAGTTCGACGCGGGCTAAAGAAGCTGTCCGAGAAACTCCTGAACGGCATGTCCCGGCCGGAAATTGCCAATGCGCTTGATTTCCCATTGCAGCCGGATACCGGAATTCTCCAGCACCCGCGTACGCACCGTCTCGCCGAGATATTCAAGGTCGTAGCCGGTCGCGGTTCCCGTGTTGATCATGAAGTTGCAATGCATCGGCGACATCTGCGCACCACCGATCATCAGGCCGCGGCAGCCGGCCTTGTCGATCTCCTTCCAGGCCGACGTGCCTTCCGGATTCTTGAAGGTCGAGCCGCCGGTCTTCTCGCGGATCGGCTGCACGGTCTCGCGGTGGTTCTGCACGGCATCCATCGCTGCCTTGATCACGGCCTTGTCCTCGGCAAAGCCTTCCAACACGGCCGAGGTAAAGATAAGTCCGGCAGGTGCCGCCGAATGACGATAGGCGTAGCCCATGTCGGCATTGCTGAGCGTCTGCACATTGCCCTTGCGGTCGAGCGCGCGCACCTCGACGACGCGCTCGCGCGTCTCGACGCCATTGGCACCGGCATTCATCCGCAGTGCGCCGCCGACGGCGCCCGGAATGCCATGGTAGAAATGAAACCCGCCAATGCCGGCCTCGAGCGCCACCGCGGCGACGCGCTTGTCGGGCGTGGCCGCGCCGGCCTTGATCCTGATTGGCGAAATGACTTCCGCTTCGCCAAACCCCTTGGCCGAAAGCCTGATGACAAAGCCCGGAATGCCGCCGTCACGGACCAGAAGGTTGGATCCGACGCCGACGATGGTCAGCGGTATTTCCTCCGGAACGGCTTTGAGGAACGTGGCAAGGTCCTCTTCGTCCGCCGGCTGGAACAGCACTTCCGCCAGACCACCCGCACGGAACCAGGTGATCTTGTCCATCTCGGCATTCGGCGTGACGCGCCCGCGCAAGCCGGCAAGCCGGTCGCCAAGTCTGTCGATCAGGGCCTGGCCGTGCATCATGAGACGGTCCCGCCAAGCTCCTTGGGCAACGCATAGGCCCATTGGGTGATGTTGCCGGCGCCAAGGAAGACCACGAAATCGCCTGGTTTGGCCAGCTCGCGGATGATGGGCGCAATCGCCACCGGACCCTCGATGTAACGCGCATCGCGATGGCCGCCGGCGCGGATGCGCGACACCAGCGCGTCCGAGCTGACGCCTTCGATCGGCTCCTCGCCGGCCGCATAGACCGGCGCCACCATCACCGTGTCGGCGTCGTTGAAGCAGGCGGAAAACTCGTTGAACAGATCATGCAGACGGGTGAAGCGATGCGGCTGGGCGATGGCGATGACGCGCCCCTTGGTGGCGCTGCGCGCCGCCTTCAGCACCGCAGAGATCTCGACCGGATGGTGGCCGTAATCGTCGAACACGTCCACGCCGTTCCACGAGCCGGTATGGGTAAAGCGGCGCTTGACGCCGGCGAAGGACGACAAGCCCCTCTTGATCGCCTCGGCCGACAGGCCGAGCTGATGCGCGACCGCGATCGCGGCGGTCGCGTTGGAGACGTTGTGACGGCCGGGCATCGGCAGGCGCAGGCCTGCTATCGTCGTCTGGTCGCCGGTCTTGCGGTCGCGGATCACCACGTCGAATTCCGAAATGGCACCCGCCATGCGATGGTTGGTGAAGCGCACATCGGCCTGCGCGTTCTCGCCATAGGTGACGATGCGGCGGTCCTCGATACGGCTGACCAGCGCCTGCACCTCGGGATGATCGGTGCACATCACGCCAAAACCATAGAACGGCACGTTTTCGACGAACTGGCGGAACGCCTCGCGCACTTTGTCGAAGCTACCATAGTGATCGAGATGCTCGGGATCGATGTTGGTGACGACCGCGATCTCGGCCGGCAGCTTCAGGAAGGTGCCGTCGCTCTCGTCGGCCTCCACCACCATCCACTCACCATCGCCCATGCGGGCGTTGGTGCCGTAGGCATTGATGATGCCGCCATTGATGACGGTCGGATCGAGCCCGCCGGCATCGAGCAGGGTCGCCACCATCGAGGTCGTCGTCGTCTTGCCATGCGTGCCGCCGATGGCCACCGCCTGGCGGAAGCGCATCAGCTCGGCCAGCATCTCGGCCCGGCGCACGATCGGCAGCAGCTTTTCGCGCGCGGCCTTGAGTTCCGGATTGGATTTCTTGATTGCCGTCGAGACGACCACAACCTCGGCATCGCCGAGGTTTTCGGGCTTGTGGCCGACAAAGCATTCGATGCCCTTGTCGCGCAGCCGCTGGACATTGGCGCTCTCGGCCTGGTCGGAGCCTTGCACCTTGTAGCCGAGATTGTGCAGCACTTCGGCGATGCCGCTCATGCCGATGCCGCCAATGCCGATGAAATGCACAAGGCCTATGGTCTGCGGCATCTTCATGCTTGCGTCCCCTTCCTGAAATCCGAAACGGCTTTTTTGGACGCAATAGCCTCTGTGAGATCGGCGAGCAACCGTGCCGCGTCGGGCCTGCCCGCCGATTTCGCGCCCGCGGCCATCGCCGCCAGCCGCTCGGGGGCGTCCATTAGCCCGCCGACGAGGGCTGCGATGCGTTCGGGCGAAAGCGAGGATTGCGGGTGCACTTCGCCACCGCCGGCGGCGGCAAGGGCCGCTGCATTCGCCGCTTGGTCGTGGTCGAGCGCGTGCGGGTAAGGCACCAGCAGTGCCGGCCGGCCGATAACGGCGATCTCCGAGACTGTCGAAGCGCCGGAACGCGAGATCACCAGATGCGCCGCCGCCATGCGTACCGCCATGTCGGTGAAGAACGGCGAAACCTCGACGGCTACGCCGAGGGCGGCATAGGCAGCCTTGACCCGCGCCACGTCATCCGCGCGCGCCTGCTGCGTGATCACCAGCCGCTTGCGCTGGGCATCGGAAAGCAGCGCAATCGCCCCCGGCACGGCGTCGGAAAAGAACTGGGCGCCCTGGCTGCCGCCGAACACCAGCAGGCGGAACGGCTGTTCCCCGACCGACGCCGCATAGGGCGTGTTGGCCGCTTCCAGCACGGCAGGCCTGACCGGATTGCCCGTCGTCACCGTCTTGGCGCCGGCGGCACTGGTGTCCTGCGGCAGGAAGCCGCCGGCGATCGCATCGACACGCCCGGCCAGCGCCCGGTTGGCGCGGCCCATCACCGCGTTCTGCTCATGGATCAGCGTCGGCACCTTACGCCGCGTCGCCGCGTAGAGCGGCGGCAGGGTCGGGTAGCCGCCGAAGCCGACGACGGCATCCGGCTTGATCCTGGCGATGATGGCGGAGGCCTGGCGCACGCCGCGCCAGATTTTCCAGAAAGCGCCAAGCAGGGCAAACGGATTTTTCGAACCCATCGTCGCCGACTGGATCGGATGGACGGCGGCGGCCGGAAAATGGCCGGCGAACCGTTCGGCACGGTCGTCGGTTGCCAGGTGCACCGACCAGCCGCGCTCGTTCAGCTCGTGCGCCAGCGCTTCGGCCGGGAAAAGATGCCCACCGGTTCCGCCCGCCGCGAGAAGGATGATGCCTCTGGCCATATCACTCCGCCGGCAGCGCGCGCTGCGGCAGCGCAAAGCCCATCTGCTTGCGCTTCTCCGGCCTCTTGCGTGTCAAAGCCAGCACCATGCCCATCGAGATTGCGATCGCGATCTGCGAGGAGCCGCCATAGGAGATGAACGGCAGCGTCATGCCCTTGGCCGGCACAAGCTGCAGGTTGACGCACATGTTGATGACGGCCTGCAGGCCGAACACGGTGACGAGGCCACCGACCGCATAACGGGTGAAATCGTCATGCTCCTTCAGCGCCGTGTTGAGGCCGCGCAAAACGATGAAGGCGAAGATCGACATGATGAAGAAGCACATGATCAATCCGAATTCTTCGCCGGCGACCGAGAAGACGAAGTCGGCATGGCTGTCCGGGATGACCCGCTTGACGGTGCCTTCGCCCGGACCGACGCCAAACCAGCCGCCATTGATCAGCGCCTCGCGCCCCATGTCGACCTGGAACGTGTCGCCTTCGCCGGTGAGGAACTTGTCGATGCGCAAGGCAACGTGCGGAAACACCGTATAGGCGGCAAAGACACCGCCGACGCCGGCGGCACCCAGCGCGACGATCCACAGCCAGGGCAGACCCGCCATGAAGAACATGATGCCCCAGGTGCCGGTCGTCAGCATGGTCTGGCCCAGGTCTGGTTGCGCCACCAGCAGCGACACGACCAGCACCAGCAACAGCATGGCGAACAGATTGCCCGGAATGTCGGGCTGGCGCTTGTGCTCGGCAAACAGCCACGCGCACATGATGACGAAGGCGGGTTTCAGAAATTCAGAGGGCTGGATGGACAGGCCGGCAAGCGACACCCAGCGGCGCGCGCCCTTCACCTCGACGCCGACATAGAGCACCGCGACCATCAGCACCAGCATCAGGCAAAGCATGATCAGCGCCATGCGCCGGATCTGCCGGGAATCGAGGAACGACACGGCCAGCATCACGCCAAGCGCCGGCACCGTGAAGATGATCTGCCTGGTGGCGAAGTGGAAACTGTCGAGACCGATGCGTTCGGCCACTGCCGGGCTGGCGGCAAAGGACAGCACGATGCCGAGCCCCATCAGCGACAGGAACGCCGCCAGGAACCAGCGATCGATCGTCCACCACCAGGTCGCAACCGGACTTTTGTCGAGACGGCTTTGCATTATCGTGTCCCTCCAATGGGTTTCACGCCCTCGATAGCATACGCAGCTTGCCTGAAGGCTTCGCCGCGGACTTCGAAATTCTTGAACTGGTCGAAACTGGCGCAGGCCGGCGACAACAGCACCACCGCCTCGCCGCTGTCGTCCAGTGCCGCATCATGCGAGGCGTGCTCGACCGCCGCGGCCAGCGTTCCTGAAATTTCGTAGGGCACGGCCTCACCCAGCGTCGCCGAAAAGGCGGGGGCGGCCTCGCCGATCAGATAGGCCTTGGCGATCCGCGGAAAGAAACCGCGCAACGGCTCGATGCCGCCTTCCTTGGGCAGGCCGCCGGCGATCCAGTAGATGCGCGCAAAGCTGGACAGCGCCGGTGCCGCCGCATCGGCGTTGGTCGCCTTGGAATCGTTGATGAACAGCACATGGTCCTTGCGGCCGACCTGCTCCATGCGATGGGCGAGGCCGGGAAAGCTCTCCAACCCCGACTGGATCTCGCCGAGCTCCAGTCCGACCTTGAGGCAGGCGGCGACGGCAGCCAGCGCGTTCTGCGCATTGTGCTGGCCTCGCAGCGAGCCGATGCCTTCGAGGAAAGCGACGCGGCTGTAGCGGCCATGCACAGCTTCCATCAGGTAGCTGCCGTCGGCGAAATAGCCGTCGGTCAGCGGCAGCCGCTTGGAAATCCGGATGACATGCCGCCCCGCCCGCTCCAGCCGCTCGGCGATCTGCGCGCACCAGGAATCGTCGATGCCGACGATTGCCGTCTCGCTGCCGGCCACCAGCCGTTCCTTGATTGAGGCGTAGTGCTGCATGGTGCCGTGACGGTCGAGATGGTCGGGGGTTAGATTGAGCAGGATTCCGGCCGTCGGGTTGATCGAAGGCGCGAGGTCGATCTGGTAGGACGAGCATTCGACCACATAGTGCCGATCGGGCTCAGGCGGATCGAGCGTCATCACCGCGCGGCCGATGTTGCCGCCCATCTGGGCGTCTCGTCCCGCCGCTTTCAGGATATGCGCCGTCAGCGCGGTCGTCGTCGACTTGCCGTTGGTGCCGGTGATGGCGATGAAGGGCGATATCGGCGCCTTGAGCATCCGTTCTCGGCAGAAAAGCTCGATGTCGCCGATGATCTCGACACCCGAACCGCGCGCCAGCTCCACCGTCCAATGCGGCTTGGGATGCGTCAGCGGTACACCCGGCGACAGCACGAAGGCTGAGAACTTCGCCCAGTCGGCGCCGCGCAGATCGGCTGTTGCAATCCCGGTGGCGGCGGCCTTGGCGACGCTTTCGGGATTGTCGTCCCAGGCCAGCACATCCGCGCCGCCCTCGATAAGCGCGCGCGCCGTCGCAATCCCCGAACCACCGAGCCCGAAGAGCGAAACGCGCCTGCCTGAAAAGGATGCGGCGGGGATCAAGCGGACTCCTATCTCAGCTTCAGGGTTGACAGGCCGACCAGCGCCAGGATGACGGCGATGATCCAGAAGCGGATCACCACCTGGCTTTCGGTCCAGCCCAGCTTTTCGAAATGATGGTGGATCGGCGCCATCAGGAACACCCGCTTGCCGGTCATCTTGAAGTAGCCGACCTGGATGATGACCGACAGGATTTCCACGACGAACAATCCGCCGACGATGACAAGCACGATCTCGTGTTTGGTGGCTACCGCCACGGTGCCGATCAGGCCACCCATGGCCAGCGAACCGGTGTCGCCCATGAAGATCGCCGCCGGTGGCGCGTTGAACCAGAGAAAGCCGAGGCCGGCACCGATGACCGCGCCAAGCACGACCGCCAGTTCGCCGGTGCCGGGCACGAAATGGATCTGCAGATATTCGGCGAAGACAGCGTTGCCGGAGAGATAGGCGATGACGCCGAAGGAGGCCGCCGCGATCATGATAGGCACGATCGCCAGCCCGTCCAGGCCGTCGGTCAGGTTCACCGCATTGCCGGCACCGACGATGACGAAGCAGGAGAACGGAATGAAGAACCAGCCGAGATTGACGATGAATTCCTTGGCGAAGGGAAATGTCAGCGACGAGGAGAACGGCGCCTGGCCGTTATGCATGATCACCCATGCGGCAATGCCGGCGATGACGAATTCGAGCGCCAGCCGCGCCTTGCCGGAAAAGCCGAGATGCGACTGCTTGGTCACCTTGAGATAGTCGTCGTAGAAGCCGATCGAGCCGAAGCCCACAGTCACCAGCAGCACCACCCAGACGTAGATGCTCGACAGGTTCGCCCACAGCAGCGACGAGCCTATGATGCCGGACAGGATCATCAGGCCGCCCATGGTCGGCGTACCAGCCTTCTTGAAATGCGTCTGCGGCCCGTCAGCCCGGATCGGCTGGCCCTTGCCTTGCCGCAGGCGCAGCGAATTGATGATGGTCGGTCCGAAGATGAAGACGATCAGCGCCGACGTGATCAACGCCCCGCCGGTGCGGAAGGTGATGTAGCGGAAGACGTTGAAGGCCGAGATCTTGTCCGCAAAATCGACGAGTAATGTGAACATGCGTTATCGTCCCCCGACCTGGGTCTGTTTTCTGGTTGTCGATTCAGGCGGGAATTTGCCCAGCACCGCATCGACCAGTTTTGCAAAGCCGATGCCTTTCGACGATTTGATCATCACCACGTCGCCTGGCCTCAGCGCGGCCAGCAGCACCGGCTTCAGTTCCTCGACACCGGCACGGTATTCCGTCTTGACTTCGCCGGGCAGTATCTCGGCCAGTGCCCGCATTTCAGGGCCACCGAGGAAGACGGTCTGCGTCCCGGTGCCAACGATAAGGTCGGCGAGAGCGGCATGCAGCTTGGCCGAATGGTCGCCGAGTTCGAGCATGTCGCCGAGCACGGCGATGCGGCGGCCCTCGCCCGTCACCGGCGTCGCGTTGAGCAATGCCATCGCGGCAGCCATCGACGCCGGATTGGCGTTGTAGCTCTCGTCGATCAGCGTGATCGGCCCGCCGGGGTAGCTAGAAGTCGAGCCACCGGGATGGCTCGAAGTCGAGCCACCGGGGTGGCGCAGCACATGGCGCTTGCCGCGCCCGCGCTCGGCCGAGAGATCGGCCAGTGCCAGGGCCACTTTGTCGACATCGGCCCCGATCAGATGCGCCGCCCCCAGCACCGCCAGCACGTTCTGCACCATATGGCGGCCGGGCGCACCGATCCGAGCCGACACTTCGTGGCCGCTGATCCTGGCACTGATGTCGGAATGATCGGCGTGCAGTTCGCATTGGACCAGCTTGAAGGTCGAACGCGCATTCTCGCCGAAACCGTAGACGTGCTCGACGCCGGCGGCATGCGCCATTTTGTCGAGAATCTTGAAGCGCGCATCGTCGCGGTTGAGGACAGCGGCACCGTTAGGCTCCAGCCCTTCGAAAATCTCGGCCTTGGCCTTGGCGATCTCGTCCAGGTTGCGGAAGAAGCCAAGGTGGGCGGCCGCGATCATGGTCACGATGGCGACATGCGGCCTCACCATTTTCACCAGCGGCCGTATCTCGTCAGGATGGTTCATGCCGATTTCGAAAACGGCATAGTCGCAATCGGCGGGCATGCGCGCCAATGTCAGCGGCACGCCCCAGTGATTGTTGAACGACTGCGCCGAGGCATGCGTCTTGCCGACGGCTTGCAGCACATGACGCAGCGCTTCCTTGGTGGTGGTCTTGCCAGCCGAACCGGTCACCGCGATGATTTTGGCTTGGGAGCGCGCGCGGGAGGCTACTCCGAGCTTTTCCAGCGCGACCAGCACATCATCGACGACGATGATCGGCGCCGTCAGCCGGCCGAGCGACGGCAGCTTGCCTTCGGCTACCACCAGAACCCCGGCGCCGGCTTTGATGGCTGACGTGACGAAGTCATGCCCGTCCATCGCCTCGCCCTTGATGGCGAAGAAGGCGTCGCCGGGCTGTAGGCTGCGGCTGTCGATTGAAATACCCGATATGCCGTCCGGCATCGGCCCGAGCGGCCGCCCGTCCATGGCGGTGACCAGCGCCTCGGAGGTCCACAACAAGCTCATGCGGCACGCTCTACGAGTGCTGCGCGAACTTCCTCATGATCGGAGAAATGCAAGGTCTCGGAGCCGATCGTCTGGCCTTCCTCGTGGCCCTTGCCGGCTACGATCAGCGTGTCGCCGGCATGCAGCATGGCGACCGCCTCGCGGATCGCCTGGCGCCGGTCGCCTATCTCTATGGCACCAGGAGCAGCGGCGAGGATCGCCGCGCGGATTGTTTCCGGTACTTCCGATCGCGGATTGTCGTCGGTCACGATCACGACATCGGCAAGCCGCGTCGCGATCTCCCCCATGATCGGCCTTTTTCCCCGGTCGCGGTCGCCGCCGCAGCCGAACACGACGATGACGCGACCAGTGGTGAACGGGCGCACCGAGGCCAGCACGTTTTCCAGCGCGTCCGGTTTGTGGGCATAATCGACATAGACCGGCGCGCCATTCGCGGTGGTGCCGACGAGGTCGAGCCGGCCGGGCGCACCCTTCAGTTTCTCCAACGCCATCAAGGTCTTGGCGACGGGCGTTCCCGTGGAAATGGCAAGCCCTGCCGAAACCAGCGCGTTCGATATCTGGAAATCGCCGGCCAGCGGCAAGTCGACCTCATAGAGCACGCCGTCGGCCTCGACCTCGGCGCGCTGGCGGTGGCGCTCGTGCTCGACCCGCTTCAACCTGAGGAAATCGCCATGGCGGCCAACCGTCAGCGCCTCGAGCCCGGCGGCCCGCGCCGCCTGGATCGTCGGCGCCGACCATGGATCGTCGGCGAAGATCACGGCCGGCGCGCCCTTCGGCAGCAGCGTGTCGAACAGCCGCAATTTGGCCTGGTGATAGTCCGCGATGGTCGGATGGTAGTCCATATGGTCGCGACCGAGATTGGTGAACCCGCCGGCCGCCAGCTTCACACCGTCGAGGCGGCGCTGGTCGAGCCCATGGCTGGAGGCTTCCATGGAGGCGTGGGTGACGCCGGCATCGGCCAATTCCCGCAGCAATTGGTGCAAGGCGACCGGATCGGGCGTCGTCAGCGAGCCATAATCGTTGCGGCCCGGAGCTACCACGCCGGTGGTGCCGATCGAAGCGGCGGCATAACCCGCCTGCTCCCAGATCTGCCTGGTGAAGGCAGCGACCGATGTCTTGCCGCTGGTACCGGTTACCGCGATCATGGTCTGCGGCTGCTTGCCGAAATAGCGGGCCGCACTCAGCGCCAGTGCCAGGCGCGGATCGTCGACCGCCAATACCGGAACCGACAGTCCAGCAATGGCGCTGCCCTTGGCAGCCACAATCGCGACCGCACCACGCGCGGCGGCATCGGCGGCATAAACGGCACCATCGGCCTTGGTTCCGGCGAGCGCAAAAAAGACAACGCCCGATCTTACCTGGCGGGAATCCGACGAAATCCCGATGACCTCCAGATCGGCGGAAGTTGTTCCTTCGACTGGCAGGATACCGGCTAGGTCTCTTAGTTTCATCGAACCCCGTTCACCGCAACAAAATAGCGCGCAGTTACCGGCGCGCCCTAAGAATCACTGATAGGAAACCAGCGTTGCACCATTTTCATGGCTGAAATCTGGCTTCACGCCAAGCATGGCAGCCGCACGCCGGATAATGTTGCCCGCCATAACGCCCGCGTTCGATGCCGCGACGTCTGTCATGCCAGGCTTTTCGGGGTGCGGGGCGTCGGCAATCGTAAACACCAGGTATTGTGGATCGTCCATCGGAAAGGCGGCGACGAATGTATTGAAATTCAATTCCTTCGAGTAGCGGCCATTGATGACCTTCTCGGCTGTTCCGGTCTTACCGCCAACGCGATAGCCGGGCACTCTGGCGTTTCTGGCCGAGCCCTTCTCCGCGTTGAGCGTATACAGGTAGCGCATGCCGTCGACCGTCTTTTCGCTGACCACTTTCTTGGCCATGGCCATCGCTTCTTCCTGTGTACGGATCAGGAAGGTGGGGTTCATCAGGAAGCCGCCATTCATCAGCGCGGCGCAGCCGACAGCCGCTTGCAGCGGCGTCGTCGACACGCCGTGACCGAAGGCGATGGTGAACGAATTGACCTGTTTCCAGACCTTCGGTTCAGTCGGGCGGGCGACTTCCGGCAGTTCGGTCTGCATCTTATCCAAAATTCCAAGGCGATGCAGGAATTCGCGGTGCCCCGCGATGCCGACCATTTCGGCCTCCCTGGCCGACCCGATGTTGGACGAATAGAGGAACACCTCCGGCAACGACAGCACACGGTTCTTGCCGTGGAAGTCGTGAATGGCCTGATGGCCGACCCGGATTGGATGCGAAGCATCGAAGCGGCTCGCCATCGTCGCCTTGCCCGAATCGAGCGCCATGGCAGAGGTAAAGCTCTTGAAGGTCGAGCCCATCTCGTAGAGGCCTGCCGACATCCGGTTCAGCCGGTCCTTGTCTTGCGCATTATAAGGATTGTTAGGATCAAAATCCGGGACCGAGGCCATGGCCACCACTTCGCCGGTCTTGACGTTGAGCACAACGGCGCCAGCGCCCATGGCGCGATAGCGCTCCAAGCCGGCGGCGATCTCGTCGCGCACCACATGCTGGACGCGCAGATCGATCGAAAGCCTCACCGGCTTGAGATCCTTGGCCACCGCGAGGCCCGATGCCTGCAGGTCGCTCAAACCCTGCTCATCGACATATTTCTCCATGCCGGAAATGCCCTGGTTGTCGATGTTGGTTAGCCCGACAATGTAGGACGAGGTCTCGCCGCTCGGATAGAAGCGGCGCTTCTCGGTGCGGAAACCGAAGCCGGGAATGCCGAGCTGCATGATGTCGGACTGCTGCTTGGGGGTCAGTTGCCGCTGCAGCCAGACGAAACCAGCACCGCTCTTCAGCTTATGGTAGGTCTGCTCATAGTCGATGTCCGGAAGCACCGTCGACAGCTTCTCGATCGCCTCGTCGGCGTCTACGATGCGGCGCGGCTCGGCAAACAGCGACGCCGTCTTGATGTCCGTCGCCAGAACTTCGCCGTTGCGGTCGACAATGTCGGGCCGCGATGCCGTCACCCGGCTTTGCGGACCGCCCGACATGTCCGGGGTCTGGAAGCCGAGATAGACCAGGCGCCCGGAAATCGTCGAGAAGATCCCGAAGAACACCGCCATCGTCATGACGATGCGCGTCCTGCCCTTGCCGCCGGTCGCCTTGCGGGCGCCCTCGACGACGATCGAACCGCCTTCACCCGTCCTCACGCGACGCTTCAGCAGTTTGCCGATCATTGGGCGATGCCTCCGGTCACNAGTTCAGACGTGTGCTCTTCCGATCTGATCGAACCGCCTTCACCCGTCCTCACGCGACGCTTCAGCAGTTTGCCGATCATTGGGCGATGCCTCCGGTCACCACGGGATCCTTGCTGCCAGGAGGCGCTTGATCGGAATCGTCGGCCATGCCGCCCTGGCGTCCGGACAGGATGTCCTGGATGTCCAGGGATTTGGCCGGCAGGTCGCCGATGCCGACGATCTGGCGAGCGCTAACCGGCTCGAGTTCGAGCTGTGACTTGTAGAGTTCGGTCAGCTTCTGCAGCCGCGATGGCTGGGTGAGCAGGCTCCAGTCAGCCTTGAGCAGGTCGATCGTGTCCTCCTCATAGCGGATCTGCGCATGGATCTTCTGCACCGAAGCCAATTGTTCCTCGGCCTCGCGCTTGGCCTTGTAGGTAAGGGCGGCCGCCCCAACCATGACGGCGATCAGGACGATGTCGCTGGTACGAAACACGTGCTTACCTCTCCCCCGGCCGGTCGATACCGGGAAGCTTTGGAAGGCCGAAAATCGAAAAGTCGCTGCTGCGCGCCGGCGCCTCGGTGCGGATTGCCGCGCGAAGCCTGGCCGAACGGGCGCGCGGATTGGCCGCCACCTCGGCATCGCCGGCAGTCACGCCGCCGCCCGCCTTGCGGAAGGTCGCGGTGCGCGCATGAGCCTCGGGCAGGTGACGCGAGCCGGTCGCGACGTCGGCACGGTCGGCGATGAAACGCTTGACGATGCGGTCTTCCAGCGAATGGAACGTCACCACGGCGAGCCGTCCGCCCGGCTTCAGCGCACGCTCGGCCGCGAACAAGGCCTTGGCCAGTTCGCCAAGCTCGTCATTGACGAAGATGCGCAGCGCCTGGAAAACGCGCGTCGCCGGATGGATTTTGTCCTTCGGCGCACGGCCGATATGCGTCTCGATGGCATCGGCCAGTTCCAGCGTGCGCTCGAACGGACGCTTTTCGCGGCGAGCCTCGATCATGCGGGCGATGCGCCCGGCATGACGCTCCTCGCCGAGGAAGCCGAAGATGCGGGCGAGATCACCCGGCTTGAAGCTGTTGACGACGTCGGCAGCGCTCAAACCCGCCTGCGCCATGCGCATGTCGAGCGGCCCGTCGGCGCGGAACGAAAACCCGCGCTCGGCCTGGTCGAGCTGCATCGAGGACACACCGATGTCGAGCACGACGCCGTCGGCACTCTCGACATGTTCGTCCAGCGTCGAGAACGGCGCCTGCACCAGCCGCAGGCGGCCGCCCGACTGCGCCTCGAGATCGCGCCCGGCGGCGATGGCATCCGGATCGCGGTCGATCGCCACCACGGAGGCGCCCGTCGCCAGAATGGCCCTGGTGTAACCGCCGGCGCCGAACGTGCCGTCGATGATGATGTCGCCCTCCGCTGGCGACAGTGCTTCCAGCACTTCGCCAACGAGGACCGGAATGTGGCGGGCCGATCCGCCAACGGCGTGCCCATCTGCGGCGTGAGGAAGGTCATCGCCGTGGCCCACCGTCATTCCGATAGCTCCCCAGCCTTCGTCCCCTGCCGAAGCTGCAAAAGCCGAGCCCGCGCCTGCGCCCCATAGGCAGCAAGCCGTCCCGGCTCCCAGACCTGAAAGAAATTGCCTCGTCCGACAAAGGCCACTTCCGCCGAAATGCCGGTGTGTTCGCGAATAAAATCGCTCATCGTGATGCGACCGTCCTGGTCGAGTTTCAAGAATGTTCCGTCGCCATGGCAGAAGAATGACATATCGTCCGCCGTCTGCAGGAAGGGATCCTCGAGTGCGATGCGCTGCTCGTAGCGGTCGAGCAGGTCGAGCCCGCCGACATCCATCGCCGGCAAATCCAGGCAGCGCAGCGCATAGAGTTCCGAATAGCCGCGCTTCTGCACAACGGCGCGGAAATGCGCCGGAACGGATACCCGTCCCTTCGCATCGATCCTGCTCACCGTGTTCGAGAGAAACCGGTCCATTAAATGCCACGGCCGCTTGCGCCGCCGCACCCCTCTTCATCGTGTCGTACGCGCCGCCGCGGCACGTTCGCTGCCCCGCATCAATCTCGTTGGCACGGGCAAAAACCGGCAAACGCGCAGCCGCCGCGGCTGCCCGATTGGCGTACGCTTTACCCTGACGCGGAACGAAGGCTTTGATGTCTGTATGGGATATCATGGGGTGCTATGGGCGTCAACGGGAAGGGCTTCACAAACACGCACGCCGCGACCAACGAGAGCAGCCTTGACGTCACATCTCGTCTTTATGGATCATTAAGCCTAACGAAGGGTTTAGAGGCGCCTGGCCCAACCAGACGCGCCTTGCCGCGAGGCGCTACCCGGCATAGCGTTTCGCCGCATCCGGTCGGTCACCAAAGGATTTGAGAATCGATGTCTGAAACAGCGAACAGTCGCGCTGCAGCACTATCCCATCTGCGTAGCAGCGGGCTTGCCATGGGCGATTCCATCCCTCTGCCCCTGACCATGGCCGCCATTTTTCACGCGCCCGGCGACGCCACCGGTTTCAACCAGTACGGCCGCTTCAGCAACCCGACCTGGGATGCGGTCGAACATATGCTGGCCCATCTGGAGGACGCGCCCTGCGTCGCCTTTCCTTCGGGAATGGCGGCGATCTCGGCAGCATTTTTTGCCGTGCTCAAGGCCGGCGATCGTATCCTGCTGCCTTCGGACGGCTATCACACGACGCGGGCTTTGGCCGAACGCTTCCTGAAGCCCCTTGGCGTCACCTACGATGTCAGGCCGACCTCGACCTTCCTCGATGGCGGCTTCGAAGGGTACCGCCTCGCCTTCGTCGAAACCCCCGCCAATCCGGGGCTGGATATCTGCGACATCGCGGCCGTCGCCGATGCTGTTCACAAAGCCGGCGCGCTGCTGGTGGTCGACAACACGACGATGACACCCTTCGGCCAGCGCCCACTCGACCATGGCGCCGACATCGTCATTGCCGCCGACACCAAGGCGCCCAATGGCCATTCCGATGTGCTGTTCGGCCATGTCGCCAGCCGCAATGCCGAAATCATCGCCGCCGTGACCGGCTGGCGCGAGGTTTCCGGCAGCATTCCCGGTCCGTTCGAAGCTTGGCTGGTGCATCGCGGCTTGGAGACACTGGACGTGCGCTTCGATCGCATGTGTTCCTCGGCGGATGTGATCGCGCGGCGGCTGAAGGACCACCGCGCGATCAGCGGCCTGCGGTTCCCCGGGCTGGAAAGCGATCCGTCGCATAACCTTGCTCGCGCCCAGATGGAGCGCTTCGGCTTTCTCATCTCTTTCGAGCTCGCATCGGAGGACAAGGCAGAGGATTTCATCAACAATTGCGACCTGATCGAAGCCGCGACATCCTTCGGCGGCGTCCACACCTCTGCCGAGCGGCGCTTGAAGCGAGGCGATGCGGTTCCCGCCGGCTTCGTGCGCCTCTCGGTAGGCTGCGAGCCGGTGGAAGAACTCTGGAAGGCGATCGAGACGTCGCTGGACAAGATTGGCGGCTGACAAAATCGGCTAAGAGCTTTTTGCCTCTGCCATTTTGAGATATCTGGCGCGCGCTCGTTCGATAATCGGCGGCCCCTCAAGAGCGGGCCCGCTGTCGAATCCCTTCCTGCACAAGTTTGCGCAATTCCTCGACCGTATAGCCATGCAGGTCGCGCCGGTCTTTCCATTGCCTGAGCGCATCACGGATCACCTCGCTCGCCGACGCATATTCGCCGGCGGCGACCGCATCATCCACCGCCTGCGCCAGTTCCGGCGACAGCGTGATGCTGCGTTTGTCGACCTGTCCCATGATAGGCTCCTGATGCTCTTCACGGATCGATGGTACGATTTAATCGCACCAGCTTCAAGAACAGCCGATCCTCGCTCGCATGGATGAACAGCTGAACAAAGCTTGAATCACCAGGCGCGCCCCAGGGCGCAACCTGCTGATCTCAAAGACTTCTCTTCGATATCATGGAGAGAATTGCCAGCTGGCCTGTAAGCCGGGTTTTGTATGGCCCTCGCCCCTTGCGGCGCGAGAACGTGGCGGCCATTCATCTTGGGCGCATGTTGCCATGCGCCTCACGCAACCTACCCGGACGGTGGGCCGGAAACAGCCCTCGAGGGTTTCCCCTCGCACCGCCCCTATTCGGTCTTGCTCCCGGTGGGGTTTACCGTGCCGCTCCTGTTGCCAGTCGCGCGGTGGGCTCTTACCCCACCCTTTCACCCTTGCCCCGAATCCGGCAAAAGCCGAACCGTGGCGGTTTGCTTTCTGTGGCACTTTCCCTGGGGTCGCCCCCGCCGGCCATTAACCGGCACCGTGTTTCCATGGAGCCCGGACTTTCCTCACCCGCGGCCTTTCGGCGTTTGCGGGTGCGGCCGCCCGGCCAGCTGGCAAGGCGTATAAAGGGGTTCACGCCCGAAAACGCAAACGAAAAAGCAGACTTATGCAGGCGATCCAAGCGCAGCCATCTGCACTTTGACCTTGCCGCAATAGGCGGCCGACACCGGGTTCATTCGCGTTGCGGCATGCCCGGCATTGTATTTCAGAATCGTACCACAGGTCGTGCCGCCGCCGAGGCTCCGCGCCATGGCAAGATATTTCATGCCGTATTTGATGTTGGTGTCGGGATCGAACAGGCCCTTGGCGGAACCGCTATATCCCATCATCCGCGCTGTTGCCGGCTTGATCTGCATCAGGCCGATCTCGCCGGCGCTGCCGACGATGTCAGGCCGGTAGTTGCTCTCGATCTTGATGACGGCCGTGGCGAGCGACACCGGCACGCCTTCGATCGCCGCATAGCGGGCAACGATTGCGGAATACTGGCCGATGCTGGCCACCGCGGCCGTCGATGCCGCCGCCTTCCTCAGACCAACCGACGCCGTTGTCGTCATGTCGACGGTCTTGCGACCGCGCTTCGTCTGCCTTTTGGCGGTAGACTTCTTGGGCTTGGACCAGCTTGCCTTTTCCACTTTGGCGGAAACCCGCTTCGTCGCCTTGGCGTCGTGGCTTGCCTTGTCGCTTGTGGCCAGCGTGGCCTTGCTGCTTTTTGCGGGTACGGCGGAAAGCCCTTGATCGGCCCGCGGGCTGAGTGGCGCGGCTTGCGCCGTGCCGAAGGCAAAAGTCATTACGCCGGCAGCAAGAGCTGCCGTTAAAACGGTCAATTTCTGCATGTGATCCTGTTCTGTCTGGACTGCGTGAAGATGTTCACGCAGCAACGCCTAATCAATATCGGAACAACCCCGGGGGGCTGGGGGTCCGACATCTGCACGCCAGCCGTTTGACGCTCGAATTGGTGTCAAACAAGGCCAGGCAAGTCACTTTGAGTGACAGCTTGTAATTTAAAGATTGGAAGGGGTTGCTTGGAAGAGGCTACCCTCAGGTCAGCGTCTCACGGAGGCAAGCAGCTTTTGCAGTGTCCGCAGTGTCGAGCCATCGGCAATGCCGTCCACTCTGCGCGGCCGGAAATGCCTCTGAAACGCCTCGACGACGAACTCCGTCTGTCGGTCGAAAATGCTCGTTATTTCGACGCCATAGCCGTAGAGCGCCAGCATCGACTGCAACGCCTCGACGTCACCGCCGGCATCGCCGAGCCTGAGCACGGCTCCTCGCCGGATCGGTGCGGCTGCCACGAGATGGCCGACACCGGCCTCGAACAGCGTCTTCCAGGGGAACTTCTCGCCCGGATCGATTTTGCGTCCCGGCGCCACATCGGAATGTGCGAGCACCCGCTCGGCGGCAATCGAATGCCGCCCGGCGATCCCCCTGCACAGCCCGATCACCGCATCGATCTGCCGCTTGGGAAAACCGGGATAGCCCAGCGTATGTCCTGGATTGACGATCTCGATGCCGACGGAACAGGAATTGATGTCGGCGCGTCCGAACCACGAACTCTTGCCGGCGTGCCAAGCGCGGTCGCTTTCCCTGACCATTTGCACGATGTGGCCATTCTCATGGACGAGATAGTGCGACGACACCTCGCTGGCCGGATCGCACAGCAACGCCTCGGCCCCAATGCCAGTCGCCATGCCGGTGTAGTGCAACACGATCATGTCAGGCTTGAGTGTCTCGCGCCGCGGACCGAAATTCGGCGATACCCTGACCTCGGCACGTGGCTCGTCGGGCAGGAAACCGCTCATGCGTGGCGCAGACCCCGCTCGATCATCTCATAGGCGGCATTGATCGCCGCCACCCTGGTCGTTGCGATCTTGATGAATTCCTGCGGCAGGCCGCGCGCAATCAGCCGGTCCGGATGATTGTCGGAAACCAGCTTTCGATAGCGTTTCCTGACCTCTTCGAACGGCTTACCGCGCTCGATACCGAGCACGACATAGGGATCCCCGGCGCCCAGATTGACGTGCCGCGCCATGATGCTTTCGTAATGTGCCTCGTCGATGCGGAAAATCTCGGCGATGCGGTGCAGGAAGAGGCCTTCGCGCTCATGCACCAGCCCGTCGGCCTTGGCGATGTAAAACAAGCCCTCGAGTATGTCTTCCAGCATCGCGCAGTTGGAATGCCCCGAGCCGCACATCTGCGCCATCCGCTCGGCATAGATTTCGAAACCGGCCACGTCGCGTTGGGCGAGATCGAACAGCCGCGCCACATTGCGCGTCTCCTTTGGCGGCACGTCGAAAATCTGCTGGAAGGCGCGCACCTCGTCCTGGGTGACGATGCCATCGGCCTTGGCCATCTTGGCCGACAATGCGATCATCGCCACCGAGAACGCGACACGCCGGCGCAGATCCGCATCGCCCGAAAAAACCGTGCGCACGGCCTCGACGACGTCGGCAACACCCGACGAGGTTGAAGATGAAACGCGGGTGATGAACTCGCCGAGGCGATCCCAAATGGACATAGCCTGCTTCTTAGTGCCACCGCCCCTTGCTATCAAGCCGGGACAGTGCCGCAGGCTCCGCACGACAATCGGCCCGACTTTGGCGCGGGATGTGGCCGCGGCGGTCGGATTAAACGAGAAAGGCCGATACCACAGGCCTTTCTCGTCCTTCACGCAAAAGTACCGCGTTCCCGACTACTGCGCGGGCGCAGGAGCTGGTTTTGCCGGAGCCGGCTCGGCAGGCTTCTCGGGTGTGATGCTCTTCGTAGTCGAGTTGTCGGTAGCCGGAGGCGTCGCGGCCGGCGGCGTAGCCGGCTTCATCGGCTGTTCGGCCGGCGGTGGGGTGCTCTGGGTGGTGGTATTATCCGTACCGTTGTCACTGCAGGCGGCAACGCCAAGCAAGGCCAAAGCGGAAACGGACGCAAGAATGAGCTTTTTCATATTATCTCTCCTTCGATATACGCTCACGTTGCCGTGAACGGTCGAAAGGAAATGCGTCAGATAGCCATGAGTTTCGTAACGTTGCGTTTCCGCATGTAACATCGTCTGGTTCATTTGCGATTGCCGGTCGAACGATGGCGAACTAACAGAATGTGCTGAACCACAGATCGAACAGAAAAGTGCCAGGGCTGTCATGACCGAAAAATGGGATTTCTGGATCGACCGCGGCGGCACATTCACCGACGTCATCGGCAAGGATCCGGAGGGCGGGCTGCATCCCCGCAAGCTTCTCTCCGAAAATCCCGAGGCCTATGCCGATGCCGCCATCCAGGGCATTCGCGGCCTTCTCGGTCTATCCTCCGACGATGCCATCCCGCCCGGCCTGATCGGCGACGTCAAGATGGGCACCACGGTCGCCACCAATGCGCTGCTGGAGCGCAAGGGCGACCGCGTTCTTTTGCTCATTACCAAGGGTTTTCGCGATGCGCTGAAGATCGCCTATCAGGCGCGCCCGGACATCTTCGCCAAGGAGATCATCCTTCCCGAACAGCTCTACGAGCGCGTCATCGAGATCAACGAGCGCGTACGCGCTGATGGCCGTGTCGAACAATTGCTCGACATCGCCGCCTGCCGGCCGGCGATCGAACAGGCCAGGGCCGATGGCATCGATGCCGTGGCTATCGCCTTCATGCATGCGTGGAAATATCCCGACCACGAGAAGGCGGTGGCAAAAGTCTGCCGCAAACTTGGTTTCAGCCAGGTTTCGGTCAGCCACGAGGTCTCACCGCTGATCAAGCTGGTCGGCCGTGGCGACACCACTGTGGTCGACGCCTATCTGTCGCCCATCCTGTCGAGGTATGTGCAGAGGGTGGCGGGAGAGTTGGGCGTCCTCTCCCCCCTCGAGGGGGGTGAGTGGCGGTCGACCGAAGGTCGAGAAAAAGCCAACGATTTGGCTTTTTCAGCAACGAACGCCCGAAGCCATAGCGAAGGGCAGTCGGCAAAGCGGCCAGAGGGGGTCCTATCAGAAGGCACCGCCGATGCGTCGAACCCAGTCGAGCCGACCCCACCCGGCGGCTTTGCCGCCACCCTCCCCTCGAGGGGGAGGGAATCCCCTCGCCTGATGTTCATGATGTCCTCCGGCGGGCTGACCGCTGCCGACATGTTCCAGGGAAAGGACGCGCTGCTGTCGGGCCCAGCCGGCGGCGTCGTCGGCATGGTCGAGACGGCCAGGCTCGCCGGTTTCGGCAAAGTCATCGGCTTCGACATGGGCGGCACCTCCACCGATGTCGCCCATTATGACGGCGAGTATGAGCGTGCCTTCGACACCGAGGTCGCTGGCGTGCGCATCCGCGCGCCGATGATGCGCATCCACACCGTCGCCGCCGGTGGCGGCTCGATCCTGCATTACGAGGCCGGCCGCTTCCGTGCCGGACCCGACTCGGCTGGCGCCAATCCCGGCCCGGCCGCCTACCGGCGCGGCGGGCCGCTCGCCGTCACCGACGCCAATGTCATGCTGGGCAAGCTGCAGCCCGATTTCTTTCCCGCCATTTTCGGCCCCGGCCAGGACCAGCCGCTCGATGTCGAGACGGTGCGGGCAAAATTCGCCATGCTGGCAGCCGAAATTGGCGACGGCCGCACGCCCGAGGCTGTCGCCGAAGGCTTCGTCACCATCGCTGTTGAGAACATGGCGAACGCCATCAAGAAGATCTCAGTTCAGCGCGGCTACGACGTCACTGAATATCTCTTGAACTGCTTCGGTGGCGCCGGCGGCCAGCACGCTTGCCTGGTCGCTGACGCGCTCGGCATGGAGGCGGTATTGATCCATCCCTTCTCCGGCCTGCTGTCGGCCTACGGCATTGGCCTGTCTTCGGTTTTTGCCTCGCGCCAGCAGGCGTTGCTGAAGCCGCTTGCCGAAGAGTCCAGAACGGAGATCGGCAACCTTATTACCACCTTGAAAAAAGCCGTCATCGCCGAACTCGCGGCACAAGGCATCGCCGAGGACGCGGTTGCCGCGAAGCCGGTGCTGCACATCCGTTACGACGGCACCGACACGACATTGCCGGTGAATTTTGAGGAAGACTCGATTTTCCAGGCCAAGCGCGATTTCGAAATCGCCCACAAAGCACAGTTCGGTTTCGTCTATGACGACAAGCCGATGATCGTCGAGACCGTCGGCGTCGAAGGCATCGACACCGGCGGCAACGGCCGCGACGAAACTGAATCGCAAACCGAAGACCTCGCCGTAAGCCCTTCGCAAACCCGCGAAATCTTCACCGAGGGAGAGTGGCGTGCTTCAGGCATCTTCCGCCGCGAGGCGCTGAGGCCGGGAAACACGGTTGCGGGTCCTGCCTTGATCATCGAGCCGAACCAGACGATCGTGATCGAGCCGGGCTGGCAGGCCGAAATCACCGCAAGGAACCATGTGCTCCTGCGCCGCGTCGAGAAAAAGCGCCGGCAGGCAGCACTCGGTACCGAGGCCGACCCGGTCATGCTGGAGGTCTTCAACAATCTGTTCATGTCGATTGCCGAACAGATGGGCGTGACGCTGCAGAACACCGCCTATTCGGTCAACATCAAGGAAAGGCTGGATTTCTCCTGCGCCGTCTTCGACCGCACCGGCGCGCTGGTTGCCAACGCCCCGCATATGCCGGTGCATCTGGGCTCGATGGACCGTTCGGTCGAAACCATCATCCGGTTGAACTCCGGCGACATCCACCCCGGCGACGTCTTTGCCCTGAACGCCCCCTACAATGGCGGCACGCATTTGCCCGACATCACGGTGGTGACGCCGGTGTTCGACGACGCCCAACACGAAATCCTCTTCTGGGCCGCCTCGCGTGGCCACCATGCGGATATTGGCGGCACGGCACCCGGTTCGATGACGCCGCTTGCCACCACCGTCGACGAGGAAGGCGTACTGTTCGACAATTTCCGCATCGTCGATCGCGGCCACTTCCGCGAAAAGGAGCTGGAAACGCTTCTGACCGACCACCGCTATCCGGCGCGCAATCCGCACCAGAACATCGCTGACCTCAAGGCGCAGATCGCCGCCAACGAGAAGGGCGTCGCGGAACTGCGCAAGATGGTCACGCATTTCGGCCTCGATGTCGTCGAGGCCTATATGGGTCATGTCCAGGACAACGCCGCCGAAAGCGTGCGCCGCGTGCTGGAACGGCTGCCAGATAGTTCTGAGTACGAATATCCGACCGACACAGGCCAGGTCATCAAGGTGAAGATCACGGTCGATCGGCAAAGGCGCGAGGCGACCGTCGACTTCACCGGCACGTCGCCGGTGATGAAGAACAATTTCAACGCGCCCGAGCCGGTCGCCCGTGCGGCCGTGCTCTATGCCTTCCGCGTCATGGTCGAGGATATGATCCCGATGAATGCCGGGTGCCTGCGGCCAATCAACATCATCATTCCCGACGGCTCGATGCTGAAACCCGCCTACCCCGCCGCTGTCGTCGCCGGCAATGTCGAGACCTCGCAGCACGTCACCAACGCGCTGTTCGGCGCCATGGGCGCCATGGCCAACGCGCAAGGCACGATGAACAACCTGACCTTCGGCAACAAGACGTACCAATATTACGAGACGATCTGTTCCGGCTCGCCGGCCGGCCAGATGAACTCCGGCCGCGGCTTTGCCGGCACCTCCGGGGTTCACACCCACATGACCAATTCGCGCCTCACCGACCCGGAAGTGCTGGAACTGCGCTTTCCCGTTCTGCTCGAGGATTTCCACATTCGGGAAGGTTCCGGCGGCAAGGGCAAATGGAGCGCGGGCGACGGCACCAAGCGCACCATCCGCTTCCTCGAAAAGATGGAATGCGCGATCCTGTCCTCGCACCGCAACCGCCCGCCGCAAGGCCTGGACGGCGGCGGCGATGGCGAGGTCGGCTCGACCAAGATCCGCCGCAAGGACGGAACCATTGAAGTCCTCAAGGCCTGCGACCAGACCGTGCTTCAGCCGGGCGAAGCCGTCATTCTGACGACGCCGACGCCGGGCGGATTCGGCAAGCCATAAGCAGGCATCAACAGGCTGTCACCGGCCTGTCATCACCCTGGGTTACCCGCTTGCGGCAAAGCAAATGGGGAAATCATCTTGCCATGACGGACGTCTCCGCAGATCTGGTCTTTCGCCGCGGCAAGGAAGTGGGAAAGGCCGTCTACCAGAACCGCCCCCTGTCGAAGGCAGGCATTTCGGAGCGGCTGTTCGCCTTCCTGTTTTCCGGCCTCGTCTATCCGCAGATTTGGGAAGACCCCGACGTCGACATGGAGGCGATGCAGCTTGGCCGGGGTCACCGCGTCGTCACCATCGCCTCGGGCGGCTGCAACATTCTGGCCTACCTTACCCGCTCGCCGGCACGGGTCGACGCCGTAGACCTCAATGCCGCCCACGTCGCGCTGAACCGCATGAAGCTGGAGGCGGTGCGCCACCTGCCTTCGCAAGGCGACCTGTTCCGCTTCTTCGGCGCCGCCGACACCAGCCACAATTCGGAAGCCTACGACCGTTTCATCGCGCCCTATCTCGACCCGGTCAGCCGTCACTACTGGGAGCGCCGCAACTGGCGCGGCATCAGGCGCATCGCCGTCTTCGATCGCAATTTTTACCGGACCGGCCTGCTTGGCCTGTTCATCGCCATGGGCCATCGCACGGCAAAGTTCTTCGGCGTCGACCCCGCCGGCATCATGCAGGCTTGCAACCCAGGCGAGCAGCGTCGCTTCTTCCAAGAGGAGTTGGCGCCGGTCTTCGACAAGAAGCTTTTGAAATGGGCGACGTCACGCAAGGCCTCGCTGTTCGGCCTCGGCATTCCGCCGGCGCAGTACGATTCGCTGATCACCTCGGGCGACGGCACCATGGCCAGCGTGCTGAAGGCCCGGCTGGAAAAGCTCGCTTGCGATTTTCCGCTGCAGAACAACTACTTCGCCTGGCAGGCCTTCGCCCGGCGCTATCCAAACCCCGGCGAGGCCGCCCTGCCCGCCTATTTGGAAAGGCAGAACTACGAGACCATCCGCGGCAATGTCGACCGCGTCACCATCCACCATGCCAATCTGATCGAATTCCTCACCGGCAAGGATGCCGGCGCGGTCGACCGCTTCGTCCTGCTCGATGCACAGGATTGGATGACCGATGAACAGCTCAACGCGCTGTGGGCGGAAATCACCCGCACCGCATCGGCCGGCGCCCGCGTCATCTTCCGCACCGCCGCCGAGCCCAGCCTGCTGCCCGGCCGGGTCTCCAGTTCGCTGCTCGACCAGTGGGCCTATCAGGATGAAGCATCGCTCGAATTCTCGACTCGCGACCGCTCCGCCATCTATGGCGGCTTCCACCTCTATGTGAAGCGTGCAGCGTGAGCACGACCGAACTGCCGGCCAGCCCAGAATTCAAGGCAAACCATGCCGAATTGATGGACGGCGTCTACCGCTGGCAGCGCCACATCTACGACCTGACCCGCAAATATTACCTGCTCGGCCGCGACCGGCTGATAGCGGAGCTTGATGTGCCCGCCGGCGGCAACGTGCTTGAGCTCGGCTGCGGCACCGGCCGCAACATTATCCTCGCCGCTCGCAGATACCCGGAAGCGCGCTTCTTCGGCCTCGACATCTCAGCCGAAATGCTGGAGACGGCCGGCGCCGCGATGACGCGCGAGGGTCTGTCCGGCCGCGTCGTGCTGGCAAGGGGCGACGCCACGGATTTCGATGCCGAGGCACTCTTCGGTGTCGAACGCTTCGATCGAATCTTCGTGTCCTACTCGCTGTCGATGATCCCCGATTGGGAAAAAACGGTGCCGACAGCGCTTGCCGCACTGTCACCGAACGGTTCGCTGCACGTCGTCGATTTCGGCCAGCAGGAAGGTCTGCCGCGCTGGTTTCGCGCGCTGCTGCGCGGCTGGCTCAGAAAGTTCCATGTCGCGCCGCGTGAATCGCTGCGCGAGGTTCTGGAATCGGAATCTCGGCGAACCGGCGCAAGCTTCCGCTTTCGCACGCTTTATCGCGGCTATGCCTGGCTGGCCGTGATCGGGCAGCCAAAGGGCTAATGCAGCGCCTTCACCAGCGCGCCCACCATCGTCTGCGGTCGGTAGCCGAGTTTGGCCGGGGTCAGGCCCAGCCGCACCACCACCAACTGCTCAGAGGGGATGATGGCGACCGTCTGCCCGTCATGGCCCTCCATCCAGTAGGTGTCCTTTGGCAGGCCTGCGGCGACGCCCGCGCCCGGGTTTTCCTCATCGCCCGGAGCCTCGATCCACAGCTGGCCCTTGCCGTAGACTTTCGATGCGGCTGCCGGCTCCCGCATCCAGTCGACGAAGCCGGCCGGCAGGATTTGGTTGCCGTTCCACACCCCGCTTTGCAGCAGGAACTGACCGAAGCGCGCCCAGTCATGCGCGGTTGCGTAGAGATAGGACGAGCCGACGAAGGTGCCCTGCTCGTCCGTCTCCAGCACCGCGCTGTGCATGCCGAGCGGTTCGAACAGCGCCGTGCGCGGCCACGTCAGCGCCTTGGCCTTGTCGCCGATCGCGTCCTGCCAAAGGCGCGACAGCATCACCGCCGTGCCGCTCGAATAGGAAAATATCTTGCCGACCTCGGCCGCCAGCGGCTTTGATTCGGCAAAGCCCGCCATGTCGGGCTCCAGATAGAGCATGCGCGTGACGTCGGCGACGTCGCCATAATCCTCATTGAACTCCAGCCCGCTTGACATCGCCATCATGTCGGCAAGGCTGATGGCATTGCGGCCGTCCGCCTTCCACGGCCCGAACAGTCCCTTGTCGGTGAAGGTCATCTTGCCGTCCTTGAACAACGTGCCGACGATGGCGGCATTCACCGTCTTGGTCATCGACCAGCCGAGCAACGGCGTCTTTGCCGAAAAACCTGCACCATAGCGCTCGGCGACGACACGACCGTTCTTGACCACCACCACCGCGCGCAACCCAGGACCGGTCAGTGCCGCATCGTCCAGCAACTTGGCAATCAGCGGGTCCGGTGATGCCTCGATCCGCTCACCTTCCGGCCACAGCGCATTCTGGCTGACCTCCGGGGACGCCGCATGAATTGCCGTCCGCCGCACCTTGCCGACATCGCCGTCGGGGACCGAAGCGCAACCCAGCCCGTCACGGGCGACGGCGACGCTCTTGCCGAGGAAACCAAACAAGCCCGCGGAGACCGTTCCCCTGTTCTTGTCCACCGAGATCCGCATCAACCGGAGCAACGGATGCCCAGGCGCCTGCACGTCGACGGCCAGCACCTCATTGGCATTGCGTCCGGCGATAAAGACGTTCGAACAGACGATCTTGGCCGAGTAGCCCGAGCCGACGCGGATCAATTCCGGCGGCGCGATATAAAGCCAGGCAAAAAGCGCGGCGATTGCCAGCACGATCAGGCCAAGTAGCCATTTGACGATCTTGACGACGATCCGCATTTGTTTTCTTTCCTCCCAGGTCTCGCCGGACGCTGGTGTCATCGATTTGCCGCCATTGCTTTCGCAAATCATGGGGCTTGTCGAGCGTCGTCAACGGATTATCAACCATGATCGGCGATCAAAGGATAGGTTGGAGCGATGCTGTGGGGCGATCGCTCGGAGAGGCCAGTCGAGGGGGCCACCCACAACAAAACCCATCAGCGACCGGCTGAATCCGGCTCGGGAGTTGCGATGCGCCGTCTTGCGGTCCTTTTCGTGCTGACACTGCTTGGCGCCTGTTCGACCGTTGACGACCTCTCGCCGCTGTCGCCGTCCGTGTCGAACAGCCAGGCGGTCGCCGTGCGCGCGCCGCGCTTTGCCGATTCCAAGCCGCATGAATGGGAAAGCGGCGCGCCGTGGAGCTACGCTGTCCACGGCACCGATGTCTCCAAATACCAGACCTCGGTCGACTGGCCAGCGGCCAGGGCCAGCGGCATCTCCTTCGCCTTCATCAAGGCGACCGAGGGCGGCGACCGTTTCGACGACTATTTCAACGAGCATTGGGCGCGCACCAAGGCCAACGGGATTCCGCGCGCGGCGTATCATTTTTACTATTTCTGCACCCCGGCTGCCGTGCAGGCGCGCTGGTTCATCCGCAACGTCCCTGTCGATCGCTCGGCAATGCCACCGGTCCTCGACATGGAATGGAACCCGCAATCGCCGACCTGCAGGCTGCGTCCCGACGCGGTCACCGTGCGCGCGGAGATGACCACCTTCCTCGAAATTGTCGAACGGCACTACGGCAAGAAGCCGATCATCTACACCTCGGTCGACTTCTTCGACGACAACGAACTGGCGAGCTTCGGCGGGTATCCCTACTGGCTGCGCTCCGTCGCCGGCCATCCGCGCGAGAAGTATGGCAGCCACCCTTTCACCTTCTGGCAATACACCGGAACCGGCATCGTTCCGGGCATGACCGGCAAGTCCGACATCAACGTCTTCAACGGCAGCGAAGCCGCCTGGAACAAGTGGCTGCGGCAGAACACCCGCTGACATCGTGACAACGGCGGCGAAGCCTCGGGAATAAGCGCTGCGGCAGAACACCCGTTGGCATCGTGACAACGGCGGCGAAGCCTCGGGAATAAGCGCTGCGGCAGAACAACCGTTGACACCGGGGCAACAGCGGCGAAGCCTTGGGAACAAGGGCTGCGGCAGAACAACCGTTGACATCGGTGCTGTCGCCTGCTTTTCGACACAGGCAGCGGTAAAGAGTGCAACCGCAGGCAATTCAGGGCGTTGGGCTTCCCGGCGAAGCGCGACAAATGCCCCGGTTCGTTTCGAGAGGAAACCGATGCGACTGCGTTCTCAAGCCCTCGCGGCGCTGTTCCTGTGCGCCTTGGCCGTGCCGGCGATGGCGCAGGAATGCGGCGGCGACTTCGAAGCCTGGAAGCAGGGCGTGGCAGCGGAAGCCAAGGCGGCTGGCGTCGGCCCAGTCGGTCTCGACGCGCTGGAGGCCGCAGCCATCGATGAGAAGGTCCTCGCACGTGACCGCGCCCAAGGCGTCTTCACCCAGACCTTCATCGAATTCTCCGACCGCATGATCTCGGCCTACCGGCTGAAGCAAGGTGCGGCGAACCTGACGAAATACGCCGATGTCTTCGCCCGCGCCGATCGGCAGTTCGGCGTCCAGGCGCCGATCATCGCCGCGTTCTGGGCGCTGGAAACCGATTTCGGCGCCGTACAGGGCGAATTCCACACGTTGAGCGCCCTGGTGACGCTTTCCCATGATTGCCGCCGCCCGCAACTGTTCCGGCCTCAGTTGATGCCGCTTCTGCAATTGATCGATCGCGGCGTGGTGCCGGCCGACGTCAAGGGTGCATGGGCCGGCGAGATCGGCCAGACGCAGATCCTGCCGTCCGATTATCTGGTGCGCGGCGTCGATGGCGATGGCGATGGCAAGGTCGACCTGCGCGGCAGTGTGCCGGACGTGATCATGACCACCGCCAACAAGGTACTGTCGCGTGGCTGGAAACGCGACGAGCCCTGGATCCAGGAAGTCCGCGTGCCCGAAGACATGCCGTGGGACCAGACCGGTCGCACCAACAAGCTGCCCCTATCGCAATGGGCACAATGGGGCATCACCAACCCCGACGGCACGCCGCTGATCGACAACGGCCTCAAGGCCGGCTTGGCGCTGCCTATGGGCCGCAAAGGCCCCGCCTTCCTCGCCTATGACAATTTCGACGTCTATCTCGAGTGGAACCAGTCCTTCACCTACGCTCTGACCGCGGCCAATCTCGCCGCCCGGTTGGCGGGAGCAAAACAGTTCGACCCACGCAATCCCGAGACCGGTCTCGAGAGCGAGCAAATGAAGGCTTTGCAGACAAAGCTCGAAGCAAGGGGCTACGACGTCGGCACAGTCGACGGCATCCTCGGGACCAACACCCGCGAGGCGATCCGCAAGGAACAAATGCGGCTAGGTTTGCCGGTGGATGGCTGGCCGACGCCGGAGCTATTGGCAAAGCTTTAGCGAATAGCGAATAGCGAATAGCGAATAGCGAATAGAAGGTAGTCCTTCCTTGCTGCTGTCTCAGCAAATCTTCCCTATTCGCTACTGGCTATTCCCTATTCGCTATCCCGCCATCGTCTCCAAGCTCGCAAACCCTTGTGGCACGTCGCCCTCGTCGAAGGGCGTCGTGACCTCGACGAAGGTGTCGGGATAAAAGCCGTTGAAGCGGGTCCTTAGCGACAGCGAATAGGCGCCGATGTGGCCGATCTCGATCCAGTCGCCGGTGTCGACGGTTTCCGGGAGCCAGAACGGCCGCGACAGGATGTCGACGGAATCGCAGGTCGCACCGCAGACCTTGAAAGGCACGATGCTCTTTTCCTCGCCATTGCGCGAACGGATCGCCGGATCGGGAATGAAACGCGCCGGCAGGGTGATCTTGCCGGTCCATGAATCCGACAGCGATGCCCAGATGCCGTCATTGATGTAGAGCCGCTTGCCCTTGCGCAGCAGCACCCGCACGATCAGCGACAGGCAGCGCGCCACGATCACGCGGCCGGGCTCGGCCACCAGCGGCATCTGGTCGAACTGGTATTCCTTCAGGTCGCCGGACAGCCGCGACATGATCTGGCCGAGCGACGGCATCTCGATCTGCTTGCGGTTGGGATCATGGCCGTATTCGGCGGGAAAACCGCCGCCGACATCGAGCCCGGCAATATCGAAGGTCAGCCGGTTGCGCACCCAGTCGGCCGACGCAAGCGCCCGCTCATAGGTGTCGGGATCCTCGATCTGGCTGCCGACATGGAAACACAGGCCGACCTTGTAGCCGGTACGGTTCAGCCGCTCGGCGAGTTCGATGGCATAGGCCGGCCCGGCCCCGAACTTCTTCGACAGTTCGTAGGCGGCATGCCCTTTGGTCTGCACCCGCACGAAAACACTGATCGAGCTCGGATCGACGTCGAGCGCCCGCACCACGCGGGTCAGTTTGGTGATCTCGTCCTCATGGTCGAGCGAAATGACGCGAATGCCGTACTTCTCCAGCGCCAGCTTGATGTCCGACTGCGCCTTGACCGGGTGCATGTAGAGCATCTCGGCATCGGCAGAGACCGCGCGCACGGCGGCGAACTCGCCTGGCGAAGCCACATCGAAAGCCTTCACGCCGGCCTCGACCAGGGTCTTCAGCACGATCTGCTCGCCATTGGTCTTGACCGCATAAGCGGTCTTGCCGGGGAACATGCCCATGAACTGTTTGGCATCGGCGATCAGCACTTGCGGGCGGAAGCAATAGACCGGGTCGTCCGGACGAAGCGCCAGTGCCGCCTCGCGGGCATTTTCGAATCGCTGCATCGACGAATCCTTGACCTAGCCTGCGCACAATTAATCCAAGCTAGCGGCTAATGAAAACAATTCTGTGTCTCGCGGCGCTGTCGCAGCGGAGCTAGGTCTTGGCGTGAAGGCTTGCCATCAATCAGGTTTCGGGTGGCCCTTGTGGCCGGATCCGATATGCGTTTCGCCTGACCGACTGGCATTCAGGCCGTCTGGGGGGAGAACGATCACATGGCGATAGCCGGGGCGACTGCATCACGCGGGCCGATGGTGCTCAAGGATTGGGGCCAGCTCCTGCTGCTCGGTGCAATCTGGGGCGGCTCGTTCTTCTTTGCCCGCATCGCGGTGGCGGAACTCCATCCACTGGTGCTGGTGCTGTTTCGTGTCGCCATCGCGGCGGTCGCGCTGCATACCTATCTCGGCCTGCGTGGCCCCTCCTTCCGACTCGCGCTTCCGCATGCCGGCCTGTTCTTCCTGCTGGCACTCACCAACAACGTCGTCCCCTTCTCGCTGATCTTCGCCGGCCAGACGGAGCTTGGCGCCGGCGTTGCCTCGGTGCTCAACGCGACGACGCCGTTCTGGACATTGATCCTGGCCAATGCGTTGACATCAGACGAAAAGCTTTCCTGGAACAAGCTCGCCGGCATTGCGCTCGGCATCGCCGGCACAGCTGTGATGATCGGCCCCGGGCTGCTTGCCGGGCTCGGCGGCCCGGTCTGGGCCAAATTCGCGCTGATCGGCGCTTCGCTGTCCTATGGCATTGCCCTGATGGTCGCCCGCCGCTTCAAGGGCGTGCCCTCGCCGGTCATCGCCACCGGGCAATTGACCGCCTCGACCATCATCATGATTCCGATCGTGCTCTTCACCTATGGTCCAGCAGGCCTGTTCTCGGCCTCACCGCCGGTGTGGGCCGCGGTGCTGGCGCTGGCGCTCTTGTCCACCGCCTTCGCCTACATCCTCTATTTCAACCTTGTTGCCTCCGCCGGCGCCACCAACGCGTCGCTGGTCACGCTCATCGTGCCGGCCAGCGCCATGCTGCTCGGCTTCCTGTTCCTCGGCGAGCGGCTCGAATTGTTCGAAGTCGGCGGCGTGGTGCTGATCGCCCTTGGCCTCGTCACCATCGACGGGCGACTGTTCGGAAGACGTTAGCCGTGCGTCCAACTGGACGCGCCGTAGCGCGAAAGTCAATTCGACTTTCGCGGGGGTAGCGCTGCCATGACACGACAGAGACACATCACCGCCATAATTTATTCACAGGTCTGAAGCCAGTTTTTGCCTAGGAGTTTCAACGCCTAACGGCAAAAGACGGGTCGCGAATCTCACAATCACGTCGCAATGCAGCATATTTTCCGCTTGCCTGTGGCACAAATGAACCTAGACTCCTGGACGTAGCTCTTTAAGAGGAGGCTATGTCATGGGACTTACGAGGCCTATCAACGCATTGATGATCTGTGCTGCGTTCGCCTTTATCGGAGCCCTCATTATGGGTTTCCTTCCCTGACCGCCAAAGCGGGGAAGACCAGCACCCAAATAGTCCAACCAATTCAAAAGGCCGGGTTTTTCCCGGCCTTTTGTTGTTGAGCCTGGCTCAGGCAGCGGCTGATCCGGCGGCCGTCGCCTCATGCGAGCGGATGCCGATCATATGGCAGATGGCAAAGACCAGATCGGCCCGGTTCATCGTATAGAAGTGGAAATCGCCGACGCCGCGCTCGACCAGATCCATGACCTGTTCGGCCGCCACCGCCGATGCCACCAGCGCATGCGTCTGCGGGTCCCGGTCGAGGCCCTCGAACCGTTCCGCCAGCCAGCCGGGCACATGCGCGCCCGCCCTCGCGGAAAAGTTCGCGACCTGCTTGAAACTGTGAACCGGCTGGATGCCCGGCACAATGGGGATGTAGATGCCGGCGCGGCGGACGCGCTCGACATAGCGCTCGTAGAGATCATTATCGAAGAAGAACTGGGTGATCGCCCGCGTCGCGCCATTGTCGACCTTGCGTTTCAGCATCTCGATGTCGGTGGCGAAATCGGGGCTTTGCGGATGCTTCTCCGGGTAAGCCGCGACGGAGATGTCGAAATCCGCGATCGACTTCAGCCCGGCGACCAGCTCCGCGCCATTCTCGTAGCCACCGGGATGCGGGCGATAGGGTTCGCCGACGCCGGAGGCCGGGTCACCGCGCAGCGCCACGAACCGGTTGATGCCGATCGACTTGTAGTCCTGGATGACCGCGTCGACCTCGTCGCGCGTTGCACCGACGCAGGTCAGATGCGCCGCGGCAGGAATATCGGTTTCCGTCAGGATGCGCTTTACGGTGCGGGCGGTGCGCTCACGTGTCGAGCCGCCGGCGCCGTAGGTCACCGAGACGAATTTCGGCTTCAGCGGCTCCAGCCTTGTGACTGTGTCCCAAAGCCTGGCCTCCATGTCGTCGGTCTTCGGCGGAAAGAATTCGAAGGAAACCCTGACCTTGTCGCCGATGTCGGGGCGGCGGGAAAAGCGGAACTGGTTCATCAGGCGGTTTCCCTTATCTGCTTGCTGTCGTTGGAAGGATCGGCGATCAGCAGCCGCCGGTCGCGGCCAAGCCAGAGTTTCACGGTGAGCCTGGCCTCGTTACCGCCGCGCGGCTCGAACTCCTGGGCATCTTCCAGATCGAGCCCGGCTTCCGCAAACCAATCGATGATCTGCCGGTCGGAAAAGCCGAGCCGCACATGGGCATGCTCGTCGCGCAGGAATTCCAGCGTATGCGGCGCGAAGTCGACGATGACCAGGCGCCCGGCCGGGCGCAAAAGCCGCGCCGCCTCATGAATGGCGCGCGCGGGATCGTCGAGATAATGCAGCACCTGGTGAATGGTGACGAGATCGAACGCATCGCGCTCGACCGGCGGCGCGAAGATGTCACCCTGCCGCACCTGCGCGTTTGAAACGCCGGCCTTGTCGAGATTGGCCCGTGCCACGGTCAGCATTTCGCGCGACATGTCGATGCCGACGCCGCGCCGGTAGAGTGGCGAGAAGATTTCGAGCAGCCGCCCGGTGCCGGTGCCGAGATCGAGCATGGACTGGAACGGCCGCTTGCCGACCAGCTTCAGCATGGCGGCTTCGACGGCGCGATCCGGCACGTGCAGCGAACGGATATGGTCCCAGCTCGCCGCATTCACGGAAAAGTACTGGACCGCCCGGTCCTGCCGCTTGCGCTTGACCGAGGCCAGCCGTTCGAGGTCGCGTTCAACCTGCGGATCGGCATCGCGAATGCCGGAAACCAGCCCCATGACGAAGTCACGTGCGGAATCCGCGTCCGACAGGCGGAAGAAGGCCCATGACCCTTCCTGATAGCGGCCGATCAGCCCGGCCTCCAGCAGGAGCTTCAGGTGCCGCGAAACGCGCGGCTGCGACTGGCCGAGAATTTCGGTAAGATCGGAAACAGTGAGGTCGCCGCGCGACAACAGTGCCAGTATGCGCAAGCGGCTGGATTCGGCCGCCGCCTTCAACGTATCCACCATGGTGTCGAGCGAGACATGCATCAGCGTATTCTCTTTGAAAAGATATAAACATATGTTTATGTCGATTTTCAAAACCTTGCAAGCGCTATGTCGCTGCCGGACAAGAAAATGCCGCATGCGTGATTCTCGATGCATGTCGCCTAAAAGTATGTCGCCGTTTTGAGATAACGACATGCACCAACAAAAAGATGAGCGGAATGACCGGATCGCGTGAGATGTTCGAGGAACGCGAAGGCGAGCGTAGGCTGGAAAACGATCCGGCATCTATGCCACCGGATGGCGGTATCGTCTTCATCGGCCGCATCGCTTCGCCATGGGCGACGAGGGAAACCTGCCCGAAGAACATGCGTGCCGCGGGCGAGACCGGACAGCCCGCGGTGCTGACCATCGACGCGCCCTATCGCGAGGGCCTGCAAGGGCTGGAGCGCGCCAGCCACGTCATCATCCTGTCCTGGCTGCATCATGCGCCGCGAGACCTGATCGTGCAGAAACCGCGCCATGCGGCTGAAGCGAAAGGCGTATTTTCGCTGCGCTCCCCGGCCCGCCCTAACCCAATCGGGCTGCATGTGGCCAGGCTGGTGGGGCTCGACCAAGACACCGGCCGCATCGATCTCGACGCCATCGACGTGCTCGACGGTACGCCGGTCATCGACCTGAAACCCTATTTCGCCTCGACCGACGCTTTTGCCGAGGCAACCATTGAAGGGCGCGACGAGCCCGATCGGATCCGGCCATGACGGCGCCGACCGGCCGCCGCCGCGCCATCGCCAAGGCGCTGACGGCACTGCTGCCGCTGGCGCCCTATGCCGATATGGAGAAGATCCGCACCGACGCCGGTGCGGTCCACATGAAAACCTTGCCGCCGGGCATCGCCGTATGGCTGGCGACGATTGCCCATATCCGCCACATGCACACCGATTACGAGAAACTGCTGGCCGAAGGTTACGATCGCGACTCGGCGCGTTTCTTCGTCATCGAGCAGACCAACGTCGTGCTCACCCGCTGGCGCGCGACCCGCCTGCTCGACGCCGATGACGAGGAGGATTGAACGCAGTCATTTCCGCGCGAGCAGGGCGACGGCAGAACCGGAATGGTAGTGCAATTCCAATCCAATGTATCGTTCAGACAATCATGGAGGCCGAACAGCGCCGAGCGGTTGGCTCTATGCCTTCTGCCTAGCATCGCTAGCCTGCTGGCCTCGCCTTGCGTCAGGAGGTCCCAATGAGGGAGACGATGAACGAGATGCAACTGCCCATCGTCGGCGACCGCCATCTCGACCCACATTCTTACCCCGAGGGCGTCGCTTTCCTTGACGGCCAATACCTGCCGATGTCGCAAGCCAAGATCTCGGTGCTGGACTGGGGCTTTCTGCATTCCGACGCCACTTATGACACCGCGCATGTCTGGAAAGGTCGTTTCTTCCGGCTCGACCTGCATCTGGACCGCTTCTTCGGCGGGCTGGACAAGCTGCGCATGACGATCCCCTTCTTCCGCGAAGGCGTGACCGAAATCCTGCACAATTGTGTGGCGCTGTCCGGCCATCGCGCCGCCTATGTCGAGATGCTGTGCACGCGCGGCGCCTCGCCGACCTTCAGCCGCGACCCGCGCCAGGCGATCAACCGGTTCATGGCGTTCGCCGTGCCATTCGGTTCGGTTGCCAATGCAGAGCAGTTGCAGCGCGGCCTACGCGTCGCCATCAGCGACAAGGTGCGCATTCCGCCGGCTTCGATCGACCCGACGATCAAGAACTACCACTGGCTCGATCTGGTGCGCGGCCTCTACGATGCCTACGACCGCGGCGCCGAGACCGCGTTGATTCTCGACTTCAACGGCAATGTCGCCGAAGGCCCGGGCTTCAACGTCTTCTGCGTCAAGGATGGCAAACTGTCGACGCCTTCCATTGGCGTGCTGCCCGGCATCACAAGGCGCACCGTCTTCGATCTTTGCATCGAACAAGGTCTTGCGGCCGCCGCCACCAATGTCAGCGTTGCCGCATTACGTGACGCCGACGAGGTTTTCATCACCTCCACCGCCGGCGGCATCATGCCGGTGACGGAGGTCGACGGCGTCCGGATCGCTGACGGCACGGTCGGCGCGGTCACCAGCCGGCTGATGGGACTTTACTGGGAGAAGCACGACGACCCGGCATGGTCGAGCCCTGTGAATTATCCCTGATCGACCGGCGTCCTGTAAAAAGATTCGCCTCGGCCTCTGGAAAATCAGGCGATAGACCGTATATGCCTCAAAGCGGAGCAGCCTCCGTTTCCACCGAAATCACGCCCGCAGGGGCAAGGACTCCACACTATGACAAACAAGGTTTGGTTCATCACCGGATCGTCGAAGGGCTTTGGCCGCGTGTGGGCCGAGGCAGCGCTAGCGCGTGGCGACCGCGTTGCCGCGACCGCCCGCGATGCCGGCACGCTCGCCGATCTCGTCGAGAAGTACGGCGAAAACATTGCCGCGATGAAGCTCGACGTCACCGACAAGAAAGCCGTCGATGCCGCTGTCGCCGAGGCGCACAAGCGCTTTGGCCGGCTCGACGTCGTCATCAACAATGCCGGCTACGGCCATTTCGGCGCCATCGAGGAAGTCAGCGAACAGGAAGCCCGCGACCAGATCGAAACCAATGTGTTCGGCGCGCTCTGGGTCACCCAGGCCGCCCTGCCGATCATGCGGGCGCAGCGCTCCGGCCACATCATCCAGATCTCGTCGATCGGCGGCGTCAACGCCTTTGCCTCGCTCGGCCTCTACCACGCCTCGAAGTGGGCGCTGGAGGCGCTCAGCCAGTCGCTGAGCATCGAGGTCGCGGAATTCGGCATCCATGTCACGCTGGTCGAACCCGGTGGTTTCTCCACCGATTGGGCCGGCCCGTCGGCAAAGGTCTCCCAACCGATCGAGGCCTATGCGCCCGCCCGCGCCAAGATGGCAGAACGCCGCGCCAATTCGGTCGCCGGCGATCCCGAGGCCACCGGGCCGGCCATGCTGGCCATTGTCGACGCCGCCGAGCCGCCGCTCAGGGTATTCTTCGGCGACGGCGGCTTGCCGATGATCAAACAGGAATATGCAAACCGCATCGCCATGATGGAAACATGGGACCACGTTTCCATCATGGCGCAAGGCGAGAAGAAGAACCGCAAGGGCTGAAGCCCAGCGCTTTTGCTACGCCGCTCCATGGGCGGCGTAGCCTACTCTCAGGCTTGATAGATCCATTGTTCCGGTACGCGTACCGATATCTCTTCGCCGGCCCGGATCGTTCCCGGCTTCTCGACCCAGGCGACGACGCCACGCAGCCGCTTTGCCGCCTTCGGGAACAACAGCGCACCGGCCTCGATATCGGCCATCTCTGCATGTTCGGCGATCGAACGGCCGGCGATTCGGCAAGGGCCGTTCTGCGCGTCGACCTTGATGGTCACGCCGCCCTTGAAGAACAGCAGCGTGCCGGGCGGCAGCATTGAGAGGTTTGGCACTCCTTCGATCACCAGGTTGGCGCCGATCCACTCCGGCTTGATCTCGGCCAGGCTCATCCGTTCCGCGACGATGGCGAGTTCATCCAATGCCACGATCGATATCTGCCGTTCGTTGCGCATTTCGGTGCCGCGCGGATACCAGGGCTCGCGCCCGCCCGAACGCCGCGTCGACCCGGCATGGAAATCGCCCGCTATGCCGTCGAAACCCAGCCGCAATTCGTCCGCCGGGCGCGTCTGGAAATGATCCGATGGTGCCGCGTAAAGTGCTGCCGCCTTGGCGACAAGCTTTCGCGCGGGGACGATTTCAACCGGCTTTTCAGCTTGGGGGAAGAGATCCAGCATGGCTTCATTCCTTGGATGATGCCGCTTGGTTTTGCCCTTCGGCTGGCAAGGCCGCAAGAGCGGTTTGGGCCAAACCGCGCAACTCTTCGACCGAAGCGCCGTCCCGAGCCTGGATCGACATGCCATTCATCACACCGGCAAGGTATTTGGCGAAGCCCTCGACCGAGAGGTTTTCCGGGAGGTCGCCCACTACCCTGCCCTTGGCCAGCCGGGCTGCAATCGCCGCTTCACTTGCCTTGCGATAGATCTTGAGTTCATCGGCGATGGCTTGCGCCTGCGGCGAGGCTGCCAACGCGCCGCTGACGAACAGACAGCCAGCAGGCTTGCCGGGCCTGGAATACGCCTCCGCCGCGCCGACCAGCAACCGCCGGATCGCTTCCCGCGTCGATACCGGCGCGCTCAGCGCTTCCAGCGCAAACCCAATCTCGGTTTCGTGGTAGCGCGTCAGTGCCTTGCGGAACAAGGTCTCCTTGTCGGTGAAGGCGTTGTAGATCTGCGGCGGCGTCAGGCCCATCGCCTCGCGCAGCATGGCCAGCGACGTCGCCTCATAGCCATGCTCCCAGAATAGATGCATCGCCGCATCCAGCGCCCGGTCGGGGTCGAATGCGCGCGGCCGTCCGCCACGGGGCTTTTCCAAATCTTCCATATCGATCGATACGAAACCTGTTGACTCGCCTTCTTCTTGTAACGTAACAATTGATACGAAACATCGCAAGCCGGACGAATATCCGCCGGAAGCTATGCAAACCAGCGAACAGGAGAGAGCCAAATGCCAATCACCGTGACCGCGCCGGAAGGCGTACTGACCCCTGCGGGAGAACGCGAGATCCTGCCGCGTCTCAGCACCGCCCTCATCGAAGCCTCGGGCGCCACCGGCAATCCGTTCTTCACCGCGATCGTCGGCGGCACGGTCCATGTCCTGCCGCTTCATCGCATCTACGCCGGCGGCGTCAATTGCCCGGTCGTGATGGTCGAGCTGAAGCTGCCCAACATCGGCCTCGGTTCGATCGAAGCTCGAAATAGCTTCATCACCGCAGCCGCCGGGATCGTCGCCGAGCTTTGCGAGCCAAACCACCGGCCCGAAGACACCTGGATCAACATCGTCAACGCACCCGACGGCGGCTGGGGGATCGGTGACAGGCAATATACGGGCGAGGCGCTTATCACTGCCGCCACCGCCGCCGCGCACTGATCCGGCAAAAAGCAAACCCATGCGGCTCTCCCCTTCCCTGTTCTTCACCACCAATTGCGAACCGGCACTGACCTTCTACGAGCAGTGCGGCCTTGGCCGGGGGACGATCCTGCTGCGCTGGGGCGACAACGATATGCCGGTGCGAACCGAAGCCATGCGTGGAAAGGTGCTGCACGCGCGGTTCGAAGGCCCAGGCGTCCTGTTCCACGCTTCGGACAATGACGATGCGGAGCCAATGAAAGGCTCCGCCTTGATGCTGGAATTCGACGACCTGACCGCGATGCGCGGGCTTTTCAACCGCATGGGTGAGGCTGGCCGGATCACCGTCCCTCTGGCGAGGCAAGTTTGGGGAACCAGGTTCGGCATGCTGGTCGACGCCTTCGGCGTGCAGTGGATGTTTAACTGTCCCAATGAATGAGGTCCGCTGCGGGTCACGATCTTCTTACCTGAATCGAACCACTCCCACACAGCGCCGCATTGCCGCCGCGCTGTGCCGGCTACATGATGCCTCCGAACCATCGCGGAGGGTCTCATGCGTCCCGGGACGGCAATCACGCTTCTTTGGCTGATCTGGGTGATGTCGTGGGCCGCTGCCGCCTTCTGGGCCGACAAAGCCTCGAAGCGTGCCGGCTTCCGGGCCGAGGCGCCTTACCGCGCGGCTCTGATGACCGGCACCATCCTGCTCTTCATTCCGGCGCATAACTATGTCGGCCGGCTTCGCCTGTGGTCTCCCAACCTTGCCGAAGCCTGGATTTGCGTCGCACTGATTGCCGTAGGCTTCGCCCTCTGCTGGTGGGCGCGCCTGCATCTCGGTCGCTTGTGGTCGGGCACCGTCACCGCCAAGGCCGGGCACCGTGTCGTCGACACTGGCCCGTACGGCCTCGTCCGCCATCCGATCTACACAGGACTGCTTTTGGCAATCCTTGCCACCATGGCGGCGAAAGGCACTGTCTGGGGTGTTGCCGGCGCCCTCCTGCTGACCATCGGCATCGTCATGAAGGCAAAGCTCGAGGAACGCTTCCTGCGCGGCGAGCTGGGCAGCGCCTATGACGACTACATCAGGCGGGTACCGATGCTGGTGCCGTTCGCACCGGTCTGGCACGAATAGCTCTCTACAGCATCCTGAGAAGCGCGCCGCCTATCGAATAGCCCGCGCCAAAGGCACAGATCAGGCCGAAATCGCCGGGTTTCATGTCGGCGTGGTTCTCCGAAAGTGCAACGATGGCGCCGGCGCCCGCCGTGTTGCCAAGCCGTTCAAGCACCATCGGCGCGCGATCGTGATCGACCTCGTGGCCGAATGACAGTTTCAGGATCATGGCATTCATCCGCGCATTGGCCTGATGCAGCCAGAAGCGCCTCACCGCCTGTGGCGTCAGGCCGTGCTCGGCGAGGAATTCCACGATGAACTTCTGCCCGGCAACGGTGACTTCCTTGAACACCCTGTTACCGACCTGCTTGATCAGATTGCCTTCCAGGTTGATCATGTAGGGGTCGTCCTGGGCGGTTCGGGTGTGGTAGCCGAGATTGGTGCGGATGTTGTTCGACATCTGCGTCCAGATGCGTGTGTCCAGCACCTCGAAACGCCCAGGCCGTTTGTCGCCCTGAGCAAGTCCCTCCACCACCATCGACACCGAGGCATCGCCGAAGATGAAATGCGTCTGCCGGTCGCGGAAATTGAGATGGCCGGTGATGATTTCCGGCGTCGTCACCAGAATGCGCTTGTGCGCGCCCGAGCGCACCAAATTCACTGCCATGTGAAGGGCCGCCGCGGCGGACGAACAGCCAAGCCCCATGTCGAATCCGGCGCCCTTGGTGCCCAGCGCCTCCTGCATTTCGACGGCGATCGCCGGATAGGGCCGCTGGTGGTGCGAGGCCGAGCAGATCACAAGGTCGATATCGGACGGGTCTAGGCCAGCATGGTCGAGAGCCTTCTTGGCCGAGGCGATACCGAACTCGGCTTCAAGCGACAACGCATCGTCGGGCCGTGCCGGAATGCGCGGCGCCATGCGGGTCGGATCGAGAATGCCCTCGCGCTCGATGACGTGACGGGTGCGCACGCCCGAAGCGTGGACGATGAAGTCACTGTCGGATTTCGGCAGCGGCGGCTCGCCGGTGCCCAGGCGGCGCGCATTCTCCATGTCGACCCAGGCATTGAAGCTGGCGACCAGTTCTTCATTGGTGATTGTGGCTTCAGGGATTTCAACGCCGATGCCGCTGATGATGACGCGATGCATATATCCAGTCCGTCCGGCGTTCCAGGCTTCATGTGGACGCCGGAATGCGCCGGCGCAACAGTTTTCTCACCGCGGCGGTTTACACCGACTTAAACCAATCCTCACCAAGCGCACATCTTGGTGTTGGTCTGCGGGTTGTTCCAGCAGGCACCATCGTCGCGGCTGCGCACGAACTGCCCCGGCAGCGGCACATTGCGGTGGCCGAGATTGACATAACCATAGGCTAAGCCCGGCTCGTCGATCTCCAGAACATAGGTCGGATAGCCCGGCGCCGAGATGCGGAAACTGCCGGCGCCGTCAATCGAGCGATAGCTGCAGGCGAAATAACCGTCATCGCTGGTGAAGCAGCGCGCCCGCTTGGCCTCCGCCGAGATCGAGAACGCCAGAAGTGCCGCCGCGCACACGCCACCGCCGAAAAGCATCTTTTTCAGTGTCATTATCCACCCCTGCCACGCGGGCATTGTCATCCCATCGGAATGAATTGCGCATGGCGGCGAAACGGGGTCAAGCGGCGACAACAGGCGTCGTGCAAGATGGATAATCAGGCCCGTTTGGCGACGATGAAGATGCGCGGAAAGCGCAAAAGCACTTTGCCGCTCGCCGTCTTCGGATAGGCCTTGGCGATCTTGGCCGTGTAGCTGTCGAGGAACAGCGCCCTCTCATTCGCATCGAGCGGGTCGACAAAGGGCTTCAAACCGGTCGACTTGACCCACTCGACGATCGCCTCGGCGTCGGCAAGCGGGTGGTTGTAGATCGTGTGCCAGATGTCCAGCCGATCGCTGAGCGGCGAAAGAAGGTCATAGTAGAACGACACCGATGGCAGGGGGGCGCGCGCCGCGCCCTTCATCTTGGCGGAAAACGGCATTTCGGCGGCGGTTTCCCGCATCAGGCGGTGCGAGTCCTCGCCCATATTGTCGGGCATCTGAACGGTCAAGGCGCCACCCGGCGCCAGGAAGCCCATCAGCCGCTGGAAGACCGCGGGATGCTCGGGCAGCCATTGGAACACCGCATTGGCGAAGATCACGTCGACCGGCTCCGCCGGCTGCCATCTTGAGGCATCGGCGAGATCAAAAGTGACCTCGGGGAGACGCGCCTTCGCCTTCTCGATCATGTCGGGCGAAGTGTCAAAACCGCTTACCTGCGCATTCGGCCAGCGCTGGACAAGCAGCTCGGTCGAATTGCCCGGCCCGCAGCCGACGTCGACGACCCGGCGCGGAAAATCCACCGGCACCTGCGCCACCAAGTCCCGCGCGGGCCGCGTGCGCTCATCCTCGAATTTCAGGTACTGAGCGGCTGACCAATCGGGCTTTTGTAAAACGCCGCCGTTATTCATCGATAGACCTCGCGACGGTTGCCTATTTCCACGACCAGGACGACAAGACGGCTATCCCAGAACTGGACGATGATGCGATAGTCGCCGACGCGAAATCGCCAAGCTTCTTCTTTGGTCGCTGTCAGACGCTTGGCCAGAACTTTCGGATCGGGATGCGCCGAAACTCTTCCAGAGAGGAACTCCAGGATTCGGCGCTGGTCTTTTGTCGAAAGCCGCTCAATATCTTTTTTGGCTCGCAGCGTGAACTCGACACGCCAACTCATCCAGCGGCGGGCTTCTTGCCGCGCTCCTCGACTTCACGAAGTTCAAGCTTGCGGATCATCTCCTCCAGCGGGACACGAACGCCGTCATCATTCCTGATGCGCTCCTCGGCAATCCTGGCGTCCTGCCAATCCTCGATAGCCTCGAGGATCGCATCAACTGCGATCTGATCGGCCGTGCGACCGCTGGCCTTGGCCATGTCGGCTAGCAGCTTCTCGGTCTTTTGCGGCAGTTTGACTGTGATCATATACAGCTCCGTCAGGCCAATTTAGGTCAAACGCCGATCACCCGCAACGGCCCTGCCCCTTACCGCGTCAGCCTCTTATAGGTCATGCGGTGCGGGTTGACGGCATCCGGCCCGAGGCGGCGGATCTTGTCCTGCTCGTAATCCTCGAAATTGCCCTCGAACCATTCGACGTGGCTGTCACCCTCGAATGCGAGGATGTGCGTCGCCAGGCGGTCGAGGAACATGCGATCGTGCGAGATGATGACCGCGCAACCGCCGAAGTTTTCCAGCGCGTCTTCCAGTGCGGCAAGCGTTTCCGTATCGAGATCGTTGGTCGGTTCGTCGAGCAGCAGCACGTTGCCGCCGGTCTTCAGCATCTTGGCCAGATGCACGCGGTTACGCTGGCCGCCGGAGAGATTGCCGACCTTCTGCTGCTGGTCGCCGCCACGAAAGTTGAACGAGGCGCAATAAGCACGCGTGTTGGCCTCGAACTTGCCGAGTTTGACCACTTCGGCGCCGCCGGAAATCTCTTCCCACACCGTCTTCGACGGATCGAGCGCATCGCGGCTCTGGTCGACATAGCCGAGCTTCACCGTTTCGCCAACGCGGATCGTGCCGGCATCCGGCTTTTCCTGACCGGTGATCATGCGGAACAGCGTCGTCTTGCCGGCGCCATTCGGGCCGATGACGCCGACGATGCCGCCGGGCGGCAGCTTGAATTCCAGCCCGTCGATCAAAAGCGTATCGCCAAAGCCCTTTGACAGGCCTTCCGCCTCGATCACGACATTGCCGAGCCGCTCGCCATGCGGAATGACGATCTGTGTATCGCTCGGACGCCGCTTGTCGGCTGCATCCAAAAGATCCTGGAACGCCTGGATACGCGCCTTGGATTTGGTCTGGCGCGCCTTCGGGCTCGACTGGATCCACTCGCGCTCGCGGCCGATGGCGCGCTGGCGGGCGTCGTCCTCGCGACCTTCCTGCTTGAGCCGCTTGGCCTTGGCTTCGAGGTACTTGGTGTAGTTGCCCTCATAGGGAATGCCGCGGCCGCGATCGAGTTCGAGGATCCAGCCGGTGACATTGTCGAGGAAGTAGCGATCGTGCGTGATGATCATCACGGCGCCCGGATAGGCACGCAGATGCTTTTCCAGCCACGCCGTGGTTTCGGCGTCGAGATGGTTGGTCGGTTCGTCGAGCAGCAGAAGGTCGGGCTGGCGCAGCAAGAGCTGGCAAAGCGCTACGCGGCGGCGCTCGCCGCCCGAAAGCTTGGTGACTTCTGAATCCTTGGGCGGGCAGCCCAGCGCTTCCATCGCCATCTCGACCTGTTGTTCGAGATCCCACAGGTTGAGCCGGTCCATCTCGTCCTGGAGCTTGGCCGACTCGTCGGCCGTCTCGTCGGAATAGTTCATCATCAATTCGTTGTAGCGCTCGATGATGGCGGTCTTGGCGGCGACGCCTTCCATGATGTTTTCGAACACGGTCTTGTTCGGATCGAGGGCCGGCTCCTGTGCCAGGTAGCCGACAGTGGCGCCTTCAGCCAGCCAGGCTTCGCCGTTCCACTCCTTGTCGAGCCCGGCCATGATCTTGAGGATCGTCGACTTGCCCGACCCGTTGGGGCCGAGGATGCCGATCTTGGCGTCGGGATAGAAGGACAGATGGATGTTCTCGAGCACCTTCTTGGTGCCGTAGGCCTTGTTGAGCCCGGCCATGTGATAGATGAACTGGCGTGCCACGCGCGCTTTCCCTGATAAACTGACTGATCCAGAAAACGGACTGGATTTGTCGAATTGAGTGGAGGTTGGCCGCTATGTAGGCGATGCGGCGGCGAACGGCAATCGCTTTTGCCATATCTGGCCGGTCACGTGGACAAGCGCGCGCTGCCGGTACCCGCCCGGAGCCGCACCCCGCATTTACTGGAACCCGATCGCGTCGACGGTGCCGGTCGGGCAGCCGGCCTTGTTGGTCGGCACCGACGCCAGCAGCAGACCCTTCAGCGAGCTGTCGGGGCCGATCGGGCCAGCGAGGCCGAGTGTCAACTCCCCGATCAGCCGCCGGCCGCTCGACGGATCGATGACGCAGGACACGCGTACACGGTCCCCGGCCCCGGCACCGAAGGCGGCGTCGAAGGCGCCGCGAATCTGGTCCGCCGTCAGCTTGCCGCCGATGTTCTTGGCAAAGAGACCGCGCACCGGCGAGCTGTTCACCTCACGCATCAGCTTGAGCGCGTCGGAGAAGTATTCCTGCTGGCTCTTGCCGTAGCAGGTGCCGTGCTTGATCCACTCATGCCGATCGAGCTGCGAAGCCGTGCCTGGCATCACCTTGTCGAGTTCCGCGCGTGTGACCGCGTCCAGATTGACGGGCGGCAGATCCTTCCAGTGGGCCGGAATGTCGTTGGCCTTGTCGCCAGCTGACGCCTGGCAATAGAAATTGCCGTTCGGCTGCGGCCACAATCCGTGCAAGGTGAAGTTGGTGGCATCGAATTCGTTCGGGTTTTGCGCCTTGCATTCGGCCTTGTTCGACTTGGTCTCGCAAAAAGCCGGCTGCCAGCTCAGTGCGAAGACGTATTCGGGTTTTCCGGACATTGCCAGGTTGCCTTTATCGACTGGTGCTGCCGGCACGGTCGCCACGCTGCCAGAGACATGGCCGCAGCTAACCTTCACCCACCGTCGCTCCGGATCGGCGCCCGGCACCTGGATAAGGTAATGCGTCGGCGCCTCCTTGTTACCGGCAAGCAACTGGTAGCTCTGTCCGGCATCGGTCGAGACATTGCCGGGGTTCTTGCCGTTCTTGATGGCTTGCGTTGCCGGACAGGCGGCGTCGGCGACGAAGCTGCCGCTCATCTTGACATCGGCATGCGCCACACCGGCCAGCGACGCCGCCAGCATGGCCAATCCGAAAACAACACCAATGCGCATGGAGAATCCCCGGCTGAAGAAAGTGGGCGACAGACTGAAGCTGTCTCCATGTCAGAATTGCGATATTTCAGCGGCCAAATGCAAGAAACATCGTCGCGGAAAAGCAGGCACAGCGGATTGACGCAAAACCGGCACCGGCGCAAACAAAGCCGGCGCCGCGATGGTGCCGGAGCCTGGAGACCAAGCGGCATGTCATTCAGCCAGCAGCGCGTGGTTGCCTCGCCGACCGGTGCCGTTCTCAATCTTTTCGTCAGGCATGCCGAGGGCCGGCCGCGTGCCGTTGTCCAGATCAATCACGGGCTGGCCGAGCACGCCGCGCGCTATGCCCGCTTCGCCGATTTCCTCGCCCAGCGCGGCTTCCACGTCTATGTCCACGATCATCGCGGCCATGGTGCGACCAAGGCCCCCGACGCGCCGCTCGGCAGGTTCGCCGGCAAGGACGGCCCGGCCAAGGTGATCGCCGACATCGATGCCATTCACGATGTCATCGCCAGCGAATGCCCGAACCGGTTGGTCATCCTGTTTGGTCATTCGATGGGTGCGTCCATGGCGCTGAACTACCTGCTGCGCCATTCGCCGCGCGTTCATGCCGCCGCGATCTGGAACGGCAATTTTTCTCAAGGCCTGCTCGGCCAGCTGGCGCTCGGTATTCTTGCCTGGGAGCGGTTCCGGCTGGGCTCGGACGTTCCGTCGCGGCTGCTGCCGAAACTCACCTTTCAGGCCTGGGGCAAGGCGGTGCCTGACCACCGCACGCTGTTCGACTGGCTGTCACGCGACGAGGCCGAGGTGGCGAAATACATCGCCGATCCGCTCTGCGGCTGGGATGCTTCGGTGTCGATGTGGCGCGACGTTGTCGGTTTGGCGCTGAACGGGGGCAAGGATGCCGGCTTTGCCGGCATCCGGCGCGGCCTTCCCGTCAACATCGTTGGCGGCGAAAAAGATCCCGCCTCGGACTACGGCAAGGGGATCATGCATCTTGCCGGTCGCATGCGTGCGATGGGCTTTTCGAATCTCGTTTCAAAGGTTTACGCCGACACCCGCCACGAAAGCCTGAACGAAGTGAATCGCGACATCATCATGGATGATTTTGCGACCTGGGCCGACGGCGTGCTGAAGGGTTGAAGGGATTGGCCTATCGCAAGAGCCGTGACAGCCATTGCAGGGCTTGATAGAGGCTCTGCATTCGCAGCAATCAAGGTGATTGCAGCAACCACGGTGATTTATGGCCGAACCCCCGCTGAAAGGCGTCCGCGTCGTCGAACTCGCCCGCATCCTTGCCGGGCCATGGGCCGGGCAATTGCTTGCCGATCTCGGCGCCGATGTGATCAAGGTCGAGAGCCCCGATGGTGGCGACGATACCCGCAAATGGGGTCCGCCCTTCGTCATGGGCAAGGATGGCGAGAACCTGTCGGCTGCCTATTACCATTCCTGTAATCGTGGCAAGCGCTCCATCGCCATCGACTTCTCGACGCCGGCGGGCGCCGAGACCGTGCGCCGGCTGGTCGCGACGTCGGATGTGCTGATCGAGAACTTCAAGCTCGGCGGCCTGAAGAAGTACGGCCTCGACTATGACAGTCTGCGCAAGATGAACCCCCGCCTCGTCTATTGTTCGATCACCGGCTTCGGCCAGGATGGCCCATACGCGCCACGCGCCGGCTACGACTTCATCATCCAGGCCATGGCCGGCATGATGTCGATCACCGGCGAGGTTGGCCGCGAGCCGCAAAAGGCCGGCGTCGCCATCTCGGACATCTTCACCGGCCTGTATTCGGTCATCGCCATCCAGGCTGCACTACGCCATGCCGAACAGACCGGCGAAGGCCAGCAGATCGACATGGCACTCTTCGACACCCAGATCTCGGCGCTCGGCAACCAGAACCTCAACTATCTCGTTTCCGGCAAGTCGCCGGTGCAGATGGGCAATGCGCATATGAACATCGCCCCTTACGAAGTGGTGCCGGTCAGGGATGGCCACATCATCCTGGCCGTCGGCAATGACGGCCAGTTCGCGAAATTCTGCGCTGCCGTCGGGTTGGACGATTTGCCTGTCGATCCAGACTTTGCGACAAATCCGGCCCGGGTCGTCAACCGGGTCAAGCTGCGCGAACGCATCATCGAGGCGCTGAAGGTTTTTGATCGCGATCCGCTACTGGCAAAGCTGGAAGCGGCGAGCGTGCCGGCCAGCCCGATCAACACGATCGGCCAGATGTTCGCCGATCCGCAGACCATCGCGCGCGGCATGCGGCTCGATCTCGACGACGGCCACGGCAACCTTCTGCCGTCGGTGCGCGCGCCGATGATCATGTCTGGTACGCCGCTCGTCTATGAACGTCCCTCGCCGCGCCTGGGCGAGCACACGCAAGAAATCCTGGCCGAACTGGAGAAGTCTGGACAATGAAGACCGGCGGACAACTGATCGTCGACGCGCTCGAAGCCAACGGCACCGACCGCATCTATTGCGTGCCGGGTGAATCCTATCTGGCGGTGCTCGACGCGCTGCACGATTCGGCGATCCGCACCATCGTCTGCCGCCAGGAAGGCGGTGCGGCGATGATGGCCGATTGTCACGGCCGCCTGACCGGCAAGCCCGGCATCTGCTTCGTCACCCGCGGCCCCGGCGCCACCAACGCCTCGGCCGGCATCCACATCGCCATGCAGGATTCCATACCCGTCATCCTGTTCATCGGCCAGGTCGCCAGCCATGCCAAGGAGCGCGAGGCCTTCCAGGAGGTGGATTACGTCAGGTTCTTCGGTGACATCGCCAAATGGGTGGTCGAGATCGACGATGCGTCGCGCATCCCGGAATTCGTCACCCGCGCCTTCGCGGTGGCGACATCGGGCCGCCCTGGCCCGGTCGTCATCTCGCTGCCGGAAGACATGCTGACCAGCGTCGTCGAAGCGCCCATCGCGCTGGCCCACACACCGGTCGAAACGCGAGCCGGCGAAGCCGAACTCGACGCGCTGGAGAAATTGCTGGCCAACGCCAAGCGGCCGTTCGTCATCCTCGGCGGCACGCGCTGGGATGCCGAGGCGGTTGCACAAATGCGCACGATCGCCGAGGCGTGGTCGCTGCCGGTCGGTTGTTCGTTCCGCCGCCAGATGCTGTTCGACCATCTGCATCCGAACTATGCCGGCGATGTCGGCATCGGCATCAATCCGAAGCTGGCGACAGCGATCAAGCAGGCCGATCTCGTGCTGCTGATCGGCGGCCGCATGGGCGAAATGCCGTCGTCCGACTACACGCTGTTGAAGAGCCCCTATCCGGACCAGGCGCTTGTCCATATCCATGCCGACGCAGGTGAACTTGGCCGCGTTTACCGGCCGGCACTGGCGATCAACGCCTCGCCATCCGCCTTTGTCGAGGCTTTCGCCAAACGCAAGCCGGCCTCGGCTCCGAGTTCGGCAGCCGAAACGTCAAAGTTGCATGCCGCCTATCTCGACTGGTCGACGCCGCCGGAGAGCGGCCCCGGCTCGGTCCAGATGGGGCCGATCATGAACTACCTGGAAAAGATGTTGCCTGACGACGCCATCCTCACCAATGGCGCCGGCAATTACGCTACCTGGGTGCATCGCTTCCATCGCTCCCGCCGCTTTGCCACGCAAGCAGCACCGACCTCAGGCTCGATGGGCTATGGCACGCCTGCTGCGGTCGCCGCCAAAGAGCTGTTTCCGGATCGAACCGTGGTCGCCTTCGCGGGCGACGGCTGCTTCCTGATGAACGGGCAGGAGTTCGCCACCGCCGTGCAGTACGACCTGCCGATCGTCGTCGTCGTCGTCAACAACGGCATCTACGGCACCATCCGCATGCATCAGGAGCGCGAATACCCCGGCCGCGTCATCGCCACTGATTTGAAGAACCCTGACTTCGCGGCCCTCGCCCGCGCCTATGGCGGGCATGGCGAGACGGTCGAGAAGACCGCGGAGTTCGCCCCGGCCTTCGAGCGTGCCCTCGCCAGCGGCAAGCCGGCGATCGTCGAAATCAGGCTCGATCCGGAGGCGATCACGCCGACCCGGACGATGAGCCAGATCCGCGACAAGGCGTGATTCACACAAAAGGGGCGGTCGCCCGCCCCTCTTTCGGAACAGCCTGTACTACTTCGCCTTTTCGATCTGGCCGCGGATCTCACCGTCCTTGTTGGCTGATGTATGGATGTTGACGTAATATTTGCCCGACTCCAAGTCAGCCGCCTGGGCATCCGTCAGCGTTTCAGATCCCCTGATCGGGCTCTTGAGTTTTTTGAATGGGATGACCGGGTCGGCGTTTGCACCCATCGCCGCCGGGCCGTGAATGTGCGCGCCCGTTGCTGGTCCGCTGAGGCCTGAATATTTGACGTTCCAGCTGAGCTTCTTCTTGGCCGTGTCGAACGTGAAAGTGGCCGTGCCCTTGCCCTTCGTGGTGACGGGCGGGTTTTGCTGGCCGCCGTCGAGCGTCGCCTTGAACTTTTCCGTGGCGGCCAGAGCCGGCGATGCGAACAGGAACGCGGTCGAAATGGCCAGCGCCGAAAGCGCCGGGAAGAAGGATAGGTTGCGCATGAAGCACCTCCGATTGGGATGTCGCATCCGTCGCGCCTCCCGGCGCGCGCATGCGGTAATGCAACGGCTGAGCAGCGAAATGTATCCCACCACACGCTTTTGTGATGGCTGATGAAGGAATCCGATCGCTTGCCCTTCCCGGATTCCAGGGAATGACCCGTCAGACCGCCGCCAGCGCCTGCGTCAGGTCGGCGATCAGATCGTCCGGGTGCTCGACACCGATCGACAACCTGACCGTGGTCTCAAGCACGCCGATGCGCTGGCGCACCTCGACGGGAATTCCCGAATGGGTCATGGCCGCGGGGTGACTGGCCAGCGATTCCGTTCCGCCGAGGCTTACCGCCAGCTTGAATATCTGCAGCCCGTTGAGGAAGGCGAAGGCCGCCTTCTCCCCGCCCCTGATGTCGAAGGAGAAGGTCGATCCGGCGCCACTGCATTGCGCCCTGTAGACGCGGCCCGCTGGCGTATCCTCGCCCAGGAACGGCAAATAATGTACCTTCTCGACCTTGGCATGATCGCGCAGGAATTCGGCGACCAGGCGCGCATTGTCGTTGGCCCGCTCCATTCGGATCGACAGCGTCTCCAGCGACCGGCCGAGCATCCAGCAGGAATGCGGGTCGAGCTGCGTGCCGATCGCGCCGCGAAGCGCCTTGATGGGCTTGGTGACCGCCTTGCTGCCCATGGCGGCGCCCGCGATCAGGTCGGAATGGCCGCCGACATATTTGGTCAGCGAATAGACAGAGACATCGGCGCCATGTTCGATCGGCCGCTGGAAAACCGGGCCGAGCAATGTGTTGTCGCAGACGACGATCGGCGTCGACCCTTGAGCCGCGCCAATCTCGTCGGCGATCGTCCGCATCAGGTCGATGTCGACCAGGCTATTGGTCGGATTTGACGGCGTCTCGACCAGGATGACCGATACGCGGCCTTTCGCGACGGCCGCGTCGGTAGCCGCGCGCACTGCCGTCTCGTCGACGCCGTCGGCGAAGCCGACAGCGCCGACGCCGAGACCTGAAAGCGTGCGCGTCAGAAGCGTCTCGGTGCCGCCATAGAGTGGCTGCGAATGCAGGATGACGTCGCCCGGACGGGCATAGGCGAGCAGAATGGTGGCGATCGCCGACATGCCTGACGAAAACAGGATGCAGGCATCCGTCCCCTCGTAGATCGCCAGCCGGTCCTCGACGATCTCGCTGTTGGGATGGTTGAAGCGCGAATAGACCAGGCCGGACGCGGTACCGCTCGGCGGCTCCTTGCGGCCCGACGTGTAGTCGAAGAAGTCGCGTCCCTCTTCCGCCGACTTGAAGACGAAAGTCGAGGTGAGGAATACCGGTGGTTTGACCGCGCCCTCCGAAAGCTGCGGATCGAAACCATAGCTCAGCATCAGCGTCTCCGGATGGAGCTTGTGGTTGCCGATATGGGTTTTCGATGGGCGTGGCGCGGTCATGTCTTTCTGCCTTATTCGAGGAGTGTCGCGGCAATTTATGCGATCCTGATCCGCCAGTCCTTGCTATTCTTCGGCTCGCATGCCTGCATTCCCGCAACAAATTGCCTGGAGAGACCGAAAGTGCAGCAGAAGATAGCCGATGATTTCGACCGCAGGATCCTGCGTGAGCTGCAGGCCGATGCCCGCATCACCAACAACGAGCTTGCCGAACGGATCGGCTTGTCGCCGTCGCCTTGCCTCCGGCGGGTGCGGCAGCTGGAGGAAACCGGCGTCATCAGGGGCTACACCACGTTGGTCGACCCCACAGCCTTCGGCTGGAGCATGGTCGCCATCGCCACCATCCGGCTCAGCCGCCAGAACGAGGACGAGATCGTGATGTTCGAGGATGCGATCCGCGGCTGGGAAGAGGTCCTGGAATGCCACCTCGTCACCGGCTCGCGCGACTATGTGCTGAAGGTAGTGACCGGAAGCCTCGAGCAGTACGAGCGCTTCATCAAGGAAAAGATCGCGCGACTGAAATGCGTCGCCTCGATCGAGACCAGCTTCGTCATGAACACCATAAAGGAACGGCGCCTCTAGCACCAATGCATGTCGCGCAAAAGTGTGCAGCGGTTTTGNTACTTGACCGCCTTGTCGGTGATGGCGGTGGTGTAGGCGCCGGTCGGCTCCTTGGTGATGATCTTCTGGTCGAGCAGCGCCTTGGCGGTGCGCTCGTAGGTTGCCGGATCGAGCTTGCCGTCGGCATTGTCGATCAGCTTGGCGACTTCGCTCATCATCCGCTTCTGGTGGTTTTCGTCCTGGCCGCCGCCGTCCATGACGATGCTCGCGGCTTCGTCATTGTGGTCGATGGCGTATTTCCAGCCCTTCATCGAAGCGCGCACGAAACGCACCATCTTGTCCTCGAAGGCCGGATCCTTGAGCTTGTCTTCCGACGCATAAAGCCCGTCTTCGAGCAGGTCGTTGCCCATGGCCGAATAGTTGAACACGGTCAGCTGTTCGGGCTTGTAGCCGGCGTCGATCAGCTGCCAGTACTCGTTGTAGGTCATGACCGAGATGCAATCCGCCTGCTTCTGGATCAGTGGCTGCACGTCGAAGCTCTGCTTCAGGACGGTGACGCCGTCCGGACCGCCATCGGTCTTGAGGCCAAGCTTGTTCATCCATGCGTAGAACGGATATTCGTTGCCGAAGAACCAGACGCCGAGCGTGTGGCCCTTGAAGTCGGCTTCGGTCTTGATCGGGCCGTCCTTGGGGCAGACCAACTCCATGCCGGCCTTCTTGAACGGCTGGGCGATGTTGACCAGCGGCACGCCCTTCTCGCGGGCGGCCAGCGCACCGCCCATCCAGTCAACGATGACGTCGGCGCCGCCACCGGCGATCACCTGCTCGGGGGCAATATCCGGACCGCCCGGCTTGATGTCGACGTCGAGGCCTTCGGCCTCATAGAAACCCTTGGCCTTGGCAACATAGTAGCCGGCAAACTGGGCCTGCGTGACCCATTTCAGCTGCAAGGTCACCTTGTCGGCGGCCATTGCCTGGAAAGCGGCTAGCGACATCGCGCCGGCCAGAACTGGAATAACAAGTCTTTTCATGTTTTTACCCTCTGAAGTTAGCACCCTTAAACCCACCGCCCCTATCCACCACGGACAGAGGGATGCCAAAACGTGACGGCTCTTTCGACAAGAGCGACCACGCCATAAAAGACCGAACCCGCAAGTGCTGCAACTGCGATTTCGGCCCAGACCATGTCGATGTTCATCCGCCCGACCTCGGTCGAGATGCGGAAGCCCATGCCGACGACAGGCGTACCGAAGAACTCGGCGACGATGGCGCCGATCAGCGCCAGCGTCGAGTTGATCTTCAGCGCGTTGAAGATGAAGGGCGCGGCTGCCGGTAGCCTGAGCTTCAACAACGTCTGCCAGTAGCCCGAAGCATATGTGCGCATCAGGTCGCGTTCCATATGGCCCGAGGCGGCGAGACCCGCGACCGTGTTCACCAGCATCGGGAAGAAGGTCATAATGATGACCACCGCCGCCTTGGACTGCCAGTCGAAGCCGAACCACATGACCATGATCGGTGCGACGCCAATGATCGGCAGCGCCGAGACCATGTTGCCGATCGGCAGCAGCCCGCGCCGTAGGAACGGCACACGGTCGGCGAGCACCGCGGCGATGAAGCCGGCGCCACTGCCCACGACATAGCCGAAGACAACCGCCTTGAAGATGGTTTGACGGACGTCGGCGCCGAGTACAGGCAGCGAACCGGCGATGCGCACGCCGATGGCGCTAGGCGGCGGCAACAGGATGAAGGGGATGCCCGCGCCTCGCGTCACCGCTTCCCAGATGATCAGGATCCAGGCGCCGAAGATGGCTGGGATGATCAGGCGCAACCCCGTCCGAGCCCAACTGGCGAAAGGACGTAATGACGACAGCACCGCCACGCAGCGCCAGCCAAGCAGCCATGCGGCCGCGAGCAGCAGGAAATACGGCGCCAGTGCGGTGCCCTCAAAACCGGTAATGCCCGATATCAGCAGCCAGGCGATCAGGTGAGCGCCGACAAAGAGCACCATCGCTTCAGCAAGGGGCGGAATCCTGGTCATCGAGACCAGCGCTGCCAGTATGGCCAAGCCGAACATCAGGCTTTTGGCTCCGAGATAGGGATAATTGATGCTGACCGTTGGGTCCGTAAGCGCCGCCGCTTCCGGCTTCGACATCGCGCCGAGCGCCACCGCGATCAGGCACAGCACGATGGCCAGCCCAGCTTGCCAGGAAAGCTTCAGCCAGTTCATGCCGGCCTCCCGCCCATGGCACGGTCGACGATGCGCCCGGCAATGCCGACCACCATGACCAGAAGTGCGGCCACCACAGAGCCGGCGACCAGCGCCGACCAGATGTCGATGGACTGGCTGTAATAAGCGCCGGCCAACAGCTTGGCGCCGATGCCGGCGACAGCACCGGTCGGCAGTTCGCCGACGATGGCGCCGACCAGGCTTGCCGCCACCGCCACCTTCATCGAGGTGAACAGGAACGGCACCGAGGCCGGCACGCGCAATTTCCAGAACGTCTGCGCACGGCTGGCATTGTAGGTGTGCATCAGGTCGAGATGCATGATCTCGGGCGAGCGCAGCCCCTTCACCATGCCCACGGTCACCGGGAAGAACGACAGATAGGTCGAGATCATCGCCTTCGGCACCAGGCCGGTGATGCCGATAGCCGCCAGCACGACGATGATCATCGGCGCCACCGCCAGGATGGGAATGGTCTGCGAGGCGATAATCCACGGCATCAGGCTGCGGTCGAGCGTCGCCACATGCACGATGCCGACAGCGATGATGATGCCGAGCGCCGTGCCGAAAGCAAAGCCGAGCAGCGTGGACGACAGCGTCACCCAGGCATTGTAGACGAGGCTGCGACTGGAGGTAACGGGCCGCAGGAACGTGTTTTCGAAGAAATTCACCGCCACCTGATGCGGCGCCGGCAGCGTCGGCTTCGGCTGCGCCAGCGTGTTGGCGATGAACCCGCTCAAGGCAGGTGATTCACCGGCGCGGCGGTCGAGATCGCGCTGGAACGGTGTGTTGAGGATGACGGCGAAAACATACCAGAGGACGACGACGCCAGCGAGGATCGAGGTCACGGGAATGAGCTTGTCGCGGAAGGTGTCCATCTAGCGAGCCTCGCCAGGTACGCGCCCTCCTCTCCCCGACGGGGAGAGGGTGGCCGGAGCGAAGCGGAGGTCGGGTGAGGGGGTAGAAATCTTTCCGTCCAGGCAAGCCAAGATCGTATCCAGGACCGCTCGACGTTCGGCCAAAACCTCATGGTTCCAGAACCGGAGAACCGAATAACCATGGCCATTCAGCCAAGCTGTTCTGGCCGGATCGGTTGGTGAATCCGCGTGTTGGCTGCCGTCGAGTTCGACAATCAGGCCCATCTCACGGCAAACAAAATCAGCGATGAATGGCCCAAGCGGCACCTGCCTCACAAATTTGTAGCCGTTGAGGTGACGGCCCCTCAGTTCTCCCCAAAGCCTGTACTCGGCTTCGGTCTCGTCAAACCGCAGCTTTCGGGCGCGCTCGGTTGCCCCGACCTTTCTTTTGGTCGGATCTGTCGGCGCCGCCCCCTCACCCGACCTCCGCTTCGCTCCGGCCACCCTCTCCCCGTTGGGGAGAGGAGGAAGCCCATCGTTCGCCCCCTCAATCATCATAACTATGCCCTGCCCGCAGCCCGTCGCGCACCCGCGCGGCGATCGCCAGAAACTCCGGCGTCTCGCGGATGTCGAGCGGCCGTTCTTTCGGCAGCGTCGACTCGATCACATCGCTGACGCGGCCGGGACGCGGCGACATGACGACGATGCGCGTCGATAGATAGACGGCTTCGGGAATGGAGTGGGTGACGAAGCAGATCGTCTTGTTGGTCCGCCCCCACAGTTCCAGCAATTGCTCGTTGAGGTGGTCGCGCACGATCTCGTCCAGAGCACCAAACGGCTCGTCCATCAGCAGCAGGTCGGCGTCGAAGGCCAGCGCGCGGGCGATCGAGGCGCGCTGCTGCATGCCGCCCGACAATTGCCAGGGATATTTCTTTTCGAATCCCGAGAGGTTGACGAGGTCGAGCGTTCGCTTGATGCGTTGCGCCTGCTCCGCCTTGGACAGGCCCATGATCTCCAGCGGCAGCCCGACATTGCGCTCGATGGTGCGCCAGGCAAACAGCGCTGCCGCCTGGAAGACATAGCCATAGGCGCGTTTCTCGCGTGCCTGTTCTGCTGTCATGCCGTTGACCGAAATCGTCCCCGAGGTCGGCTTCTCCAGATCGGCGATGACGCGCAGCAGCGTGGTCTTGCCGCAGCCCGAGGGCCCGATGAAGGAGACGAATTCTCCCTTGCCGATGGTGAGATCGACATTGGACAGCGCCTGCACCGGCCCGTCACTGGTCTGGAAGGTCAGCCCAAGTTTGCTTGCCGCGACGACGGCTGGCGAAATCCCTGTCATCGGCTGCCGCCCGCCTGGTCCCGTCCCCGCAGCGCCGGCTGGAATCCGATTGCTTTTATTGCGATGTTGTTTTCCACTCGCCCTGTCCCATTGGTCTTGTCCCACACTCAATCGACGCCCGGAGTTTCCCGATGTCGCCCAAACCCACTTGTCACCTTATCCGCCCTGAAAGCACTTATGAAGGCAAGCAGGGATTGACCTATTTCGCCGGCATCGCCGCCGAAACCGTCGGCGCCTCCGGCATCTGCATGCACGTCCTCACCATGCCACCCGGCGCCCGCGCCAAGGCGCACATGCATGAGAGCCATGAAACGGCGATCTATGTCCTCTCCGGCGAAGTCCATACCTGGTATGGCGACCGGCTTGAGCATCATATCGTCGTCAAGGCTGGCGACCTTTTCTACATTCCCGCCGGCGTGCCGCATTTGCCGGCCAATCTGAGCGGCGCCCCGTCTTCGGCCGTCATTGCCCGCACCGATCCCAACGAACAGGAAAGCGTCGTCCTGTTGCCGGAACTGGATGCGCTGGTCGCCTGAATCCGACGGCATCGATAGGAACTTGCGCGTCATCGGCACCGGGAAACTTCCCCGTACACAGTGCCATCCTCATCCGCGATCACCAGCTTCTTGGCGTTCTTGGGACTGCGCTTGATGGTGAACTGTATCGGCGACTGACCATCCCCGCCGTCTGCCTCGCACATTGACTTTACCACCAGCGAACCGTCAGCCTGCGTCTTCTTGTCGGTAAAGGTGCAGGCGTTGGTCGCGGTGATGAATTCCGTAGCGTTCAGCAGCAGCATGTCTTCCGCATAGACTTTCTGGCCGTTCTTGTTGATGCAACCGGACTTGTTGCCATAGGGCTTGGACAGATCGATGCCCGCCGCCGAGGCTTGGCCCGCAGCCAGCACGAGAACCATCGCGACAGATAGACCAAAACCACGCATGCTCACCCCCAAAACGTCACAAACATGATTGCAGCGGCCCCATTTCCTCAAGGCCGGGGATGGCGACAAAGAAACCATCCACTCCCTTGTTGGTGACCACGACGGTTTCGACCGTCGTTCCTGCCTCGCCTTCGGCAGAACAGGTCGAAATCAGCGATTGTGCACCCAGCACCGGCTTCAATTGATGCGCGAACCGGCAGCCGCTGCCATAGGTTTCGATGCCTTCGGCGGTCAGGACGATATAAGCGTCACTGTCCTGATAGCCGACCTTGAGGCCGGCACACCCGACATCATTGCCCCAGGAGCCGGCCAGCACGCCGCCTGCTGCCGGGCCGGAGACAATTGCCGCCAGGACCAACGAAAAAAGCGCGGCCGAACGCGCCAAGCTCAAACCCCGGTCGCCGGGATACCGGTGCGTTCCACCTTGCGCGGCGCGGAAATCTCTTTCCACGTCGACAGCGCCCGGTTGACCGCCGCATTCGGCTCGCGAGCGACGAACTCGCCATGGCCGGGCTTGGCCTTGACCTCGGCCTCCTGGATCGACAATTCGCCGCGGGAGAAGACGAAGCGCGGCAGGCCAGTCACCTCGAACCCTTCGAAGACGTTGTAGTCGATCACCGACTGCTGCTTTTTCGACGTGATCTTCTTCTTGGCGCCGGGATCCCAGACGACGATGTCGGCATCGGCGCCTTCGACGATGGCACCCTTTTTCGGATACATGTTGAGAATCTTGGCGATGTTGGTCGAGGTCACCGCGACGAACTCGTTCATCGTCAGCCGGCCGGTGTTGACGCCGGTGGTCCATAGAACCGGCATCCGGTCTTCCAACCCGCCGGTGCCGTTCGGGATCTTGGTGAAATCACCGACGCCGTTGCGCTTCTGCTTGGTGGTGAAGGCACAGTGGTCGGTCGCCACCACCTGCAGCGAGCCCGCCTGCAGGCCGGCCCAGAGCGAGTCTTGGTGGAGCTTATTGCGGAAGGGCGGACTCATCACGCGGCGCGCCGCATGGTCCCAGTCCTTGTCGAAATATTCACTCTCGTCGAGTGTCAGATGCTGGATCAGCGGCTCGCCGAACACCCGCATGCCCTTCTGCCGCGCCCGGCGGATCGCTTCGTGGCTCTGCTCGCAGGAGACATGCACGACATAGAGCGGCACGCCCGCCATATCGGCGATCATGATGGCGCGGTTGGTCGCCTCGCCCTCGACTTCCGGCGGCCGCGAATAAGCATGACCCTCGGGACCATTGTTGCCGGCGGCAAGCAGCTTCTGCGACAGGGCGGCGACCACGTCGCCGTTCTCGGCATGCACCAGCGGCAGCGCGCCGAGGTCGGCGCAGCGCTGGAACGACGCATACATCTCGTCGTCGTCGACCATCAGCGCGCCCTTGTAGGCCATGAAGTGCTTGAACGAGGTGATGCCCCTGTCGACGACATCAGCCATCTCGTCGAACACCTGCTTACCCCACCAGGTGATCGCCATGTGGAAGGAGTAGTCGCAGGATGCCTTCGAGGTCTTGTTGTCCCACATCTGCAACGCTTCGAGCAGCGACTGCTTCGGCGCCGGCAGGCAGAAATCGACCACCATCGTCGTGCCACCGGCAAGGGCTGCCCGCGTGCCGGATTCGAAATCGTCGGCCGAATAGGTGCCCATGAACGGCATTTCGAGATGGGTGTGCGGGTCGATGCCGCCCGGCATGACGTAGCAGCCGGTGGCGTCGAACTCGTGGTCGCCATGCAGTCCCGCGCCGATGGCGACGATCTTGCCGTGGCTGAACAGCACATCGGCCTTCCACGTGCGGTCGGCGGTGACGATGGTGCCGTTCTTGATGACTTTGGTCATTTTCGTGTTCCCTTGCTCTCTTCGCGCTTCTTTGCGAGCGGCGTTTGGAAAGTAGTTTCTAAGCTCACTCCACGATGACAGCCGTCTCCACCACTGCATGGAACAAAACGTCGGCGCCGGCGCTGGCCCATTCCTTGGTGATCTCCTCGGCCTCATTGTGGCTCAGCCCGTCGACGCAGGGGCACATCACCATGGCGGTCGGCGCAACGCGATTGATCCAGCAGGCGTCATGGCCGGCGCCGGAGACGATGTTGCGGTGGGAATAGCCGAGGCGTTCGGCGGCATCGCGGATCGCCTTGACGCAACCGGCGTCAAAGGTGACCGGATCGAAAGCGCCGACCTGTTCGATCTCGTAGCGGATGTCGAGCGCCTCGCAGATCGTGTCGATGCCTTCGCGGATGCGGCCGTCCATGGCGTCCAGCACTTCCTTCTCGGGCGAGCGGATATCGATGGTGAAGACGGTGCGGCCGGCGATGATGTTGCGCGAGTTGGGATAGACCTCCATGTGGCCGACCGCGCCGACGGCATCGGGCTGGTAGTCCATGGCGATCTCGTGCACCAGCTCGATCACGCGTGCCATGCCGAGCCCGGCATTGCGGCGCTTGGGCATCGGCGTCGAACCGGTATGCGCCTCCTTGCCGGTCAGCGTTACCTGCAGCCACTTCAGGCCCTGGCCGTGGGTGACGACACCGATGTCGATGTCTTCGTCCTCGAGGATCGGTCCTTGCTCGATATGCAGTTCGAAGAAAGCGTGGATCTTGCGGTCACCGACCTTCTCGGTGCCCTTCCAGCCGATGCGTTCGAGCTCCTCGCCGAATTTTTTCCCCTGCTGGTCGGTGTGCCCGTAGACATCGGCCTGGTCGAGCACGCCGGCGAACACGCCGGACGCCATCATCGCCGGCGCGAAGCGCGCGCCCTCCTCGTTCGTCCAGTTGGTGACGACGATCGGATGTTTGGTCTTGATGCCGAGATCATTGAGCGAGCGCACCACTTCAAGCCCGCCCAGCACACCGAGCACGCCGTCATATTTGCCGCCCGTCGGCTGCGTATCCAGATGGCTGCCGACATAGACTGGCGGCAGGCTGGGATCGGTGCCTTCTCGGCGGGCAAACATCGTGCCCATCTCGTCGACGCCCATTTCGAGCCCGGCCGCATCGCACCAGCGCTTGAACAGATGCCGGCCCTCGCCGTCCTCGTCGGTCACGGTCTGGCGATTGTTGCCGCCGGCAATGCCGGGGCCGATCTTCGCCATCTCCATGATGGAATCCCACAAACGGTCTGAATTGATTCGCAGATTCTCGCCGGGTGCGGCCATGCTTTAAAACCTCATCGATTGCAGGACGCCCGCGTCCCCCTCCCCCTCGAGGGGAGGGTGGCCGCGAAGCGGTCGGGTGGGGTCGCCGAACATGCGCTCGACCTTCTCCTTGACCACCTGTGCGACATGCCAAGCGCTATTTATGACATCGGGCTCGTCAACGCGAAAGACGTCGAACCCGAGCGAGCGGAGATAGGCATCGCGGACGGCATCGTGCCGTTTACCCCTCTCGTGTTCGTGCAGATCACCATCGACCTCTACGACCAGCTTTACGGCGAGGCACGCGAAGTCGACGATATAAGGCCCGATCGGGCACTGGCGGCGGAACTTGATGCCCACCGACTTCAGCTCCCGCAGTTCATACCACAGCAGGGATTCGCCCTTGGTCGCGTGAACTCGAAGCGCGCGCGCCTTCTGGCGCATTTCGAAACTGACGCGGGTACGGGGCATCAGGAGCGACCTCGCAGCAAAAGATCAGGTCGGCGCACTGCCGCACCGACCCCACCCGACCGCTTCGCGGCCACCCTCCCCTCGAGGGGGAGGGATATCCGCGTCCAGTTCTTCAATCGATCGCCCTCAGCACTTCCCGGACATGGTCGATCAACTCGTTGATCTGGCCCTTGGTGATGATCAGCGGCGGCGACAGCGCGATGATGTCGCCGGTGGTGCGGATCAATGCGCCGCGCTCGAACGCCTTGACGAAGGCGGAGAAGGCCCGTTTGGTCGGCTGGCCGGCGATCGGCGCCAGCTCGATCGCTCCGATCAGGCCGATGTTCCTGATGTCGATGACGTTCGGCTCGCCCTTCAGCGAATGCAGTGCGTCTTCCCAGTACGGCGCCAACTCCTCGCCGCGGGTGAGCAGGCCCTCTTCCTTGTAGGTGTCGAGCGTGCCCAGAGCGGCTGCGCAGGCGATCGGATTGCCCGAATAGGTGTAGCCGTGGAAGAACTCGATCATGTGCTCGGGACCGGTCATGAAGGCGTCGTGGATTTCCTTCTTCACGAACACCGCTCCCATCGGGATAACGCCGTTGGAGACGCCCTTGGCGGTGGTCATGATGTCGGGCGTGACGCCGAAGTAATCGGCGGCGAACGGCGTGCCGAGACGGCCGAAACCGGTGATGACCTCGTCGAAGATCAACAGGATGCCGTGCTTGGTGCAGATCTCGCGCAGCTTCTGCAGATAGCCCTTCGGCGGCAGGATGACGCCGGTGGAACCGGCGACCGGCTCGACGATGACGGCGGCGATGGTCGAGGCGTCATGCAGGGCGACGATGCGCTCCAGTTCGTTGGCGAGTTCCGCGCCATGCTCCGGCACGCCCTTGGTAAAGGCGTTCTTTTCCGGCAGATGCGTGTGCGGCATATGGTCGACGCCGCCGAGCAGCGTGCCGAACATCTTGCGGTTGGTGACGATGCCGCCAACCGAGATGCCGCCGAAATTGACCCCGTGATAGCCGCGCTCGCGGCCGATCAGGCGCGTGCGCGAGCCCTCGCCCCTGGCGCGGTGATAGGCGATCGCCATCTTGAGCGCGGTTTCGACCGATTCCGAACCGGAATTGGTGAAGAAGACATGATCCATGCCCTTGGGCGCGAGGTCGACCAGGCGGTTGGCCAGTTCGAAGACGATCGGGTGGCCCATCTGGAAGGCGGGCGCATAGTCGAGTTCGGCGGCCTGGTGCTGGATCGCCTCGGTGATCTTTGGCCGGCAGTGGCCGGCGTTGACGCACCACAGGCCGGCGGTGCCGTCGAGCACCTTGCGGCCGTCGCTGGTCGTGTAATGCATGTCCTTTGCGGACACCATCATGCGCGGCGCCTGCTTGAACTGCCGGTTTGCCGTGAACGGCATCCAAAATGCGCTGAGATCGTTCGGCGTGACTTTCAGCCGGTTGGACATGACCAAGACTTCCCCTTGTAACCTGTTTCGGTGCGCCCAACGCTTGGTCTTTGCCGCGCTTTCATGCTACGCAAATTTTGACCGATTGGACAAACGTTAGCACCGCCCTGCCGGCGGTCAAGGGATTACTAGCGGAAATGCAGCACCTGAAGTGCGTTCCACAGGCTAGGGAAAAACTGGTCCAGAGAATTGGTCCAGATGACCCTCAACACGAGGGCTTGCAACGGTGACCACCGGGACGGACGCCCCTCGCCGGACCCGCATCCAGCAGGAAAAGCGGGAACTCATCCTGGAGGCGGCGCTCGAGGTGTTCTCCACCAACGGTTTCCGTGGTTCGACCATCGACCAGATCGCCGAAGCCGCCGGCATGTCGAAGCCGAACCTGCTCTACTATTTTCGCCGCAAGGAAGACATCCACGAGACGCTGATGCAGCGCCTTCTCGACACCTGGCTTGCGCCGCTGCGCGAGTTGGACGACATTGGCGATCCGCTCACCGAATTGCGCAGCTATATCAGGCGCAAGCTGGAGATGGCGCGCGATTTCCCGCGCGAGAGCCGGCTGTTCGCCAACGAGATCCTGCAAGGCGCGCCGCGCATCATGCCGCTGCTGGCCGGCGAGTTGAAAACGCTGGTCGACGAGAAAGCCGTCGTCATCAAGGGCTGGATGCGCGCCGGCAAGATTGCCCGCACCGACCCCTGGCACCTGATCTTTTCGATCTGGGCAACGACGCAGCACTATGCTGACTTCGACGTCCAGGTCCGCGCCGTGCTCGGGCCGAACCGCGGCGGTGACGGCCGCTTCGAGGACGCGGCGAGGTTCTTGGAGCAGCTGTTCCTCGACGGGCTCAAGCCAAAGGGCTGACACCTCAGGCGCTGCGACGTTCGGCTGGCAGCGCGTCCAGTAATGTCTGCAGCTTGGCGACGGAGTTTTGCTCGGCAAGCGGCGTGTAGACGATCAGCTTCATGTCGGAGCCGTCGCCGATCGACAAGCTCATATGCTCGAAGGTCATGGCGCCTGCGCTCGGGTGCCGGACGTGCTTCACTCCCGACAGTCGGTGCGCGACGTCGCGCTGCGGCCACCAACTGCGAAACTCGGGGCTAGAGCGTGTCATCAACTCAATCAGCCGCTCGAAATCCGGGTCGCCGACATATCTGGCGCTTGCGGCCCGAAACGAGGCAAGCACGGTGCGCGCCAATTGCTCCCAGTCAACCAGCAGGCGCCGGTGGTGCGGGTTGGTGAACACCATGTGGACGATGTTGCGGGCGTCACCTTCCAGCAGGCCATAATCGCCGAACACCGCGACCGCCGCCGGGTTCCAGGCCAGCACGTCCCAGCGCCGCCCGACAACATAGGCCGGCTGCAGCACCAAGCTCTGCAGCATATGCAGCAACGGACCGTCGACCTTTTCCGGCGCTACGGCACGGCGCTCCGGCTGCTGGCGGTCGGCAAGGATGAACAAATGCTGTTTTTCGGCGACGTCGAGGCGCAACGCTTCGGCGAGCGCGGTCAGCACCTCGACCGACGGCCTGACCTCACGCCCTTGCTCCAGCCATGTGTACCAGGTCGTGCCGACGCCGGCGATCATCGCCACCTCCTCTCGGCGCAAGCCCGGCGTGCGCCGCCTGAGACCCGTGGCGATGCCTGCGGCTGACGGCGTCAGCCTTTCGCGGCGCGAGCGCAGGAAGGCGCCAAGCTCGCGCCGGCGGCTGTCTTCAGCCGAGTGAGTAGGGGTCGGGCGGGGTTGGGACTCCATGCGCCTAATATAGCAGTATTGATACCAGGATAAAGTTTGAACTGTTTGGCTCGCGCCAACTGCCCCATCTTCCACTCAGAGCAACAGAACGGAGGCTCTGAACATGGACCCGAAAGACAAGACAATCCTCGTCACCGGCTCAACCGACGGCGTCGGCCGCGTCGTCGCGCAACGGCTCGGCGCCGCGGGCGCCCGCGTGCTGGTACATGGCCGCGATGCAACGCGCGGCAAGGCTGTTATCACTGAAATTGAAGCCACCGGCGGCAAGGCCGAGCTTCTGGTCGCCGACCTGTCGTCATTGGCCGAGGTCCGCCGTCTCGCTGAGGCCGTGCGCGCCGGAACGGACCGGCTCGACATCCTCATCAACAATGCCGGTGTCGGCACCGCGGGGCAAGGCGCCAAGCGCCAGGTCAGCGCCGATGGCTACGAACTGCGCTTCGCCGTCAATTATCTCGCTGGTTTTCTGCTGACGTCGGAGCTTCTGCCGTTGCTGAAGGCCAGTGCTCCGGCGCGCATCGTCAATGTCGCCTCGGCGGGGCAGCAGGCGATCGACTTCGGCGATGTCATGCTGACCCGCTCGTATGACGGCGTGCGCGCCTATTGCCAGAGCAAGCTGGCGCAGATCCTGTTCACCATCGACCTTGCGGAGCAGCTAAAGGGTACCGGCGTCATCGTCAACGCGCTGCATCCGGCGAGTTACATGAACACCACCATGGTTCGGCAGGCGGGTGTCACGCCTTGGAACTCGGTCGAGACCGGGGCTGACGCTATCCTCAATCTCGCCACGTCGCCAGCGCTCGACGGAAAAAGCGGCCTCTATTTCGATGGCCTGCGCGAATCCCGAGCCGATGCCCAAGCCTACGACGCCAAGGCAAGACAACAGTTGCGCGCCTTGAGTCTCGACCTCATCGGCCCGGCCTCACCAACATCGAAAGAACAGCGTTCATGACCAAGGCAACCCAGCACACCGTTATCATCGGCGGCTCGTCCGGCATCGGCCTGGCGACGGCGCACAAACTGCTTGGCCCCGGCATGAAGGTGACCATCACCGGTCGCAACGAAGAGAAGCTGAGGAGCGCGTGGAAAAGCCTTGGTGGCGCTGCCGACAAGGCTGCTTTCGATGCCGCGAAGCCGGACGAGGTCAGCGGGTTCTTCGAGCGCCTTGGCCCGTTCGATCATCTCGTGTTGGCGGCGAGCGGCGGCAAGGGCCTTGGCCCTTTCCCGACGCTCGACCTGACCGACATCGGCAGCGGCGTCGACGAGAAAGTCCGCCCGCAACTGTCCTGCCTGCAGGCGGCCTTGCCGACACTCAGCAAGGGCGGATCGGTCACCTTCATCTCGGCCGTCTCGGCTCAGCTCGCCATGCCGGGCGTCGCCGGCATCGCTGCCATCAACGGCATGCTGTTGACCGTGGTGCCGATCCTGGCGGTGGAGCTGAAGCCCTTGCGCGTCAATGTCGTCGCGCCCGGCGTCATCGACACGCCGTGGTGGGATTTTCTGCCCGAGGAGCAGCGACAGGCGCTCTTTGCCGATTATGCCGGCAAGACCCCGGTCGGCCGCGTCGGCCGCGCCGAGGACGTCGCGGAGGCAATAGCCTTTCTCGTATCCAACGGCTTCATGACCGGCCAGGTGCTGACGTGCGATGGCGGTCTGCGGTTTGCGGCTTAACAGGGCGCTCCGGAACGTGGGAATAATCAGGCGTGTCGGCCCCATACATCTTGTTGTCGATCGCTTCTTGCCATCTGGAATCGGCATCGGACGGTGAGACGCCGGCGGTCCCATGCGAGCGGGAATGAAGCCAATTCGGCGTGATTTCTCGAATCAATTGTGCAAGGCGTCCCATCGAAACCGTTCCTTTCCTTCCTTTCCCGCACGCGCGATCGCGGTTGCGCCGTAGACCTAAAGTTGGCCTCTCAGCCAGGCGAGCGTCTCGGCAACGCCGGCAAGGCCGTACTGCGCCGTGGTATATTCTGGTGGTTTGACCCTTATCGATATGCCGCCGGCATCGTTGACGGTTTCGAAGCCGTTTTCGTCCGACGTGTCGTCGCCCAGGAAGACCGGGCGCCGGCCGGTGAATGGCGCGATATCCATGAAACGCCGGATCGCGGCGCCCTTGGCCGCCTCGAGCGGCAGCAACTCGACACCGGCATTGCCGGCAACCACCCGGTAGCCCTTGGGCAGCACGGCCAGCGCTTGCTCGACAAGCTGCGTCGCGCGAGGGAGCAGGTGCGGGGCGGCGCGCGTGTGGATGGCCAGCACCCGGCCTTTGCGCTCGATATACGCCCCACGACCGAGCTCGGCCTCGATCTCGTCGGCAAGAGCCGCAATATCCGACGGCTCATCCGCGATTTCGACGTCGTCGCCCGGCAGGAGCCTGTGTTCCAGGCCATAAAGCCCGGCCGCGCGCAGCTTCAAAGGCTGAAACAACTGGTCCACGGCCGCAACGGAGCGGCCTGTGATGAAGGCCAATGCGCCGTTCAACTTGTGATCCAGGCCTTGCAGCAAAGCGCGAAGCTCGGCGCTGACCGAGACGGCGTCCGGATGTTCCGCATGCTCCAGCAGGGTGCCGTCGATGTCGAGGAACAACGCCCAATCGCCGGTCAGCAAGGCCTGCGGCTTTTGCAGGGTTTTGCTCGCAACCTTTTGCAGGATTTCACTCATGACAGCGCCACCCGTTTCCGCTCGAACATGGACACGACATTGTCGATGCCCGGCGGCCGGTCGCCAGCACCGGTTACGCGATCGAGGTCACCGCGCTTGCGCAAGCGTGCCGCGTCCAGAAGCATGCTGCCGGCCCAGCGATAGACATTGTTGTCGCGAACCATCTGCCGCATGGGCCGCATGCGCTCGCGCTGTTCGTCTGGCGTCATGTTCAGCGCCTGCAGCAGCGCTTCGCTCATCATGGCCGCGTCGTAGGGGTTGACGATCAGCGCCTCCAGCAATTCGCGCGAAGCACCGGCGAATGTGCTGAGCATCAAGACGCCCTGTTCGTCGTCGCGCGCCGTGACGAATTCCTTTGCGACCAGGTTCATGCCGTCATGCAGGCTGGTGACCATGCATATGTCAGCGGCCCGATAGATCTCATAGACCTGTTCCTGCGAATGATGTTCAGCCACCATGATCACCGGCTTGTAGCCCTCGCTGCCGTAACGCTGGTTGAGCTCTTCTGCATAGCGATGGCATTCGTCGTGGAGCAGCTTGTAGGCCGGGAGCGTGCCACGGCTGGGGGCCGCGATCTGCAGGAAGACCAGTTTTCCGATCCACTCAGGGTATCGCTTGAACAATTCGTCCAGCGCATGAAACCGATCCAGAATGCCCTTGGTGTAGTCGAGACGTTCGACCCCGACGGCCAGCTTCACATCCGCCGTAAGTCCGAACCTATTCCGCAGGCGGGCGCGGCAGTCATCGGCATCAGGCAGTTTTGCCAGCAGGTCCGCCGGCCATTCTATCGAGATCGGATAGGCGTGCACCAGCGTCGTCTGCCCACCATAGGAGATGGCCGCATCCGCCCGCTCGATACGGCTTTCCAGGAAGCGATCGACGCTCTCGGTGAAATTGTTGGCATGGAACTGGGTATGGAAGCCGATGATCGAACTGCCGAGCAGCCCTTCGAGGATGCGTTCGCGCCATGGGCAAATGCTGTAAACCTCCGAATTCGGCCATGGGATGTGCCAGAAGGTGATGACGATCGCCTCGGGCAGGCGCTCTCGGATCATGCGCGGCAGCAGCGCGAAATGGTAGTCCTGGACCAGCACGATCGGCCGCTCGTTACGCGCCTCGGCCACCACCGTGTCGGCGAACTTCCGGTTGACGGCTTGATAGGCTTCCCAATCCGAGGCGCGAAAGATCGGCCGGGTGAAGGCGATGTGGCAAAGCGGCCAGAGGCCCTCATTGGCGAAGCCGAGATAGTAGCTCTGATATTCTTCCTCCGTCAGCCAGACCCGGCGCAGGGTATAGGACGGATTGCCGGGCGGCACCTGCACGCGGTCGTTGTCGTCGACCATGAGACGGTCCGCCGTTCCGCCGCCATAGGCGATCCAGGTGCCGCCACAGGCGCGGGTAATCGGCTCGAGCGCAGACACCAGCCCGCTGGCCGGCACCAGTAATTCGACGTCATCATTCTTGCTGTTGTGGATATAGGGTTCGCGGTTGGACACCACGATAACCTGCGCCCCCGGCAGGTCGTCGGCCAGAATCTTGCGCAATGTTTCAGGCGACCATGTCACCAGCGCCGCATCGGCCGATTGGCCATTCTTTTCGAACTCGCGTATCACCTTGCGCGCCGCTTCCGCGGCTACGTCTTCGCCGGCGATATGTGCAACCGTCGGAGGGCGACTGCGGCGCTGACGCGATATGGAGACGAAGACGGCGAAAGCGGAAAAACCGAGGCTCGCAAAGATCAGAACCCAGAGCAGGTCCGCACCGTAATTTGTCATTGGAATATCAACTCACCTCCGGCCGTTCGGCCGCCGTCTTGTTCGTGTTCCCGATTTAAGACTACCCGCGGGGATAGGGCCGCCGTTCGGGCCTGTGCTTTTTGCAACGCAGAAAGCCGGGATCGGTTCCGCCCAATTTGGTTCATGTTCTGACGACGAGCGGCACCAGCCCTTCATGGCGGTCCGCGAGGAACGCGACTACCCGATCGCCGACGCGTTGGAAGGTAAGATCGACCACCCTTTCGCCGACGCCTAGGTGGCGAAGCGGGAGCGTGTCGATGCCTATCGGCAGCCTGGGACGGGTAACGCGGATTTCACCATCCCAGCCGTCGATTTCCAGGCCAAGGCAGGCCTGCATCAGCATGAAGGCGGAACCCGCCGACCACGCTTGCGGCAGGCAGGCTACGGGATAGGCGATCGGTGCTTCGCCCGGCGCTCGGGTAAAACCGCAGAACAGTTCCGGCAACCGCATGTTGAAATGGACCGCGGATTCGAACGTGCCGCTCAACAGGCGAACCACGCTTTCACGCTCGCCGTAGCGCGCCAGGCCGGTACCGCACATAGCGGTGTCATGCGGCCAGATCGAGCCATTGTGATACGACATTGGGTTGAAGAACACGGCATCGTCGGCAAGCGTCCTCAACCCCCAGCCGGAATGGAAGGAGGCGGAAAGAAGCTGATCGGCGACCATCCGCGCCCGCTCCGGCTCAGGCAGTCCGACAAAGAGGAGGTGGCCCGCATTCGAGGTCCGCACCTTGCAGGGCTCCCCTGCTCCATCGATCGCCAACGCATAAAAGCCCAGATCGTCGACCCAGAAATCGCGTTCCACCGCTGCCCGCATGGCCTCCGCGCGGTCATCCCAGTGATCGGCCCTCTCGTCCTCGCCGCGGCGACGGGCAAGTGCGGCCAGCCCCCGGAAGGCGGCAAAGACATAGCCTTGAACCTCGACCAGCGCGATCGGACCCTTGGGGATGCGGCCATCGGCGTGAAAGATGGAATCGAAGCTGTCCTTCCATCCCTGGTTGGCGAGGCCGGACTCGGCGGCCCGCTGGTAGGTGACGAATCCGGTCTCGCGGCCCGCCTCCTCCGTCCATTCTGCCGCGGCGCACAGCGACGGCCACAGGATGTCGATGAACGCCATGTCGCCGGTACGATCGGCATAGGCACAGGCGAGATGGATGTAGAGCGGCGTCGTGTCGACGCCGCCATAGTAGCGGCCGAACGGAAGCTCCCGCAGCGCCGCCATCTCGCCCTTGCGCGTCTCGTGCATGATCTTGCCGGGCTGCGAATCGCTGAATGGCAATGTCTCCGTCGCCTGGTGCTGGGCAAGGAAGGCCAGCACCCCCCGCGCCAGGCCTGGATTGAGCCACAGCATCTGCAGCGCCGAGATGACGCCGTCACGGCCGAACGCCGTCGAGAACCAGGGGATGCCGGCATAGGGATAGGGTCCCGTCGCCAGTTCGGTTGTGAGCAGCGCGACATCGGCGCGGGCGCGCTCCACCCAGTCGTTGAAGACGCGGCCCGAACTGTGCACCGTTGCGCCGTGGCGGCGCTTGGCCCGCATGCCAAAGCGAGCCCGGGCGGCGGCCGCCCGGAAACGGTCGCGGTCAGGCGCATCCGCCATCTCGGGACCGACCTCGACATAGAACACCTTGCTGCTGCGCTTGGTGACGGCAACCAGGAAATCGGCGCGTTCGGAGGTCAATTTGTCCGGCGCCTGCGAGAACGATATCGCCGATACGCGCACCAACTCATCCAACCCCTCGTAGCGCAGCAGGACGGATGTCGCATTCATCTCGGCCACATGGGCCATTCCGCGCCTCGGCCGCGTCGAGCCGCGCACTTCGAACATGTCACGGAAATCGGCGGCAAAGTGCAGGGAAACGCCGATTGTCGAGGTCTCCCGGCTGTAGTTGGAAAGGGTGATGCGCTCGAACAGCCTGTCCTGCCATAGCAGCCTGACGCGTTCGATATGAATCGCGCCCTGCGGAATGTCGCGGCCGCTGACGCTCTGGATCGGCAGATTGGTCAGGTTGGCGGTGAACAGCACATTGTCCTGGCTGAGGGAGGCGCCAAGCAGCGACGTCTGCCTGCCGCCGATGGTCAGCCGGAATTCGGAGAGCACCCGTGTATCGTCGCGGAAGAAACCGTCGCCGGCGCCGCGTATGTCGCCATAGGCATCGGCAACCGCAAAGCAGTCGGCCTGCTTGAGCGCAAACAGCCGGTGCGGCTCACGAGGAGCGGTCGCGTCGAGCGACGCAAGCGCTACGGCGGGATCGAGCTGGCGCTCATCGAGTTGGGCCATTCGTCACAAATCCTATTGTTTCGTTGCCATCGCTCGAACGTTGCTCACGATGCCTTCGCCTCAACCGGGACGCCGATCAGGCGCGCATAGGCGGCGAGGTAGTCCCCAGCCATTCTTCTGGCGGAAAACCGCTTTTCGAAAACAGCCCTCACCTTTCGCCTGTCGAGTCGCAGCAGGTCCGGCACCGCGGCGACGGCGTCGTCCATCGACCCGGCAATAAAACCGGTTACGCCCTGATCGATGATCTCTGGCAGTGCACCACAATTCCAGGCGATCACCGGCGTGCCACAGGCCATAGCCTCAATGGCGGCAAGACCGAACGGCTCCGGCCAGTCGATCGGAAACAGCAGGCCAGCCGCCTTGCCGAGAAATTCCACTTTCTGGTCCTCTTCGATCTCGCCGACATAGACGACACGGTCGCCGTCGATCAAAGGCTCGACCATCTCGTGGAAATAGGAACGATCGTCGTCGCCGATCTTTGCCGCAAGCTTCAGTTTCAAACCCGAGCGCAAGGCGATCTCGATGGCGCGGTCCGGGCGCTTGTCGCGTGAAAACCGGCCGAGGAAGCAAAGATAGGGTTCCTCCGCCGTCGTCTCGAAACTCGGCTCGTAGATGTCGGTCGGCAGTCCGTGGTGAATCGTCGCCAACCAGTTGGCCTTTGCGAGGCCCGCCTTCTGGCTGCGCGAAATGGAAATCATCGGAAAGCGCGGAAAATGCGCATAGGCCGGCGCCAGGTCGACATAATCCAGCCTGCCATGCGGCGTCGTTACCGTCCGCTCCGCCATGTCCTCGAAGAAGGAAAAGTGCAGGAAGTGGCTGAGATGGAAGTGGATGACGTCGAACTCCCGCGCCCGTTTCCGCACATCGGCAAGCATCGAAAGATGCGCCGCGATCTCGGATTTGAAGGGACGCGGATCGAGGCGAAGCGCGCATTCCCGGCCGGCCACCAGCTTTGCGGAAGTCCGGCTGTCGCCACTGGCAAACAGCGTCACCTCATGCCCCAACTCGACGAGCGCTTCGGTGAGATACGACACGATGCGTTCGGTGCCACCATAGAGCCTTGGCGGCACCGACTCATAAAGCGGCGCGACATGGGCAATTTTCATATTGTGTCCTGGATGCTCGGCATACAGGTGCCAAATGCGTCAACGGCTCGATTGGTTCCGATTTAATGATCGATGCCGTCTGCGCCATGCGTCCGCCCTTGTCCTGAAAACGCGCATCGAGGGAACGAAAATGGCTTAGGGCCGCGGCCGGACTGTCAAACAGACTGCGCGATCAGCGTCAGGAAACCGCCGACTAATGCGACATTGCCGACGAAGCCATTGATGCGCGAAGCCCGATCCGGGCCCTGGTGGTCCCAGAAATTGTGGAACATCGGCGTGGCGACGATGAGGAATAGCAGCAGTACCGCCGCAGCGATTGCCGTCCACAGGCCGGCGATCACCAGCACGCCGGCGGCGAGCCGAAGCACGATGCCAAGCCACAGCGCCAACCGCGCTTGCGGCACGCCGCGCGCGGCCATCAGCTGGGTCAGGAAAGCCGCGTTCTGAATGTTGCGCAGGCCGGCGAAAACGAAGGCGCCGCCGAGCAGCAGGCGGCCAAGAAACAACAAGCCCGAAGGCAAATCGGCAGGCATCGAACTCTCCCTTTGAAAAACGATTGGAGCGCCGCCTCTCGACGGCGCTCCAAAACTGACCGGACAATCAGGCGGCCTTGGCCGCCGGCATCGGATGAAGTGCCTGAAACGGGACGCAGAGCCGGTTCCAGGTGTTGATCATGCCGAGCGCGACGGACAGCTTGACCAATTCTTCTTCCGAGAAATGCTCAAGTGTCCTTGCATAGAGTTCGTCCGGCACGCCGTTGTTGGCGATCAGGGTCACCGCCTCGGTCCAGGCTAAGGCGGCGCGTTCACGCTCTGAAAACAGAGGCGATTCCTTCCACGCCGACACCAGGTAGAGCCGCTGCTCGGTCTCGCCGTCGCGCCTCGCCTCGCGGCTGTGCATCTCGACGCAGAACGAGCAGCCATTGATCTGCGACGCCCGCAATTTGATCAGGTGCAGCAGGCTTTCCTCGATCCCGCATTCGTCCACCGCCTTGTTGAGCGCCGACACCGCCTTCATGATCTCCGGCGCCTTGGCGAAAAATTGCAGCCTCTGTTTCATCTGATGTCCTTTACGCTTGCTTGGTTGAACTGGATTTCTGCGGCCGCTGATGGCGCGCGACAAAGGCGCAGCCGGCGGCGACCGAACGCGGATCGGCATCGGTCACGTATTCCGAAACGATGTCGGACAGCTTTGCTTCGGCGAGTGCAGCGCGATAGGCCTTCTCGGCCTTCAGCATCGCGGCGTTGATGCCGCAGGGTTTGACATAGGCAGACGCGTCGAGCCTGACCGGACCGTTGCGGCGGATCTCGCCGCAGCGAAAGGCCGGCTCACGCCCTTCGACGGCCAGCACGATATCGAGCAGCGAAATCCGTTCGGCCGACCGCGCCAGCCGATAGCCGCCGGCCGGTCCCGAGACCGATTCCAGGATGCGCGCGGCGGTAAGCATGTTGAGATGTTTCAGGAGATAGCTCGGCGACAGGCCGAAAGCCTCCGCCATAGCGGAGGCCGCCATGGTGCTGTTGCCTTCGACACCGGCCAGCATGGCGGCGCAGTGGATGGCTGCCTCAACGCCCTCGCCCAACTTCATTGGATGGATTTCCTAATCATGGATATTCTTTATCGTGGATAATGTTTATCTGCAATAGGAAAATGAAAAAACGGCGTCCGAAGGCGCCGTTTTTGTCGAACGGCTCGCTACTCCGCCGCCACCTTGGCCATCGGGTTGTTGGGGTGCGTCGTCCAGTTGGCGTAAATCGGCGACACCGGCTTGCCGGTGCGCTGGTCCATCGCGCCGGCGGCCAGCGGCTCCATGGTGATGCAGTTCTCGACCGGGCAGACATTGACGCACAAATTGCAGCCGACGCATTCGGCCTCGATCACCTCGAAGTGCCTCTTGCCGTCGACCATGCTGGTGATCGCCTGATGCGAGGTGTCCTCGCAGGCGATGTGGCAGCGGCCGCATTTGATGCAGGCGTCCTGGTCGATACGCGCCTTGGCGACGTAGTTGAGGTTGAGATACTGCCAGTCGGTGACATTGGGCGTGGCGCGGCCGACGATGTCGTCGAGCGAGGCATGGCCCTTCTCGTCCATCCAGTTTTCCAGGCCGGCGATCATCTCCTGCACGATCTTGAAGCCATAGGTCATCGCCGCCGTGCACACCTGCACATTGCCGGCCCCGAGCGCCATGAATTCGGCCGCGTCGCGCCAGGTGGTGATGCCGCCGATGCCGGAGATCGGCAGGCCGTGGGTTTCGGGATCGCGCGCGATCTCGGCCACCATGTTCATGGCGATCGGCTTCACCGCCGGGCCGCAATAGCCGCCATGCGAGCCCTTGCCGTCGATGGTCGGCTGCGGCGCGAAGCTGTCGAGATCGACGCCGGTGATCGAGTTGATGGTGTTGATCAGCGAAACCGCGTCGGTGCCGCCGGCGTGTGCCGCGCGCGCTGGCTTGCGCACATCGGTGATGTTGGGCGTCAGCTTGGTGATGACGGGCATGCGGGTGTTCTGCTTGCACCAGCGCACCACCATTTCGATATATTCCGGCACCTGGCCGACGGCGGCACCCATGCCGCGNCTTCCAGGCCTCCTCGACGCAAGGCACCATCAGCGAGACGACGATGGCGCGATCGGGCCAGTCCTTCTTGACCTGCTTGATCTCGCGCAGGTTGACCTGCAGGTCGCGATCGGTGATCAGCTCGATATTGTTGAGGCCAAGCAGTCGGCGGTCGGCGCCCCAAATCGCGCCATAGCGCGGGCCGTTGACGTTGACCACCGGCGGGCCTTCCTCGCCCAGCGTCTTCCACACCACGCCGCCCCACCCGGCCTTGAAGGCGCGGATGACGTTGTAGGCCTTATCGGTCGGCGGCGCCGAAGCGAGCCAGAACGGATTGGGCGATTTGATGCCGACGAAATTGTTTCTGATATCTGCCATGCTCATGCCCTCCCGTTCGAGGTCAGTGCCCGATTGATACTCTCCGCCGCGTCGCGGCCCTGCGCGACCGCCGAGACGGTGAGGTCGTCGCCGCCGAAGATGCAGTCGCCGCCGGCCCAGACCCTGGCGAGTGAAGTGCGCCCTTCGGCATCGACCTTGATGCGGCCTGCTTCGAGCTCGATAGACGCGCCGCTGCCGTTGAGTGCTGCCGGCACAAAGCTCTGGCCGATGGCCTTGAACACCTGGTCCGCAATGAGCGTCAGCGTCTCGCCTGTGCCGGCAAGCGTGTCGCCGTTCAACGCCGTATATTCGAGTTCGATGGCACTGACCTTGCCGCCCTCGGCTATGACCCGCTTCGGCTGCAGCCAATGGCGAATGGTGACGCCATTGGCGGCGGCAAGATCCTGTTCGAACTCGGACGCGTTCATGTGCTCCTGGCCGCGCCGGTAGCAGATAGTCACCTCCTCGGCGCCGAGCAGCTTCGACTGCACGGCGGCGTCGATCGCCGTCATGCCGCCGCCAATGACCACGACGCGCCGGCCAACCGGCAGGCCGGAAAGGTCACTCGCCTGACGCAGCTCGGCAATGAACTCCACCGCATTGACGACGCCGTCCGCGTCCTCGCCATCGGCGCGCAGCGCATTGACGCCGCCAAGCCCCATGCCGAGAAACACCGCATCGTAATTGCGGATCAGGTCCGACAGTTGATAGTCGCGGCCAAGCGCCTTGCCGTTCTGGATATCGATGCCGCCGATCGCGGTCACGTAGTCGACTTCGGCCTGGGCGAAATCGTCGACGCTCTTGTAGGCGGCGATGCCGTATTCGTTGAGGCCGCCTGCCTTCGGGCGCGCCTCCAGTATGGTCACGTCATGGCCATGGCGGGCAAGCCGGTGCGCGGCGGCAAGGCCGGCCGGCCCGGCGCCGACCACGGCGACTGTCTTCCCGGTCGGCTCGGCGCGCGCATAAAACTGCTTGTTCTCGCCCATCGCGACGTCGGTAGCATAGCGCTGCAGGCGGCCAATCTGCACCGGCTTGCCCTCCGCCACTTCGCGTACGCAAACTTCTTCGCACAGCGTCTCGGTCGGACAGACGCGGGCGCACATCCCGCCCAGAATGTTCTGATCGAAGATCGTCTTGGCCGAACCGATCGGATTGCCGGTCGATATCTGGCGGATGAACAGCGGAATGTCGATCGAGGTCGGGCATGCATTCATGCACGGCGCGTCGTAGCAGAAATAGCAACGGTCGGATTCGACCAGCGCCTCATGGTGATCGAGCGGCGGGTGCAGGTCGGAGAAATTGTCCGCGTACTGGTCGGCCGAGAGCCTCCCGCCTGCAATGCCTTCTTTGAACTGGCCTTCTGGCATTTTCAGTTCCCCATGTTTTTCGCTTTGGGGAAGGCTAGCACATTTAGTTTTTTTATCAATTGGTCAATTTTTCGCGCAAGACCGCGCAAGACGTTGAAAAGCTTCGCAATAATATGAATTTTTTACTCATGTTAAGGCGATTGCCGTTGCCTCCGCGGAGCGAGCGAATGGCTCGGATCAAGTCTGCGGCCATGAATAACCCTGACCTCGTCCGCGACCAGTTGCTGCAACCGCCACAGGTTGCGATCGTGGATGCCGAATGCTTCGAGATGGCTGACCGTGTTGTAGAGATATTCGGCGCCGGACCCGATATGACCGCAAGCTCTGGCCAGCACGCTCGCCACCTTGTCCAGCGGCTGGTTCAGCGACGTTCCCCTGCCCTTCACGCCGACCCAGAAGCCGAGCGCGCGCAGCGCGCCTTGCAGCGTGTGCACCGGCAGCCACCTGACCGTGTCGATGCTTTCGTGGTCGCTGATCTCGCGTCGCAGCAGCCTTTCGATCTGGGTCGGTTTTTCGCCCTCCGGCAAACGATAGATCACCCCGTTGCACCGGCCGCCCCGCTCGAGCGCCATCATCAGACCCGGCTGCTCGGCGCTGCCGCGCCAGCGCACCATGTCGAGGCAGAAGGAGCGGTGCCAGCCAAAGGCGGTGGCGAGCTGTTGCTCGACCGACTCGAATTCCGGCTTCCAGATCAGCGACCCGTAGGCGAACACCCACAGCGGCCCCTCATCGGCTTCACCGGACAGCCGCAAGGCAAGGGCCCGGAAATCCTCGTCGTTCAACTCCGTCCAGCTCGGGTCCGGACCGGGATCGGCCTCTTCCCGATGGCACAGTGCGACAAGCTCGGCCGTGAGCGACATAAAGCGCATGAATGATAACCCCTCATGACCGCAGAGAAATCGAAAAACGCCGGGCGCGCAATCGGGGAACGCTTGGCATGCAGAGACATTGTTGTTCGGGGGCTGTCGGATTTCCGTGGTGAAGATCGTCCTAGGATGGATCGGACGACGATCGATGCATGAAAGGTGAGGAGACCGAAAAATGCCAAAAGCCCCGATGCCCTTCTTCTGGTACGAATTGATGACATCAGACCTCGACGCCGCCGAGGCGTTCTACCCCAAAGTGGTCGGCTGGACGGCACAGCCTTTCGACAAGGCGCCCGGCATGCCACGCTACATCGTCATGAATGTCGGCGAGCGTGGCGTCGCCGGCCTGATGACCCTGCCCGAGGATGCCGCCAAGATGGGCATGCCGCCCGCCTGGCTGGGCTACATCCATACAAAAGATGTCGATGCCGCAACGGCATCGCTGGAAAAAGCCGGCGGCACCGTTCACCGCCAGCCCGAAGACATTCCGGGCGTCGGACGATTTGCCGTCGTCGCCGATCCTCAAGGCGCGACATTCATGTTCCTGCAGCCGAACGGCCCCGACCAGCCTGTCGTGCCGGCCAGCACGCCCGGCCATATCGGCTGGCACGAGCTTTACACGAGCGACTGGAAGGCCGCGTTCGATTTCTATTCGGACCAGTTCGGCTGGATCGATGCCGGTGATTTCGACATGGGCCCGATGGGCACCTACCAGACCTTCACGGCGGGCCCCGAATCCGGCGGCGGCATCATGAACAAGCCGGAGCAGATTCCAGTCCCGGTCTGGCAATTCTATTTCAATGTTCCGGCCATCGACGCGGCCGCCAAACGCGTGACCGACAATGGCGGCAAGATCCTGATGGGGCCGATGGAGGTCCCCGGCGGCAGTTGGGTCGTCCAGTGTCAGGACCCGCAAGGCGCGCATTTCGCATTGATGGCGCCGGTACGCTGACGGCGATAAACAGCGTGGGAACAAAGCGCCGGCCTTTCATCGCACCACCGATGAAGGCGGTATTCCTTAGCCTGGCGCCGACCTATTCCGGCGCCAGGACCGCGACCTTCAGGTCAGCCCCTTTCGCGCCGCTGAACTGGACGGTGGCCGGGCCGGACGCAAGCTTGAAGCGTACGCTCTTGCGGATGCCGGGGCAGGTTTTCACGCCGCTATAGCCCGCCGACTTGATGGCGTGACCATCCTGAATGACATCGATCCAGGCCTCACCCGAGAGACTTATCTGTATAGCTCCCTCGGGTGGCACCTCCACGCTGGTAACAGCGCCGAACGTGCCTGCCACCGGAGCCCGTTCGGGCGGTATCGCGAAGCCGGCTCTCTCGACCGGCACCAGTGCCAGGTCCGCGGCCGCACCGACCGCCAGCGTCGTTCCCGACGGGGTCGCCGGCGCTGCGGCAAACAAGACCTGTTCCCGGGTCACCGGCCATTTGAAGGCCTCGCAGCCTGCCTCCTCGGCCACGGCGAAGCTGGTGCCTGCAAGGAATGCGAATAGGCTGATGACGACTTTTTTCATGGCAAGGGGACCCACGGGTTGGAGTTCCACACCAATACAACCATAACGGAAATAATGCAACCCTAGCGTGAATAATATAAAGTGGCTGCGGAACATTTCCGATCACCGACTGTTGATGGCAGGCCATGGGATGTGAATGGTCCATTGCCAGGCGATAATTTATGCCCGGCCCGGGAGGTAAAGGGAGTTTAAGATGAAGCTTTTCGATGGCCTTGCCAGATATCAGCCGCAGGCACTCGGCGTATTGCGCATCGTCACGGCCCTGCAGTTCATCGAGCATGGCTCGCAGAAACTGTTCAATTTCCCGGTCGGCGAGCATGCCGAAGCCCTGACCGGACTGACACTCTCAGCCGGCATCCTCGAATTCGCAGGCGGTATCCTGCTGGCGCTGGGGCTGCTCACCCGCCCGGTCGCATTCCTTCTGGCTGGCGAAATGGCGATCGCCTATTTCATGGCGCACATGCCGCGCGACTTTTTCCCCGTCAACAACGGCGGCGATTCGGCGATCTCGTTCTGCTTCATTTTCCTTTATCTGGTGTTTGCCGGCGCCGGCGCCTTCGCGCTGGACAATCGCCGCAACGCCTGACGCCTTGCAGCGCCCGCCTGGCTTCAGGCGCGCATCCGCTCAAAATTGGCGTCGAACAACGGAGCCGGTTGCATGCGCGCCGCATGTCGCTTGCCCAACAACTCGATCTCGAACCCGTCGCTCTCATCGGCGATCTCTTTTGGCACATAGCCGACAGCGACGGATTTTTTCGAGTGATGCGCGTAGCCCCCCGACGTGACCCAGCCTCGCACGGCGCCGCCGAACCAGATTGGCTCGTCGCCGATGACATCGGCGTCGTCTGCATCGACGATGAAGGCGCGCAGGCGCAGCCTGCCGCCTTGCTTGCGCTCGGCGAGCGCAGCGGCCTTGCCGATGAAGTCGGCGTCCTTGCCGTAGGCTACGAAACGGTCGAGCCCGGCCTCGAGCGGCCCGTAGATCGGCCGGTACTCGCGTCCCCAGGAGCCGTAGTTCTTTTCCAGCCGCAGCGCGTTGAGCGCGCGCGAGCCGAACAGGCCGATACCGAATTCCACCCCCGCCGCCATCAGCGCCTGATACGCGGCACGTTGATATTCCGGCGCCACCCAGATCTCGTAGCCGAGATCGCCGGTGTAGCTGACGCGGCCGACCATGCACGGCGCCGTGCCGACGTCCATCTTGCCGACTGCCATGAAGGGAAATGCCTCGTTAGATGTGCCGGAGCGCGTGGCTTTTGCCAGCACGTCCCTGGCCTTGGGGCCGGCAATCGACAGGCCGGTAAGCTTTTGTCCCAGCGCTTCGATATGAACCGAGCCATCATCAGGCAGATGCTGCTCGAACCAGCGCATGTGATATTGCTCGGCAATGCCGGAGCCGGCCAGGAACCAGCCCNAGTTCAGACGTGTGCTCTTCCGATCTCTCCGGTGTAGCTGACGCGGCCGACCAGGCACGACGCCATGCCGATGTCCATCCTGCCGATGGCCATGAACGGAAACGCCGCATTCGACACATCGGAGCGCGTGGCCTTTGCCAGCACATCCCGCGCTTTCGGCCCGGCGATCGACAGGCCGGTGAGCTTCTGGCCAAGCGCATCTATGCGAACCGATCCGTCGTCAGGCAGATGCTTTTCGAACCAGCGCATGTGGTATTGCTCGGCGATACCGGAGCCAGCGAGGAACCAGCCTTCGCTACCCAGATTGGCCAGCGTGAAATCGCCGATCAGTCTGCCGTCGTGCTTCAGCATCGGCGCCAGCGTCATGCGGCCGGGCTTCGGCAGTTTGCAGGCAAGCATCCGGTCGAGCCAGGCGGCCGCGCCCTCGCCCGTCACCTCGTATTTGGCAAAGCTCGAAATCTCGGACAGGCCGACACCGTCGCGAACGGTCGCGACCTCCTTGGCCAGTTGTGTGAAATCGCTCGAGCGGCGCCAGGAGAACTCGTCCTTGACGCCCTCCGGCGCGTACCAGAGCGGCACCTCCAGCCCATAGGCAACGCCCCATTGCGCACCCTTGGCCGACAACAAATCATAGACCGGCGTCGTCTTCAGTGGCCGCCCCGCGGGCAGTTCCTCATTGGGGAAGCGGATCGAGAACCGCCTGGAATAGTTCTCGCGCACCTTGGCGTTGGTGTAGGCCATCGTCGCCCAGTCGCCATAGCGCGCGACATCCATCGCCCAGATGTCAGCGCCGGGATCGCCTTCGATCATCCAGTTTGACAGTGCCAGCCCGACGCCGCCGCCTTGTGAAAAGCCAGCCATGACACCGCAGGCGACCCAGAACCCTGGCAGCCCGCGCACCGGCCCGACCAGCGGGTTGCCATCCGGGGCGAAGGTGAAGGGGCCGTTGATGATCTGCTTGATGCCAGTGTTCTGGAAGGCCGGGAAATGCCGGAACCCGACTTCCAGCGACGGCGCGATGCGGTCGATGTCCGGCGCCAGCAATTCGTGGCCGAAATTCCACGGCGTCTGGAACTCGGACCACGGCTTGTTGGCCTTCTCATAGGTGCCCATCAGCATGCCGCCCCGCTCCTGGCGCAGGTAGAGCTCGCCATCGAAATCGACCGCGTGGATGATTTCGGTACCAGTCTTGGCGTTCCAGGCGGCGACCTCCGGCATGTCCTCGGTGATCAGGTACATATGCTCCATCGCCAGCACCGGCAGTTCGAGCCCGACCATGCGGCCAACCTCGCGCGCCCACAGGCCGCCGGCGTTGACGACATGCTCGGCCACCACCTCGCCCTTGTTGGTGATGACGCGCCATAGGCCGTCCGGACGACGCACGATGTCCTCGACCTTGGTGAAGCGTTCGACCTCGGCGCCTAGTTTCCGCGCCGCCTTGGCATAGGCATGGGTGACGCCGGAGGGATCGAGATGGCCATCCTCCTTGTTCCTGACAGCGCCGACGAACTGCTTGGGATCGAGCAGCGGCATCAGCTCGGCCGCCTCGCTGGGCGAGATTTCCTCAAGCTCGATGCCGAGATAGCGGCCCTTGGCGACGACGCCGCGCAGCCAGTCGAGGCGTGCCTCGGTCGCCGCCAGGAGCACGCCACCGGTCAGATGCACGCCAGTCGCCTGGCCGGAAAGCTCCTCGATCTCCTTGTAGAGGTTGATGGTGTATTTCTGCAGCTTGGCGACATTGGGGTCGCCATTGATGGTGTGCATGCCGCCGGCCGCATGCCAGGTCGAGCCGGACGTCAGCTCGTCTCGCTCCAGCAGCACCACGTCGGTCCAGCCGTGGCGGGCGAGATGGAACAGCACGGAGCACCCGACGACACCACCGCCAATGACCACGACTTTTGCATGCGATTTCATGGATTTTTCTCTGATATCAGTGGGTTGGATGGGCGAATGGATTCACGATGGGAGGCATCACGGTTCGCCCTGCCCGATCGCTTCCTTACGCTTGGCCATGTAAGCCTCCAGCGCCTCGCGCACGGCGACGTCCATCACCGGCTCGACATAGTCTTCCAGCGCCTTCTTCCACAGCCGCGTCGCGCGTGCCGTGGCGTCGAGCCCGCCGGCTTCCTGCCAGGCCTCGTAGTTCTGCCAGTTGGACAGCATCGGCTGGTAGAAGGCAGTGGCGTAGCGCTCCAGCGTGTGCGGCTCGCCGAAGAAGTGGCCGCCGGTCGGCACCGCGCCCAGCGCCTCGACGGCAAGCTCGGCCTCGTTGACCTCGATCGGACGCAGGAATTCCATCATGTGCTGGATCATCTCGACATCAATGATGAGCTTCTCGAATGACGCCGTCAGCCCGCCCTCCTGCCAGCCTGCGGCATGATAGACGAGATTGCCGTGGCCGAGCACCGCGCCCCACAGCGCCATCAGCGTCTCATAGGCGCCTTGCGCGTCGGCGGCATTGGAGGCCGAGCCCGGCGTCGTGCGATATGGCAGCCCGTAGCGCCGCGCCAGTTGCCCCGACGCGATGTTGGCCTTGGTGTTCTCCGGCGTGCCGAAAGCCGGTGCGCCCGACTTCATGTCGACATTGGAGGTGAAGGCGCCATACATGACCGGCGCGCCGGGACGCACCAGCTGCGTCAGCACGACGCCGAACAGCGCCTCCGCATTCTGCTGCGCCAGCGCGCCGGCCAGCGTCACCGGGCTCATCGCTCCCATCAGCGTGAATGGCGTCACCGCAACGGACTGGCCGAACTCGGCCATGGTCATCAGCCCCTCGGCCATCATCTCATCGAAGCGGCGCGGCGAGTTGACCGAGATGATGGTGGTGACGCCGGGGTCGTCGCGCAACTGGTCGAGGCTCAAGCCTCGGGCGATCGCCATCATTTCGATGCCGTCGAGCGCCCTGCCCCGGCCGATTGCCGAGACATGGAAACTCTTGTCGGTCAGCGTCAGATTGGTGAAATAGGTGTCGAGATGGCGGGAATTGGCCGGCAGCTCGACCGGCGCGCAGACCTGGTTGCCGAGCATGTGGATGCAGTTGAAATGCTGCGCCAGCCGGGTCAGGTCCGAATAGTCGCGCAGATTGCCGGCGCGACGGCCGCGCTCCATGTCATGCACATTGGGCGGTCCGGCAACGAGGGTGAAATTGATGGTGTTGCCGCCGAGATGAACGGCCTTGGCCGGATTGCGCGGAGTCAGCACATAGCTCGACCGCGTGGTTTTCAGTGCTTCGGCGACCAGACCGCGATCGATGCGGACATTCGCCGAGGCATGATCGACCTTGGCGCCGGCCTTCTCGAAAAGCGCCAGTGCGCGCGGGCTCATAACCTCGATGCCGAAATTCTCCAATATGTGCATCGACGCGTGGTGGATCTGCTCGATCTGGTCGGCAGACAGCATGGCCATTGGCGGATAGGGATTGGTCACGCGCCGCAGCGGCAGTTGCGGAATGGCCGACGGGCCCCTGTTGCTGGTGCGCTCTGCGCCGCGTTTGCGTCTCGGTTCGTTCATGCCTGGCATCAAAGCCCCGGCAAACCAGGCAAGCTGTCAGAAATACGTCATATGCGGGCGTGATTTTAGCCAAGGCGGCATTTCTGTGATTTCAATATAGATAAAACGACGAAATGCGTCGATTTATTGATACGATGCTTTCTCTGAGGACCACGCCGCCGAAGCATTAACGAAGGCTGCAAGATTCCCTTTATGATTTCGGCCTATTGCTCTGCCGATGCGTAGTTCGAGTTTTAGTAAAATTGCTGCGGTTTGCGTGCTGCTGGCGCTTTCGGCCTGCGCCACCGCGCCCAATCATATCAACAATGTCTGCGCCGTCTTCGATCAGAATGACGGCTGGTTCGACAACTGGCAGTCGGCCGCCGAGCGCACGCAGCAGAAATATGGCGTGCCGGTTCCCGTGCTGATGGCGACGGTGCGCAAGGAATCCGGCTTCAAGAGCAACGCCGGGCCGCCACGCACCAAGCTTCTCGGCTTCATTCCGTGGAAGCATGTCTCATCGGCCACCGGCTTCTCACAGGCGCTGGACGGCACCTGGTCGCAATATCAGGGCGAGACCGGCAACTGGGCGGCGCGGCGCACGAAGTTCGCCGATGCGGTCGATTTCGTCGGCTGGTATCACTCCAAGACGGCAGACACCTACGGCATCGCCCGCAACGACACCTATAATCTCTACCTTGCCTACTATCTCGGCTGGACCGCCTATGGGCGAGGCAACCGGGGCGATGCCGGCGTACAGGGCTACGCGCGGGCGACCGACAAGATGGCCCGCGATTATGCGCAGCAGTTGAGCCAGTGCGGCAACTAGAAGGACTGCCGCGACAGCGGCAGCCTTGATCAGCTCGGCTTCGGCTTCTTGCCGCGCGGACGCTTCGGCGGCGGGCCGGCAAAGCCGGGGCCATCGCCATGCGGCGAGTCCTCGGGCACGCCCTCATGCGCGGCATGTTCCTTGTCGAACTTGATCACCGGCTCCATCTTGGCCAGCACGTCGTCGGAGAGCCAGCACAGGCTCATATGGCCGTCGCCGAGATGCTTGACCGGCGGCACCTTGGTCTCGCACAGATTATCCGGCACCAGCTTCTTGTAGCCGCAGCGCGTCTGGAACGGACAGCCCGACGGCGGGTTCATCGCCGACGGGATATCGCCTTCCAGCACGATGTGGCGCTTGACCACGCTGGTGTCGGCGATCGGGATCGCCGACAGCAGTGCCTCGGTATAGGGGTGATAGGGCGGCGCGAAGATCTGGTCGGTCGTGCCCTGCTCGACGATATAGCCGAGATACATCACGACGACGCGGTCGGCGATGTAGCGAACGACGGACAGATCGTGGCTGATGAACAGCATCGTCGTCTTGTTCTTACGCTGGATGTCCATCAAAAGCTCGGTCACCGCTGCCTGCACGGACACGTCCAGTGCCGAGACCGGCTCGTCGGCCACCACAACCTTGGCGTCGCCGGCAAAGGCCCGCGCCACGCCGATGCGCTGCTTCTGGCCGCCGGATAGCTGGCGCGGCTTGCGGGTCTCGAAGGCCCGCGGCAGCTTCACCAGGTCGAGCAGTTCCAGCATGCGCTTGCGCCGGTCGGCAACCGTCTTGCCGACATTGAACTTCTCCAGGGTCCGGATGATCTGCGAGCCAACAGAATGGCTGGGATTGAGCGTGTCGAACGGGTTCTGGAACACCATCTGGATCGACGATACAGTCTCGACGCTACGGCTCTCGATGCCGGTCGACTGGATTTCCTTGTTGCCCAGCGTCACCGTACCGGCACTTGCCGTCTCCAGCCCGAGCAGCACCTTGGCCAACGTCGACTTTCCGCAGCCGGATTCGCCGACGATGGCAACGGTCTCGGATTCGCGCGCCATGAACGAGATCGTCTCGTTGGCCTTGACGACGCGGCCCTCGCTCGAGCCGAACACCTCGCTACCGCCGACCTTGTAGTATTTTCTCAGATCCTCGATCTTGAGCACCGGCGCGCCGGGCACGACGCGCTCCTTGACCTTCTTGGCGCCCGGCGGCAGCGCGTCCCAGTCGATCTCGTTGAAGCGCACGCAGCGCGAAAAATGGCCTTCGTGACCCGCGACCTCGATCATCGGGATTTCGGCGGCGTTGCAGACGCCCTCGACGAAATGGTGGCAGCGTGGGCCGAAATTGCAGCCCTTGGGCCGCTCGTGCGGCAGCGGCAATTGCCCTGGGATGGAAATCAGCGGCCGTGAGTTCTTGTCGGCGCCGGGCAGCGGAATCGAGCGGAACAGCCCTTGCGTATAGGGATGGCGCATCCGGTCGAACACGTCCTTGATCTTGCCGGTCTCAACCGCTTCGCCCGAATACATCACCGTGATGCGGTCACAGGTTTCCAGTATCAGGCCAAGATTGTGCGAGACGAAGATCATCGACGTGCCGAACTTCTCGCCAAGCCCCTTGACCAGGTCGACGATGCCCGCTTCCACCGTCACGTCGAGCGCCGTCGTCGGCTCGTCGAGCAACAGCAGCGCCGGCTTCGACAGCAGCGCCATGGCAATGACGATGCGCTGCTGCTGGCCGCCGGAGAGCTGGTGCGGATAGGAGCGCATCATGCGCTCGGGATCGGGCAGCTTGACCGAGCGCACCATTTCAAGCGCGCGCTTATACGCCTCTTCCTTCGACACCTTGTCGTGGATCAGCGGCACTTCCATCAACTGCTGCCCGACCTTCATCGCCGGGTTGAGGCTCGCCATCGGCTCCTGATAGATCATAGCGATCTTGTTGCCGCGGATGGTGCGCAACTCCTCGTCGGAGAGCTCGCCCATGTCCTTGCCCTGGAACTTGATCTTGCCGCCGACGATCTTCCCGATGTTGGAGAGGTCGCGCATGATGCCGAGCGACACGGTCGACTTGCCGCAGCCGGATTCACCGACGATGCCCATCGCCTCGCCCGGCATGACGGTGCAGGAAAAATCCATGACCGCCGGTATCTCGCCCTTGCGGGTGAAGAAGGAGATCGACAGGTTCTCGATCTCGATGATCGGCCCATTGGCCGGCTTGGCGGGATTTCGAACTGCCTCATTCATGGGTCGCTCCAATCCTGGTTCTTTCGGGCCTGGTTCTTGGTTCTTTCAGGCGCATCGGGTCGAGACCCGCAGATCAGTCTTTCATCGATTGTTCGCGCAGCGAGTCAGCGAGCAGGTTCAAGCCCAGCACGAACGACATCAGCGCGATCGTCGGCGGCAGCGCCGGGTGGACGAAGGAACGCAGCAGCCGGCTGGCGTCCTTGATCGCGGTGCCCCAGTCCGGGCTTTCCGGCGCCAGGCCAAGGCCGAAATAGCCGAGCGTGCCGAGTAGGATGGTGGTGTAGCCGATACGTAGGCAGGCATCAACGATCAGCGGCCCGCGCGCATTGGGCAGGATCTCCCAAAGCATGATGTACCAGGGCGACTCACCGCGTGTCTGCGCCGCTGCCACATAGTCGCGTGTCTTGATGTCCATCACCAGGCCGCGCACGATGCGGAACACGCCGGGGCTGGAGGCGAACACCACCGCCACGAAGATGTTGAGCTGGTTGGGATCGATGTGCACGATCCGCAGCGGGTCCTTGTCGAACACAAGGCCGAGATAGATCCAGCCGCCGACGATCAAGGTGATGCCGAGCAGGATGTAGAGCCGGTCGGGCCGGTTCTTGTAGCGCGTCCAGAACAGCACGCTGAAGAAGATGATCGGAAAAAGGAAGAACACGCCGGCCATCGCATAGGGGATCGGCGTATCCATGATGCCCGGCGTCACCAGCAGGTAGAACAGCAGGATGACCGGGAAGGCGAGCACCAAATTGGCCAGGAACGACAGCACCGTGTCGATCTTGCCGCCGTAATAGCCGGCCGGCAGGCCGAGCGTGATGCCGACCATCAGCGCGAAGCCGGTTGCGGCAGGCGCGATGATCAGCACGATCTGGCTGCCAAAGACCATGCGCGAGAACACGTCGCGCGCCAGCTTGTCGCCGCCGAACAGATAGGAAAGTCCCGATTGCGGTTCGATGGCGCCCGGTAGCACATCCTTCATGATGGGGACCTGGGCCAGCGGATCGAACGGTGAGATCGTTGCGGCGAAGATCGCCGTGAACAGCCAGAACAGGCAGATGCCGACGCCGACGACGCCGACGCCGCTATCGAACAACTGGCCGTAGAGCGCCAGCTTCTTCTTGTAGGCGTAGCTCGCGCCCATGACGATGACGAGCGCGATCCAGACCGGCCAGAAGCGCGACAGCACTTCGAGAACGACGGTGAAGCCACTGATATATTGTACCGGCATCCGCTTCGCTCCCTACTGAACTCTGATACGCGGATTGAGAAACGCGTAGCCGACATCGGAAATGAGCTGCGTGATCAAGACGATGAACACCGAAACCAACGAGCAGCCGAGCAACAGGTCGATATCGTTGTTGCCGGCTGCCTCGACCAGCGTATAGCCGAAGCCCTGGTAGCGGAACATCACCTCGACGATGACGACGCCTGTGAGCAGCCAGGGAAACTGCAGCATGATGACTGTGAAGGGCGCGATCAGCGCGTTGCGCAACGCGTGTTTGATCACCACGCTGCCGAAGGAGAGACCCTTCAATCGGGCGGTGCGGATATATTGCTGCGTCATCACCTCGACCATCGAAGCGCGCGTCATGCGGGCGATGTAGCCGATGCCGTAGATCGCCAGCGTCATCACCGGCAACGTGAAATTGTAGAAGGTGATGCCCTGGCTCGCCGAAGCGGCCGAGCCATTCAGCAAGCCAAGCCACGAGGCGAAGATGACGGTAAAGATGACGCCCGATACATATTCAGGCGTCGCCGTCGAAGCGATCGAGGCGACCGAAAGCACGCGGTCGGTTCGCGAGCCCTCACGCATGCCGGCCAGAATGCCGATCAGCAGCGAGATCGGCACCATCACCGCCAGCACCCAGAACATCAGGATACCGGTGGCGCCGAGCGCCGGAAACAATTTCGAGGCGACCGATGCCTTGAACTTGGTCGAGCAGCCGAAATCGCCTTCGAGGACGCCAGCGAAGGTTGGCACGACCGGATCGTTGCAGAAGGAGAACCGCTGCGCCGGCTTTCCGGTCGCAGGGTCCGTCACCGGTTGCTTGGGCACGACGCCCAGCCACTGGCCATAACGGACGAAGAAGTTCTGCCGGTAGCCATGATTGACCAGCCAATTCTCAAGCTGCTCGGCCGACGTATGCATTTCGGTCTGGCTGATCGCCAGCTTCTTCAGATTGGGTTCGAGGTTAATCAGGAAGAAGACAACCATGGTCAGGCACAGCATCGTCAATGCCATGGTGCCAAGACGCCTGATAACGAAAGAAAGCATGGCTGCCCCTGCCGATGGGTTGGGGTTTGAGCCGGCTATGAAAGCCAACCCTGCCGTGACCGGCGGGGCTGGCTGTCAAACAGGCCTTCGGATGCGATCAACTTTGTTTTTGTTGCATGACCTTGGCCTGGAGTCCCGCAACTTTTTTGAGAAGCGCGGACCCACAGGGGCAGACGATGCAAAGAGCGAGGGAAAGGGGCGACGCCCCTTCCCCTTGTCGGCGCAATCAAGCCTGTTCGAGCCAGACCTTGCCGTAGTCGCGCTCGAAGGTCGGGTGCATCTTGTAGTTCTGCACCGCCTTGACCGAGTGGCTGTACAGCTTGCGCCAGTACGGCTGGATGATGATGCCTGAATCCTGCAGGATCTGCTCGATATCCTTCATCATTTCCTTGCGCTTGGCGGCGTCGGCAACGGCGAGCGCCGCATTGAGCTTGGCATCCCAGTCGGGATTCGACCACGCCGTCTCATTCCAGGCCTCGCCGGTGCGATAGGCGATGGCCAGGACCTGGACGCCGAGCGGGCGCATGTTCCAGTTGGTCATCGACAGCGGATACTTCGTCCAGTCGTTCCAGAACGTCGAGCCCGGCAGAACGGTGCGCTTCACCTTGATGCCAGCTTCGCGCAACTGGGCGGCGATCGCATCGCCGGTGTTCTTGTGCCAGTCCTCGTCGACGGTGATCAGCTCGTGTTCGAAGTCCGCCTGGCCGGCTTCCGCCATCAGCGCCTTTGCCTTGGCCGGATCGCGGGCCACCTTGGGCAGCTCGTAATATTCCGGATGGATCGAGCACACATGGTGGTTTTCGGCCACCGAGCCGGCATTGCCGTAGCCGAGCTGCAGGACGACATTGTTGTCGACCGCAAGCTGCAGCGCGTTGCGCACCTTCTGTTCGCCATAGGGCTTGTTGTTGACGTTGGAGCGGCAGACGATGGTCGATGCCGTAACGATTTCCGACTTGACCAGATCCATGCCGTCGAGAATCGACACATAGTCGGCCGAGGTCTCGAAATTGGTGTGCACCTCGCCAGCTTCGAAAGCGCTGACCATGGCGGCCGGATCGGTGCCGTAGTCGATGAATTCCAGGCCATCGAGGAACACTTCGCCGTCCCACCACTTGTCGTCGGTGCGGCGCTTGTAGACCACTTTCTGGCCGACATCGTAGGAGACGAGTTCGAACGGACCGGTGCCGATCGGGCAGGCCTTGAAGTCGCCGCCCTTCTCGTCGAAGCTCTTGTGGACGATCAGGCCGGGATAGTCGCACATGTTGGGAATGAGCGCGATGTCAGGCTTGCCGAGCTTGAGTACGACCGTGTGGTCGTCAGGCATGGTGACGGCGCTCTCGTCGAGCTTGTCATCCTTGACCAGCGAGCCGAGACGGCCGGGCATCGAATTGCCTTCGGCTTTCTTGTCGGCCCAACGCTTCAGATTGAAGACGACGTCGGCGGCAGTGAAGGGGTCGCCATTCGACCAGGTGACGCCCTTGCGCACATGCAGCGTGTACTGCGTGGCGTCGTCGTTGACGTCCCAGCTCTCCAGCAGGTAGGGGCGGAACGTGTATTCGGATGTATACTTGACCAGCGGCTCGAGCGCCTGGCGCTCGGCATTGGCAATTTCCGACCAGTCGGCTTTGCGCGGGTCCTTGGGATCCTTGATCCACTGGGCGATCTTGAGCGTGCCGCCCTTCTTGCCTTTTACCTCTTCGGCCTTCGCCGGAGTCGGGTCGGCGAGGCCGAGCAAGCCGTAAGCCATTGCCGTCGACGCACCGAAGACGCTGGCCATGGCCAGGAATTCGCGGCGATCCACCTTGCCTGCCTTGGCGTCTTCGGCCATGGCCAGGATGTGATCCGGAACGCGATCGCCATTACTTTTATAAATCGTCATGACTTAACTCCCATTGTTGGCTTTCCGCCTTTTAACATTCCGCATCCGGGCCATGATGTCAAAGACGGCATGGATTGGGAACATGTTAGGGAATGTGCAACTTTGGCAAAGAAGCGGTTCGCGTGATAACGACAGTCTTGGCGCAAAATTGCTACTGCGTGACGGATTCCTCTGGAATCTCGATAGTCGATTAAACTGAGACATTTACGCGGGCCCGGACGGCGCCGGCCTTGAACCGACCTAAGGCCAAAAGCTCCGACGAAGTATCAGTATTCCCTCTCGTAAAAGATGCCGCCCTTGGCTTCACCGGCGTCGTTGGCCTCGCCGCGCAGCTTGACCCCGCGCCCGACATTGAGATCGACCGTCGCCTTGCCCGAGCCTGGCTTGTCACCCTTCTGGATCGTCACATAGGTGCGGTCGTTGAGGTATTTGCCGGCCGAAACCGCCGTGCCGCCCTGCTCGTCCGTCGTGACGTCCAGATCGTCGACGCCGATGGCGCTACGCAGGTTTTCCAGCAGCGACGTCGAGCCGCCAACCCCGGCCAGTTGCCCTGCCGCTTCGGCGAGCTGGGCGATCTGCAGCGGCGACAGGTTTGACATCGAGCGGCCGAAGATCAATTGCGCCAGCACCTCGTCCTCGGGCAGCGCCGGCACCGAGGAGAAGATGAATTTCGGATTTGTCGCCTCGCCCGACACCAGAATGGTGACGGTGGCGCTGCTCGTCGTCGTTGTCGCCGCCAGGTTGAGATAGGGTACCAGCGAGCCGGAGAAGCCAACCGTGCCTTCGGTGAAGGTCAGCCGCTTGCCGAGGATCGACAGCCGGCCGCGCTGCAAGGTGAAGGTGCCGATCGCTTGCGGCGACGAGGCCGGGCCGGTCAGCCTGAGCGAGCCGCCGAATTCGGCATCGACGCCCCTGCCCTGGATGAAGATCTGGTTCGGCGCATTGACCGTGACATCGAGGGTGAGGCCAGTGCCGCCGCCCTTGCCGCTGGTCGTCGGCGGCCGCAGCGCCTTGTCCTGCGCCCGTACAGCACCAGGCGCGTTTTTGTGCTTGACGTCGAGCGCCGCCAGCGAGCCCGGCAATTTGTCCGGAACCGTGATCACCGTCTTGGCGAGATTGATGGTGCCGGCAATCACCGGGGCTGACGTCAGCGGTCCCTTGATCGTCAGGTCGCCGCCGAGATTGGCGGTCACGACCCGTCCGTCCGTATAGCGGCCGTCGACCAGCTTGATCGACAGGTCGGCCGGGAAACCCTGCGCCGGGTTGATGCCGACCGTGCCGCTGGCCGACAGACTGCCGCGCGTCGACAGCGTCCCGGTCAGCCGGTTGATCCTGGCGATGCCGCCGGCAATCGAGATATCGGCGGCGAGATCGTTGACGGCGAGGCCCGAGCGCGCATCCACAAGACGCGCGCCGGAGGTGCTGACGCTACCGCCAATGACAGGCGCTGAAGCCGCACCGCGCACCTGCAAATTCACATTGGCGGTTCCAGACAGCGACAAGCCTTGCGCGGCGAGCTTCTGGCTGAGCAGGCCGAACGGCACGGCGCCATTGAAATCGAGCACCAACGCCGGCGTGCCAGCGGTCGTCACGGTGCCGCCGCCCTTGAGGCCAAGGCCGGCGCCATCACTCACATTGGCGTTGAAGGCCAGCTTGTTGGCGGCAAAGGTGCCGGACGAGGAAACACTCACCGCCCCGACACCAGCGCCTCGGGTCTGCGATGTCTGCACACCCGCCGCGTCGATGTTGAAGGCGACCGCAGGGCTCGCCGGCGCACCCGTCACCTTCACCGTGCCCGAAATCGAGCCGGCGGCGTCGAGGCCCGCCGAGAAACTGTTCGCAAGCGACATCGGCACCCGCGCCAGCGTCGCGTTGATGTCGAGCGCCGTGCCGATCTTGCCGGTCACCGTCGCTGTGCCGCCGCCAAGGTTGAGCACCAGCCGGTCCAGCGTCGTCGTGCCATTGGCAATGCTGACGGTCGAGGCCTGGGCGATGGCGGTCTTGATGCCCTGGACCGTTGCCTGGCCGGACGCAAGCTCGATGGTCGTCGTGCCGTTGGCCACTTTCACGCGGCCAGCGGCCCGCGCCGGAATGCCCTTGGCGGTCGCGCCGCCGGAAAAGCCGGTCCAGTCACCGTCGCGTTTCAAGTCGACATCGATGCCGCTGATCACGGTGCCCCCTGACGTGACGGTGTCGGCGCGGATTTTTCCGGAGATGACGGGTACGGCCAGATAGTTGGCGACCAGCGCATCGATAGAGACAGCTTTCGCCTGAAGGTCGCCCCGCCTGATCGACGCGGTCGCCGCCTTGATCGCGACCTGCGGAGCGCCGCCATTCTTCGAGAAAGCAATCGTGCCGCGCACGTCGCCTTCCGCCTTCTCCAGCGCCAGTGCCGCCAGCGGGCCGATATCGGGAAGGTCGAGCGCAATCGTGCCGACCGGCACGAACTTGTCATCCAGCGCCAGATCGCCGGAAATCCTGTTCTTGCCGAGCGACAGCAGCAGGCCGTTGATGGCGCTCTTGCCGTCAGCCGTCGCCAGAACCGCACTGCCTTGCAGCGCCTGGCCGGTGACATTGCCGGTCAGTTGCACATTTGCCGCCGGGTTGGCGGCATCGGCCTTCGCCGTGGCGGTCAGCTTCAGGCCGGTGATCTCGCGCGATGCCACCAGCAGCCTGTCGCTGTCGACCGTCAGCGACAGATCCGGCGCGGCGGCCGGCCCCTGAGCATTCAACGCGAAGACGATGGCGCCCTTGGCATCTTTCGATAGCAGCGAGATGTCGCTCAGCGCACCCTTGATGTCGGCGGCGAGTTTGTTCTCGGCAAGGCTGGCATGCCCTTGCGCAGTCAGCGCGCCCGAGGCCAGCTGCAATCCATCGACATTGACATTGCCCGACGCATCGCGCTTCAGCGCAGCGCTCAGTTCAGCGCGTTCGGCAAGCATGCCGCGCACCGCCGCCGGCAGCGCCGTCGAGGCGGCATCGGCTTTCAAATTGAGGTCGATGGCGCCGTCGGCCAGCGATACCCGACCGGTGAAGCCACTGTTCAGCGCATCGCTCGTCACCGAGCCGCTGTCGATGGTGACTGCATCCGCAGCCAGCCTGCCGACAACCTTGGCCGTGACCTTGCCGGCGATGAGCGGCGCAACGGTCGCATTGTCGAGACCGATCTTTTCCGCCGATACCGTGCCGGAGATCGGCCCTGTGCGGGTCTTCAAGTCAAAGGCATCGGAATGCAGGGCGACCGCGATGCCTTCGACCTTTGCCAGCTTCGTAGCAACCGAAGACACCCTCGCCGAAATGTCGAGCCGGGGCTGCGCGCCCTGCCCCGCTGCCTTCACCGAAAGCGCCTGCAGCTCGAGCTTGATCGGGCTTTCAGCGCTGCCCAGCGTCAGCGGCAGGCTCGAACCGGTCGAATTGAGGTCGATAGCAAAATCGCTGGCGCCGTTCGGATTGAGGGTGCCGGTCGCCTGGCCGGAAATCTTGTCGCCGGTCAGCGTCGCATGGTCGAGCAAAACACCGCCGGCCGTCGTGTAGCTGCCGGCGGCATCGACAGCGAGCGGCCCGAGCCCGGCCTGGCGAGTCTGGCTGGTTTCGACGCCAGCCAGCTGCGCGTTGAAACGGACGTCAGGAGCTGCCGGCGATCCGCTCACCTGCGCCGTGCCGCCGAGCGTCCCCGCCGCATCGAGACCGGGCGAAAAATCATTGGCCAGTGCTGCCGGCAGCGCCGAAAATTGCGCCGCGAGGTCGAGTGTCTGGCCGGCGGTGCCCGACAGCGTCACCGAACCGCCACCGACATCGAGCGCCAATTTCTCGATGGTGGTCGTGCCGTTTGCAATGCTTAGCGTAGAGGCTTGAGAGATTGCCGCCTTGATGCCGCGAACCGTGGCTTCGCCCGAGGCGATCTCGACGCTTGTCGTGCCGTCGGCGATCTTCACCCGGCCGGCAGCGGTTGCCGGAATGCCCGATATGGTGGCGCCGCCGGTAAAATTGGTCCAGTCGCCGTCGCGCTTCAGATCGACGGCGATGCCGCCGATTTCGGTGGTTCCGGAGGTGACGCTGTCGGCCTTGATCGAACCGGCGATCGCCGGCGCCTTGAGATAATTGGCGATCAGCGCATTGACGGTGATCGTCTTGGCCGTCACCTCGCCACGTGCGATCGACGTGCTCTTCGCATCGATTGCGACGGAAGGCGCGTCACCCTCCTTGGCAAAGCGGATGGTGCCATCGACGTCGCCCGTCACCGCCTGGCCGGCAAGTGCGGCCAGCTGGTCGATGGCGGGTGCCGCGAGCGTCAGCGTGCCGAGCGGCATGAATTTGTCGTCCAGCGCGAGGTCGCCCGAGATCTCGTTGTCGCCAAGCGAGACCAGGAAGCCATTGATCGACCGCTTGCCTTCGCTGGTCACCAGTGCCGCCTTGAGGTCGAGCGGCTGGTCGTTGACGGAACCGGTCAGCGAGACGTTGGCGGCAGGGTTCTCAATGTCGGCCTTGCCGCTCGCCGTCAGCTTGATGCTCTTCACCGTGCGGCCCGAGGCCGTCAGGCTGTCGCTGTCGGCGGAGACCGTGAAGTCCGGGGCCGTCATGGCGCCGCTTGCCGTCAGCGCGAAATCGATGCCGCCGGCAACCGGCACGCCGACCGTTGGCGACAGCACGGAAACATTGCCCAGTTTGCCCTTGATGTCGGCCTGGATATCGGTGCCTTGCAAGCTGGCGGTGCCAGTGGCGCTGAGCGACCCGGACGTGAATTCGATCGCGTTGGCAGCGAAGGAGCCCTGCGGATCGCGAGTCGCGCTGGCCGAGAATTTCACCCGGGCGCCGAGCACAGAGGCGATCTGAGGCGGAAGGGCGGTCGCGACGGCATCGGCGTTCATCTTGAGCTGCATCGACAGATCGGCAAGCGCCACCGTCGCCGTCAGCGAGGCGTTGAGCGCGTCCGAGCGCAATGTGCCCTGGTCAATGGCAATGGCATCCTTGCTGACCGATCCGGCGAGGTCGACGCCGACCTTGCCGGTGACCAAGGGCGCCAGCGTCGCCACGTCGGTTTTGAGACCACCTGCCTCCAGCTTGACGGCGACCGGGCCGGCGCGGTTCTGGATGTCGAAACCGTCGGAATGGATCTGCGCCGCCAGATCGTCCAGTCGCGTACCACCGGCTATGATCGAAACGAAGGAGGCGCCGATGTCGATGATCGGCGCCTTGCCGTCCCCGAACGCGCGGGCGGTGGCATTGTTGATCGCCAGCGTGATCGGCTGCGCCTTGCTGCCGACGCTGATGACGACCGGCGGGCCCTTGGCGGCGAGTTCGACCGAGAGATCGCTTGCGCCGGCAGGATCGATGATGCCGGTGGCGGTGCCATGCACCGCATCGCTGTCGATATTGGCACGGTCGACACTGACGCCGCCGGCTGATGTGGCGGTGCCCGCGACATCGAAGCTGGTCTTGCCAGCAAACAGTGGCTTCAAATTCTCCGGCAGGAAGCTAGCGAAGTCCCCGTCGCCCTCGGCTTCGACATGGCTGCCCTTGTCGGTCGACTGGTGTCGGCCTGTCAGCTGAGTGACGATCCTGCCGTCGACTGAGAACGTGCCGATGCCGTTCCAGTTGGCGAGCGGTCCCGTGCCGGAGACGATTATGTCGACCGGCGGCGCGTCGGGCAATTTGAGCAGATTGGCGATGATGCCGCCTGCCGGCTCTGAGGCCTTGAGATCGAGGTCGAGCCTGTTGTCTGCCGGCGCAAAGTGGATTTTGGCATCGACATTGCCTTGCTTTCCGTCATGACGGGCGACGTTGATCGTTGTCTCGATCGCCAGCGGCGCGGCGTCGGCCTTGAGCATCCCCTTGGCGGCGAGTTCGGCGATGCCGCTGCCGGCCAGATCCTGGCCGAGCGCGATCTCGGGCAGATCGATCTGCTTGATGTCGAGCGAAACCGGCAGCGTCGTCGTGCCGCCGCTCGGCGCTGGCTGCGTGCTGGCCATAGGCAACCGGGCGAGTTCTATGCGTTCGGCGGCGATGCGGTCGGCGCTGAAATTTTTCGACAGCAGCGCCAGCGGCGACCAATCGACGGCCACTTTGCGCGCCACCAGCCAGGCGCCCTCGCGATCCTCCAGCACGACATGGTCGACGCTTAGGGCCCCGGACCAGATGCCGTCGATGCCGCTGACAGTGATCTTGCGATCGTCGCTCGAAGCCAGGCGCGAGATGATGCCGGCGAGATTGTCGCGGCCGCGCTCGGTCTCGGTCAGCACGACCAGTGCGCCGATCGCCCCCGCAACCACGATCAGCAGCGTGTAAAGGACAATGCGGAGGATGCGCCAGACCGTCTTCATCGTCAAAACGCCTGTCCGATGCCGGCATAGATGCCGAAATGCGGGTCGCTCGGATCGCGGTTGAGCGGCAAGGCCGCGTCGATGCGCAGCGGCCCGAACGGCGTCACATAGCGCAAGCCGACGCCGGCGCCGACCTTGACGTCGGAGAAATCGGGCAACGGTTTGGTCGACACGGTGCCGGCATCGACAAACGGCACGATGCCGATCGTGTCGGTGATGGCGATGCGCATTTCGACCGAAGTCTCGAAGAACGACAGGCCGCCGATCGGCTGGCCGGTGAAATCCTTCGGGCCGATGCCCTGATAGGCATAGCCGCGCACCGAACCACCGCCGCCGGAGTAGAAGCGCCGGTCGGCCGGCACGTGTTCTAGGCTGGTACCGACGATCGAACCGGTGGCGACACGTTCGGCCAGCACGAACTTCGAAGCCGAATCCAGCGACTGATAGGCCGATCCCTCGCCCTTCAGCTTGAGGAAAGCCGCGCCGCTCAAAATGTCGTAGCTCGGCTCGGCATAAGCCAGCACCCGGAAGCCGCTGGTCGGGTTCAGCCGGTTGTCCCTGTTGTCATAGACATATTGCAACGGAATGCTGGCGATCAGGTATTTGTGCTTGCCGAAAGCGTCGTGGATGCGGGAATAGTCGAGCGCCAACTCAGCTGAAACCGTCTGGTTCTTGGTCAGTTCGTAGGACAGGCCGGTGCTGCCCTTGACCGAGAAATGGTCATAGGCATCAGGATGTTCGAGCACGGTCTTGACGCTGGCGATGAACTTCGATGCCGGCCCGATCACGCCCGGCTTCTCGAACATGATACCGGCATTGTAGTTGAGTTCGCCAAGATCGTTGCTGCCGATGCCGCTGATCTTACCATCGATGCGCAGCTTCTCGGCCCGGCCGAACAGGTTGCGGTGGCCCCAATAGCCTTCCAGGCCCAGCCCCTCGGTGTTGGAGAAGCTGCCGCCGACGCCAAAATAGCGCGGCTTGCGCTCGCTGACCTGGACGCCGATTGGAATGTTGCCGTCGGCGTCGAGCGTGTCGGCTTCCTTGAACGTCACGCTGTTGAAGACTTCGAGCGCCAGCAGCCGGTCGCGCGCATCGTCGATCTCTTGCGGCGAATATTGCCGGCCGCGCTTGAGGCCCGTCATGTATTCGGTGAAGTCGCGGTCGACCTTCTCGGTGCCTTCCACCGTGGTCGCTCCGTAGCCGGCGACCGGCCCGGCAGCGACCGTCAGCGTCACGTCCAGCGTCGAAGTGGCATGGTCGGCGACGATTTGCCGGTTCGTCACCTTGGCCAGCGGCCTGCCTTGCTCTTTCAGCGTCCGCACGATCAGTGCCTCGGCCTTGAGCACGGCGCCGGACCCGGCGTCGCCGCCTGATATCAGGCCATAATCGGCGCTCATCAGCCCCGCCGCGTCACCTTGCAGCCGGATATTGCCCAGGGTGAATTTCGGCCCGCTGGCGATATCGATGACCACCGGGACCGGCTGCGGCCCCTTGAACTCGGCGTCGGGCGGCAAATCATCGAGCGGCTTGCCGTCGATGGTAACGGTGACCACGCCTTCGTAGCGGGCATCGGCATAGAGCGCGGCGACAAGCTGTTCGCGATCGCTGCGCGCCTTGGCCATCAGCCCGAGCGAGCCGGAAACCGGACGCTCCTCGTCACTTTTCAGCGTCGAGGCGTTTTCGAGCTTCTTGACGAGATCCTTGTCGGCGTCGGGGGCATTGATTGTGACGGCATAGCGCAGCGGGTTGACGATGTCGGCATCCTCGTCGCTGGACGACCCCCACAACTTGATGCCGAAAAGCTCGAACGCAGCCGCCGGCCTTGATTCGGGAACCAGCGCCGCCGAGCATATCACGGCTATAAGCAGGGCGCGCGGAAGCACACGCCCTGGCGCGCGACCTCCTGATATCTGCTCTTCATGCGCCGGCATTAAGACAACCTAGGTTATAAAACTAAAATTGGAATGAAGTTCTGAAGCGCTCGTAAAGGGGCCACAATCCAATTGTCTGAAATAGGACGGGCTTGGAATTCACACCTTTTGCGTTGCCGCAAGAAAGCGTGATCCCCTGTCCTATGGAGGTACTACCGGCCATCGGCCGGAAAGGAAACCGTTGGCAGGCGGAACCCTGCCGCGTCCTTGCGTTGACAAGCCTGACTGAAGCTTGATCATGCCTGGAACGTCAGCTGTGTCTGGAGGGGTGCTATGGCAATGCGAGCGGCTCGTGGTCTGTCGGTCCTGATTCTTCTGTTTTTTGCCTGGAGTGGTATCGCGCAAGCGGCTGAATCCCGACGAATAGCGACGACGGACAATTCCGACTATTTCGGCTTTGATCTCAGATCCGACCAGAACGTCACGCTCGACCAGTGCAAGACGACATGTCTGGGCGATCCGGCCTGCCGCGCCTTCACTTACAACAATAAAGCCAAATGGTGCTTCCTCAAATCCGACTACAACCAGCTGAAACTGTTCAACGGCGCGGTCGCCGGCAAGGTCGTCAACATCGATGGCGATCCCGATATCGGCGCGCCGCCTGAACTCGCCTTCTTCCCCAACTGGATGGCCGATCAGGCCCAGCAATACCGCAACAAGTTGTTGGGTCCGGCCTACATCAAGCCGACCGAAGGGCTGACCGCGCTGACGACTGCCGCCGAGCAATCGGTGCTTACCGGCGACCACCGCTCCGCCATGCTGAGATACGAAGGCGCCGTGTCTGTCATGCCCGATGACGGCCAGCTCTGGCTCGACCTGGCGCGTGAAACGCTGGCCGTGCAACCCGCCGCCAACACTTCCGATGCCTCCACTTTGCCGGCAGACGGGACGTCGGCCGCATTCATCGCCTACAAGCTGCTCCGCACCACCAAGACGCGAGCAGAAGCGCTGGCGCTGCTCGGCAACGGCCTCGACAAGCGCGATCTCTACCGGCCGGCGCTGCAAGCCTACGAAGCCAGCCTTGCCCTGAACCCTTCGCCGGCGGTCCAGGCCGACTATGCCGATCTCAAGGCGCGCAAGGGTTTCCGCGTCATCGACCATACCCTCGATGCCGACACCAGCGCGCCGCGTATCTGCGCGCAATTCTCCGAGGATCTGGTCAAGACCGGCGTCGATTACGCGCAGTTCGTCACCGTCGACAATGCGCCGCCCAAAGGAGTCGAGGCCAAGGACAAGCAGATCTGCGTCGAAGGGCTGGAGCACGGCCAGCATTACGACGTTACTTTCCGCGCCGGCCTGCCGGCGGCAATCGGCGAAGTGACCGCAGCCCCCGTGGTGCTGTCGATCTATGTGCAGGACCGCGCACCGTCCGCCCGCTTCACCGGCGACAGCTTCGTGCTGCCGGCCGGCGCACGCCGCGGCATCCCGGTCGTCACCGTCAACATGAACGCCGCCGAGATGAAGCTCTACCGCATCGGCGATCGCTCGCTGGCCCAGCTTCTGTCGGGCTACCAGTTCCTGCACCAGCTTGACGGCTACGACATCTCCAACATTTCCGAGCAGATGGGCGCGCCGGTCTGGCAAGGCCAACTCGACATCGCCAACGATCTCAACAAGGAAGTCACCACCTCCTTCCCGGTCGACCAAGCACTGCCGCAGCGCAAGCCCGGCGTCTATGTGCTGACCGCCCAGGCGGTCAACGACAACGCCGACGACTACAATTCGATGGCTACGCAATGGTTCGTCGTCTCCGACATCGGCCTGTCGACCTATACCGGCCAGGACGGCCTGAATGTCTTTGCCCGTTCGCTGGGCAGCGCCAAGCCGATAGCAGGCGCCGAACTGACCCTGGTTGCCAGGAACAATGAGGTTCTCGGCACGGCGACATCGGATGCCGATGGCCACGCCGTCTTCAATCCCGGATTGACGCGCGGCGACGGCGGCATGATGCCGGCCGTGCTGATGGCCAAACAGGGCAACGATGATTTCGTCTTCCTCGACATGGGCCGGGCCGGCTTCGACCTGTCCGATCGCGGCGTCACAGGGCGCGCGGCGCCCGGCGCGCTCGACGTCTATGCCTGGACAGAACGTGGCATCTACCGCGCCGGCGAGGACGTTCATGTTGCGGCCCTTGCCCGCGACGGCGCCGCCAAGGCGGTCGAAAACCTGCCGCTGACCTTCATCTTCTCGCGCCCCGACGGCGTCGAGGACCGCCGCATCGTCAGCGACGGCGCCTCGGCCGGCGGCCATGCCGTCGACCTGCCGCTCGAACCCAACGCCATGCGCGGCACTTGGTCGGTGTCGATCTACACCGATCCCAAGCAGGCGGCGGTGGCCAGCCAGATGTTCCTGGTCGACGATTTCGTGCCGGATCGCATCGAATTCGACATGAAGGCCGACAAGCAGGAGATCGCGCAGGGCGAAACCGCCAACATCAATATTGACGGCCGCTTCCTCTACGGAGCGCCGGCAGCAGGCCTGGCGCTGGAAGGCGAACTGACGCTGTCGACCTCGCGCGATTGGGACCGCTTCCAGGGCTTTTCCTTCGGCCTCGCAGACGAGCAGTCCGCAGAACCCACTGTTACCCCCCTCGCCGATCTGCCGGTGGTTGGCGATGACGGCAAGGTGACCTTCCCGGTCTCCGTCGATCAACTGCCCTCGACCACCAAGCTGGTCGACGCCAAGGTGACGGTCAGGATGCGCGAAACCGGCGGCCGTGCCATCGAGCGTTCGCTCGACATCGGCATCCGTCCGCAAGGCCATATGATCGGCATCCGCCCGGACTTCGCCGACAATGAAGTGCCGCAAGGCGGCACGGCCAAGTTCAGCCTGATCGCCGTCGATCCCGACGGCAAGCGCGAGGCGCTGAAAGGCGCGCAATGGACGCTGGTCAAGGTCGAACGCAATTACCAGTGGTACCGCTCCAACAATTCCTGGAACTACGAACCGGTCTCCTTCACCAAGTCGATCGCCAATGGCCAGGTCGACCTCAGCGCCGATGGCGACGCAACGGTCTCCGTGCCGGTCGATTGGGGCCAGTACCGGCTCGAGGTTGAAACCGCCGATCCCGAAGGACCGGCGACCAGCTACGAATTCGATGCCGGCTGGTACGTCTCATCTACCACCACCGAAACGCCTGACGGTCTCGAGATCGCCCTCGACAAGGACAGCTATGCCGCGGGCGAAGTGGCCAAGCTGAAAGTCTCGCCGCATTTTGCCGGGGAACTTCTCATCAACATCGGTTCCGAAAAGCTGTTGAAGAGCGTTACGGCGTCAGTGCCGGCGGGAGGCAGCACCGTCGATATTCCGGTCGGCGACGACTGGGGCGCCGGCGCCTATGTCACCGCAACCCTGTTCCGGCCGGGCGAGGCGCAGGAAACGCGCATGCCGGCGCGCGCCATCGGCGTGAAATGGCTGAAGGTCGATCCGGGCTCGAAGAAGCTCGCCATCACCTTGACGTCGCCGGACAAGACCGTGCCGCGCCAGCAGCTGTCGATCCCGGTTTCCGTGGCTGGCGTGCAGCCGGGCAGCAATGCCTATGTCATGGTTGCCGCCGTCGATGTCGGCATCCTCAACCTGACCAATTACAAGGCACCCGATCCGGAGAACTGGTTCTTCGGCCAGCGCATGCTGGGCATGGAAATCCGCGACATCTACGGTCGCCTGATCGACGGCTCGCTTGGCAACACCGGCAAGCTCAGGACCGGCGGCGACGGCGCCAATATGCAGGCGCAGGGCAGCCCTCCGACAGAAAAGCTGGTCGCCTTCTTCTCCGGCCCAGTCGAGCTTGACGCCGACGGCAAGGCTAGGGTCGACTTCGACATTCCGCAGTTCAACGGCACCGTGCGCGTCATGGCCGTCGCCTGGACCAAGGACGCAGTCGGCCATGCCCAGTCCGACGTCATCGTGCGCGATCCCGTCGTGATCACCGCCGGCCTGCCGCGCTTCCTGGCGCCTGGTGACGCCGCCATCATGCGCCTCGATGTCGCCGACACCGACGGCCCTGCCGGCGACTATGCTTTGTCGATCGAAACGACGGGGGACCTGTCGACGGGCGACAAGCCCCTGCCCCAGAAGCTGACGCTCGCCCAGGGCAAGCGGCAGACGCTGACCGTGCCGCTGATCGCACAGACGGCCGGCAATGCCTCGCTGACCATCAAGCTCGCCCATGCCGACGGCACCAAGGTCGAGCAGACGCTCTACGTGCCGGTGCGTCCGGCGCAATTGCCGGTCACCACCCGCCTGGTGGTCGACCTCAAGGGCAATGGCGGCGCGTTGCGCGTCGACAAGGAACTGCTGGCGGCGAGCCTGCTCGATGGCGCTTCCGTCAGCGTCGGCGTTTCACAGGCCTCCGCCTTCGACGTGCCGTCGCTGTTGATGACGCTCGACCGCTACCCCTATGGTTGCGCCGAGCAGACCACCAGCCGCGCCATGCCGCTTCTCTACGTCAATGAGTTGGCATCCGGCATCGGCATGGCCAGCGACCCCGACATCCATGGCCGCATCCAGGACGCGATCTACAAGGTTCTGAGCTACCAGGCCTCGGGCGGCAGCTTCGGCCTGTGGGGTCCTGGCTCCGGCGATCCGTGGCTCGATGCCTATGTCACCGACTTCCTGACCAGGGCGCGCGAGCAGAAATACGACGTGCCGAGCCTGGCCATGAACCAGGCGCTGAGCAATTTGCAGAACTCGCTCGGCTACGACCAGAGCGTACAGGACCGTGGCAGCGAGATCGCCTACGCCCTCTACGTTCTGGCTCGCAACAAGAAGGCTTCGATCGGCGATCTGCGCTACTATGCGGACACCCAGCTCGAAGCTTTCTCCAGCCCGATGGCCGTCGCCCAGCTGGCGGCGAGCCTGGCGCTCTACGGCGATACGCCGCGCGCCGAAGCGACGTTCAAGACCGCCCTGCAGCTCGCCAAGTCGACCACCGACTACGACTACTACCGCTCCGACTACGGCTCGCGGCTGCGTGACGGTGCGGCGATGCTGGCGCTGGCGGCGGAATCGAAGCCGGTGCCGACGATCGTGCCGGAGCTGATCAAGCTGGTTACCAGGGAACGCGCCGGAGCCCGCTGGACCAGCACCCAGGACGAATCCTGGATGCTGCTGGCGGCTCGCGCGCTGAAGGAAGGCAATGATGCAATCACGTTGACAGTCAATGGTGCCGCGCACGCCGGCGGCTATTCCAACCAGATCGACGGCAGCGACCTGGCCGACAGCCCGCTGACCATCGCCAACACCGGCAAGACTCCGCTGCAAGCCGTCGTCACGACGGTGGCGTCGCCGATCCAGCCCTTGCCGGCAAGCGGCGACGGCTTCACCATCGATCGCACCTACTACAAGCTCGATGGCACTGAAGCCAATGTCACCGAGGCGACCCAGAACGAACGCTATGTCGTCGTGCTCAAGGTCAACGAGCAGAACAGCTGGCCGTCGCGCCTGCTGGTAACGGACCTGTTGCCGGCCGGCTTCGAGATCGACAATCCAGGCCTGGTGTCCAGCGCCCAGTTGACCAACTTCTCATGGCTGGCGCAGACCGATGCGGCCCATCTCGAATTCCGCGACGACCGTTTCGTCGCCGCGTTCAACCCGGCCGACGGCGACCACGACCACAATCTGACCCTCGCCTATGTCGTACGTGCCGTGACGCCTGGCACCTATGCGCACCCGGCGGCAACGGTGGAGGACATGTACAGGCCGCAGTATTCGGCCCGCACCGCCACCGGCATGATGGAGATCAAGGCGCCGTAAGGCGCTGGTGGTGATGGACGCGATAAGCAAAGTGCCCCCTCACCCGCCCTCCGCTTCGCTCGGTCGACCTCTCCCCGAGGGGAGAGGAGACGACCAGCGCCGGCGCCAGTCTCTTCTCCCCATCGGGGAGAGGGTGGCCGCGAAGCGGCCGGATGAGGGGGCATCTTTCCAGCCATGAAGATACTTCGCAAACTCGCTATTGGAGCCGCAGGCGGCGCCTGCCTGTTGGCGCTCTCCACCGCCTCCCTCTGGGAACTCGACCGCGCCTTCCCGCCACCGCTGCCTGCCGAGCTCACGGTCTCGACGGAAGTCCAGGACCGCGACGGCCAACTGTTGCGCGCCTTCGCCACGCCGGACGGCTACTGGCGGCTCGAAACCCGGCTCGATCAGGTGGACAAGCAATTCATCGACATGTTGGTCACCTACGAGGACAAGCGTTTCTGGGATCATGAGGGTGTCGACGTGCTGGCGCTGGCCCGTGCCGCCGGCCAGTTCGCCACCAGCGGCCACATCGTCTCCGGCGGCTCGACCCTGTCAATGCAACTCGCCCGGCTGATCGAGCCGCGCGAAAGCCGCAGCCTCGGCTCCAAGATCAAGCAGATGCTGCGCGCCATCCAAATCGAGCGGCGGCTGTCCAAGCGCGAGATCCTCGAGCGCTACCTGACGCTGGCCCCTTATGGCGGCAATCTGGAAGGCGTGCGCGCCGCGTCCCTCGCCTATTTCGGCAAGGAGCCGAAGCGGCTTACCGTGTCGGAATCCGCTCTGCTCGTTGCCCTGCCGCAGCTGCCGGAAAAGCGCCGGCCCGACCGCAACCTGAAAATCGCGCACGCCGCCCGCGACCGGGTGCTGACCCGCATGGTGTCCGCCGGCCTGCTCGGCGAGCGCGAGGCGGCACGTGCCGCTCTCGATGATGTGGCGGGCCTGCGTCGCACGCTGCCGGCGCTCGCCGCACACGCCGCCTATGCGATGCTGCCCAAGGCCGTGCCCGGCCAGCCTTTGCAGCTGACGATCCGCAAGAGCGTCCAGGAAGGGCTGGAGCAGGTGGCGCGGGACGCGGCCACCAAGCTTGGACCTCGCCTGTCGGTCGCCATGGTGCTGGCCGACTCCCGCACCGGCGACATTCTCGGCGAAGTCGGCTCGGCCAATTTCTTCGACGCCAGCCGCGCCGGCTGGATCGACATGACCAAGATCGTCCGCTCGCCCGGCTCGACGCTGAAGCCGTTCATCTACGGTCTTGCCTTCGAACAGGGGCTGGTGGCGCAGGAAACGCTGATCGACGACAGTCCTGTCGATTTCTCCGGCTACCGGCCGAAGAATTTCGACATGGGCTATCAGGGCGACGTCAGCATCCGCCAAGCGCTGCAACTGTCGCTCAACGTGCCGGCGATCCGCGTGCTCGACGCGGTCGGACCAACGCGTCTGATGGCGCGCTTCCACCAGGCCGGCGTCAGCCCCGTGCTGCCGGTCAACGAGGCGCCGGGCCTGGCCATCGGCCTTGGCGGAGTTGGGATAACATTGCGCGACCTCGTCCAGCTCTACACAGGGCTCGCCAATGGCGGCAAGACCCACACGCTGCATGACGGCACCGAGCCCGCCAATGCCGAGCGCACCAGCGCTACCATCCTCGACGGTCAGGCCAACTGGCAGATCATCGACATTCTGTCGGGCGTCAAGCCGCCCGAGGGCGCCTTGCAGCGCGGCATCGCCTACAAGACCGGCACCTCCTACGGCTATCGCGACGCGTGGTCGGTCGGCTTCGACGGCCGCTATGTGCTGGGTGTCTGGGTCGGCCGCCCCGACGCCGGCGCAGTGCCGGGCCTGTCCGGCTATGTCTCGGCCGCTCCCATCCTCTTCGAGGCTTTTGTCCGCTCGGGCCTGGCCACCGTCCCATTGCCGGGCAGGCCGCCCGGCGTGATCAACCCCAGGCGCGAGGATCTGCCGGTGACGCTCGCCCGCTTTGGCGCCGGGTCGGACGGCCTCGTGCAGGCGACAGTGACCGAACCCGCACCGACCATCATCTTCCCGCCCGACGGTGCCCGCGTCGATCTCGACACCAATTCAGTCGATGCCTCGCCACTGGTTCTGAAATTGCAAGGCGGCCGCGCGCCGTTCCGTTGGCTGGCCAACGGCAAGCCGCTCGCCGGCATCGACCGTCGCCGCACCGCGACTTGGCAACCTGACGGCGCCGGCTATTCGACGCTGACCGTGATCGACGCCGCGGGACGCGCGGCCAGCGTCAAGGTGTTCGTCGAATAGACCGAGCCAAGCGATTCATTCAATTGGCTTTCCGGGCGCTCGGCAGATAGCAGGACATTCACCCATGCCTGTTCCGAGTCACCCCCCTCTGGCCTGCCGGCCAGAGGGGGGTGCCTCGCGCGATCCTTTCTTGTCGGCAGCTTTGCCTCGACGCTGCTCATTTCTAAATAGGCTGGGTGTGCGGCAGGATTCTTCCCGGAGACGCGGGAGGAAAATATTTCTCCATGCTGCAAAGGATCGTCGAATATTTTCTCTAGAGGGGCAAAAAAGGCAACATTCAATGCATCTAATTTCTACCAGTTCGGTAGATTTGCCGTGGGTTCAACGGAGGCAGAAATGACCAAACCTCATTTCAGGAAACTGCTCGGCGCACTGGTCGCCACATCCATCCAGTTCGGCACGCTCGGCTTCGCGTTTGCCGACACCACCATTCTCAACGTGTCCTATGATCCGACACGCGAGCTCTACAAGGCCTATAACGAAGCCTTCGTCGCGCATTGGAAGGCCGAGACCGGCGAGACGGTCACCGTCCAGCAGTCGCATGGCGGATCCGGTGCCCAGGCCCGCGCCGTGATCGACGGCCTCGATGCCGATGTGGTGACACTGGCGCTCGAAGGCGACATCAACGCAATCGTCTCGAAGTCGAAGAAGATCAATCCCGACTGGCGCACAAAATTCGAAAACAATTCAGCGCCTTACACCTCGACCATCATCTTCCTCGTGCGCAAGGGCAATCCCAAGGGCATTCACGATTGGAGCGACCTCGTCAAGGACGGCATCCAGGTGATCACGCCCAACCCCAAGACCTCCGGCGGCGCTCGCTGGAACTATCTCGCCGCGTGGGCCTACGCCAGTGCCAATGATGGCGGCGACGAGGCCAAGACCAAGGAGTTCGTCGGCAAGCTCTACGCCAATGCCCCGGTGCTCGACACCGGCGCGCGCGGTTCGACCGTAACCTTCGCGCAAAAAGGCCTCGGCGACGTGCTGATCGCCTGGGAAAACGAGGCCTATCTGGCGCTCGACGAGTTCGGCGCCGACAATTTCGACATCGTCTACCCGCCGACCTCGATCCTGGCCGAGCCACCTGTGGCGGTGGTCGACGCCGATGTCGACGCCAAAGGCACGCGCAAGGTTGCCGAAGCCTATCTGAGCTGGCTCTATTCCAAGGAAGCCCAGACGATCATCGCCAAGAACCACTATCGCCCGGCAAAGCCCGATCTGGTGCCGGCGGAGGACCTCGCCAAGCTGCCTCCGATCAAGCTGATCTCGATCGACGACCCGCTTTTCGGTGGCTGGAAAAAAGCACAGCCTTATCATTTCGGCGATGGTGGTATATTCGACCAGATCTACAAGCCTCAGTAAGTCGATATTCAGGACGATATGACCACAGCACCCGCGCAGGCGGGGTGGCGATTCAAGCAGCCGAGCGTCATTCCGGGTTTCGGATTGACGCTCGGCTTCTCGCTTGCCTACCTCACCCTCATCATCCTCATCCCGCTTTCCGGGCTGCTCTGGCGCTCGGCCGCGCTTGGCTGGCCTGAATTTTGGGCGATCGCCACCGATCGCCGCACCATCAATGCGCTGAGGATCAGCTTCGGCACCGCCTTCCTCGCGGCTGCTGTCAATGTCGTGTTCGGCACGCTGGTCGCCTGGGTGCTGGTGCGCTACCGCTTTCCCGGCCGCCGAATCGTCGATGCCATGGTCGATCTGCCCTTCGCCTTACCCACGGCTGTGGCCGGCATCGCGCTGACCACTCTCTACGCACCGAACGGCTGGATCGGCAAATTGCTGATGCCGCTCGGCATCAAGGTCGCCTATACCCCGCTCGGCATCGTCATCGCGCTGGTCTTCATCGGCTTGCCCTTCGTCGTGCGCACCGTGCAGCCGATCATGGAGGAGATCGACAGGGAGGTGGAGGAAGCCGCCGCCACGCTTGGCGCCAATCGCCTGCAGATCATCACCCGCGTCCTGTTTCCGGGCCTGGCGCCGGCCATCGTCACCGGCTTCGCGCTCGCCTTCGCGCGCGGCGTCGGTGAATATGGCTCGGTTATCTTCATCGCCGGCAATTTACCCTACAAATCCGAAATCGCGCCGCTTCTGATCGTCATCCGCCTCGAGGAATACAATTACCCCGCGGCAACTGCGATCGCGGCGATCATGCTCGCTTTGTCGTTCATCATGCTTTTGGTCGTCAATCTCGTGCAGACATGGAGCCGCAAGCGCTATGCCTGATCCCGAGATCAAATCCTACGAACCGCACCACGGAAGCCGGTCGGCGGCGGTCACGGAAAGTCGCCCAGCGCGTGTAGCGCTGATGGCTGTCGCCTTCGCCTTCCTCGGCATTTTCCTGGTCTTGCCGCTGATCATCGTCTTCAACGAAGCCTTCGCCAAGGGCATCGATGCCTATACCGAAGCGCTTGGCAATCCCGACACGCGCTCGGCGATCCGGCTGACCCTGCTGGTGGCGGCGATTTCGGTGCCGCTCAACATCGTCTTCGGCATCTCCGCCGCTTGGGCGATCGCCAAGTTCGAGTTCAAGGGCAAGGCCTTCCTGACCACCCTGATCGATCTGCCGTTCTCGGTCTCGCCGGTTATTTCGGGGCTCGTCTATGTGCTTCTGTTCGGCGCCCAGGGGTTGCTCGGCAGCTGGCTGAAAGCACATGGCATCGTCATCCTGTTTGCCGTGCCCGGGATCGTGCTGGCCACCGTCTTCGTCACCTTCCCCTTCGTCGCTCGCGAACTGATCCCGCTGATGCAGGAACAGGGCAATGGCGACGAGGAGGCAGCACTTTCGCTTGGCGCCAATGGCTGGCAGACCTTCTGGTACGTGACCTTGCCCAACGTCAAATGGGGCCTGCTCTACGGCGTACTCCTGTGCAATGCGCGTGCTATGGGCGAGTTCGGCGCGGTGTCGGTCGTGTCGGGCCACATACGCGGCCTGACCAACACCATGCCGCTGCATGTCGAAATCCTCTATAACGAGTACAACGCTGTCGGCGCCTTTGCCGTCGCTTCATTGCTTGCGGGCCTGGCGCTCGTCACGCTGGTCTTGAAAACACTTCTCGAGATGCGCTACGGCGCCGAGATCGCCGCGACGCGCGGGCACTGACAGAGGGATTTGCATGGAAGTTCGCGTTGCCAACGTACGCAAGGAGTTTGAGCGGTTTCCGGCGCTTCATGACGTGTCGCTCGACATCAAGTCGGGCGAGTTGATCGCGTTGCTGGGGCCGTCCGGTTCCGGCAAGACGACGCTGCTCAGGCTGATAGCCGGTCTGGAGCGTCCGACGCGGGGCAATATCTTCTTCGGCGACGAGGACGCCTCGCACAAGTCGATCCAGGAGCGCAATGTCGGCTTCGTCTTCCAGCACTATGCGCTGTTCCGGCATATGACGGTGGCCGACAATATCGGCTTCGGCCTGAAGGTCCGGCACGGGTCGTCGCGCCCGCCGGCGCAGGAAATCCGCCGCCGCGCCTCCGAGCTGCTCGACCTCGTCCAGCTTTCCGGGCTCGAAAAGCGCTATCCGGCGCAGCTCTCCGGCGGCCAGCGCCAGCGCGTGGCACTGGCGCGCGCCATGGCCATCGAACCCAAGGTACTGCTGCTCGACGAGCCGTTCGGTGCGCTTGACGCGCAGGTGCGCCGGGAATTGCGCCGCTGGCTTCGTGAGATCCACGACGCCACCGGCCACACCACCGTCTTCGTCACCCACGACCAGGAAGAGGCGCTGGAGCTTGCCGACCGCGTTGTGGTGATGAGCCAGGGCCGCATCGAGCAGGTCGGCACTGCCGACGACATCTATGACGCGCCCAACTCGCCCTTCGTCTACGGCTTCATCGGTGAATCGAGCTCGCTTCCGGTCAAGGTCGAAAATGGCGAGATCTGGCTCGCCGACCGTCCGATCGGGCTTGCCGCGCCGCCCAACGAGCCCTCGGGCGAAGCGACGCTTTACTTCCGCCCGCACCATGTCGAATTGCTGGATGGCTGCAGCGGCTGCATCGCCGGCACGGTCGCCGCCAGCCGCCGCGTCGCCGGCACGCGCCGCGTCGAACTCGAGATCGGTGGCGAGCGCCAGCGCGTGGAAATCGAACTGCCGGTCGATCATCCCGCGGCGCAGAAAAGCCGGGTGGCGTTCCGTCCCGGCCGCTGGAAGCTGTTTCCGCCTGCCTGATACTCGGTCGAGCGCTATTCCAGCCAGTTCTGGACCCAGCATCGCGATGCGATCTTCTTGCCCACGATCAGATCTGAAGGGTGTCTCTCTTTGGAAGAAAATCCTGGCATCCGGCTGTTTCGGCCGATAACTTTTCTCGCAGCACAACCACAGAGCCGTCTCGCGTGCCTCGTCGCGCACCCTGCGCCACAGCTATGGTTCGACCATAAACCAATTGCATCCGGAGCTTGTTTTCATGAAGCGATTTTTCCTCGGCGTCGCCACCGTCGCCGGCCTGCTCCTGGCATCCTCCCAAGCCTGGTCGGCCGATAAATTGCTCAACGCATCCTATGATGTCGGCCGCGAACTGTTCGTGCAGATCAACAGGGCCTTCATCGCGCACCATCCGGGCGTCGCCGTCGACCAGTCGCATGCCGGCACCTCGGCGCAGGCGCGTGCCATCGCCGAAGGCCTCGCTGCCGATGTCGTCACCTTTAACCAGGTCACCGACATCGACTTCCTCGTCAAGAAGGGCCTGGTCTCGGCCGACTGGCAGAAGGATTTCCCCGACAACGCCTCGCCCTTCTATTCGCTGCCGTCCTTCCTGGTGCGCGCCGGCAACCCCAAACATATCAAGGACTGGAACGATCTCGTGCGCGACGACGTGCAGGTGATCTTCCCCAACCCGAAGACATCAGGCAATGCGCGCTACACCTATCTGGCGGCTACCGCCTATGCCAAGGAAGCCTTTAAGGGCGACGACGCCAAGGTGAAGGAGTTCATCACCAAGCTGTTCAACAACGTGCCGATCTTCGACACTGGCGGCCGCGCCGCGACCACCACCTTCGTGCAGCGCGAGATCGGCGATGTGCTGATCACCTTCGAGTCCGAGACGCGCGGCATCCGCAAGGAGTATGGCGATGACAAATTCGAGCAGGTCACTCCCTCTGTCAGTCTGCTGGCCGAATTCCCGGTCGCCATCGTCGACAAGGTCGCCGACGAGCATGGCACGCGCGATCTGGCAAAGACCTATCTCGACTTCCTCTACACGCCGGAGGGCCAGGACGTCGCCGCCCGCAACGGCCTGCGAGCCCGCGACAGCGCTGTGGCGACGAAATACAAGGCCGACTTCCCCGATATCCGGCTGCTGACCGTGGAAGGCGTTTTTGGCGGCTGGGACAAGGTGCAGAAGGAGCATTTCGCCGCCGGCGGCCTGCTCGACCAGACCTATGGCAGCCGCTGACGGCACAAACATCCGGAGCAAATGAAGAAAGCCGGCACCTTGCCGGCTTTCTTCATTTTGTGCTCCGGCAACCCGGTTTTCAGCGAGATATCGGCGTCATCCGTGCAAAACGTTACAAACAATCAACGTGTTTGCGCCTAACATGCCATTCGGCGCCTTGTTTTCGCGAAATATCGCCGCACGGCAAAAACGTCATTATTTGCACACAAACAGTCGCCAGATGCGAGTGGTTGGGGCCTCAATGGGGTGATCTGGGCATGCTGACAAAAAAAGGCAAATACGGCCTCAAGGCCCTCGTGCATCTGTCTGGCCTGCCACTGGGCCAATTGGCCTTCGTCAACGACATCGCGGTGGCCAACAATATTCCGAAGAAATTCCTCGATGCCATCCTGGGCGAGTTGCGAAATGCCGGGTTCGTCCAGAGCCGCAAGGGCAAGGAAGGCGGCTATCGCCTCGCCAGGCCGGCCTCTGAAATCAAGATCGGCCATGTCGTGCGGGTGCTTGACGGGCCGCTGGCGCCGATCCCCTGCGCCAGCCGCACGCAGTATCAGCGCTGCGACGACTGCGACGAGGCCACCTGCCAGGTCCGGCAGATGATGCTGGAGGTGCGGCAGGCGATCGCCGAAGTGCTGGACAATCGCAGCCTCGCCGCCATGCGCGATGCCGACAATGATGATTTCCCCGTCGAACTGACGTCACAGATCTAGACCACCGACTGCCAATCTGCCGCCGCGTATCGAGGTTTCGCTTGTAGCGCCATATGCGCAAGGAATTCCCTGCTTACGCCGCCGCCACCCACGCTGTGCTTGGTGAAGGCACCGATGCGCGCAAACTGTTCGAGGGTTTGCTGGCGGCTCCGCCATCGCTGCCGCCTGCAGCTCGCCGCGCATCCGGTGGCAGGCCGCTGGGTCGCCTACGATCCGGTTCAGGGCAACGAACTCGGGTTAACGGGTTCCTTCGGAGCCTTTGCCGGCGCGTAGGCTGACGGAAACGAAAACCCGCCTGTGCGGCGGGTCACTGGCGCAAATCAGCACCATAGGCGAATATGTACCATAGCTGAGGTCACGGAATCAAGAAAAAATTCCTATCGACCGGCGTAGCTGCTGGACGGCGGCACTGACGAGTTCGCTGACCGGGCGGGTCGCATCGAGCGTCAAGGCCCTCTCATCCGCTGTCGGCGGCTCTAGGATAGCGAACTGGCGGTCGACGAGGCTTGCCGGCATGAAATGGCCCTTGCGGCTGCCGACACGCCACTTGGCCGTGTCAGCGTCGATCTGCAGATAGAGGAAGACGATCGCAGGGCAGAAAGCGCGCGCGATAGCTGCGCTTCAGCGCCGAGCAGGCGGCAATCACGCCTTCGCCCTGCCCTACCGACGCGGCGATGCGCTCGCCGATCGCGTCAAGCCAGCCTTCACGAAGTTGATCGGTGAGTGGCTCGCCGCTGGCCATGCGCGCGACATTTTCCGGCGGGTGCAGCCCGTCACCCTCGATAAAGGTAACGCCCAGCGCGGCCGCCAGTGCAATACCGACGGCCGACTTGCCGCAGCCGGCGACGCCCATCACCACGATGGCTTGAGGCAATGAGCCGGGAGCGCCAATTGGCGCCTGTGCTGGCCTTTCGCCCACTGTCAGCGGCTTGCCGGCGCGCGGCCGTAGAGCAGCAGCATGGCGACGATGACGACGCCGTAGATGATCTGCCGCCCCGCCTCCGGCATCTGCATGACCGACAGGATGGATTGCAGCAGGGTGATCAGGATGACACCGGCGACGGTGCCCAGATACGAGCCGCGCCCGCCCAGGATCGAGGTGCCGCCAAGCACGACAGCTGCGATCGATGGCAGCAGATAGGCATCGCCCATCGACTGCGCCGCCTTGGAGGCATAGCCGGCGAGCAGCACGCCGCCGAACGCGGAGAGCCCGCCCGATACCGCGAAAGCGATCATCACCACGCGCCGTGTGTCGATGCCGGAGAGATAGGCGGCGCGCTCGCGGTTGCCGATGCCGTAGACGGTGCGGCCGAAACTGGTGCGGGTCAGCACGAACACCATTGCAGCGCCGATCAGCGCCCAGATGATGACCGCGTTGGGAACGCCCGGAATGGCGAAGCCGGTCGCCAGGTAGCGCATTGCGCCCGTCGCCGAATCCTGTGGCGAGAAGCCGCCGGTATAGACGACCATCAGCCCTTGCGCGACGGCGTTGGTGGCCAGCGTGATGATCATCGACGGGATACGCAGGTAGGCGACGCCGATGCCGTTGACGATACCGATCAGCACACCGCAGAGAATGCCGAACGGGATCGCCAGCACCACCCCGGCCGGGCCATAGGCGGCCGCCGCGCAGGCCATCATCGCGCCCGCCGCCATGGACCAGGGTACCGACAGGTCGATCTGGCCGAGCAGGACGACCAACATCATGCCGGTGGCGATGACACCGAGGAACGAGGCGACCTTGAGCTGCTGCAAGAGATATTCAGGCGACAGGAAGCTTCCGGAATAGAGGCTGCCGAGGAACAGCAGAAGCACGATGCAGGCAAAGGCGGTCAGCACCGCCGGATCGGCGCGGCGGATGAATCTGGGCATGCGGCCGGCAATGCCGCCAAGCGTCGTTTCGCTCACAGGAACCACTCCAGCCGGTTGCGGACCCGAAACAAAGCGAAGGCGCCGAGGCTGACGGCGACCAGCAGGATAACGCCCTGGAACAGCGGCTGCCAGAGCGGATCGAAATCGAAGACGAACAAAAGGTCGCCAATGGTGCGGAAGGCCAGCGCGCCGAAGATCGCGCCGATGGCGCTGCCCTTGCCGCCGAACAGCGAGACGCCGCCGAGCACCACGGCGGCGATCGAAAACAGCGTGTAGGCGTTGCCGCTGGCATAGGCCGCCTCGCCCGTATAGGTGAAGAAGGTCAGGAACAGCCCGCCGATCGCCGCCAGCAGCCCGGCCAGCGTGTAGGCGGCGAACTTGCCACGCCTTATCGGCACGCCGGACATGTAGGCCGCCGTCTCCGACGATCCTGCTGCGTAAGCGGCGCGGCCTAGCACCGAACGGCTGAACGGCACCCAGATCACCAGCACGATGGCAAGCAGCACCACAAGGCTCGCCGGCACCACGCCGAACACGCGGCCGGTCAGGGCGTCGGCCAAATCCTCATTGACCGAACCGCCCGGAAATGGCCGCAGCAACAGGCCGATGCCGTAATAGACGGCCCCTGTGGCAATGGTGGCGACGATCGGCTGCAGCCGGCCATAAATGACGATCGCGCCATTGATCGCCCCGCACAGCAGACCTACCGCCAATACGGCGAGTACACCAAGCGTCGTCTGCATCGGCGTGCCCACCACCAGCCAGGACGCCAGGCAATTGGTGAGCAGGAAGATCATGCCGACGGACAGATCGATGCCGGCGGTGATCACCACCAGCGTCTGCGCCATGGCGACGAAGGCGAGCAGCACGCCCTTGTTCGCCGCCGTCTGCACGACATTGGCGGTGAAACCGGCCGGATGGTTCGAGGTGTAGATGACGAACATGACGATGAAGATGCCAAATGCCAGCAGCGTTCCGCGTTGCTCGGCAAGCCAGTAGCGCCAATCCTTCATGCGTCCGCTCCCAGGCTCACGGGGCTGTCCTCGCCATGGATGTTGAGCGCACTCGATATCAGCGCCCGCTCGCTGATCTCGGCGCCGACCAGCTCGCGCTTGACCGCTCCATCATAGAGCACCAGCACACGGTCGCAGCAGCCGATCAACTCGTCATAGTCGGTCGAATAGAACAGGATCGCCGCACCCGCATCGGCAAGCTTGCGCATCAGCTGGTAGAGCTCCTGCTTGGTGCCGACGTCGATGCCGCGTGTCGGATCGTTGAGTAGGATGATGCGCGGCTGGCGCATCAGCCATTTGGCGATGACAACCTTCTGTTGGTTGCCGCCCGAAAGTGCCGCGACCGGAATGTCGAGGCCCGCCGTCTTGATCGCCAAAAGGCCGACCATGTCGTCGATCAGCCGCTGCTCGGCGGCGCGGTCGATGATGCCGGCTTTCGAGAGCCGGTCGAGGGCTGCGAAAGACAGGTTCTCGCGCACGGTCATCGGCAGCATCAGGCCTTCGGTCTTGCGGTCCTCGGGGATGAGCGCCATGCCGATACCGTCGTCGCGCGCAACGGATGGACTGGTGATCGACACAGACTTGCCGTCGATCAGGATTTGACCGCTGAGGCCGCGCAGCACACCGAAGAAGGCGAGCAGCAATTCGCGCTGGCCCTGGCCATCAAGGCCGCCGAGGCCAACCACCTCGCCGGCCCTGACAGTCAATGAAATATTGTCGAGCCGGTCAGTCCACGAGAGCTTGCGGGCCTCTAACCTGGGGGCGGCGGTGGCAGGCACAGCGGCAGGCTTCGGCGGAAAGATGTGGCTGTATTCGCGGCCGATCATCAGTTCGACCACTTCATTGTCGCTCTTCGAACCAGCCGGATAGCTTGCGACGTTACGACCGTTGCGGAACACCGTGCACTGGTCAGCCAATTCGGCGATCTCGTTCATGCGATGCGAGATGTAGAGCAGGGCCAGCCCTTCCGAGCGCAGCCGCTTCAGCACCGCGAAGATGTTCGAGACGTCCGCCACCGTCAGCGCCGACGTCGCTTCATCGAGGATCAGGATGCGCGGCTTTCTGGCGAGTGCCTTGGCGATTTCGACCATCTGCCGCCGCGACAAGGGCAGGTCCTTGACCAGTGCCGACGGATGAATGTCGGCCGCACCCGCGCGCGCCAGGGCCTCTTCCGCGATGCGGCGCTGCGCCTTGCGGTCGATCATGCCGAAGCGTTTGGGCGGATCGGAGATGACGATGTTGTCGGCGACGCTGAGTTCTGGGACCAGCGACAGCTCCTGGAAGATGCAGACGATGCCAGCATGGTTGGCAGCAGCCGGCGACGCGAACGTCAGCTCGCGGCCATCCAGCGTCATTCGGCCTTCATCGGCCGCGACGACGCCCGCCATGATCTTGATCAGCGTCGATTTGCCGGCGCCGTTTTCGCCAAGGATGGCGTGGATGCTGCCGGACGTGACCGAAAGTTCGGCCTTTTCCAGCGCCCGCACGCCACCATAGCGCTTCGATATACCTTCCATCCGGAAGAGCGGAACCGCACCGTCCATCGGCCCTCCCCAGGCACTTTGACGACCAGACTATCGAGTGGTCGGCGCCGTGGGTTCCACGGCGCCGATTGTGCAGCCTACTGGTTTTCCTTGGTCTGCCCCATGATTTCCTGCGCGGTGAAATTGATGCCGCAAGTCGGGAAAGAATTGCCGACGAAGAAATTGTCGGATTGGTCGGGGAAGAAATCCTGACCAGCCTTGAAGTTCGGATCCTCGACGATGGCAAGCGGCAGCTTGACTGACTGAGGGACGACATTGCCTTCAAGCGCTGCGATCGCGGTCTTGATAGCAACGGCCACCTGCGCCGGCCCGGTACCGGCTGACGAACATTTCAACCCGTCGGCTGCATGGGCCGCGCAGAACTTGCGGAAGCCGTTTTCGGTCTCGCCACCGAACGGCACGAATGGATGCTTGGCATCGATCATCGCCTGCACGATGCCAGTGTCGCCGCCCTGGCCGGTAATGCCGACGAACGGACCATTGGTGGCGATCGCGTCAGCCGTGACCTTCTGCGCTGTCGGATCATCCCACTTGCCGGCGACTTCGGTGACGTCCCATTTCTTGCCCGAAGCATCGAAGACCTCATGGATGCCATTGTGGCGGTCGGTATCGACCGACGTGCCAGCAACACCGCGTACCTCAAGTATCTTGCCGCCATCGGGTATATGGTCGACCAGCCATTTGCCCCAAAGTTCGCCGAGACCCTTCTGATCGACATTGACGTTGATGGCGTCCTTGGTGTCGAGAATGTTGTCGAAGGCAACCAGCACGACACCGGCCTCCTTGGCGCGCTTGATGACCGGCGCGAAAGCGGTCGGGTTCTGCGCGTTGACGACAATGGCGTCATAGCCGGAATCGATGAAGTTGTTGATCGCCGAAATCTGCGCCGGCACATCCTCGCCGGTCGACACCACCTTGAATTCCTTCAACTTGGCGGCGACGTCCTTTTGCGCTGCGTAAGCCTTGGCGGTCTGGATCATCTGGATGCGCCAGGTGTTGGCGATGTAGCCATTGGCGAGCGCGATCCGGTATGGGCCGTCCTTTTTGGGAAACTTGAAAAACTGCGTATCCGCGGCCCAGGGCGCGAAGCAATCCGGCTCCGCTGCCGGGCCCTTGACGATTTCAGGGCCCGCGGCAATCGCCGACGAGCTCAGCATGACGAATGCAGTGGCGGCAACGATGCCACCAACAAGTGACTTGATCATCGATATTCCTCCCAGTTGCAGTTCTGATTGTGGTTTTCGCTATGCGAAATTATTGACGCGATCGGGCCGGCACCTCCTTGCCTTGGCATACGCGTTTAGTCGCCTGTGACGGCCGACCCAGTTCCTCCCCTTGTCACCGCCAGCCGAGCGAAAACTATCATATTATCCATAATAAACAAGAATTAGTTGTCGCTTATGTATAATAAACAGCCGCACCCCGCTGCGCGCCCATCTGCTCAGCGGAAAATGGTAGCGCTACCAAATTGTCCTGTAAACCGGCATTCGCACAGTCGTTTCTGTGTATTCAACGGGCGGTGCTCTCGCGGCGCTTGAGCTCGAAACCGAGATCGACGATCCGTTGCTCCGGCCTGTCGCCGGCGATCGCAGCCAGCGCCATGGCGACCGCACGCCTGCCGATCTCGTAGCGATGGGTGCGGATGCTGGTGATCGACGGAAACGCCACCTGCATCATGTCGAGGTCGTTGAAACCGACGATACCGATCGTCTTCGGCACCAAGATCGAGGTGCGATGACACTCGAACAACACGCCGAGCGCGATGTCGTCATTGTTGCAGAAGACAGCGTCGAGTGTCGGCACCTTGGCCAGTGCGTCGCGGAACATCTCGCGGCCGAGCGATACGCTGGACGGAACCGGCGTGGTGGTGACGAGGCGCGGGTCGAATAGCCCGGCCGCCTCCATCGCCGCGCGGTAGCCGGCAAGGCGTCGCTGCGAACGTGGGTCCATGCGCGCGCCGATGAAGCCGATGCGGCAATAGCCGGCCTCGATCAGATGTTCGGTCGCCGTCCTGCCGCCGTCCAGATGCGAGAAGCCGACCATCATGTCGACTGGATCTGGCCCGGTTTCCATGACCTGCACCACCGGGCAGCCGGCGTTCTCCAGCAGCTTTCGCGAGACTGGTGTCTGGTCGATGCCGGCGACGATCAGCGCTGCCGGCCGCTGCGAGCCGAACACCTGCAGCAGCCGTTCTTCCTCGAGGCCGGAATAATGGGTGTTGCCGAGTTGGATGCGAAAGGGGCTGTCGGACAGGCTGTCATAGATGCCGCGCACCACCTCGGCAAAGACGTTGTTGGTAAGCGACGGCACCAGGACGCCGAACACCTCGGCGCGCGCCGAGGCCAGCGCCCGCGCATTCGGGTCCGGCACATAGCCGAGTTCGTCGACGGCGGCCTGGATCTGGCGACGCAGCTCTTCCGAGACACGCTCCGGCTCGCGCAAGGCGCGCGACACTGTGATGGCGCCGACCCCGGCCTTGCGCGCGACATCCGATATGGTCGGGCGGCCGCCACCACGGCGAGAGCGCGGCTTGATCACGGAAGCGCTCGCTCGGGAATGCACCCGGCAGTGCGCGGTCGCGATACAGTCGTTTTTGCTGTCACCATCCCGCCGGCCCGCTTTGCCGCACCCACTCGCCTTCTGGCGTCGCGCAGCCTGTTGTCCTTGTCAAGCAACGGCAACAATCCTGCCAGCCTTCAAGCCATCGCGGCGGTGCTGCGCCGGGCCTTCCAGAACAACAGTCCGATCGCCAGTATGTTCAGCAAATTCCAGGCGATGCCGTTCAGGAACGCCGCGGCATAAGAACCGGTGAGGTCGTAGATCCAGCCCGACATCCAGCCACCGATCGCCATGCCGAAGATCGTCGCCATCATCACGATGCCGATGCGCTGGCCGGCCTCTTTGGCGGGCATGTAGTCGCGCACGATGATGGCGTAGCAAGGCACGATGCCGCCTTGCGACAGGCCGAATACCAGCGACACCACATAGAGCGAGGCAAGCCCGTCGAACGGGATGTAGAACAGCAGCGACAGACATTGCAGCACCGAACCGATCATGAGCGTTTTCATGCCGCCGATGCGATCGGCAACAAAGCCCGATGCCAACCGGCTGACGACGCCGCCCGCCATCATGATCGACAGCATGTCGGCGCCGTGTGCCACGCCGTAGCCGAGATCCATGCAATAGGCGACGATATGCACCTGCGGCATCGACATCGCCACGCAGCAGCCGAGGCCGGCGACGACCAGCAGCACCTGCAACGCCGCCGGCGACAGCGAGATCGGCTGCACCGGCCGGCTCCCGGGCGAACCTGCGGCTGCCGCCGCCGGGGCACCGCGCCGCAGCATCAGCACCAGCGGCACCATGGTCACCAGGCAGAAGATGCCGATGGCCGCATAGGTGAAACGCCAGCCCTCCGCCTTCATGAGTGTCGGCATGATGGTCGGCCAGAACGCCCCGGCAAGGTAGTTGCCGGCGGCCGCCGCGGTCACCGCGACACCGCGCCGGCGGTTGAACCAATGCGAGATATCGGCGATCAGCGGCCCGAAGATCACCGATGTACCGACGCCGATCAGCAGCCCTTGGGCAAGGGTGAACTGCAGGATCGAGGTCGACAGCGCCGCGAGCAGGAGGCCGGCGGAGAGCGCAATCGAAGAGAGCAGCGCCGGGACCCAGTAGCCCATACGGTCGATGGCGCGGCCGATCAGCACGTTGCCGGCGGCAAAGCCGACCATGGTCGCGGTGTAGGGCATGGACGCCGCGGCGCGGTCGACGCCGAACTCGGCCTGCACGGCGGGCAGCACCACGACAACCGCCCACATGCCGACGGCACCGATCGTCGCCAGCAGCATCGAGATGGCGAGCCGCATCCAGGCATAGGAGCTGTCGATGCCGGTGCTCGGCTGAATGCTGTCGGTTCGGGCCAATGCGTTTCCTGTCGGCGCTCTCAGTTCGGCTGCCGTCTCGCGCCCATTATCGGCCCATCCTCAAGCCGCAGCAGCGCCACAGCGGGCAAATCCGTGGCTCCAGAGCCAGGGACGTGGGAACCGATGCCAAAGTGCGGAGTTTCCCGGCCAGCCCCCTGCATAAGGAGTCCTGCCGTGAGCGCGAAGAAAAAATGGTCGGCCGACGTGACCGAGCACAGCGATGCGTTGGATCTCGAGGACCACGTCTTCGAATCCGACGACGCCAAGAAGATCGCCGCCTCGCTCAAGCGATCCGCCGAACACAGCCACCGGCGCAAGGCCGGACCGTTCCAGTCAGCCATGTCGATGCTGAACTTCTACATCAACCGCGCCGGCAAGAACCTGCCCGCCGAGCGCAGACAAGTACTTGAGGACGCCAAGGACGAACTGCGCGCCGCCTTCGGGCGTGAGAAAGACGATTAGCAGCGCCCAATAGGCCCTATCGGGCGCGGATGACGCCGTCGGTGTTTGCCAACAACTTGCGCACCGCGTTGCGCGCCGCATCCGGGCGTTGCAGCCGGATGTTCTTCTCGATTGCCTCATGCAGCTTCTGCGCATGATTGAGATCGTCGATCTCCCGCGTCGTATAGGCAAAGAGATGATCGAAGGCGGATTCGATCAGCACGCCGAGCGGCACCAGAAGGTCGTTGCCCGAGGCACGCAGAATGGCGAGGTGAAAACGGGTGTCGGCGCGGGTGCGATCCTGCAGGCTGGCCGCCTCGCCCATCTCCCGGCATGCCTGGCTGATCTCGGCCATCTGTTCGTCGGTCCGCCGCATCGCGGCAAAGGCGGTCGCTTCCGGCTCGATGATGTGGCGGAACTCCTGCACGGTCTTCAGGAACACTTCGCGATCCGGCGATGTCGCGTACCAGGCCAGCACATCGCGATCGAGCAGGTTCCAGCGTTCCTTCGGCTCGACCCAGCTGCCGATCTTGGGGCGTGAGGCCAGCAGGCCCTTGGCCATCAGCATCTTGATCGCTTCACGCACCGCCGAGCGGCTGACGCTGAAGGTCTCCGACCATTTCGCTTCATTCGGCAGGATCGTGCCGGGCGGATAGTCGCCACGCACGATCCTGAGGCCTATCTCGCTGGCCAGCGAGGCATGAACGCTCGAGCCTGGAATGCGCGCCGCGTCGGGTCGGCGTACGCCGGCGGAACGCTCGGTGGAAGCCGCTTTCGCTGGCGATTTTTCCTTGTTCGGCTTCGCGTCCCGCATGCGTTCCAGAAAGTCCGGATTGAGGGTGCTGTCAAGCGCGGCAAGCGGCTTGGGCCGCAAAGCCGGGCGCTGTGCACAGATCAGCCCAGTTGCTCTCGTGAATCAGGCCGTCGTCACGTATTTGCGCCAGCTATGCTCCGGGTGGAAACCGAGCACCTCGCGTGCCTTGCGGTTGGACAGCAGCGTTTCATATTCGCCGAGTTCGGTTTTGACCGGCACGCCGGGGTAGAAACGCTTCAAGAGCTCGGCGGTCGGCAGATCGGACGAGGTATCATCGTTGGCGGCGTTGAACACCTGGTAGCCGAGGCCGTCCTTCTCGATGGCGCGCAGCGTTATCTGGCCGAGGTCGCGCGCATCGACATAGCTCCAGGCGATGCGCTTGCGGAAACCGGGATCGGCGAACCATTTCGGAAAAAGCGAATATTCATGCGGCTCGATGACGTTGCCAATGCGCAAGGCGTAGATATCGGTGCCGTTGCGCTGTGCGAACGCGCGTGCCGTCTTCTCGTTGACGACCTTGGACAGCGCATAGCTGTCCATCGGATCGACGTCGTACTCCTCGTCGAGCGGGAAATATTTGGGATCGCGCGGCTCGTTGGCGAAAACCAGGCCATAGGTCGTTTCGCTGGAGGCGATCACCACCTTGGGGATGCCGAGCTTCACAGCCGCCTCGATGACATTGTAGGTGCCGAGCGCATTGATACGGAACACCTCATTGTCGGTGGTAATCATGATGCGCGGGATGGCGGCGAAATGGACCACGGCATCGACCGGCTGGGGGCGCAGCGATGGGTCGAATTCATGCAGGCCCATGTAGCTCGACAGCGCGTTGAACACCTGCCCGCTGTCGGTGATGTCGGTGATCAGCGTGCGCACCTTGGGGTTGCCGAGCGGCTTGGTGTCGATGTTGAGCACCTGACAGCCCTGCTCCACCAGATACTGCACGACATGGCGTCCAGCCTTGCCGCTGCCGCCGGTGAACATGATCCGCTTCGCCATTTTGCTCTCCACATCCTCTGGAATTTATGTGTATTGTCAGACAATACCGCGATCCGCAACCGCTCTCGCCTGCAAAACGGCAGCGCCGATCATCAATCATTGCAACAGGACTTGAAGACATGAATACGACCGCCGCGAGCGAAAAGATCGGCTTCATCGGCCTTGGCCTCATGGGACACGGGATCGCCAAGAACATCGTCGACAAGGGCTACGCCCTGACCTTTCTCGGCCGCAAGAACCGCAAGCCGGCGGAAGACCTTATTGGCCGCGGCGCCACTGAAGCATCGACCTCGCGCGATGTGGCGGCGGCATCGACAATCGTCTTCATCTGCGTCACCGGCTCACGCGAGGTCGAAGCCATCATTCGTGGCCCCGGCGGCCTCAAGGAGGGTTTGAAGAAAGGCTCGGTCGTGATCGATTGCTCGACCTCAGATCCTGTCTCGACGGTGGCGCTGGCGGCGGAACTTAAGGCGCTCGGCATCGATCTTGTCGACGCGCCGCTGAGCCGCACGCCGAAGGAAGCCTGGGAAGGCACGCTCGACGCCATGGTCGGCGCGCCGGACGACCTCTTTGCCAGGGTGAAACCGGTGATCGAAACCTGGGCCGGCCGCATCGTCCATATCGGCGATACCGGCGACGGCCACCGCATGAAGCTGCTCAACAATTTCATCTCGCTCGGCTACGCAGCGATCTATTCCGAGGCATTGGCGCTGGCCGAGAAGGTCGGCATCTCGCCGCCGCGCTTCGACAGCGTCATCCGCAATGGCCGCATGGATTGCGGCTTCTACCAGACCTTCATGCGCTGGACGCTGGAGGGCGACCGCGACGCCCACAAATTCTCGATCGCCAACGCCTTCAAGGACCTGACCTACCTGGAATCGATGGCGGGGGCAGCCGGCATCGCCAATCCGCTCGGCAACGCCACCAAGAACTCCTTCGCCGGCGCCCATGCCACCGGCCCTGCCGAGCAATTCGTACCTATGCTGGCGACGCATATCGGCAAGATCAACGGCGTCGACCTGATGCCGACCAAGGACGGCAAGAAGCAGACGATCTGAGCCAGACAAAGGCGCCTGTCAGCGCCTTGACCGCCCGATCCCATCGTCGGTGTTTTCAAGCAGCTTGTGCACGGCACTGCGCGCGGCTACCGGACGTCGCAGGCGGATGTTCTTCTCGATCGCCTCATGCAGTTTCTGTGCCTGCCGCTGATCACCGACCTGCTGCGTTGTGAACGCGAAGAGATGGTCGAGCGCCGACTCGATCAGAACGCCGAGCGGCACCAAAAGGTCGTTGCCGGAGGCGCGCAGGATAGCCAGATGAAAGCGCGTGTCGGCGCGGATACGGTCCTGCAGGCTCAGGGCCTCGTTCATGTCGCGGCAGGCCTGGCTGATCTCCTCCATCTGCTGGTCGCTACGCCGCACGGCGGCAAAGGCCGACGCCTCGGGCTCGATGATGTGGCGGAACTCCTGTACGGTGCGCAGAAAAGCCTCGCGGTCAGGAGCGGTCGCGTACCAGGCCAGCACGTCACGGTCGAGCAGGTTCCAGCGCTCCTTCGGCTCGACCCAGCTGCCGATCTTGGGGCGCGATGCCAACAGGCTTTTCGCCATCAGCATCTTGATGGCTTCGCGCACCGCCGAACGGCTGACATTGAAGATCTCGGCCCATTTGGCCTCATTGGGCAGGATAGTGCCGGGCGGATAGTCGCCGCGCACGATCCGCAAGCCAATCTCGCCGGCCAGCGAGACATGCACGCTCGCCCCTGCGAAGTGCGCCGCACCACCCGTTCGCATGACGGCCGTACGGCGGCTGGCTTGTGCCTTGGTCCGATCGGCTCGCTCTTTTGACTTCTCGTCCGGCATCCACGTTCCAATGCGTCGGCCGTCTGACGTCCGGACTGGCCCGAACCTGCACGGTGCGCCGATCTTGCCGAAAAATCCAAACCATGGACGCGCCAAAGCCGGCGCCTGTCGCCCCAACCATTGCGTCCAATTCAGGAAGTGACGGGGCGCCCGTTGCCGAGCGCCCCGAAATCGAAAACCTACTTCTGGATGCAGGTGTCGACAGTATCCTTGGTGCATTCGTCGAGGCCGGTGAACACCGGATCGGCGACGGCCTTGCCCTCGATGAGGTCGATCATCACCGACGGCGCCTTGTAGCCCATTTCGAACGGCCGCTGACCGACCAGCGCGGTCACGAGACCGTCACGGGCGATCGCCACCTCGTCGCCGATCGTGTCGGCGGCACCGATGACGAAGTCGTTGCTGGCTATCCGGTCCTTGAGCGGTCCGAACAGATCGCGATAGGGCTGCGGCGCGCCGAACAGCGGCCAGCCGCCCATGATGCCGAAGGCGTCGAGCTTGGGGTTGGCGGCGAGGATGTCGGTCATCGCCTGTACGCCCTTGGCGCCGTCGTCATTGGTGAACACCGGGCAGCCTGCAACTTCGGTCCAGCCACCTTCACCGGCAAGTGCGGCGAGGCCGTCCTTGCCCGAAAGCGCATCACGCATGCCCTGGGCACGACGCAGGATGTTGTCGGCAGCCGGGTTGCCTTCAATGGTGCAGATCGTACCACCATTCGGCTTGCCCTTCTTGATGTACTCGCCGATCTTCTTGCCCATCAGATAGTTGTCGGTGCCGAGATAGGTCTTGCGAAGTGCTGCATCTTCCTTGCTGAGATCCGCATCGACGGTCATGATCGGGATCGTCGGGTTGGCGGTCTTGATCGTCTGCGCGATCAGTGGCGCGTTGGACGGCGAAATTGCCATCGCCACCGTGTCGGCCTTGCTCAGCATGTCCTGGACGATCTGCGCCTCGCCGGCTTCATCGGAAGTCGACGCCGGACCGGTGTAGAAGCACTCATATTCCGAGCTGGCGTTTTCCTTGTTCCATTTCTCGCAGCCCTGGTGAATGGCTTCGAAGAACGGATTGTCGAGACCTTTCACGACAATGACGAGCTGTTTCTTGGCCAAAGCCGGCCCGGCGCCAAGCGCCATGGCGGCGACGGCGGCGAGCAAAAGTGTTTTCCTCATGTCAGTCCTCCCTTGGAAACAGACGGGCACGGCGTGCCCGCCACACAGATCGACCGGATGCGTGCTGACAGAGGGTCGTTGTGCGAGCGCTCATGTCATACGCCAGGCCGATAAGTATTTTCATCTCGGTCGGCCAGATCGAAAACTGACTGGCAACGACCGACAATCCTCCGATGATCCCGCGCGGCAGGCCGGCATGGGATCGGTATATTAAATTTAGTCCTCCGATGCTCAGCTAATCTCGGCTCGCGGCCAACGTCAATGCCATTTGTCCTACAAAACTGATTTTTCGAAAGATTCAACCCCGTCCCGCAAGAGCCTCCGGCCGCATTTCCATGACTATCGCCAATTCTTATTCGTCTGACAATTGACGCCTGCGCAGGCATTCGCGTAGATGCACGTCAGCGCTGTTTCCGGGAGGAGCTGGAAAAGCGTGGCGAAAGCTGCGCCCGGTCCACCGGAAAAGCAGGCAAGGCACGGGGAGGTTAAGGCTGGTGGCGGTTCTCGAACTCACCAACATCTCAAGGCATTTCGGCGCCATCCAGGCGGTCAACGACGTGTCGTTGTCGATCGAGCCCGGACAGGTGGTCGGCCTGATGGGCGACAACGGCGCCGGCAAGTCGACGCTGGTCAAGATCATGACCGGCATCTACCAGCCCGACACGGGCACAATCAGCATCGANTGTCGATCGAGCCCGGACAGGTGGTCGGCCTGATGGGCGACAACGGCGCCGGCAAGTCGACGCTGGTCAAGATGATCGCCGGCAATTTCCGCCCGAGCCATGGCACCATGCGAATGGACGGCAAGGAGTTGATCCTGCACAAGCCGGCGGAAGCCCGCCAGCACGGCATCGAGATCGTCCACCAGGATCTGGCGCTCTGCAACAATCTGACCGCGGCGGCGAATGTCTATCTCGGCCGCGAATTGCGCCGCGGCCTAGGGCCGCTCCGCATCCTCGATTATGCGACGATGTACAAGCGCGCAGGCCAGCTCTTCGCCGAATTGAAGTCCGAGACCCGTCCGCGCGACCTCGTCAAGCAGATGTCGGGTGGCCAGCGCCAGGCGGTGGCGATTGCCCGCACCATGCTGTCGCAGGCCAAGATCGTGCTGATGGACGAACCGACGGCCGCAATCTCGGTCCGCCAGGTCGCCGAGGTGCTGAACCTGATCCGCCATTTGCGCGACCAGGGCATCGCCGTGGTGCTGATCAGTCACCGCATGCCCGATGTCTTCACCGTCGCCGACCGCGTCATCGTCATGCGACGCGGCCGCAAGGTCGCCGACAAGACGATTGCGTCGAGTTCGCCCGAGGAAGTCACCGGGCTGATCACCGGCGCCATCGAACAGGTTTGATTTCAAGCTTTTCACTATGACAGCAAATGAAGGTCGATGATGGCACTGACAATTGACCAGCCGATCGAGCACAAGCAGCAATCCTTGCCGGCAAGGTTGTTTGCCAGCCAGACTTTCTGGGTGGTGATCTCCGTCATCCTTGCGTGCGTGTTCCTATCGTTTGCCACCGACGCCTTCGCCACGTCGAAAAACCTCTACAACATCACCCGCAACATCACCTTCGTCGCCATCATCGCGCTCGGCATGACCTTCGTCATCATCACCGGCGGCATCGACCTGTCGGTCGGCTCGGTGCTTTGCCTGTCGTCGATGATTTTGGCCGTCACCATGCATGCCGGCTACTCGATCGAGGTCGGCATTCTGGCCTCTATCGCAACCGCGCTCGCCATCGGCGCCTTCAACGGCATCCTGATCGCCTATCTTGGCTTTCCACCATTCGTGGTAACGCTCGGTGTGCTGTCGATCGCCCGCAGCCTGGCGATGGTCGCCTCCAACAACACCGTCGTCTTCCAGTTCGGGCCAGACCACGCCAAACTGCTGGCATTGGGCGGCGGCGCCTGGGTGTTCGGCATCGCCAATCCGGTTCTCTACATGATCCTTCTGGCGCTGATCACCGGCTTCATCCTGCGCTGGACCAAGTTCGGCCGCCACATCTTCGCCATTGGCGGCAATGAGCATGCGGCGACACTGACCGGCGTGCCGGTGCGCAAGATCAAGGTTGCCGTCTACATGATCTCGGCGCTGTCGGCAGGCATTGCCGGCATCATCCAGACCGGCTGGCTGGGCGCCGTCACCACCAATCTCGGCACCGGCATGGAGTTGCAGGTGATCGCCGCCACTGTCATCGGCGGCGCCAATCTGGCTGGTGGCGTCGGCACCGCCTTCGGCGCCATCGTCGGCGCGGCCCTGATCGAAGTGATCCGCAACAGCCTTGGCCTTCTCGGCATCAATGCCTTCTGGCAAGGCGTGTTCATCGGCGGCGCCATCCTGCTGGCGGTGCTGTTCGACCGCATCCGCAATTTCCGCCGCAGCGATTAAGACCATGATCCCCAAGAGTGGAAACCGGTTTTCTCGGACAAACGGAACCGGTTGCCCAGAGATCATCGTCATACGACAAAACAGTCTGTGACAAACGCCCTGTTCAGCCTCGATGGGCGGCTTGCGCTGACGGCTTCGGTTTGAGAGGGCGTTCTTCCCTTCTTCCCTTGTGGGAGAAGGGGAAACCTATCGCTCAGTCTGAAAATCCGCCGGCATCGACCGTCATTCACCTTCGTCGCAGCCCCGCGTCTTGACGCGGCCCCGAACTCAGCAGCACTATCCCGGCGCAGGCGAAGGGAGGCCAGTCGTCTGCGGGAGGATATACCCATGACGGAAGCGATCAGGCTCTACTGGGGCCGGTTCGGACATGTTTCTGTCCTCAATGTCGCAAGCGACTTCGTCACCCATGCCCATGTCGAGGCGCATCTGATCATCTGGCTGGAAGGCACGGCCGGGGAGATGACCATCGGCCGAGAGACCGTACGGCTTGGCCCCTGCACCGCCGCCGGCATCAACTCCTTCCAGCCGCACAGCCATGTTCTGTCGCAAAACAGGACGCCCGGTCTGTTTCTCGCCTTCTACATCGATCCGGATTGGGCGCGGCGCCGCCGCGACCTGCCCTCGTCCGCGCCACTGTTTTCACAAGCCGCGATCACGCTCGAACCTTGGCTGCATCAGGCCGCCGCCAATCTGCTCGACCATCTCAGCGATAATGAGAGCATCGACGACATCGCCAACTACGAGATCGAGCGTTTCATCGACTCGGTGCTCGATGCCGCCGACGCCTCGGCGCCGCAGGAGGTGCGTGTCCGCATCAACACCATGCAGGACTTCCGGGTCCGCAAGGCGATCCAGTTGATGAAAGCCAATGTCTGCGAGCGCATTTGCTTCGACGAGGTGGCGCGCAGTGTCGGACTGTCGCGGCCGCATTTCTTCGCTCTGTTCAAGGAACAGACCAATCTGACGCCCAACGTCTACTGGAACACGCTGCGCATGGACGAAGCGGTGCGGCAGCTGCAATGGTCGCAGGAGCCGCTGATCTCGGTCGCGTGCAATCTCGGCTTCACCACGCAGGGCAATTTCTCGCGCTTCTTCCGCGACCATGTCGGCGTGCCGCCGACGGTCTATCGTGAGGCCGCGCGAGCCATCGCCTGAACCAGCGGCCCCGCCACCCTTTTTCAGACTCCTTGATACGCACTCAAGACGCATTGATAAGCGTCGCTAGACCTGCCGCCCTACCCTTGCACCGGATCGCATTTGCAAGGGAACATTAGATATGGCGAAAGTCACCATCTCCAGCGTCATCGACGCGCCGGTCGAAAAAGTCTGGGCGCGCATACGCGATTTCAACGGATTGCCAAGCTGGCATCCGCGCATGGTCGAAAGCCATATCGAGGACGGCAAGGACGCTTCGACGATAGGCAGCGTGCGCAATTTTCAGCTCATCAGCGGCGCGCGCCTGCGCGAAAAGCTGCTCGACTTCTCCGACCGGGATTTCCTCGTCAGCTATTCTATCCTCGAGACGCCGCAGCCGCTCACCAACCACAAGGCGACGCTGCAATTGCGGCGGGTGACCGATGGCGACCGTACCTATGCCGAATGGACCGCCAGCTTCGACGCAGCACCCGAAGAAGCCGACAAGCTGGCCGAGGGCATGGGCGCCAATGTCTTCCAGGGCGGCTTCAATGCCCTGAAGAGCCACTTCGCCGGCCAGAGCTGACAGGAGCCAAACCATGGCGCTAGCACTGCAGACCTTTGCAACGGTGAAGGACGCCAACGCAGCACTGAAAGCCGCTGGCACGCGCTATCTCGGTGGCGGCACACTCGTGATCCGCGCGGCCAACGAGGGCGATGTTTCGGTCTCCGGCTTTGTCAGGTCGACCGAGCCGTCTTTGTCCACCATCGCGGTTGCCGGCGGCAAGGTCCGCATCGGCGCTTCGGTGACCATGTCGACGATCTCCCGCCATGCGGACCTCGGCGCTCTTGCCAAGGCCGCCCGCGCCGTTGGCGGCCCGGCAGTCCGCAACATGGCGACCATCGGCGGCAATCTGTTCGCGCCGGCTCCCTATGGCGATTTCGCTGTTGCCCTGCTGGCGCTCGACGCCATTGTCGGCACCGATGACGGCGAAGCGCCGATAGAGATCTTCCTGGCCAATCGGTACGGCAGCGCCATCGTCACCTCAGTGAGCTTCGCGCTGCCGAAAGCCGACAGTTTCCGTTTCCTGAAAGTGTCGCGGGTCAAGCCCAAGGGCGTCTCGGTGCTCAGCATCGCCAGCGTTCTGGAACTGGCGCCGGATGGCACCGTGTCTTCGGCGCGGATTGCATTGGGATGCATGGCCGACCGGCCAATGCGCGCCAAATCGGCCGAAAACGCTCTGATCGGCCAAAGCCTGACCAAGGACGGCATCGCGTCGGCCTTGGCGGCAGTCAACGACGGCACTTCGCCTGCAACCGATCCGATTGCCAGCGCCTGGTATCGCAACGAAGTGCTGCCGGTCCATCTCGGCCGGCTGCTGCTCGGCTAATAACCTGTCGGGGGCGCGCGCTTGCCCTGCGGGGCAGGCGCGCTGGGAGGAAAAACATGGCGAAGGTCCCGGTTCAATTCACGCTCAACGGCTCCGAGAAGGCCGAATTCGTCGACAGCGGCACGACGCTGCTGCACGCCTTGCGCGACAAGATCGGCGACACCTCGCCGAAAGGCGGTTGCCATCAAGGCACCTGCGGCGCCTGCTCGGTCATCATCGACGGCGAACTCAGGCTCTCCTGCCTGACGCTGGCCGAGACCTGCAATGGCGTTGCCATCACCACGACGGCGGGGCTTTCGGAAGCTGGCGTGCTGCACCCGCTGCAGCGCGCCTTTCTGGAGGCCTTCGCCACGCAATGCGGCTTCTGCACGCCTGGCATGATCATGGCCGCCAAGGTGCTGCTCGACCACACCCCGAACCCCAGCCGCGACGAGGTGGTCGAGGCGCTGTCGGGCAACATCTGCCGCTGCACCGGCTACGAGCCGATCATCCAGGCGGTGCTGACCGCCGCGCGGTCCAACTCTCAGAACGCGGCCTAGAGCCGGATGATTTCAGGTCGATTCGACCTGAAATCTGAATCCGCCTCTAAATCAAAGAGATAGAGCATGATGTCGTCCGAAAACCGCTTCACACCTTTCGGCATCATGCTCTGAGGGAACAAAAGAATGGAACTGCGCAAGAACTACTTCGCCGATGTCCGCAAGGACGATCTGCATGAGATCGGCCAGCCAAGGCCGCGCTCGGATTCGCCCGGCCATGTCACCGGCAAGACCGCCTTTTTCGCCGACCGCAATTTCCCGGGCATGCTGCATCTGAAGATGGTGCGCAGCCCCCATCACCATGCCCGCATCCGCTCGATCGACGCGTCGGAAGCCGAGAGGCATCCGGGCGTCGTCAGAGTGCTGACCGCCAAGGATGTGCCGCACAATGTCTATACCATTCTCATCCTGATCCAGATCGGGCCGGAGGATGAAACCGTTCTGGCCGACGGCAAGGTGCGCTGGAAGGGAGAGGCCGTGGTCGCCGTGCTGGCCGAGACCGAGCGCGCCGCACAAGAGGCTGTCGCCAAGGTCAAGGTCGACTATGAGGTTCTGCCGGCTGTCTTCGACATGGAGGAGGCGCTGAAGCCCGGCGCGCCGCTGGTGAATGAGTACCACGGCCAGAACTACTACCTCTATGACAGCGGCGAGTGCCGCAAGGTGCGCTTCGGCGATGTCGAGGCGGGCTTCGCCGGCGCCGACCACGTGCTGGAGCAGAGCTACCAGTCCTCGCCGATCGAGCACGCGCCTACCGAAACGACGGGCTGCCTTGTGGTGCCCGAGGGCAATGACCGCTTCACCTGCTACACCAACACGCAGGCGATGTTCTTCACCCTCGACAACACATCGATCATCCTGCAGATGCCGGGCAGCAAATTGCATTTCGTCGGCGGCACCGTTGGCGGCGGCTTTGGCGGCAAGGTCGACGTCATCGTCGAGCCGATCGCCATCCTCGGCGCCAAGCTAACAGGACGACCAGTCTGTTTTATTTACAGCCGCGAAGAGGAGATGCAGATATCGTCACCTCGCGCCGCCGAAAAAATCGTCATCAAGGACGGCGTCATGAAGGACGGCCGCATCGTCGCGCGCAAGGTCACCGGCTACACCGACGCCGGCGCCTATTCGCGCCACTCACCCTATGGCGCGCAGAAGGGCGCGGGTCACTACCCCGGTCCCTACACCATCCCCAATGTCTGGATCGACACCTACTGCGTCTATACCAACCGCACCCCTTCCTCCGCCATGCGCGGCTTCGGCGTCACCATCGGCGACTTCGCGCTGGAGGTGCAGATGGACAAGCTGGCGCGGCTGATCGGCATGGACCCGCTCGAATTCCGCTTCATCAACGCCTATCGCGACGGCGACATGAAGGCGCACCGCCAGCCGACCGAGGGCGCGGCGCTGATCGAATGCATGCAGGAAGCCTCGCGCGCCGCCAACTGGCCGGTGGCGGAAAAATTCATGGCCATGACCTCCTATGTGAAGGGAGCTTGAGATGGCGATCAGGCGCGGACGCGGCGTTGCCGCGATCAATTATCCGACCGGCATGAACCTCGGCGGCGACCCGACGCAGGCGCTGGTGCATTCGACGCCGACCGGCAATTTCATGGTGACGCTGTCCAGCGTCGATCTCGGCCAGGGCATGAAGCAGATCATGGCGCAGATCTGCGCCGAGACGATCGGCGTGCCGACCGACCGCGTCGTCGTCGACACCGCCGACACCGACACCGGCCCGCACTGCATGGGCACCTTCGCATCGCGCGGCACCCACCGCGCCGGCAACGCCGTCATCCAGGCGGCCAGGGAAGCCCGCCAGGTGATGCTGGAAGTGGCTGCGGAAGAGCTGGAAGTGAATGCCTCCGACCTCGAGACCGACGGCCAGGGCAACATCCTGGTCAAGGGCGCGCCGCAGAAATCGATCTCGATCTTCGATGTCGCGCTGTCGGCGCATTTCAAGCGCGGCCGCTCGATTTCCGGCCGCGGCATGTTCCTGATCCCGCGCTCCTATCCGGAGAAAGAGACCGGTGCGATGAAGCCGTCGACCTGCTACGCGCATGCCTGCACCGTGGCCGAGGTCGAGGTCGATGACGAGACCGGCGAAGTCACCGTGCTGACAGTCAAGAACGTCTTCGAGATCGGCCGCGCGCTGAACCCGAAAATGGTCGAGCAACAACTCGTCGGCGGCTCCTGGATGGGCATCAGTCACGCGCTCTACGAAACCACGGAACCCTACTATCCCAACCGCGACCATGGCGGCACCGACTTCAACCAGTATCTCATGCCCGGCCCCGGCGACCTTGCCGAGACCGAGATCATCGTGCTGGAGCGACCCTCGGCAGACGGGCCATACGGTGCCAAGGGACCGGGCGAAATGTGCGCCAATCCGCAAATCCCGGCGGTCGCCAATGCCGTCTTCGATGCCGTCGGCGTGCGCATCGACACGTTGCCGATCACGCCGGAGCGCATTTTGCGCGCGCTGAAGGCGCAAGCGGCGAACTGAGGGCCGCAATGAACGGGACAAGCGCCGAGACTGTCGCGACCTCGCCGGAGGCGGTGGCACAGCATCTGGCCGCCTCACGCTATCTGGCGGATGAGAGCCTTTCCACAGCCATCTTCCTGGCGATCCGGCTGGGCAAGCCGCTGCTGCTCGAAGGCGCGCCCGGCGTCGGCAAAACGGAAGCGGCCAAGGCGATCGCCGCGCTGCTCGGCCGCGATCTGGTGCGGCTGCAATGCTATGAAGGCATCGACGCCGCGCATGCGCTCTACGAATGGAATTATCAACGCCAGCTGCTCGCCATCCGCCATGCCGGCGAGCATGAGATCGATATCTATGACGACCGTTTCCTGATCGCGCGGCCGCTGCTGCAGGTGCTGAAGGCGCCGGAGCAGCGCATACTGCTGGTCGATGAGATCGACCGTTCCGACCACGAATTTGAAGCACTGCTTTTGGAATTCCTCTCCGATTTCCAAATCAGCATTCCCGAGCGCGGCACCATCCGCGCCACCGCGCAGCCGATCGTCATCCTGACCTCGAACCGCACCCGTGAACTCGCCGAGGCGCTGCGCCGGCGCTGCGTCTATCACTGGATCGGCTATCCCAATGCCGAGCGCGAGGCCGCCATCATCATGCTGCGCGCCGGCGATGTGGCCGAGGCAACGGCGCGCGCGGTGGCCGCAGCCGTGCAGACCATCCGCGCCCGCCCGCTCGCCAAGCCGCCAGGCATCGCCGAAGCGGTCGAATGGGCCAACGCCGCCACCATCCTGGAAAAAGGCGGCAGCCCATGGCCGGAAGCCTTCCGCCGCGCCATCGGCGTGCTGATCAAGGACGAGGAGGATCTCTCCTACATCGCGCCCGAGCTTGGCCGCATTGTCGAGGAGGCGCTGGCGTGATGCGCGACGTCAACGACCCCTTCGCCCCGTTCCTTCCGGAACGCTGGCGGGACAGCGCCCCCCTCTGTCCTGCCGGACATCTCCCCCTCAAGGGGGGAGATNAGGGCAGGGCTATCGCATATGAGTAAAGAGGCTAAGCAGGTTTTGATCGGCCCATCGTGCCTTGAGTCGTTTGTGGCTGAGCGGGATGTTTTCAAGATCGGCTCTGAGAACATTGAGAGTGAGGCGGCGAAGTATGGCGTGATTGGCGGCGGTATTGTTCTTGCGGCCTCTGATTTGATCTTCGCCGAGCAAAACGTCGAGTTGCCAGTGCAGGTCATTCTCGATGCTCCAGTGGCGGCGTACTGTGGCGAGCAGTTCGTGTGCCGNGCATTTTGCGCGACAGCGCATAGCAGCGGACCTTGTGCGTGGTCTTGCCATCGACGGTGCGCCAGCTTTCGACACGGCCGACGGCGCAAAGGTCGACGAGTGCATTCTTGCCCGGCGGCTGCACAAAGGGAATGACGAAGGCACGCCGCACCTCGTGACGGCCATGGGCATCCTCCTTGGTCTGATGGAACTTGGTTGCTTTGCCCGCCGCTGCCTTGTCGAGTGCGGTGTTGGCTTCGGCGGCCAGCTTCGACTGGTTGGCCTTGATGGCGATCGCGTAGTGGCCGCCACCGTCGCGGATGGTCTGGGTCATGCGGCGATGGCAGTGCAAGGCGTCGGCGGTGACGGTCAATCCCTTGAGCGACAACAATTCGAGCGCCGCGATCGCGGCCTGCACCTCCCCGCCTTTCTGCGCCACGGTCTGGGCCAGGCTCATGAAGGTCTCGCAGCCAAAGACGGTCACCACCAGCGGCGGCATATGCGAAAGGCCCTTGGCATAGGCGCGCCTGAGGCTCTTGCCGTCGATGGCGATCTGGCCTTTCGGCGCATCGATGCGCGCCTGTGCGCCGAAAGCGGCCATGAAGCGCATGAACGCATCGTTGAGGGCGACAGGATCGAGGGCCGCCAGCACCCGGCTGAAGGTGTCGTGGCTGGGCGCGCCACGCTCGAGCGGGATGAACTGCCGCAACAGGTCGAGCCGATTCCTGGCAAACAGCTCCATTTCCGTGCAATGCGTCGCACCGCAAAGGACCGCCGCAAGCGCTACGAACAAAATCTCCGGCAACGGGTGCTGTGCGGTCAAGTCTCGAGGGTCCGGAACCTCGCCGAATACATCCAGAAACACCATGCTGACCTCCGATCATCCAGAGGTCCTTTCAGAATCGATTTCCGCACACCACACAAGAGTCCCTTTGTACTCATGTGCGATTCCCCTGCCNTCCAGAGGTCCTTTCAGAATCGATTTCCGCACACCACACAAGAGTCCCTTTGTACTCATGTGCGATTCCCCTGCCTTTGACTGGGGTAATCCTTTTGGCGCAATTGCGTTAAACGCTGAGGTACCGTCAAATCGCGGATATCCCGTGGGGAGAGTGACAAATGCGGCGGGTCATCAGCCCCTCCAAGGTCGCCCGCTGCACCGGTCATTGTCCCCAGGCTAGATGGTGGTCATTCACTGTTCATTCATCATATTAGGCCACGATCATATGCAGACATGATAGGTAGCTCGTACATGCCTCAAGGGCCCCGGTGCTGGGTGATGCGCCGGGGCCTTTAAGTTTCATCTCGCTGTCGTCAGATGCCGCCGCCGCTGTCGTATTGGTCTTCGGCAATGTCGCGCTCGTTCAGCCAGTGTTCCAGGGCGTCTACCATCTGTTCGGCCGATTTGCCGAGTGTCTGGAGATGGATTTCCGGGTTTTGCGGCGCTTCGTAGGGAGAATCGACGCCGGTGAAATTCTTGATCTCGCCATTCAGCGCGCGCGCATAGAGGCCCTTCGGATCACGCCTGGCGCATTCCTCGAACGGCGTGTCGACGAACACCTCGATGAACTCGCCATCGGCCATCAATTCGCGCGCCATGCGCCGCTCGGCGCTGAACGGCGAAATGAACGACACGATGACCACCAAGCCGGCATCGGCCATCAAACGCGCCACTTCGGCGACGCGGCGGATGTTCTCGACGCGATCGGCGTCGGTGAAACCAAGATCGCGGTTGAGACCGTGCCGGACGTTGTCGCCGTCCAGGATATAGGTATGGCGGCCGGTGGCGAACAGCTTCCTTTCGAACAGGTTGGCGATGGTCGACTTGCCGGAGCCCGACAGCCCGGTGAACCAGAACACCGCGGGCCGCTGGTTCTTCATGTCGGCGCGCACACGCTTGCCGACATCGAGCGATTGCCAGTGGATGTTTTCGGCGCGGCGCAGCGTGTGCAGGATCATGCCGGCGCCGACGGTGGCATTCGAGATGCGNACTGCCAGTGGATGTTTTCGGCGCGGCGCAGCGTGTGCAGGATCATGCCGGCGCCGACGGTGGCATTCGAGATGCGATCGATCAGGATGAAGGCGCCGGTGGTGCGGTTCTCGGCGAAGGGATCGAAGGCGATCGGCGTCCGCGTCGAGATGTTGCAGATGCCGACTTCGTTCATTTCGAGCGACTTGGCCGCCTCATGGGCAAAGTCGTTGACGTTGATCCGGTATTTCAGGTCGGTGACGGTGGCGCTGGTCTGGTCGGTCTCGGTGCGCAGGATGTAGGAGCGGCCGGGTAGCAGCGCATGCTCGTCGAACCAGACGATGTTGGCGGCGAACTGGTCGGCGACCTGCGGCCGTGCGGCCGGCGAAACCAGCATGTTGCCGCGCGAGATCTCGACCTCGTCGTCAAGAACCAGCGTGACGGCCTGGCCGGCAGCCGCCTGGGCNAGCATGTTGCCGCGCGAGATCTCGACCTCGTCGTCAAGAACCAGCGTGACGGCCTGGCCGGCAGCCGCCTGGGCGAGGTCGCCGCCATGCGAGACGATCCGCTTGACGCGCGAAGACTTGCCGGACTTGGCGACAACGATCTCGTCGCCTGACGCGACCGAGCCGGAGGCGATCGTGCCGGCAAAACCGCGAAAGTCGAGATTGGGGCGATTGACATACTGGACCGGAAAGCGGAACGGCAGGTCGACCACCGCTGCATCGACCGACACGGTTTCGAGATGCTCGATCAGCGTCGGGCCGGAATGCCACTCCATGTTGTCCGAGCGGCGGCTGACGTTGTCGCCATAACGAGCCGACATCGGGATCGGCACGATGGTCTGGAAGCCGAGATCGCGCGAGAATTGCCGGTAGTCTTCAACGATCCGCTCGAACACCGCCTGGTCGAACCCGACCAGATCGATCTTGTTGACGGCCAGCACGATGTGGCGGATGCCGAGCAGCGAGGCGATGATCGAATGGCGCCTGGTCTGGCGCAGCACCCCTTGCCGCGCATCGATCAGCACGATCGCCAGGTCGGCGGTCGAGGCGCCGGTTGCCATGTTGCGCGTGTATTGCTCGTGACCGGGCGTGTCGGCGACGATGAACTTGCGCTTCGGCGTGGCGAAGAAGCGGTAGGCGACNTGCTTGCGCGAATCGCGTTCGAGCGCGGCGAGCTGGTCCTCGAAAATCTGCTTGGTGTCGGAAAGCAGGCGCCCGATCAGCGTCGACTTGCCGTCATCGACCGAACCGCAGGTCAGAAAGCGCAGCAGCGACTTCTTCTCCTGCGCCGCCAGATAATCGCGGACGTTCCTCGCACTGGAAAAGGACAGGTTAAGAATTGCCGTCCGGCGACCCTCATCCACGGCAGTCGGCCGCGATGCAATTCGAAAGGCGGGCCTGCACTTTGCCGCGCGATCCGATCTGGCGTCTGATGGACATGGCCGTCTCCAACCCTATGACCGGCTGTCTTCTCGCGATCTGCGCTTCCGCAAGGTCAGGCGAGAAGACTGCTGGACCGTTATACGCTTGGGCGCGCGTCCATGAAATCCCACTATCGTTGCCGCGAGCTCCGATGTGGAAGCTCGTCCGCCGCTGGGCCAAAAGTGACCCGTTACGGGTCAGTACATCTGGCACCGCAATTGCTTTGATAGATGTGTGGGCTGGGGCGAGGGCTCGTCGCCTCGCAAATGGGGTGGCGGGCCTTTAGTCAACGAGGAGTTCTGATGGAGCGGCCCGGCACCCGTTGTTGGGATGGGGCTAGGACACCGGGCCTAACCGACGGGCAGTTTGTGAGAAACGGCGCCGGGGGCTGGGGGACTATATGCGCTCACGCTGAACACGCGCAAAGCATACGAACGGAGTACGAGAGCCACAATTCGGGGGTCGGCCGATAGCCAATTTAGCTCGCTGGTTGTCGAGGCAGAACTGGTCAACCGGCGGTCTCAGTTCGGAGCTTGAGTTCGCCTTATTAGTGTCGCGTGGGAGAAATGCAATTGCAGGTTGTGATGCGGTCAGGTATATTAGCTACCTAAGATATAATTACCAAATTGTTAACCAGGATTAATGCGCCTTTTCCACAGCATCGTAGTATGCCTTCCAGGTTGGGTTACCTCCATGGAGCGAGGAAGCCATACGTCCGTGCGTTGGGGCGGCGTATGCCCTACTCCTTGAATCCAATCGTCAGTTAACAACTACGCAACCTGACACATGATGAACGAGCGTACAGGTCACGCTTCTGCCGAATTTTGCGAGAGGGGGCAAAACAAAAAGGGAGCGACGGAGAGGAGTAGTAAGGCGATGGGACACCCCCAAATTTCCGATTTTTGGAACGACGCAACAAGACCGATACACAATGGACATCTGCCGGACGCGAATGGTCTTAGCGGGTCCGATCTCGATGAAGGACGCCCAAGCGAAGGCTTGGTCATGATTGTCGACAAGCGAGCACTCGAACGTGAATGCCTTGCGCGCGGCCTCATCGAACACAATCCCACTTGGCGGGTCAGCGCGGTCGGATCGCTCGACGAAATCCAGCACATTGCCGGGGAAGCGCAGCCGTCCGCGATCCTCGTAATTCTCGGTGCCAGAAAGGTCACGGACCAGAGCGTTCGGGCGGAACTTTCGCACTTCATTTCCGAGTTTGGCACCGTACCCGTAATCGTCGTGGTGGATTCCGACGAGCCGGGGGAGGTTCTCGCTGCTCTCGAATGCGGCGCCCGAGGCTACATCCCTACCAGCGTGAAGGTGAAGGTCGCGGCCGAGGCCATCGGGCTCGCTCGTGCCGGAGGGATCTTTGTCCCCGCCAGCTGCGTGCTGGCTCTTCGAGAGATCATCCACTCGACCACAAACGGTGCCCGTCCGCTCACCGGCATGTTCACCACACGCGAGGCGGCGGTTGTGGAGGCGCTCAGGACAGGCAAGGCGAACAAGATAATTGCCTACGAGCTCAACCTCTGCGAGAGCACCGTTAAGGTCCACATCCGAAATATCATGAAAAAACTCAAGGCTACAAACCGCACCGAGGTAGCGTACAAGCTCAGACAAATGTTGCTGTGAAGGCTGCCCGATCGGTCATTGCCTGGCCGGCTTGGCAATATAAACCGCCGGGCGCGTTAAGGGCGGGACCACGGGTTCGCCGTTCTGGTAAGTTCCGAAGATCGATGCTGCCGTCCGTGCCTTGTCGCGAACGGCACGCTGGGCGTGTGCTTAGGCACCAACCGTTGCGGACCCCGCCGTCACGAGAAATCCAATGCTGTCCCGTCCAAGCTCTACGCCACGATATGCTGCTTCGGCAGCCTTCAGCCCTCCCGTCAGTCTGCGGACGATTGGAGCCGATCCGAGTACGTCAAGTGGAAGGCCTAGCTGACCACGGGTGAGCCGCTTCGGTGGCCAGACCCTGAGGCCAAAATAGCTCGCGGCGGAGCGATCGATGCCGCCGCTGAATTGCACCAGGAGCGCTTGGCGAGAGTTCCGGGCAATACGGCCCAGGCTGTTAATGTCCATTGAAGGTTTGTCGGACGGCCTCATCGCGACCACGATCACATCCCATGTGTCGTCGGTCAGGAGCATGGGATGCGAAAAAACACTTACTCTCGCCCCGCCGGCGCGTAGCGCCTGCTCAAGGGATGGTGCACAGGGCGTGTCGCAGACGATGGCGAGCCTCGCGGCTCGTTGATCGACACCAGCATCGCTGAGCAAGATGCAGCATAACCGCGCGAATTCCGGCAGCAGGTCTATGGCTGGGTGGCTAAGATTGGGAGCGGCGACTTTGATGCCGGCCTCTTCACAGGCGTCGAAGTCCACAAAGCCCGGCCGAAGCTCCCATGGTTCAGCCATCAGCGAAATCACCGCATGTGAGGGCAAGAGTTCAATGAGAGACCTCGAAATCGGTCCGACCTGGGGACAACTGGTGACGAGGTCGACGTCCTGCCATTTGCGGCTGCCGATGCGGTTCGTCACTTCAATGCGTTCGGAGACTTTAGCGTGTTTGGCAAATGCCAACGTCGCATCTGCGATGGCTGCCAGGCTCGGATGTCTGGAGGTTATGCGGGCGAGCGCAACGACACGGCTGGCATTGGCGAGCGCCGCCGCTGTGGCAGTCACCGCTTGGTATCCTGTCGTAGCGCCAACGACCACGGTGAGGCCGGAGAGATCAAGATCAAGCAAGGCAATCTGCTTGCGCACAATGGCAAGTACTTCGGCAAGCTCGATCTCGTGAATATCACGAGCAAACGACGCCGCGGCAAGATCACGCGGTAAAGGCATCAAGCTGGACACCACGTTGCGCGCTCCACTGTCAAATAAGCCTGAACTGTAAGCCTGGAATGTCCGTTAAGCTGACAAACCGCCCAGGGGGATCTTGTCTCGGCGTGATGCACGTGTATTTCCTGCATTGCTTTGACGGACGCCTTTGCGCCTTGCGCATTTATCAAACGTGGTTCCTGTATCTCCACGAGCGTGACGGCCTGGATTCGGTTGGCACCCTGATCTCCTGGTGGTTGAGCCAGGTCCAATGCAGACTTTGGCAATACAGCCGACCTGCCCGGACTGCTACCGCAGCAAACGGATGCTAGGTGATACGCCGTTTGATCAGAAGGCTTATAGACACCACGCCATCGACGCGCGGGTCAGGCTTAGGAGTAACGAGCACCGGGTACGCCGCTACCTCCTTTGCTTCTCTTGCCAAGAATCCCAAGCCGCTGTGAAGTTGGGCAGCAACACCAACCGCGTTTCTTGGTGAGACCCGTGACAATCAGCGCATTTGACATAAAGCGCCGCAGGCCCAGCACCCGGATCGGCCAAAACCTCCGTCCGCTTGGAGGCCGGCCCAAAAGGATCATGGACATGGCTGTCGCATCGATCGCACTTGTCCTTGCCGCCCCGGTCATGCTGGCGGTTGCCCTTTTGATATTGTTGACTGATGGGGGACCGGCGGTGTTCTCCCACACCAGGGTCGGATTCAATGGCAAGCGCTTCGCCTGCTATAAATTCAGGACCATGGTGGCGAACTCGGAGCGGGTTCTGGCCGACTATCTCGCGAGCAGTCCCGAAGCCGCCAAGGAGTGGGAGCAGAATTGGAAAATCAAAAACGACCCGCGCATCACATTCCTGGGGCATATCCTCAGGAAATCGAGCCTGGATGAGCTGCCTCAGCTCATTAACGTGCTGCGTGGCGAGATGAGTTGTGTCGGCCCTCGTCCGGTCGTTCCCGACGAACTACAACGTTACGGCTCCTGTGCGATCGATTATCTAAAAACCCGACCGGGACTAACCGGCCTGTGGCAGGTAAACGGCAGAGACGCGATGGATTATCCCAGTCGTGTCTCCATCGACAGCCGCTATGTGCGGGAATGGTCGCTGTGGGCCGATGTCGTTATTCTCATCCGGACTGTCTTCGCCGTGATGAAATTCGACCATGCGTCTTAAGTAAAGCGCACCGCAAATTCTTGCTCTCATGTTCTTGCTCTCATGCATGTCGTTGCCGCAAAGACGCCGGCGTGTCCTGGCGGCAAAACAACGGCGAACAGCTCCGGCGCCGGGGCGCGAAAAATGCAGCCGGGATCGTCATTGCTCGCGTGACATGCCACGGCGCCAGATGACGCCAAGGACGAGGCCGAGCAAATAGGCGCACTGCAGAACGATTACGAGAAGCAGGATTGAAACCAGGCGGCCCCAGTCAAACCAACTGCCGATGCCGCCTGCAACGACGCCGACCACGAAGGTCACCGCCGTCATGATGATGAGCGCAGCCGCTCGAAAACGAAATCCCAGCAAAATGCCGATCAAGCCGACTGCGACAAGGCCCCAAAGCACGGCGATCTCCTACGGTGTGGAAGACTCAGAAGACTCAAAGTGCCGTACCTGAGTCTCCCACATCTGCGAATCCGTACCAACACCCAATCCGGCTGCACTGACTGGCCGACTGTCGATCAAGTTGTGGGAAATCGCTACACCTCAGCCGCTTTGCACAAAAGGCGTAGTGCACCCTGTCCCAATGCACCCTTTTCGCACATTTCCATGTCCATCCGCTGAGCCTAGGCTGCTCGTGAAAATAGGTATGCGGAGATTCACCTGCCGTGCGGCAGCTTGCCAACAAGGCGCTGTACGTTGCGCATCAGGGCAGAGTTGCGTCGGCACGAAATTCCTAGATCACGCGTTCGGTGTGACATCCCATCTATGCTGCAGGTATCCGTTCTTTTGCTGATCGTGTCCATCTGGTTCCCTGGCGCCACGCGGATTGCCGGAACGGATGGCTCGCTTTCTTTCCTGCTTGCTCTGTTCTGCGCCCTGGTAAGCGTCGGTGCCTATGCCGAAACAGCAAGACGCCTCCATCGGACCGAAGCGGCACTGGCGACTGCGGTGCTGGCCATATCTGCTTTCATCATGGTTCTGTCCCTACTGTCGATGCTTTACGCCGACAGTCCGATCAGGACGATGCGCGCGGTTTTTGCGCAGGTGTTCGGCTTCGCGATTATTCCAGCAGTCGCAGCGATTTCCACCAGACCAAAGGGTCTCGTGGCAATCGATAGGATAGTGATGGCGATGATCATCATGAGTGTTGCAACATCCTGTCTAGTCGCAATCGGGCTGGGCGATGCCAGATTTGCCGATCGCGCGGAAGGCTATTTCAAGCACTCTAACCAACTCGGGATCGCCTTGTCGGCTGCTCTGCCGCTTGTCGCCGCGAAGCTGGTCTCATCCCGCAGCCACCGTGTTCTCCTCTTGGGCTGCCTCGTTGCGGTGCTCCTGGGTTTGGTGAAATCGGGTTCAAAGACAAATTTCGTTCTCGGCGTTGCAGGCCTCGGAGCGTTCTTCGGAATATACAGCTTCTATCTGGTCAGAAGAAAGCAGAGCCCAATAGCAGTAATCGCGGGTATGGTTACGGCTCCGATATTGCTGGAAGCGAGCCTGGTGGCATTGCAGTACCTCAATCCACGGGCTTACAATCTGCTCGCCCTCCAATTGTCCGGAGGCGAGGCACATTCGGTCATCTCGCGGCAGCGGCTGTGGTCTATATCTATAGACCTCGGCCTATCGCATCCGTTTATGGGGGTCGGCGCAGGGCAGTGGGTGGGCGATATTGCTCCCCATAGCCACAACCTGTTCATCGACGCCTTTAGAACACTGGGGGTGCCCGGCGTCGGGTTGATGTCAGTGATGGTACTCGTGGTCGTGACATATGTTGTCAGCGCTGTCTTCAGTACATTGTTTGATAAGGACAGGGGGGACCACTCGACGGAAATTAATGTGATGGTGCTCGGAACATCGGTTTCCGTTTTCAACTACATCGCCGCAAACCAGATGAGCGATTCTTTCGGCCCATCAACAGCGCCCTTCTTCTGGCTGCCCTTGGCTTTGCTCATCTTCTACCGCGGCAGGCAACGATCAATGCAGAGCGGGCTTGGTGAGAGCCCAAAGCTGTACGCAAGAATTGGAACTCAGCTCTTTCAACATTGAGCTTCCGCCATGTCTCTTTGTCTCCCTAGAACCAACCTCGCCAACCGAGCCCAATGATTCCGCACACAGCTAGCGAGCTGGCGCTAGGCTTGCCGCCAAGCCTTGAAGCAAGCGCGCCTCAAACAGACATTCGATTCGTCGAATTCTTTGGTCTCCCTGGGATCGGAAAGACAACCGCTTCCACCCTGTTGGCGAACGACTTGCGACGGTGCGGCCCGCTGGCAGGCGATGTGAGAATAGCGTGGGAGACAAGAACGTTCATCGACCGCCAGATCCACAGGATCGGTATTGTTGCCCCGAGATTCAAGGACCGTCAGTTTCGCTCGTTGCTCGCCCGAATTGCACGTTTTGTCATCGAGAGTGGCCAATCGTCGTTTGTCGATGCAATCAGGGTTATTTGGAACCTTTCCGTTTTGGTTGCCTATATCCAAACCGAAAGGCAGGGAAAGAATACTATCACTATTATGGATCAGGGGCTGCTGCAGGGATTCCTCTCCATATCGCTTAAGGCTAAGCATCGGGCAACTTCGGAGAGCTGGATTGACATCTTGTTCGCCATTGGCGTGCATGACATGGTTTTTGTCCATCTGCGCGGCGAGATCGGCCTAGCACGAAATCGACTTCTGAAAAGGGGCGATCGGTCCTCGCGGATGCAAAGGGCATCTCCTGATTGCGGCGGTCATCTCTGGTCGGCTGCGGATTGTGCTTGCCGCGAGATTGCGGCCGATCTTGAGAGGGGAATGGACACGGAAGATCACGTCGGCGTGCTGGCGGCGGTCGACGTGGAAAGGTTGGCATCGCCCGAAGATGTCGCCGAAAGGGTTCTGGAGGCTGTGCTTTTGGCCTGTCTCGAACGACGTCGGCTGGGCGATCCGGCAGGTCAATGAGCACTACAATGAACCGCCGATCATTCATGGGCGTCGCCGGCCTGTATCCCCTGATCGCCCTGTTGCCGGGCTCGGGCTCAGCGCAAGAGGAACAGGCGCCGAAAGGCAAGGAATTCGTCCTGGCAGGTGCCTATGGATTCGAACAGCAATCGATTAAGAACCTCGAGCCGGGAGCAACAATCGACGCTCGAAATGCTTCCTTCACGGTTGCCAACAGCAGAAATAGCGATCCCAGCGCGACGACCGGATGCGACGAGGGGCCGTTGCCCGTCAATCGCTATCCCCTCGTCATCCGCAACTGCCCCGGCGTTCGCCTTATCGGAGGGCGCTTCGATGGTCAGGTGCCGCTAACGTCTGATTGGCGCGACACGTATTGCAACAGCGCCGCTCTGCTTGTCAGGGACGGAACCACCGACGCGACAATAGAGGGTATCCGTGCGCGTCGCTGCTGGGATGGCATTCGCTTCGCCGAGCACGCCGACGGCTTTCGGCTAAAAGGCTGCTGGCTCAGCGAAATCAGGGATGATGCGGTGGAGAACGACTATCTTCTCAGCGGCATCGTTGAAGACTGCCTGTTCGACGGATGTTTCTCAGGGATCAGCCTGGATCCTGCATCAAACGAACGGGACGGAACAGGCCAAATCGTGCGGATCGACAGATCCCTCATTCGTATGCACGCCTTTCTCTCCAAGGGCGAAATCACACATCAGGCGCCGATCAAAGCTGTCGACCAGTCACCCAGGTTGCGGATTACGGAATCGGTTTTTGCGTTGGCTGCGGCTAACATGCGTGGATTCCGTCGCCTGGAAAGAACATGGCGGCTGACGATTGAAAGTCGCGACAATGTGTTGCTGTGGCTGCCCGACGCGCCAATACCCTCCGCGTTGCCGCTGCCGCCGTCTGGTTTCAGAGTGCTGACCGGCGCCGGCGCCAGGAGCTACTGGAGCAGGGCGCACCTCCAGTGGATCGCAGCGCATCAGGATGTGGCCAGGTTTTCCGACGAAGTGCTGTGAGAAATCGCAGCCCTCGGTGACGATAATGCATGTCGCTCGCCCATCGACCACACCCGCCTTGCCATAACAGCTTGGACCGTCACCGCGATGAATCAGCACGAGGCCATTGACAGAACTGCGACACCGCGCCTCGCCGATCACAGTTCTGCGACGTTTGTAATCCAAGGACGGTTGGTACGCGTCAGGGAAAGAAACGTCCTGTTCAGCCCGACAAATCAGGCCATTTTCGCCATCAACGACACTGCTGCCGACATCTGGCGCTGTCTGGAAGAAGGCATGGCACCGCAAGCCATTTCGGTCGAGATGATGCGCAGGGGCGTTGAAAGGCTTGAGGCAAACAGGCATGTCGAGGCGGCGCTCGCGGACTGGCAGCGGCTTAGCCTGATACGGCCCCGCGTGCCTGTGTCTCCGTCAGCAGCTCAGGAACTCGTGAGCCAGGTGGTTGCCGTTGCGGGCCTCAACATGCGGATCGTCTATCCAGCAGCCTCCGCATTCCCCGCAATCACCGTATTTCGGCATCTTGAGGTTCGAAGTGAGGCTGCCGACGTTCTACTCGAGGTAGTTGAGCACGGGGGACGGATCCATCTGTTCCGGGATGGCGATTGGATTCTGTCCTGCCCTGCCGACGAACTAGCCGTCACACTGAAAGGACAATTGCTGAACGAGGTTCTCGATCGCGGCGTCTATGAACTCGCTCTCCATGCGGCGGGCCTTTTCAGCAATGGACGTATGGTCCTTCTTTGCGGCAATCCGGGCGCGGGCAAGACAACACTGACTTTGGCATTGGTCCATGCCGGATTCGGCTTTGCCGCTGATGATGTTACTCTGCTGGACTCCAGGGGGCGTGGCGTTGGCCTGCCGTTTGCCTGCGCGGTCAAGGCGGGGGCATGGCCGCTTCTGGCCGAATACTGCGCCGATCTCGACGATGCTCCAGTCTGCCGCCGGCCCGACCGTAGGCGTGTGCGGTTTGCCGTGCCCAAGGCGTCGGCGCCCTTGGCTCATTCTCCCCTGCCTATCGGCAGTGTGGTCCTGCTGCGTCGAGGCCACGGTTCGAAGGCTTGCCTGGAGCCGGTCGATCCTGCCAACGCATTGCGCGGTCTTCTCAACGGCGCGCTTGCACCCGGCGGAAGGCTGAGTGGCACCGCGTTCGAAGTTCTGACCCAACTCATCGGATCGGCCGAAACCTATTGCCTGAACTATTCGAAGCTTGATGATGCGGTACAACTTATATCGCAAGCGTGCCGATGATGAGCAGGGGCAACGCGCTTGAGGCGTTGATCGCCGGACTTCGCGGCAGTCCGACTGACAGGGCCGATTGGCAGGCCGTGATTGCTTTGGCAAATCACACTCTGCTCACACCCGATTTGTTTTCCTCCCTCGCGCGTGCCGGACAAATCCACCAGCTCCCGCAGGACGTGCGTGAGTATCTTCGGTTCGTTCACGACTGCAATCGGGAACGGAACCTGCGCTTGCGTTCCCAATTGCGTGAAGCCGTTGCGGCCCTCAATGGCAGCGATATCGTTCCGCTCCTGCTCAAGGGTGCCATTCCGTTGTTCCTTTCACCGGCCGGCCGGATTCCCAGCAGGATGACGAGTGACCTTGATCTAGCTGTGAATCCGCGCCAAGAGACGGTCGCCAGAGCCTGTCTTGAAGAGCTTGGCTACGTCGATGTGGCGGGCGCTCGAGGCATGGCCCGCCAGCAGGACGCCGGAATGCTGGAGCTCCGCTCGAGCCGAGCGAACGGCTGTCACCCCCCCAAGCTTGTTCAGCGAGGCGGCCTTCGGGTGAAAATTCCTACCGCTCAGGCCCGCGCCATGCACTGGATGGTGCACGACCTTCTCAAGGAGGGAGATTACTGGCGCGGAAGGATAGATCTCAGGCACCTTCATGATCTGGCACGATTGGCGGAAAGCGATGACGTGGATTGGACGTCACTGCAGCAATCCATGTCGGATGGAACCGCCCGTAATGCGCTCGACACCCAGCTCCTGGCCATGCATCATTTCTTTGGAACCAGAATCCCGGCAAAGTGTGCACAACGCCGGATGGTCCGTATCCAGCACTGGAGACGCATCTTCACGGCGACCCACCCCGTCGTCGGAGCGCCGCTGCGCTTGGCCGGCAATTTGATGTGGGGGACATGGCGATTTTCACGCGGCTACGGCTTGGTGCGACGTGGGCCGTCGGACTTCTTACGTCGCATTGCTCGCACGCTTTTCAACCCTCGCACCAAAATCTAAGCCTTTTGGAGAACTAGTGCCCCCGGGTCACAAAGCATAAGCTCGATCTGTAAATTTGAGACGGTTGTGGAGAGGTTTGACATGTCAACTGAAAGCACAAAAAGCTCAGAACGGACTCAGGAGAACCTGGTCTCGGAAGCTCAGGCACGCCGCGACTTTCTCAAGAAGGCGGGGCGCTTTGCGGCAGTTACGCCGCCGGCTGTGACGCTTTTGCTCGGCACGAGCTTGAACTCCAAGGCGATTGCCCAATCGGGCGGATCACGCCCGGGCAATGGTTGGGGAGACAAGAACCACATCCACTCCGGTCCTCCCGGGCAGGCGTAAGCTCTTCGAGCATCATGGTCGCTGAAAACAGCGTTGTGAGAACGTAAGCCTGTCATTTGAAAGCCCGGACCACTTGCGGCACTTTTGTGTGCCGCAAGTGGTCCGGGCTTTTCTTTGCCGGCGGCTACCGGCTCACGGGTCCGAATTTCAAATCAGTGAGCCGGCCGGGCATGACGAGTTCCGGTGGTCTGAAACACGCGCCGTGCAGGATCAGGCGAGCAGCCAATCATTTATATGGAATTCATAGATCTTGCCGTCGTTCTCGGTCGGATGGGAGTCATTGTCCACGCCGCGATCAGTGATGTACAGGCTCATACTATGGCTTGGATCGTCGCTGCTTGGCGCCAGCGCCATTCCCGACGGTTTGTGGGCATGGGCCGCGGAGATATCGAGCGTGCCCAATAACTGCCCGGTAGGCGTTACCATTGCCACCGAGTTTTTCGACGTAATGATATAAAGGAGGTCGTGGACTGGATCGTACGCAATACTTTCGTCGCCAGGGGTCCCCAGCGCACGCGCAGAAAAACTCGTGACCACGTCGTCGCCGCCCGTGCTCGCGACACCATCGAATTTGCCATTCGGACCCGCAGCGATGGTGTAAATCGTCTGGGTTGTGCCGTCGGCGACATATAGGACCCCACGTTTTGTATCATAGGCAATCCCCTCCGGGTCTGTGCTGCCGAATGCGGCCGTCTTGAATGAGGTCACAAGGTCGTCCGACGTGTTGTAAAGTCCGTCCCGTCCGGGGTTGAGTTCGTACACGCTCTTGGTGCCAGTGTCGTCCGTGAAGAAGAGATGGTGGTTGGTGGGATTGTAGGCGATCCCCGACGGCTCATCGGAAAAATTGATCGTCGTGAGCGTGCCCGCCAGGGTGCCGCTCAGATTCATTTGGTAGAGATTCTTGCCGGTAAAGATGGACATTTCGTCAACTTCACTATCGGCAACCAGCAGCGTGTCGAGATGAGAAATATAGACGAGATCCGTGGGATCGGGGCTCGGTGGCGACCACAGCGACGTCAGGATGGTATGCGCCAAGGTCACTGATGTCGGCAGCTGATTAGCACCGGTGATGCTGACGGCGAAGGCGTGGGTATCGGTACTGCCGTCGGCCGAGGAGGCCGTGACGGTGAGGTTGACCGACGGCTCTAACTGGGCGTTAAGCGTGCCGGTGCTCGAGCGTGTGATGATACCGGTGCTGGCATTGATGGCGAAGCGCGTGTCGTTGATGCTGTAGGCGACCGTCGAGCCGGCATCGGGATCCGTGGCCGAGGCGGTGATCCCGACCGCCGTGCCGGCGGCGGCGTTCTGGGCAATCTGGTTGGCGGCGGTGTCGGTATCCGGCGGGGTGTTGAAGGCGACCGGCTCAGCGCTGTTGAGGACGGCGAGGGTGAAGGCCTGGTTGGCGGTGGTGCCGTCGGAAGACTTTGCCGTCACTGTCAGATTGATCGACGGCTGGGTCTCGAAGTCGAGCGTGCCGTTGGCAGAGCGCGTGATGACGCCGCTGCTGGCATTGATGGCGAAGCGCGAGTCATTGATGCTGTAGGTGACGGTCGAGCCGGCATCGGGATCCGTGGCCGAGGCGGTGATCCCGGTGGGTGCACCAGTCGCGGCAAGCTCGGCGATCTGGTTGGCGGCGGCGCTGGCGTCAGCCGGGCTGTTGAAGGCCACCGGACTTCCGGATCCTGGCAGCAGATATTCTATGTGCAGCAGCGGAGCGCTGGTCGGCGAGTATTCGTAGGAATCGGCTGTGCGCGTGCCAGTGCCGGTGACCAAAAATGCCATGTCGTTGAGCGCAGCCCAGCCCGAGCGATTGATGATCTCCTGCACGATCGCCGACAGGTCCGGCGAGCGCTCGGTCAGCCCTTGCTCGCCTACCGTGTTCCACGGGTCCGGCGTCCAGGCTGCGGACGCGTCCGTCGTCGCGCGTGAGGACACGTCGAAGCTGACGCTTGTGAAGGCGCTCGCGTCGTCGGTATCTTCGCCCTTGATCAGCAGCGAGGTCACGCCGGTCTTCACCTCATTGGCCTGGAACTGGATATAGGCGCCGGTGATGATGGCGCCTTGCGGGATGTCGATCGCGGTGAAGCGGATGCCTACCGTTTGTCGGGTGCTGCTGTCATAGCCCAGCTCCAGGTCGTTTATGTTGGTCGAGATCGAACCCGAACCCTTCTCCTCGACATCGTCGCCGGCGGTCGCCACTCTTGTTTCGAAGATCGGGTCGATTGCATTCGAGGCGGCGGCGAGGAGACTGCTGGAGGCAGCCGCGGCGCCCGTCGAGACCGTGCCGAGGTCAGCAACTGCCTCAGGGGTGGTGGCGGCATAGGTGACTTGGCTGTCGGCATGGCCCGTTGTCGCGTCCTGCCACAAATCGAGAAAGCTGCTGTCCAGATGAATGCCAACTCCGGCTGCCGCCTCGGCCAGTCCGCTGAGGTTCAATCTGCCATCGCTCCCCGATGTCAGAGTGATCCCATCCGCGGAAATGAGATCGAGGCTGTTCGCGGCGCGATCCAATCCGTGACTGTGAATCCCCTTGCCGGTTTCCGCAGCAGGTTCGTCGCTCAGATCGGAGATATCGCCAGTCTTCTCGTTGCCGCTCACGCTTCCGATTGGCAGCGTCAAATTGTCGATGTTCAGCCAGTCGCCTTTGATGCCGGAGTCAATGCCGGAGTCCGTCAGCAAGAGTTTCGTGTCAGTCCAGGGAAGCCCAGCCAGTTTTGCCATGTCGAATCTCCTCTCCATATTTCTCGACTAAAATCGCAATCTCGACGTGTCCGACCAGGGGCGGTTCCGACCCCAGATCGAGCATGGCGGTGGGTAACGTTGACATGAAAGCCGTCGCCCGCAATGCATGGCCGGGCGGTCAAGCGCTGAAGTCTATTTTGATCAGTCAGTTGCCTTCCTCATCCTGGGCCAGGCGGGCGCCACGGCGGCAAGCAGACGCAGCAGTGATAGCCCGTCCCGCCCAAGGAACAGTGACGGCAGGATCCAGCACAGTAGCAAGCCCCCGGCAGATGCCAGCAATGCCGTATCGATGAGCAGGGGAAGAGCAGATAGATGGAACTCGTGCAGCCATTCCACGAGTGCCCAGACGCCCGTTCCGACAACGCCCGCGAGCGCAAGCCCAGGCAGGTGCGCCATGAAGAAGTCGCCCCAGGTCATCCCGGTCACGCGGAGGCTCAACTGTGCCATGAGGAAGAAGTTGATCCCGAATGCCGCGCCGACGCCGAATGCCACGCCTTCTATTCCCCAGAATTGCCCCATCAAGGACCCAACCAAGACGCCGATGGTGAAAACGGCCTGGCGCCAGGCGCGTGCGTAGACCGTCCCCGTTGCGCGCGAGACGGAATCGCTCAGCTTGTAGCTCGTGCGGAACAACATGCTGAACGCCAGGATCTGGAGTGGGGCGACAACCCCCTCCCATCCCCGCCCGAGAGTGACCTTAACCAACTCCGGCGCGACGATCGCCACGACCATACTAGCCGGTAGGACGATCAGGGCGCATCCTGCGACCGCGCTGCGATAGGCGCGAGCAAGCCGCGCGGGCTGCTCCTGGACCAGCGCCATGGTCGGGAAAAGCACCCGATCGAGAACCTGACCGACAATGACGGCAGGCGTCGTCATCAGCTGTGACGACAGGCCGTACAGGCCAAGCGCATCTGCGCCAAGCCAGCGCCCCACGACGAGCCTGTCTGCCTGGGTGGCGAGGTAGTTGCATACCCGGGCTATGGTGAAACCGCTTCCGAAATACAGCAGTTCGAAGATGGCGCTTCGTTCCAGCAAGGGCCGCATCGGATGCGGCTGGCCAGCGAGCAGCACGACCATGCGGATGAATTGCTGGATCAGAAGTGCGCCGACAAGGGCCCAGATACCGAAGCCGAGCCAAGCCAGTACCGGACCGGCAACGACGTAGCCCGTGGCGAAGGCACAGGCATCGACGAGCGCCAGCCAGCGGAATCGCAGCGCGCGCTGGGCCGCGGCCAATGCCACCATGGAAGCGCCTTGGAAAAGGAACACGAAGCAGATGGCACGAACGACCGGAGCCAGATCGGCAAGTCGAAGCAGGCCGGCAATTGCCGGTGCCATCGCCCAGACCAACGCGGACACAACGAGGCCGAGGAGGCATGACAAGGTGAATCCAGCCCGGAGATGTCGCTCTTCCAGCACAGGTCGCTGGACGATCGCGGGGGTAATGCCAAGTCCCTGGAAGATCGCCGAAAACTTGATGACGATCAGCGCTGCGGAGTAAAGGCCGAACTCATTGGGCGAGAGCAGCCGGGCCAGGATGAGAAGTGAGGCAAGCTCGGCGACGGCGAGGGCGCCCATGGACAAGGCCGTCCACAACATGCCCACGACACTCTGTTTTGCCAGCCCTCGCCTGTCGTTGCTCACGCCTGTCTCCACTCTTTGGCCGATCCAAACAGGCGGCCATTGCGTCCATCCCGGATCCGCCGAGGGACACGATTACATTGGGTGACGCCCGGCGACGCGCCCGCGCCTGAATGAAACGACCGCATTGGTCACGAAGGGGCTTCGGCTGCGGTGCCGCCCGCCAGCGCGCAGTGCGCCTTGCCTATTGAAGAAGCGAGGGAATTTCGTAGCGGTAGAATTCCATCTCATCCCGGACCTCCGGTATGATCGCCGTCAGGTCCTTCCTTTCGAGGCGGAGCCACTTCTGCTGTCGGCCTGGGTCGATCATCTCCTTGGCCATGCGGACGATATCGTCGGTACAGCTCAGCCCGCAATGTTCATAGATGCGGCGCAAGACCAGTTCGGGATCCTGTATCAAATCCTCATAACGAAACGACAGAACGCGGCCGTTGCCAAGCTTGGCGAGATCTTCTCGAGCCTTTCGATTGCCGCGCGCCCACTGACGCGCGATCACCGTCAACTTTTCATTATCCTTCAAATCCCGATCTATTCCGTTGTAACGCGGGCCATAGATCGATGTATATTTCCTTCCGAGCACCCTTTTTGTGATCACCTGTTTTATAATATCTCTTGCATAATAATGAATTTGTGTGACAGGAGTGATTTTCAGCAGGCGTATTATACCTTTTAAGGACTTTGCTCTCTGCCACTTAAGCTCCATTGAGCTTATGTATGAAAATGGATTTCTCGTAATGTAGAGAAATATGGCCTCCGGAAAAATCTCGTGGACAAACGGCACGCGCAAGACATTGGCAGGCGTATTTTCCATGATCTGTCGGTCGCCGTGCCGCGACTGATATTCGAGGAACCTGCCGCGAATGTAACGAGCGACCCTTTCGGTAGCATCGGTTTCGACGAATTCGTCATGACGCCGCGCCGGATCGGCATATAGCCACAATGTTTTCGGCTCGTACCAGGTAACGATGTCAGGATGCAGCCCGATCAATTTTTGTGCAATTGTGGTTCCCGACCGATAGTTGCCGATCAGAAAAATGGGACGTTTCAGCTCTGTTGCTGCCATGACAAGTCTCCGTCGCTGAAGGTTAGCCAAGATAGCGCCGATCCTCACGACAAGCGCCGCCGCTCGGCTATTGGTCTCTGAACGCACGCATCATCTGGTCCGTCAAAGGCTTCATCAGGTACGACAGCACCTTGCGGTCACCAGTCCGTATGAATGCTTCCACCGGCATGCCGGGAATGATCGAGACGGGTCCAAGCTTCTTCGAATCCTTCGGATCGGGCGTGATGCGGACTGCGTAGTAGACTTCATTGGTATGCTGATCGCGCGTTACGTCGGCCGCGATCATGGACACCGTGCCCTCCATTTCGGGTGTAGTGCGGACGTTGAAGGCGGTGAAGCGAAGAAGTGCGCGTTGGCCGACCGAGATCTGATCGATGTCTTGCGGAGCGGCCTTCACCTCGACCGTGAGAGTGTCGGTGTCGGGAACGATCAACATGATCGGCTCCCCCGCATTGATCACGCCGCCGACTGTATGAACTGAGGATTGATGGACGACGCCGCTGGAGGGAGCGCGAATGTCGATGCGTGACAGCTGGTCCTCGGCGCTTACTTTTCGTTCCTCGAATTCGGCGATCTTGGCATCGACATCGCGCAGTTCGCTGCCAGTCTCGCTGGAGAACTCCTTGTCCAGCTGCAGGATCTGGAGCTCGACTTCGGCGATGGCACCCTTTGCCTGCGCCATGTTTGACACAAGCTGTGACCTTTCACCCTCGATGCGTGTTGCCTCGCGTTCATATTCGGTCAGCTTCGACTTGAGTGTGAGCTTCTTTTCGACAAGGCTGCGGATGTCGACGAGTTCGCTGTTGATCAGCTCGATCTCCTTGCTCTTTGCCGATTCCTGAGCCAAATCGCCTTCGATCTGCTTTCCGAGTTGCTCGATGCGTTCGCGCAAGCGCGCCTTGTTGCCGAAAACCTCGGTTCGACGAAGCTCGAAGAGCCGTTGTTCGCTGGCCACCGTGTTGGCAATCTCCGGGTCGCTCATTCGCGTGGCAAGTATCGGAGCAAGTGTCATCCGCCCGCTGCCGTCACGCTCGGCCTCGAGCCGGGACTTTCGCGCATAGAGCTCATCCAGATTCTTTGTCACGTAAGCCAGGGTGGCACGCGGGATGGTGTCGCTAAGCTGGACCAAGACATCCCCGGCTCGGACACGGTCGCCATCGCTCACGAAGATCTTGCCGACCACGCCGCCCGTCGGGTGTTGCACTTTCTTTTCGCTGTTCTCGACGACCACCCAGCCATGCGAAATAATTGCTCCCGAAATGTCCACTGTCCCGGCCCAGACTCCCATTCCGCCGAGGAGCAGTGCGACGACAGTCATTCCACCGAGCAGATTGCGGCGAATGGATCGCCGGTTGGAAAGCGATCGGTTCAAGACAGGAGCCGTCATTGCCCGTTTCCCCTGTGCCGCAAGTCGTCAATTCGGCAGTTGAGGAGAGGTTGAAACCGGCCGCAGGCCCTCGGTATTGACCTGCATCGGAAACAGCTTGGACAGGACGGACTGCTTCGTTCCAAACATGTGCATCTGCCCTTCTTTCATCATCAGCACGAAATCCACGGTGGTGAGAATGTTCGGGCGGTGCGCGACGATCACCACGATGCCACGACGTGCCTTGATTGCGAGGATCGCCTCGGCGAGCGCCCGTTCGCCTTCCATGTCGAGATTGGAGTTGGGCTCGTCGAGGACGACGAGGAACGGATTTCGATAGAGTGCGCGTGCCAAAGCAACGCGCTGGCGCTGCCCTGCTGACAACGCGGTTCCGCCCTCTCCGATCTGCGTCTCGTAGCCATTGGGAAAGCTGATGATCAGTTGATGGACACCCGCCGCGCGGGCGGCGGCGACGATGGCCTTCGGGTCCGATCCAGGATCGAAGCGGGCGATGTTGGCGGCAACCGTTCCCGCGAACAGTTCGACGTCCTGCGGAAGGTAACCTATATGGCGGCCAAGACGCTCCGACGACCACTGATCGAGCGCGGCGCCATCAAGCTTGACACGCCCCGCCAGCGGTCGCCATGCGCCGACCAGCCCACGAGCCAGGCTGGATTTGCCAGAACCGCTTGGTCCGATGATGCCAAGCACCGAGCCGGCGTCCAGGCTGAATTCCACACCTCGCACGATGATCCGTTGCGCGCCCGGTGCACCGATCGTCATGCGTTCCACCGTCAAGTTCGAACCGGGAACCGGAAGTGCCATCGGCTGGGCGTCTTGCGGCAATCGGGCGAGCACCTGGCTCAGCCTGCTCCAGCTCTGGCGTGCGGCCACGAAGGTACGCCAATGGGCGATGGCAAGATCGACAGGCGCAAGCGCTCGGCCCGCAAGGATGGAGCCGGCGATGATGATCCCGGACGTAGCCTCGCCCTGGATCACCAGCCAGGCCCCTATACCAAGCATTGCCGACTGGAGCATCAGCCGCAAGGCGCGGGCGAAGCTGCCGAAGCCGCCTACGATATCGCTGACATGCTGCTGTTGCATGAGGTATTCGCGGCTCGCCTCCCGCCAATGGTCGTGCAGGCGGTTGCCCATTCCCATCGCCGCGAGGACCTCCGCGTTGCGGCGACTGGCCTCGGCAAAGCCGTTGCGCATCACACCCGTCGAAACCGCGGCGCCCATTGGTTTGCGCGTAAAGACCTCGGTCGCTGCCGTCAGCGCCACCAGCACGATTGCACCGCAAATCGCCGTAATCCCGAGCGTCGGATGAAGGCTCCATATGATTGCCAGGTAAAAGGGCATCCACGGAAAGTCGAAAAGCGTGCTAGGCCCCGGGCTCGACAGAAATATGCGGACGTTGTCGAGATCGCGCTGCGGCTGCAGCCCATCGCCCTGATGGCCGATGTACAAGGGCAGCCTGGACACGGCTGTAAATACGCGCCCCCCGACCGCTTCGTCCAGTTCAACACCGATCCGGGTCATAATGCGGCCGCGCACGAGATCGACGACCGCCTGCCCGACAAACAGAACGCCGGCCAATATCGCCATGGCTATCAGAGTCGGAACGCTGCGGCTTGGCAGTACGCGATCGTAGACCTGCAACATGAACATCGCACCGGTCAGCATGAGGATGTTGCTCACGCCGCTAAAAACCGCGACGCCCGCGAATGCTGCCTTGCAGGAACGCAACGCATAGGCCAGTTCCGAACCGGGCGCCGGCTGGATATTCCCTGGCGAGGGCTGGGCGCCGGCGTTCGCGAGCGCGCTTGGCAAACCGCCCCTTCGCCTTGCCTTGCGGGCGACTGCCATGAGCAGCAAGCCCAGGGCCGCGATCGCCAGCCCAACCAGAAGAGCGTCTGGACCGGGCAGCAAGACATCGGAAAGATGGCCCCAGTCCCGCACGAGATCCGTCCACGGTCGCGGCAGCCAGTTCCTGCCGAGATCAACGAGGCGCGGCAGGAATGCAGCTCCCGCAAGCGCAAGAGCGAGGAGGAGCAGGATTGCTCCTGGAATGCGCGATCGGATGATGGAGCGGTGGCGCGGAGCATTGCGCACCGTCGTCTTGCGGCGCGCCGTTGCACGCAGGAGATTGAGCCGCCTCTGCTCCATTTTGGCATGGGAATTCGTCCGGCGGAAGCGGTTTGCCACGACTGTCAGTGCTGCCCCAAGGATCATGTCAAACCCATGAGGTGCCAAGGCCGGACTATGTCGGTCCGTTCAAGGCACAACGAACCCAGGAGCGTTGCGAAGCGACGATCGCGGCCCTGAAGCAAAGCGTTGCTCGAGGAAGTGGGCATGTTCGTGCTATTGGCCGACAATGCTTGGCTGGAGGGCCGGGCCCTGCGCATTTGGGGTACCCATTGTTCCGGAAGTGTCCGGTGCGTAGAACCCTTTGTTGGCTACAATCGAAACCTCGATGACATCGCCAGCGAGGACTTCCGTATTTTCATCGGCGATGATGTCGTGGGCGACTTTCTGGTCGCGCCTGAAAATCGAAATCTTCACAGAGCCTTGCAAGTCGTCGAACGTCCTCTGTTCGCCATAGGTAAAGATAAAGAGAAGCTTGTCGGCAACGTACCTTATTTGACTTTGAATCTTTCCCAGCTCGACCTGCGTGTCCTGGGCTTGCGAGATCAGATCCATTTCATAACTCTGCTTCTTTTTCCTCAGCTCACTCTCCGAGGTCAGCATCGCCTGCTGCGCCTGCTCCTGCTGCAATTCGGTCTGCGCAAGTTCGGCGCGATAGCTGGTATGTGCTCGTTCCGCCGTCATGACATTCGAATTGGTTACCAGACCTTTTTCCCGCAGTGACCGGGCGGATTGCAGTTCCTCGAGTTGAATGTTCGCGGTCTTTTCCCGTTCCGTTCGCGCTGCAGCGACCATATCTGCTTCCTTCCTGGCCCGATCCAACGAGACCTCAAGGAATGAAATGTCGTCCCGATATGCGGCAAGGCGGGCGTCCAACTGCGCCTGTTCGGACGCTACGATGTCGACTATCAAGTGTCCGCCAAACTCGACTGGCGGATCCGGCGGAGCGACGAAGGATTTGTCCTGCCGGCTTTCCGCCTGGAGCCGGGCGAGCCGTACCTTCAGACGATATTCTTCGATCGCAAGACCTGCGCGCGCGCTGCGCAGATCAGCTATTTGCAAGGCCGGCTCCATGTTTCCGACGGCGGTAGCCCGGAAGCCACCGGCTATGGCCAGCGCATGGCGAACCGTTATTCCAGGTTGAAATGGATATGATCCGGGATGAGCCACCGTTCCGGAAATAAAGAATGGTCGGTATTGACCGATCTCCACCTTCACGAAAGGCTCGAGAATGAGCTTCTGCTGTTGTAATGCACGCTGAATGGCCTGCGAAAGGGCAACAGTGGTGAGGCCGCGCGCCTGAATATCGCCCAGCATGGGAAGTGATATCGAGCCCCGATCATCGACCACGACGTCCAGCGGATAGGATTGTTCGCCAATCACGGATATCCGCAGGATGTCACCGGTGTCGAACGTATATCCGTCCGCACGGGATGCGTCGGCAGTGAGCAGAACAAAGGCAATGGCGAGGCCACCAATCATTGCGAGCATGCGGTCGGCCGCAAGTTCAAATCCGGGAAGTTCAAATCCGGGAAAATGCCGTCGGCCCCAATCCTTCACTCGCAGAGGCTTGGAAGGAAATTGCTGGTCAGCACGCAAACGCATCGTCGTACTCCGTTGTCTTGTCTGCCGTCAGGACCAATCGACTTTCGTCGGCCGGAGCGTGACAGCAGGGTGTTCGTTGGGTTCGAGCAGTAAGCCTTGGGAATCCACGCTCCGTCGAAGGAGCAAAAGGATCAAAATCCGTGCAGTCCTACGGTTTGCTTGGTGAGGCCAGCGCGAATTTGCGCCTCGTTCGGTCGTGCGGCTGGAAGGGCTGACTCAAGAGCGGATTGATAAATCAACTCGACGCTATCGCACATGGCATCCAGCCCCCAGGACGAAAGGTCGGTGAGTTTCGCACTCTCAGCCAGTCGAGCGCGATACTGCTCGTTCTCAAGGAGATCGGCGACCGCTGCAGCTGCGGCACCCACATCTTCCGCCGGCGTCACGATTCCGTTTACGCCATGCTTCACGACCTCTTCCACTCCCGGCAGATGCGAAACCACACTTGCTCGACCGCCCGCCAGATACTGCATCATGACGCGAGGCAGCCCTTCTCGCATCGACGTCAGCACACACACGTCCGCCAGACTGATCAGTCGCTCAGGCTCGCTATGGTAGCCGATCATGCGAACGTTGTTTGCGAAAGGGGATCGTTGAATCGCCGATTCAACGGTGGATCGCGCTGGCCCTTCACCGGCCAGCAGCAGTCGCACGTTCGGAATTCGATCGACGATCTGCCCAAATGCTTCAATGAACTCTACGTGGCGTTTTCGCGGTTCCAGTGCGGCCAGCATCAGCACCACCGGCGGCTTGGGCTCTCCGAAAGCCGTCCCCAGGAGGAGATGCGATTGTTGCGGCCATTGCGCGTTCGTGAAGCGTGTCAGATCGAAGCCGGAGTGGACGACGTGGTGCTGAGCGGCGCTACCCAAATGATTGGCGATGCAAATGTCGCGCATGGCCTGGCTGACATCGATGAAAGCCTGTGTGACCTTCGCGGCCAGGCGTTCGGCAGCCAGGTACATCAGGCTCTGCGCTTTGCCCACATGCACAAACGGTAAAATGTGCACGCCATGTATGATGCAAGGGATATTGGCTTCTCTCGCGGCAAGGCGGCCGACGATGCCAGCTTTGCTTTGATGTGTGTGCACGATGTCAGGCCGCCAATCGCGCATAAGGCGCGTGAGTTGCCCAAATGCCGAAATGTCGCGCGGCGGTGAAATCGAGTTGATGAGTTTTTCCAGAGTCATGACCCGAACGGCTTCGGCAACGGACGCCCGCAAAATCGGGTCGTACTCCTCGCCGTGAACCAAAAGCACTTCATGGCCGTGCCGCGCCTGAGCGAGACAGCAGGCCAATGTGTTCTCTTCCGAACCTCCCCGAAGCAGTCGGGTGAGCACATGGACGATCTTCATTTGCTTGCACCTCTGGGCATCCGGGGTTGGTACATCCCGGAAGATCGAGCGCATCGAGCGGCAGCGTTTGACAACTCTTTCGGCGGCCTTCCCGAGCATGGTCGGGATGGGCTGTCGCCGGCGCCTTCGTGGCAGGGCTGGCCGTTTGCGTTGGCTATGGTGGTGAATGTCGGCGGTTGAGCCGCCAGCTCTGTCTCTACAGGGACAGCTCTGTCTCTACAGTGACAGCCAGATATGCCTGAACAGTTCCTGACCGACCGCCTCTATGCCTGCGCTCGCGTCAATGGTTAGGATGTTCTTGTCCTTGGATCGCAGCTCCGCCATCAGCGATAGCCGGGCATCGAACGCTTCTTTCCTGATTTCACCGGGCTTTCGCTGCTCGGAGACCGCAAAATCTGAGACGAGGTGCAAGGTAAGGTGTGGCCGGCATTCTGCCATCCTCTGATAGAGTCTTTGCTCGAGCCGGGCGAGTGCCGACAAGCCTGGGATGGAGAACAGGTGCGGTGGAATCGTTGGCCCGTCCAGATACCCTCTGCAGATCGCCTGCGGCCACCTGTCACAAATGACGATCAGGCCGCGCGTCGCCCATCGATGTGCACGTTTCACGACAGCGTATCGCTCGAACGCGATCAAAACCGCCCACAATGCCAGCGCGGCAGCGACAAATCCTCCCTTCGACCAATTTCGACTGAGGGAATTGTCGTTATTGTGCTGAACCAAGGACTTAAGGCGGCGTCTATGGGGTAAAACCAGCGTCTGCAACGCCTTGCGAAGCCACCATCCATTGCCGTCTCCGGTTCCGACATAGGCTTGCGCACACCCGAACTTCCATCGAAATATCTGTGTCAGCCGCTCAGCCTGAGTGCTCTTCCCCATGCCATCGGGACCTATGAGCGCGACTACAAAGCCACCAGCCGCAGGCCGTCTCTTTGGTGGAAATCTGCCGGGCATCAAGTGCTGAAGAGATCTCAAGGCGAGATACGTGGTCTTGCGGGCCAGATGGATGGATGCATCGGCGATTTCGTAACGACCCGTGAAACCGCATACTTCTCGGATTGCGCGCCGCAACCTGGCAAGATCTCCGCGGTGGACGACCAAGCCGTCGGCGTTTTGCACAAACCTGCAGCTCACCGCTTTCCCGCCGGCAAACATGTATTCCACGACATCCACGCTTTGCTCGCTTGACGGAAATGGCAGGCGTGCAAATTGGTCCCTCCAAGCATCACCGACGGTGATCCATTGTCTCCAAGGCAATGCCCAGGCCCGAAAGGCGAAGCGGGCAATTGCTATTCGAATCTCGTCTTCGGGAGAGACGACCGGAATCGATACGCCGTCCACACAAATCGGCTCCCATCGTGTAATCGTCGCATAGTCGAATGCCGGATATCGCTTGCGGAACTCCCAGCCGACGCGGAGCCCGATATGCATGTCGAGATGGAGATAGCGACCTTGCGAAAAGTCAGGCAGGAACCAGTCCTCGCGGCCGGCGCAGACATTGTCGTAGCAAGACAGGCTGACGCCTCGACAGCCGTGCAGCTTGCTCACGATCGAGCAGAAGGCCGCGTAGTCGTGTTTGTCCAGGAGGACGTCCAGATCGTCCCGGCCCGCAAGCCCGTCTTGCAGGGATGCGAGATCCTGGATTATCCCGTACCTCAGGCCACTTTCGTTGAATGCTCGAAACATTTCGCTGGCGATCGGCAGGGCCGGTAACGCTTCAAGGGGGGCATTTCGGTCAGTTTGAGAGAGACCTGCATCTGCTTTGGTCCGCGACAGGCCCGCCCCAATCAACTTGGCTGGCGCCGGAACATTCAACCCCTCCGTCAACGCTTCGGCCGCCATGCTTGCCTTCGGCTCTGGAGTCCAGCGACGATGACGATACTGTTGTGGCCGCAGGCCATCCCAAGGCTCTCCAGGGGCCGCGGGACGTTGGCTTCCGGGGTTGGATCTGCGTGAAGGTTGCAAGGGGAATCCCCTAGTTGATCGCGTCGAGGGTTATTCGCTCATCGTCGCCTCAAAAGGCCTCGACCTGGCGGAGCTATATCCACGCCGATTGCTTCGTTGGGACGCAGCACCAATGTTCTCACTGTCGACCCGCAGGCTCGGATGTCACCTTGCAAGCTGCCGCAGAGAGGGTGAATTGGGTGCCAACTCATTTCCTCATTGCTGGGTGGTTCCAGCATCTTGCGAGCGAACAGTTGTATTAACTGACAGCTAACGCATAGACTTCAAGAAACTACCGAGATTTTATCCCGGTCGATGGTAATCGGAATTGATCGGTTCATGATATCAAGAAGAATTCTGACAGCTCCGGCGCTACCGACATGATCAAGAATGCCAAGCTGGTCCGAGAACGGCCCATCTAATATCCTAATTCTTTGACCTGGCATCAATAGAATGTCCGGATGCAAAATTCCGTCATCATCGGTTGCTGATATCAAAGACTCAACTACACCGTAAGGAGCCGGTATCGGCATTCCTTTGCTCATGACAATTTTCCGCACACCGACGGTTGAGTTGATCGGGTACCAACTCTGCTGCTGAACAAGCGAGACGAACAGATAGCAGTCGAAATACGCACTGGAAACGGTTCTGACTATGCGAGCGTGCCGGACAGTTCGCCTGCGCTTGGGCAGATAGGTTCGGAAGTTTTGCGATAGCAGGTGTCGCTCCGCCAAGCCCTCGGAATGCAGGTGCGTCTGGACCACGCACCAGCGCGCAGGTTCCCCGTCGGGGGCTTTCTGTACCGGCTCTGGGAACCGATGATATAAGTCAGCGTGCTGCATGGCGGAATATCTGCTCTCTCTAGTTTAGATAGTAACTGTCCAAGACACTACTTTCGAGTGAAGTGTAACGGCCATATCTCGGTAGCTTTGGCTCATCCACCATCGTCAGGGCGATGCCGGCAATCTTGGAGCGGCCGCCAAGATGCCGAATTCCTTCGGCGACGGCCTCGCGCGAGGTCTCACGCCATCTCACCACAAAGAGAACTTTGTCGACATACCTCGCCAGGATCGAGGCATCGGCAGCAGGTCCAACAGGCGGTGCGTCAATGATCACCGTGTCGAATTTTCCGCGAAGCTCATCGAGGACCGAGCGCATTCGCACCGAAGCAAGAAGGGCAGGCGGGTTCCGGGTCCTTGCGCCGGCAGGGAGCAGGGAAATCCCCGAACGTTCGTCCAGATGAATTGCGTTTGCGGCCTTCACTGGCAAAGTCAGAAGGTCAACCAGCCCGATCCTGTCGGCCATGCCGAAGAAGGCCGTGGCAGCCGAAAGCCGCAAGTCCGCATCGATGACCAAGACCCGTTCGCCATCGGCAGCGGCGGAGCAGGCCAGGCTCAACACCAGGGTTGTCTTTCCTTCGCCGGGCATCGCAGATGTCACCAGCATGACGCGCGGCAAACGTGCCTGTTCGGGTGTCCCGTCGATGCCCAGGCGGAGTCGACGCACGGCTTCGCTATATCTGGAGAGGGGTCTGCGTTCGAGATAGGCCACAGGCTGGGCAAGCGACTGGGCGTCCCTCGACCAGCCCGACATCCTTGGCATGGACGCGAGAACCGGAACCGCCAGCTCGTCCTCGATCTGCTTCTTTGCCATGAAGCCCGAGGCGAAAAGCTCACGAAGTACGGCGCCTGCGCCTCCGACGAAGAGGCCTAGGACGAGTCCCAAGGCCGCAAAAAGAGGCCTGTTCGGGAAGCTTGGCGAACCCGGAACACCTGCGTCGGTTATCACGCGTACGCCGCTGTTGAGGAGAGTGGACTTCTCCTCGGTGAGCTTGGCGCGTGAAAGGAATGTCTCAAAGAGCTCCTTGTTCGCGGCCGCAATCCTCTCCAGATCGCGCAGCTGGACGCCAACCTGACCTTCGACCTCGGATCGGTTGGATACCGAATCCAAGGCCCGCTTCAGTGAAGCCTCCCGGGCTTCTGCCGCGTCGACTTCATTCTTTAGGTTGCCGATGAGACGCTGGACTTCAGCGGCAATCTGCCCCTCGATGTCGCGGCGCTCGGCTTGGGCGGTCATGACGTCCGGATGCCGTTCGCCATATTTCAACTTAAGGTCGGCTTCCCGCCGTGTCACGCCAGAGAGCTGAGCCCGAAGCGCGCTGATCACCACAGACTGCAATACATCCGGTATCGACTGGATGTCGCCTCCGCTAGCCAACAATTTGTCAACTTGAGAAAATTGGGCCCGCTTCTCGGACAATTCGGCGCTTGCGTTAATCAAGGCGATATTCAACTCGGACAGCTGCTGATCAGTCAGACTGCCTGCTGGAGTCGCCAATAAATTGTGATCGATCCGAAACTTCTGGACAGTTTGTTCCGAGCGGCTCAGCTCCTCGCGCAAAGATGCGGCCCGCTCAGTGAGCCATGTGGATGCTTTTCTGGCTCCTTCGTAACGCGACCTTACTCGATCAGCGAGGTAGGTCTGGGAAATTGCGTTGGCCAGGGATGCCGCTTTTTCCGGATCGTAAGCGGTCACTGAAATCTCAATAACGTCCGCCATTCCGACGCGTGAGACTCCCAGTGAACCCTTCAGCCATTCCAGTGCCCCCAACCCGATCCTTGGGTCTTCTGTGAGCTTTTCACTGTCGACGACCTTTTGAAGCAGCGAGGTGGATCTCAGAACTGCGATCTGACTTTCAATAAATGTTGAATTGTCGGCAAAATCAGAATTCGAATAATCTTGCGGAATCATATAGTCGATCGGGGCATCGAGTAAGACTTGTGCAGACCCCGTGTAGGATGGAGGAAGGACGTAGGCGGCGACCACAAATATGCCGAAGGTCAGTGCTGCAATGCAGCATACAAGCTTCCACCGGCGAAGAAAGAAATCAAGGATCTCTCTCACGTCAAGCGGAAGTAACTCTCGGGTCATGATAGGATTGTCAGTTGGACTTGCCATTTCCGAATCCTTGCAAACACCAGCGCAAACAGCAGCACAAATTCCGCCCCTCCAGCATTGGCTGGATGTGCTTCACTTCAAAATAATTCGGGCAGTTGCCTGTTAAGCGCTCACACCGCATGAGATGTAGGGATTCGTGCCCCCTTACGACATGTCCAGATCGCTCTCTTCCGCCTACCGACCGACGGCATCGCCCGTCAGCCGGAAACATAACAGCTTCGCGGACATCCCCGCCATTACCATTATTGAGTAGTAAATCGGCTAAAGGTCGATCTGGTCTACCCGGCAGGCCTTCCAGACCTTAGGAAGTCGCCGGACCATACATCTCTCTCCCGCGCTGCGGCGTACAGGGCGCGCGGGAGCGTCTGCATCCCTGACGACAAGAAAGCGGCCGGCCTCGTCTAGTCTGAGCTCGTCTAGTCTGAGGTTGATATGGAAACTTACAGCGAAATTGTTCCGGGCCTCTTAGATTGGATTGCCAACAGACCGGCAGCCATTCTGATTCTGTCCGCTACTTGGCCGTTGATGCTTCTTCTGGAGAAAGGCAGGTTGCTGGGCTATGGGGCCCTTGCCGTTTCTATTGGGGCCGGCACCTTAATTGTGTTCGGCATCGAAAGCTCTGTAGGAGCGGTCATTGTCGTACTTGCCTACGCTTTGCTGGTTTCAGTTGCACTGCTTTCCACCCGGAAGCGTCTTAGCCAAATCGAGGATCGCCTTGCATTGGTCATTTCGGCACTCGATGACCTCGAAGTTGCCGAAGAAAGACGGCAGACTTACAACGCCAAGCGTCCCTCGATCTCGCGGCTTCACCTGCGCCGAAAACCGGCAACCAGCCCTATGGATCGTCCCGAAAGTGAGACGCAGGTGATCCCTGGCCCGCCATGGCAAGAGCTACAACGGCCCGATCCGCCCATTGAGCCCGCGGTTCCGGCTTCAACTCGACCAGCAGGACCCGACTTGCTTTCGGAAAAGCGTCTAACCGGGCTGTTCTCAAGTTGAACAGCCGCCGCTTGGCGACGGTTTCAACCAGTGAGGTGTCGCAGCGGTGATGGTCCGCCGGGCGCAGCCCAAAGGACAAGTTCGTCCGCGGGTGTTGGCTGCTGGCAGCCCAGGGGCAACTTGCCGAGGCCTATCCGGTGGGTAGATTGAGAGACTGCTGGATGGTGAACTTACACCCAAGGTGGTAAGGTTGTGCCCTGGGGAGGTAGACCGGAACGCCATTCGGATGAAAATATAAGCGGAACTTTTTGTGTAGTTGATGGTTAGTAGCTTCAGGTTGATTGAAGGGGCAATCGACGGCTGGGGTGATCAAGACAAAATGAGCTTATCAAAGCAGGCTCTTGATTTGGGACGGGGACCTACGCTCGCCGACGCGAGTTGGGAAAGGGGGATCTCCGTATTGCCGGGAGCTGTGCGTCGCTTCTATCCGGCGAACACAGTGATCGCGCGCGAGCATCGGGCTAAATCCTTCATCCTGGTTGTGACTGCGGGGTGGGCTGCATTCGGCAAAACGTTGCGGAATGGCTCGCGTCTCATCGTCGATTTTGCGCTTCCTCGCGAAATTTCCCTGGTCGAGTTCTGCGGGGAAGGGGGCGAGACGGTAACGGCTCTCTCCGATGTGACCGCGATCGAGTTGACCGGCCCTGTCCATACTTGTTTTTCGCGCTATCCGCAGTCCTTTTGCGAGGCTATCCTGCTGGCTGAGGCAAGGCGGCACTCAAGGGTTGCGGAACATCTGGCAGGAGTCAGTAGACGGGGACCTGTGGAACGCACGGCCCATCTTCTTCTCGAACTGGGCTGCCGAGCACATCGATCGGCAACGAGTTATCCAGACCGCTTTGAATGCCCGCTGACCCAGGCCGAGTTGGCCGATGCGTTGGGGCTTTCGGCTGTACATGTAAGTCGCGTGTTGAAGGATTTGCGAGAAAGCGGACTGGCTTCATTCCGCAATGGTGTGGTCGAGTTGCACGACCATGCGGGACTGATCAAAACGGCCGGATTTGATCGGTCTTACATTTCGAGCTGACATCATTCTGATCTCAACTGCGGCCGGCTCTCCCTCGCGGGGGAGTGCCTCGGTGTTTCCACGCCGCAGCTGGCCTCGTCGCGCATCAGTCTTTAGATCGATCCCCAACCGTCGCCGACTACCAGAGCGTAACGGAAATGGCCGGTGCGGGGGGCAGCCCTCCGGGGACGTGAGGACCGCACCGGCCATTGCGGCGGGCTTAGGTTACGCACCCGCACCGGTCAATTTTACAGGGCCTCTTTGCAGCGACGCAATTAATCCTATTGGTGGTGCCAAGCAATACCGTCTTTGGCCAATAAAGGTAAAACGGAAATGGCCAAAGCTTAAAACGTCAACGATGCAAGGCGTCTAAATCGAGCGTAAGAATCCGCATCGGCGTTAACGGGGCTCAACACAGCGCCATTCCCAAATCAGGCAGATCGGTGCGGCACGGTTTCGCGCCCAACGGACCGGTAGCCATGCCGCCCAAGACGGAGCTAGGCGAAGCTTTTCAGAACCAGATCGTCCGATGCTATGCTACTCGCCGTCTAGTTCTTTTGACTTGTGAGCTTAACCAAGTAGTGGAATGGACCGAACGTCACATGACGTCGTAGCGTTTTATTTCGGCGCGGGGAGGTCATATGACGATACAATTAGAAATCAATGACTTGTTAGAAATTGCGGCGTACCGGCGAACCATCAGGAAGCTCGACCACGCCTATGACATCGACCTGGCAAATGCTTGCACACCTGCGCAACGGGAAAAGTTAGAGTACCGACACTATTGGGAAACATTGATATACTATGAACAGATTGCGGAGATAAAGACCCGGCGGCTGATCCGGAAGGCGGATTATCTCAATATGTCGATTGCTTGCGCGGACGACAACAGCCCAATGTGGAGAAGATCGTCTCAGCTCAACAGCTGGGTACTGACGCCACTTGGTTGCTCTGAAGTCCAAAACATGATCGGTCAAGAACGCAAAGACCGCCGAGAGCGCGCCAGGACTACCTGGGCTAGCGCGATCACCGGCCCACTCACCCGGCTGGTGGCTGTTTGGCTGCTTGCGCGTGGGCACTAGCCGCAGAGGCGGTTCGCGCATGCGTCCAATGGGCTGACGTCCCTGGATATCCGCGTTCACGATGAGCAATATCTGAGGCTTGCCGCCCAGTTCAAAAGACCCCGAGGCTCTTCGAACGGCGGACGGGCCGGGTTGTTCCATGACGGCAAGCAATCGCGGCCCACCTTCACAGCCATCAGGACATTTTTGATTGAACCGTTAAGCCTTGCGCAATCTATGCAGTCTATTCTGGCTGGCAGATTGGCGAGGGAACATGAAACGCAAGCCGCTTCTGCTTTTTGCCTTCCCGTTTCTCATTCTTGCGATCCTGGCAGGGGAGCGCATGGCGACCTTCTTGCTGGGCGCCTATCCGGCCAGCCCCACCGCATGGTGGATATGGCTTGAACTGCGTCCGTTGGCGACGATGCTTTGGCAGCAGGTCGATTTCAATCTGGGGGGCTCGATGGCTCTCGACGCCGCTATCCTTGCCGCGGCATCGATCGTCTGCTGGATGGCGTGCAACACCAGAAGGTCGGCTTTCTTCTTCCTCGCCAACCACGTCGCGCTGATTTTCGCCGGGCTGATGATCGCGACCGGCAGCCACTCGGAAACGGCGAGCACGATCGCCGCGTTCACGTCGCCCAGCGGCCTTCCATTCTCGCTGGCGGTTGATTTCACCCTGAAGAACAGCCTGGTGCTGCTTCTGGGCGTCACGGCCTGTGCATACTGCCACATCGCCTTCCTCGGCGAAGCGCGGGCGCGGACCGAAGCCCGGTCCATCCGCAGCCTGGCCCTGCAGCGCGATCTCTAAACCGCAGACTAGTTGATCCTGCGGTAATAGACCTTGCCGTCAGGCTGCTCCACACGCTGGTAGTTGGAGCTTGGGGGAGGAGGCGCCGCCGGTGCGGTCCTCTTCCTGGGCGCAGGCGGCGCTGCGATGACGTTGGGTTCGCTCGCGCTGTCGCCTTCGAGAGCTTCGGGCGCTTCCGCCAGCGTGCTGGTGGTGATCTCGGACGGTTCCGCCGCACTCGACACGGCCTCGCCGCCGGCGACCGGTATATTCTTGGCCAACCGGGCAATGTTGCCATTGATCTCGTTGAAGCTGCCTTGCAGCTGGCTGTCCAGTTTCTCGAACCGGCTCTGGAAGCCGTTGTTGACCGTGTCGAGCCGTGCCGCGATCCGCTGCTCGAACGCTCCAAGCTGCGCCAGCCGCGCCTCGACGAAACGCAGGTCGCTGATGCCCCGATAGAGATAGACCGCGGCCGCCATGTTGACCGCGGTGATCAGCAAGGCACCGCTGGCGATGAGAATGCCGATCGCCTTTGTTTTGCTGGGTCTCTCGATGGCGTCCTGTTCGCGCCGTTCATGGTTTCCGACGTCGATCGCCGGCATGTCCGGTTCGCTGATCGTCGTCATTGGACCACCACCTTTGCGCCGACCGCGACGCGCTTGAAAAGATCGATCACATCCGTGTTTGTAAGACGAAAACAACCCGATGTCCCGTCGAAGCCAACCCCCGACGGATCGTTGGTGCCGTGGATGCGGTAGAGCGTGTCGCGCCCGTCCCGGGACAGATAGAGCGCCCGTGCGCCCAGCGGATTGTAGGGACCGGCGGGCACCATTTTCGGCAGCTCCGGCTGGCGGACACGCATGTCCTGTGGCGGGCGCCACTCCGGCCATTCGGTCTTCGCCCCCACCTTGACGACGCCCGTCCAGCCGAACCCGTCGCGCCCGACGCTGATCTGGTAGCGCAGCGCCTGGCCCTGGCGGGTCACCAGGTAAAGCGCCTTCTCGTCCTTGCGGATGATGATCGTCCCCGGCTGCTCGGCGGTTGCGAAGGCAACGGCCTTGCGCAGGCTGGGTCCCATCGCAGGCAGCGGCGGCCGCTCGACCGAGCGCGCCTCGGCGAAGTCCTGCACGGACAGCGCCAGCGCCACGCCGAGCACGCAGGCGCCGGCCAGCCGCCCAGCGATCCGGTATCTCGCGATCCGGTGTCTATCGGGCAGCGTCATCGAGCCGCTCTTTGAACATCCGCTTCAGGTCCTTGTTGAAGCGCGCCCGCCCATCCACTTCCGATGGCGGGATGGCCCTGTTCAGCGCGTCGGTCAGAAGCGCGTTGTCCAGCGCCACCGACTTGATGTGCGGCGCCTTGAATATCTTTTCGAGTTCGCTGCGCGAAAAGTGGTTCCCGAACCATTTGCGCTTGTGCTTGTTGGCGACGAGCGTGATGTTAACCGCGTTGCCGCGCAGCTCGCGGATCTTCTTGTAGAGCCGCTTGCCTTGCCGCAGCGAAGCGACATTGAGCTCGAAGACGATGAAGATCTCGTCGCTCGTCGACAGCACGGAATCGTGCCAGGGCGTTTCGAGATTGGGCAGGTCGATGACGATGTCGTCGAAGCGGTAGGCGACGAGATCCAGCAGCCGGAAGACGAAATCGCTGCCGTGCGGCTCGAACGGCAGTTGCGGCCGCTCGAACGCATAGAGGGTGAGGCCGGACGGGCGCGACAGCTTGATGACATCCATCAACTCGACATCGAGCCGCTCCGGCTGGCCGATGATGCCGGCAAGGTCGAACTGGTTGAACAGGTTGAGATAGGCGCCGCAATTGGCGCTCTGGAAATCGAGATCGACCAGGCAGGTGGATGCCGCGCGCTCGGCCGATTTGGAGGCCAGGAATTCGGCCGCCGACAGCGCCATCGTCGTGGCGCCTGCGCCGCCGCTGGCGCCGATGAAGGTGATGATGCGGCTTCTGGCTCCCTGGTTGCCGGTATCGTGGAAGGTCACCGCGTTGAGCAGCTCCTTGCCGTCAAGCGGCTTGTGCAGCCAGTCCGAGGCGTTCATCCGCACCAGCACGCGCGTCCGTTCCGACGTCAGCTCGTCGGAAACCGCGATCAGCGGCACGGTAGCCCACAGCGCGCGGGCCTCGACGATGCCGGGCCTGCCGAGCAGTTCGCCATTGCCGAGATCGAGGATGACGATGCCCGGGCGCGTATCGGCGGGCGGCCCCTTGAGAAAGTCGCCCGTCTCGGAAACCTTGACATCATAGATCGCCAGCGCATCGAGCCGCGTCGCCACATCGCGCTTGAAATCCGCATCCGAAGAGAACAGCGCAACCTGCTTTCGCTTGGTCGGCGTAACCTTGGTGTTGATGGCATTCATGGCGCGGTACTCTTCAAGTCTTCGCCCGTGACGGTGCTTAGCATGGAGGGCATTGTGACGTTATTGAAACCGAGCAAGGCGCCGAGAAAGAAGAACTGGAATGTCACGCCTTGCAAGCTGACCGTTATTGTCGGCACTGGTCCGCCCGGACGGGTCTGATAGCCCAACCCCGTGGCCGCATATCGGACGACCACATTGGCGGGCTGGAGCTTTGGGAAGAAGTGGCACATGCCCGGCCGTTGTCCCGCGACGAGTGGTGGGCAGATGCCGGTACCCGTCGCGTCCCCGCGAAAGATCTTGTTGAAATTGTCGGCGGTGAATGTTGCTGTGCATCCCGTGCCGATACAACTGCAAGTGCTGGTGGCGCCATTGCACGTAAAATCGTAGTTGCCCACAGGGATCGGATCGCCTGGTGTTGTCGTCAGTCCAGCCGCCGCGATTTGGGGCGCAATCGGGTCTGAGATCGAAGCCATACGTGCCCCGATTTCCACGGCTTTGGTCGCGGAATTCCATTGATACCAAGCGTAGCCAAAATCCACGAAGCCAAGGGTCAGTATCAGCAGCAGCGTCATGCTGATGGCGGCTTCCACCATCGCCGCGCCGTCTTGCTCTTTCCTGAACCGGGCTAATGCGTGCATTTCACCACCCGGTGTATCGTTCTTCGTGGCCGGCAGAGAAGGTGATCGGCCCCACACCGAGATAGTTGAGCAAGGACGCGCCGGTGTATGTGAAAGACGTTTCGAGCCGGACAACCCGGACGCTGGCGGTTGTGCTGTGGTAGTTCGCCAAGCCAGTATTTGGGTCGACGGTCACCGCGATAACGAGGTGATTGAGATCGACCGTGACGGCCGCCGGCAGCCAACCGGTGACCCGGCTTGCAACCGTGCAATTTCCCCCGCAATCGTATGATCCTGTGGCAGCGATATTCTTTGCATAGGTGACGCAGTTGATCGCCGTATTGAATGTCTGATTGCATCGCGCTGCATAACGAGCCCCATCATTGAGGCCAGCCTCGATCAGCAGCTTCTGGTGGAGAAGGTTGCCGAACTCGAAAACACCGGCGGAAAGGCTGATCATCAAGGGCGTAATCAGCGTCATTTCGACAAGAACCGCGCCTCGCTCCTCGCAACCAAACCTATGTAAAATTGACCTCAATACCGTCAGCATCACATCACCTGTAAAGCTGCGGTTCGTCGCGGAGGAAGTTATTGAGTGTGCCTTGGCCGGCGTGGCCTGTGACGTCGACGAGTTCGACGAATATATCCGCGTCGTAGTCGAAACAAGTCGTTCCTTTGCCGGTGCAGCGGTCGGTTCTTATCGGTTGTGTAAGAAAGAAACTGGCAAACGCTTCAACAGGAAGATTTGGCGTCTTGCCGCTAAGATTGACGCTGGGATCCGCCTGCAGCGCCTGGCAGTTGATTATTGCCCCGTAAAGAAGTCGGCGGTCCACAGTTGCGACGGCCGGCTGGCATTTGTTCTCGGGTACACCAGATTCTTTCGCAGGATTGGGAGACAGGTCGGCGATCAGATTATTCTTGATTTCAGAACGATAGACTTCGTAGCGGGTCGGCAGGTTGGTTCCGGTGCCCGCAATTTCGGAAGGGATTGGCTTTGGATTGTTACTGTTTCCGACGCGATGATTGATATTCCAATAAGTGGTGAAGTCCCAATTGCCATCGCCCATGCGTCCGCCCAAATATGGACAATTTGCTGTAGCAAAGCAGTTGTCCAAGCCAAGGCTTTGTGTCTTTCCCGTTACGTCAAAAGTGAAGTCACTTAAGGACGGGCAAGTATTACCACTGTTATTTCGGTAGCCGCCTTTGCGTACGTTCGTGGCAGGACCGAATTCGGGAGTCTTGAAGGCGTTGTGTGTACTGGGCTCTTCCATGCCAAACCGCAGATTTATTGCCGCCTTTACCTTTCCGGCCTTCTCGCCAGTCTCCGTGGTTACGCCACGCTTGCTAAAGCAAGCCTGCGGCTTTGATGATGCCAGTGCGGTCGCCAGATCTTTCGCGCCGTTCCCGTCGGTGCTCAGGAATCCAAAATTGCCGGGGAAATAGGCAGCTCCTCCGCCAACGCTTCGCAGTTGAATGAGCCGCCGTCGGTATTGCCTCTCCGCTACGGCCTGCTGCAGTGTGATACCCCCGGCACTATTGGTGCCATTGACCATTTCGTACGGATTGCACATGAAAACAGGAGTAAGGTCACACACCGCGCTGTTGAACCCGGCGACGGCCTTGGCTCCGACAGTGAAGCTGTTGCTGGCGGTATTTCCCGAGAGGAACGACGCCGGAAATATTGCCGCGAAACCCGTTGGCGTTACAGTCACTTCGATAAAGCGAGCGAGGGTCGCATCCGTGGTCACGTTTGCGTTGGCGATAGGGTCGCTGTCGTTGGCCGGCAGGCTGCTTAGATAGCGCCGGGTAATGCCGCTCGACGCCAATGTTTGCTGGCTGCCCTGAGCGGAGAAGCGGTATGTGTTGTAGACAAGCGTGGCAAGAGCGCTGTCCGCGCGAGTTATCGCATCGGTCCCGCCATCGAGCTCAGCCGCCGCGGCGAGTGCAAACGCATCGGCGCCCTTCTGAAGGTCGTTATGCAGGCTGTTGGCGCGGGCCATGTCGATGACCAGCAGGGCAAAACCGATGATCACCGGCAGCATGATAGCCACCAGGATCATCGCTACCCCGCGTTGATCGTTCCAGAATGCACGAATGGTCCCCAACATGACCTTACTCTCTGCCTTCTTGCGCCAGAGGCCCTCGCATGCCCGGCGCCCTCCGCATCCTTCCGTTCAGTTCACTGTGTCACGCCCGACCCACCGACATTGACCGTGATCGCCGGCGGCGGTGGCGGTGGCGGTGGAAATTTGTAATTGTGCGCAACAATTGCGGCGCGCGTGCCGTCGCCTTCGATGTGTGTGTTCCTGGAGGCTGGGTTGAGCGGGTCGACCGTCTGCAGCAGCGAATTGAATTTCTGTGTGTCGCCGGCAGCCAGGGTCACCGAATCATAGTGGTTCAGATAGTCCGCGGCACAGCCCGACAGCGCAGCGGCGCATAGGATGAGGATCAAGGCGCTATTTCTTGACATAGAGCATCTTGTCCTTCGATTTGAAGTCGAGCATGTGGCCATAGGGGCCGGTGACGCCGTCGCCCGTTTCGTATTTTCGGATCATGTCCTTGTTCACCTCGAGCTGGCCGAGCACGAAAAATTCCGGATCGTTGGCCGGCCGTGTCTTGTCGAAGGGCGTCGCCAGCTGCTCGCCGGGCTTCACCGGCCGCACGATATGCGGCGTGACGACGACCACCAGCTCGGTTTCTTCCTTCTGATTGCTCGAATTGCGAAACAGCGTTCCGATAATCGGCACCTGGCCGAGCCACGGAACCTGGTTCTGAAGCTTGGTGGTCTTGCTGGACAGAAGCCCGCCGACGGCGAAGCTCTGGCCGTCGCGCAGTTCGACGACGGTTTCCAGCTTGCGGTTGGTGAAGATCGGGTCGCCGGCGGTGGTGAAGCCGTTCAGGTCGCTGACCTCCGGCGCCAGCCTCATATGGATCTTACCTTCGTCGAGCACGACCGGCGTGAACAGAAGGTTGACGCCGAATTGCTTGTACTCGATCTGGACTTCGCCATCCTTGTTGACGCTGCGGATCGGCACCTGGCCGCCAGCATTGAAGCTGGCCGGCTCACCGGAAAGCGTGGTGAGGTTGGGCTCGGCCAGCGTGCGCACCACGCCCTTGGCCTCCAGCGCCTCGATGATCAGGTCGACCTTGATGTTGCTGTCGATAACCCGGGTGATCAGCGCCGCGAACGGATTGGTGTTCGACAGGAGGCCGCTGACCAGATTGCCTGGCCCAAGCACTACATTGTCTTCGTCGACGGCAGCAATACCGGTACCTGTACGGGTCGTGCCATCCCCGTTCTTGCTCCTAATCGACACGCCGAGGTCGCGCCCGGCATTCCGCTTGGCTTCCAGCACGCGCACTTCGAGGTTGACCTGCTGGCTGTCATCTACGATGACGGAATTGATGATGGCGTCGGGGCCATATTCCTGCGCAACTGCCATGATCGCCTCCAGCGTCGCGCCGTCCTTGACATGGCCGCCGAGCCTGACCCTGCCGTTGACCGAGCCGATTTCGATGCGCGACCTTGGCGCCACCTGGCGGATCGCCTGCGCCATGTCGCTGACATCGACGCCGACCTCGACCTGGAGGGCGCCGAGCGAGCGCTTGTCCGTGGAGAAAAGATTGACCGTGGTTGTGCCGGCGCCCTTGCCGATGACATAGAGCGTGCGGTCGGTCATCGGCTGGGCATCGGCGATCTTCTCGTCGCCAACGACGATGTCGCCCAGATTGGCACTCACCTGGACCGTTACCGATTGCGACATCGGCAGGAAAATCCGATGGACGCTTGGGGTCGATACGTCGATGAACCGGTCGGCTGCATCGGCCGTCAGGCTCGACAGCAACAGCGCCGCCAGACCGGGCAACGCGGCCGCCGCCATCCTCAACCAAGTCCCCTGCATCCCCATCTCCCCAATCGCTGCCTATGGCAGCCCCGTTTTATTTGCCGCACTCTATCATGGTTGTCGCGGCACGTCATATGTCTCGAGTTTCACGCCCCGAAAAACGCCCACGGTAGCACGCGACGGTGGCTCGGGTGTGACATATTTGACGACTTCCTTAACGACTTCCCGTACTTCAGGAGCCGACGCCACGGCCGGAGCCGGCTTGACCTTGCTCAGATCGTCCAGCTTGCTTCCCACCCGGTCTACGGCTTGGGCCAATCCGGCAATCTTGTCATCGGCGCGCTTGCGATCATCCTCCGCGCGCTGGCGATCGGCTGCGGCAGCAGCGTCGGCTGCAGCCTGTTTGGCGAGTTCGGCTTGCCTTTTGGCGACGTCAGCCGGCATTTCCCCGGTCAGGTCGGAAAGAGTCACCCGCTCGGTGGTCTCGCCCTTGCTGGCAGCTGCCTGGCGAAGCGCCAGGGACAACTGGCCGGCGCCGGCGGCCAAGGTGAGCTTCTGCGCGTCCTTGGTGCTGGCCTCGACCGTCACCGATTTGACGACAGTCGGGCTGTCCTTGCTCTCGTCGGCAACCTGGTCGACGGCGAGCACTTTCATGCTCTGCAACAGCACGTCGACAAAACTCTTGTCCGCGCCGTCTTCGCCGCGCACCGTGCGCGTCAGCAGCACATCGACGCGGTCACCCGGGAAGATGAAGCCGGCGACGCCCAGCACGTCGTTGACGCGGATGGACACTGCCTTCATGCCTTCGCTGAGCACTGCCGAAAGCGTGGCGCGTTGGCCTGGGCCGGTGATCTTGGTGGCGAGAACGGGTTCGTTGACGCCGATCGTCTGCAAAGCCTGCTTTGTGCCTCCGCCAGCCGGAAGGTCCTTCGTCAGAAGTTCTTCTGTCGTCTTGAAGGCGCCGGCAGGAACCGCGCCCGCCGGCCATGCGACTTCACGCAATTTGTCGGCGGACAGAATGTCGCCGAACTTCAGCGCCACCGCAGCCACCACGACCGTGTCGCGCTCGACGCCGTTGGTCTGCGCCATGGCGCTGCGCTGATTGGCCAGCCAGATATTGGCGAGCACAACCGCTAGTACGCCGAACACGCCGGCGAGGAATATCATAATGAGTGTATTGGCGCGCATTTTTCCAAACCCCAAGCCCACTATGCGGGAATTTCGCCCGCCACGACAGGTCTCAGGCCCGGGTCATGCAACCCGGGCCTGAACGCCAATTCTAGAGTGCCGCCTGAAGATTATTCCACTGGGTGCTGACCCATCCGCCGACAAACACGATGGCGGCGATTGTGGCTACGGTGATAATCCCGATCAGGATAGAGTATTCGACCATGGCAGCGCCGTTCTCATCGTCGCGGAACTGCCGGGTCATCGTCATGAGCTTCTTCATGATAATTTCTCCCTTTGGAGGTTTGAACCCGACGAGACGAGCCAAGGATGAAATCCATACCCAAGCATCCCCCGTCATCTCAATCCTAGGTCCCACGAAAAAGCAGAGTCAAATGCGATTAAGGGTCTGTTAAGGTTTCAATACCTGATCTATCGAAGTTTGAGCCGACTTCAATTTCAACAAGATCTTGATTCGACTAATTTTTCAAGCGTCCTTAACCATTCGTTCACAATTCCATCGCAGTTGCGGATGTGCCGCTAGTACATTAGGCGTAGTGCATATTCCTTTATATCTAAGGGGTTACGAACTGTTTTGGGTGCCGCCCCGCCTGTTGCGGTTTGTAAGGTTCCGTGAGGCTGGGCAGGCGGGCGCCTCGGGTAAGATAAAACGACATTTTCGGCCGAGGGCCTTAACTATGTTATAAGTATTGGCTTTCAGCTCGTCGCTAGGCGCTTGCCCGCCTCCGTGGTTAATGGTTAGTTTAAGCGTTACGAATTTAGCGGGAGGCTAACTTTCTATGTTGGGTCGATCGGAAGCGGGGCAGGCGAGGAGTTGGCAGGGGTTCGCGAGGCCGCAGGATCTCGCACGTCACATGACCCAGTTGCGCCTCGCCGGCGTGTTGGTCGGCGGCGCTGCCTCGCGGTCGACAGACAGTTTCCGGGCAAGGGAATTCGGGGGGCGCACAAAATGCTAGGCCGATTCATGAAGGGGCCAGCCGAGCCGCTGGCGCAGCAAGTAACCCAATATGTGCCGCTACCCGTTGCAGCGCCGCCGCCACCAATTCCGGATCTTGCACCGCATGGCGACGAGTTCCTGGCGTTGAAAGTCGATTTGCATCGACATTTGATCGACCGGTTCAATCTTGCGGCACTTGAAAGCGCGTCGAAGGATGAGATCCTCAACGAAATCCGCCCCATCGTGCGCGAATTCGTGCGTGGTCGCAATGTGCCGTTGAATGCACGCGAGCTCGATCAATTGACCAGTGACACCGCGGACGAGATGCTGGGACTCGGGCCGATCGAACCCCTGCTCAAGGACGATTCAATCGCCGACATAATGATCAACACCCATAAGCGCGTCTTCATTGAGCGCCGCGGCATGATCGAGGAGACGGCGATCCGCTTTCGCGATGAGGCGCACCTGCTCCGTATCATCAACAAGATCGTTTCGGCCATCGGCCGGCGTGTCGACGAATCCGCGCCGATGGTCGATGCCCGGCTGGCGGACGGCTCGCGTGTCAACATTGCGGTGCGCCCGGTCTCGGTAGACGGGCCGCTGGTGTCGATCCGCAAGTTCTCCAAGAATCCCTATTCGCTGGAACGCCTAATGGCATTCAATTCGATCCGGCAGCCGATGGTCGATCTGCTGCGCATCGCCGTGCAGGCGCGCAAATCGATCCTGGTTTCGGGCGGCACCGGCAGCGGCAAGACGACCTTGCTCAACGCGCTGTCGAGCTACATCCCCTCGAAAGAGCGGCTGATCACCATCGAGGACGCGGCAGAACTGCAATTGCAGCAGCCGCATGTCGGCCGCCTGGAGACGCGGCCCCCCAATGTCGAGGGCAAGGGCGAGGTGCGCCAGCGCGAATTGCTAAAGAACGCGTTGCGCATGCGGCCGGACCGCATCATTGTGGGCGAGGTGCGCGGCGAGGAAGCCTTTGACATGTTGCAAGCGATGAACACCGGCCACGAGGGATCGATGACCACCATCCACGCCAACACGCCGCGCGACGCGATCTCGCGGCTGGAGCAGATGGTCGGCATGGCCGGCATGCCGATGAGCAATGATTCCATCCGGGCGCAGATCGCTTCCGCCATAGACATCATCGTGCAGACGCAGCGCCTTTCCGATGGAGGAAGGCGGGTCGTATCTATATCGGAATTGACTGGCATGGAAGGCAATGTCGTCCAACTCCAGGAGCTTTATCATTTCGTTCGCCGCGAGGTGACGGCTGAAGGCCAGATCGTCGGCGAGTTTCGCGCTACCGGTATTCGTCCGCGCTTTGCTCAGGAAGCGGCGACGCTCGGCCATCATTTTGCCAAGGATGCTTTCAACCCACAGGCTCCGCTTTGATGCCGACCAATCAGACGCTGCTGTATTTCATCTATGTGTTGGCAGCGGCGTCGGTTATCCTCGCGGCCGAGGCTCTCTACGTTACCTATGCCAAACGCCGCTCCAGGGTCAGCACGATCAATCGTCGGCTGAACCGGCTCGCCGATGAAGTTCCGGCCGAGCAAGCCTTGCAAGGTTTGCTGCGCGAGCGTGGGCTTACCAATTCGGGCGATTTTCTTTTCAGTATGGTTGGACTGAACAGACTATACACTCAATCCGGTATAATCGGTAATCCGCTTTCGTTTGTCGCAATGTTTGTTTCCTCCGGATTTGTATTGGCGCTGGTGTTTGCGTTCCTACTCCACTTCTCTGCCATATTCTCGATGATCGTTTTTTTGTTGACCACATTTGTGCTCCCGTTTTTCGTTCTCCGGCGCGCGCGAAACAAGCGTATCCAGAAATTTGCAAAGCAGTTGCCGGATGCACTCGACATGATCGTGCGTTCGCTGCGGGCCGGACATCCGGCCTCCGTGGCGATAAGCCTTGTCGCCCGTGAAATGCCCGACCCGATCGGCACTGAGTTCGGCATTGTCTCGGACGAAATCACTTTTGGCCTCAGCATTGAAAATGCGGCGCGGAAACTTTCCCAACGTGTCGGTTTCGAGGGTCTTCAATTACTGTCGGTGTCGCTATCGATTCAGGCCAAGACAGGCGGCAATTTGACCGAGATCCTGTCCAATCTCTCGTCGGTGCTGCGCGAACGACAGAAACTGCGTTTGAAAATCAAGGCGCTTTCTGCCGAGGGCCGAATGTCGGCGTGGATCATCTCACTGTTCCCGGTGGTAATGTTCTTGATCCTCCAGTTAATTGCGCCTTCTTACTACGGCGCAGTGTGGAACAGTCCTATCGTAATGCCGGTCTTCGTTATTTTCGGCTCACTTGCGCTATTTGGCGTATTCATTATGTATCGGATGGTCAATTTCGATTTCTGACGGGAGCGAGACATAAACCTGTTTTCGAACACTGACGACCTGAGCCTCGTGGTCTCCATAGCCGTTTTCGTAGCGGCAGTGGCGCTTTTTCTCTTCGGCGCGCTCATCTTCTTGCCGGCGCTGCAGACGCGGAAACTCGTTGTGCAAAGTCTGATGGCCGACGGAATTGCCAACCGCCGCTCCCTTGTGGGCCAGGAAGAATTGGCGAGGATTTCAGCTCAGCGGCCAGTCGAGGCATATTTCCGATCGATGGAGAAGGAGCGGAATGAGCCCAGCGCTTTGGAAGCGAAACTCTTCCGCGCCGGCTTCTATCAGTCGAGCGCCCCGCTGATTTATACCATTTCGCGGCTTGGCGCCGTCTGTGCCGGCTTTCTGGGTGCCTATGCGCTGCTGTCGCGGATATTGCCACCGCAGCTGCCGGGTCTCGTAGCCTTTGGTGGGGCTGCCTTTTTTGGACTTGGCTGCATTGTCATTCCAAGTATTCTGCTTGATCGCTTCGAGAATGGGCAAAAGCAGATCTATCGTCGCGGGTTCCCGGATTTTATGGATATGATGATTACCTGCGCCGATGCCGGGATGAGCCTGGAGGCGGCAGTCGAGCGTGTCAGTCAGGAATTGGCCGGCACCCACAAATGGCTCGGCATCCAGCTTTCGATTATGACTCTACAATTGCGCGCCGGCAAACCGTTGCGTGAGGCTCTCCGAGATCTCTCAGATCGTCTTGGCCTCGACGAGGCTCGGGCGCTCTCGATACTGTTCCGGCAGTCGGAAGAACTGGGTACGAGCCTGACGGATGCCCTGCGCACTTATAGCGACGAAATGCGCGGGCAGAGAATTATGAATGCCGAGGAGCGAGCTAATGCCCTGCCGGTCAAAATGATGATTCCATTGGGGTTGTGCATCTTCCCGGTTGTGATGATGGTCATCATGTTGCCTGTCATTATCCGAATGAGAGGTGTTTTCTTCTAGTTAGGTATATGCTTTGGTCCTAAAACGAGTCGGGGACCCTCGAGGGGAATTATATGAAAAGGGTTATCGCTGTCGCAGCCTGCCTGTTGACGGTAGTGCTTGCCGGCTGCCAGACAAATGGGGCAGCCGATGGTGTCGTTCGCACCAACGAGCCATCGAAGGGTGATGTCACATCGTTCGGCGATGCCTTCGACGGGCTGAAGACGGTCGGTGACGTCGAATATTACGCCTCGGACCAGGCCGTGGCCGAAGCCAAGAACCAGTTCCGCGCGGAAAACTATGGCAATGCCGGCGCGCTGTTCTTCAAGGCGACTCAGCTGGCGCCCAATGACGGCGGCGCCTGGATGGGGCTGGCCGCCTGCACCGACCGGATCCACCGCTTCGATCTGTCCGACCGGGCCTATGCCCGTGCGTCCAAGCTGGTCGGCGCGACGCCCGAATACTATAACAATGTCGGCTATTCCTATCTGCTGCGCGGCAAGCTGCAGGATGCACGCTCAAATTTCCTCAAGGCATACGAACTGGCGCCCAACGATCCGACCGTCGCCAACAATCTGAAGCTTCTGTCATCAAGCGTGCAGAATATCGAGCGCTAGCATGTTGCTCGTCGAAGCGCTGCTGCTGAAAGTCCTCACCATTCCTCTGCTGGCAAGGATTGCCTGGCTCGACTTCACCACCCAGAAGATATCCAATCGCGACGTGCTGCTGCTGCTCTGCCTGGGGGCGGGGGGCATGCTGCTGCTGTCGCTCCAATCCGGATCCTGGTGGGACACGGGGCTCAGTGCCATGGCCGGACTTTTGCTGTTCGTCGCGCTCTTCCCGTTCTGGGCCTTGCGCAAGATCGGCGCCGGCGATGTCAAGCTGATGGCGGTGGTGCCATTTCTGATCGGAGGAAGCGATCTGATCGTGTTTTCCGCACTGCTGCTGGTTTTCGCCCTAGCCACGGCGTTGATCGTGAAAACTCCCTTCATGCTGCCGCAAAGCGCATTCCGCCTTTACGTTCAACATCTGGATCACAAAGGCGTCGTGCCGTTTGGCGTGCCGATTTCAGCAGCGGCGATCTGCACGATCGCATTCCAAGCCTACAGCGACGCGATGGTTCTTGGTGGCGTATCGGTCTGAGAGCCCGAGAGATCGTCGCAACCGCCAATCGGTCGTTGCCCAGGAAGCACAGCGACAGAGGAGTTAACTCTTTGCAAACCATTTCCTTGTCGGCGCGCGGAAGTGGTGCTTCAATGTCCATCTCGAGTGGGTGGGCAAAATGTTAACTGAGGATTTTTTCGGCCGCGTTGCCATCGTCTTTGTCATCACGGTTTTGGCGATATTTAGCGCGGCTCCTCTGTTCTTCTATTTCCACCAGGACACCACGGCAAGTTCGCTGGCTGTCGTCACAAAGGCGGCGGGAACTGTCTTGTTGTTGTTGCAGATTCTCATGACAATCGGCCGCCTTCCGCCAAAGGGAACGGCTCGGGGACTTGAACCAAGGATTACATCGGTAGCTGGGTCTTTCATGATATTGGCGGCGATGTTTCTGACGCCCGCGCTGGACAGCGAAGCAGCGCAAGTGGTGGCTCTTTGCTTGATTTTCATTGGCACGGCCAGTTCGATTTTTTGTCTTTACTGGCTTGGGCGCTCTTTCTCGGTCATGGCTACGGCCCGGCGTCTGGTTACAACAGGGCCATACTCAATTGTTCGCCATCCACTGTACATATGTGAGGCTGTCTTCGTTATCGGTATGATCATTTCACATTTTTCGATGCTGATGGTGGCGCTCGGTGCGCTGCAGTTTCTGTTCCAGTATCGGCGCGCCAGAAATGAGGAAGCCATCCTGCGGCAAACCTTCCCCGAATATGATGGATATGCTCGGCGCGTCCCCATGCTTCTGCCGCGATTCCCAGGCTCGGCACTGCCGGCATCTGGCCAGCGATAGTCGGCATTGGGCTGGCCCTCTGGAACTTGCCGCCGACTGCCAAAACGGTTCAATCTATGTGGGCATTGGCTTGATCTGGTCTCTGCAAATACTTCGGTTCATCGCCGCGCTCATGGTCGTATATGTCCATGCGGCTCAGACTGCCGTTCTGGCCACCGGGTCCAATGGTCTACTGCCTCATGATTTTCAGGTGGTCGGTCGCGCAGGCGTAGATATCTTCTTCGTCATATCAGGCGTGATCATAGCAAGAACGGCACCGGGTTTGACCTGGCGATCTTTCGCTTGGCGGAGGTTCCGGCGCATTGTTCCGCTCTACCTGCTGACCAGCATCCCGTATGCGATCGTCGCTTACAAAACCGGCTTCGGCTGGCGGGACGCAGTGGCGACGCTGCTGCTCTGGCCGGCTACCGATCAGATGACCGCGCCAGCGCTGCCGGCGGCCTGGACGCTGTGCTTCGAGATGCTGTTCTACGCCGCAGCGACCGTTGTCCTCGTCGATCGGCGGCTGTTGCCGGGACTCCTTGGCATCTTCGGCCTTGCAATGATATTTCGCTCGGCGGGTCCAGTGCCGCAGTTTCTTGGCAACCCGCTGATCATCGAGTTCGGCTTTGGCGTCGTTCTCGCCTACGTGCCCAGGTGGAGACCGGCGGTGTGGTGCCTGCCTGTCGGCGCCGCGGCGATGATAGCCGCCGGATTCATCGGGATAGCCCCGCAAGGGGGGACCATGGAGTTCCTCGCGGGCGACAACGGCTTCCAGCGCGTGCTGGTCTACGGTCTCCCAGCGGCAATGATCGTTTTCGGCACGATGCAGATCGACGCGAAGCCGAGCGTCTGGACGGTTCTCGGTGACGCCTCCTATATGCTCTATCTGATCCACACTCTGCCGATAACGCTGCTTCTGATGGTGTGGACTGCTTTTCCGGTTCCCCCAGACCTTATCATCGTGATCGGCACGGCTACATCAGTTCTTCTGGCCTGGCGGATGTACATTCGGTTCGAGTTGCCGCTACGCAAATTCCTGCGCCGGCATGATCCCCATCTGAAGACAGGCCGCCAACCATCCGGCTTGGCATTACGGGACTGAACGAAAAACCCGCCTGTGCGGCGGGGTCACTGGCGCAAATCAGCACCATGGGCAAATATGTACCATAGCTGAGGTCGCGAATCAAGGAAAAAATTCCTATCACGGCACAAAAGCCGCCGGCGCCGTCGGCTGTCGTCAGGTCTTTTGTCAGCCTGAGTTCGGAGCCCGGGGACCTTGCCCGGCAATCAGGTCGATGGCTAAATAAACGATCACAGGGAGAAGGCAGCATGGCACTTCACCTTTCGGCGGATGCCTCGGTTTCAGTCGCCCCGCAGAAATATCTCTTTGGTCCGTTCATCGACTTTTTCATGCTTGGCGGGAGCGCGCTCGTGATCCTGCCGGTGCTGTATTTTGTGCCGCTCAAATACGAAGGTCTGGTGGCGCTGACGGCGTTCCTGCTGTCGCATCTCATCAACCAGCCGCACTTTGCGCATTCCTACCAGATTTTCTATCGCAACTACGCGCGCAAGGTGCGCGGTGAAGGGTACGACAGGAGCCTCCAGCTTCGCTACATTTTCGCGGGCATTGTCGTGCCGCTGATCATGGGCGCCTTCTTCGCCTATGGCTCCGTAACCGGGAACGCTCGCCTGCTGGGATATGCCACCAATGCGATGGGCTTTTTCGTCGGCTGGCACTACGTCAAGCAAGGCTACGGCATGCTGATGGTGGACGCCGTCTTGAAGCGCAAATTCTTCAGCGATCAGGACAAGAAGGTGCTGCTGTTCAACGGCTATGCCGTGTGGCTGTTCGCGTGGCTTCAGACGAATGTGGTGATCACCGAACGGCAGTTCTGGGGCCTGGACTACTACACATTCGCCGTCCCGCCATGGCTCCTCAACATCGCCGTCGCGGTCGCCGCTGCGTCCTCGGCGGCCACCGTCGTGATGTTTGCCAATCGCTGGCGCAAGCATGGTGGCGCGCTGCCCTATAACGGCGTCGTCGCCTATGTCGTCACCCCTCTATGCCTGGATCCTGTTCGTGACGATAAATCCGCTCTGGCTGCTTGTGGTGCCGGCGCTCCATTCGTTGCAGTACCTGGCGGTGGTCTGGCGTTACCAGACCAATGTCGAGCGCGACCGCGCGGATGCCGCCAGGGATCCGGGATTCAAGGTCCTGTCCATTCTCGGGCCGCTGTACAGGCTGCGGGTGCTGATATTCATCGTCGCCGGCACAATTCTTGGCGCGCTTGGTTTCTGGCTCGTGCCGATGGCGCTGACCGCCTTGGTCCCCTACGACAAACAGGTGCTCGGCTCGTCGCTTTTCCTCTTCATAGCGTGGATATTCATCAACGTGCACCACTACTTCCTGGACAATGTGATGTGGCGTCGCGGCAACCCGGAAGTGTCGAAATATCTGTTCCGCTAGCTGCTATTGGACGATATCGCGCTCGAAGGACGGTCCACGCGACGCATTGCGGGCAAAATAGCAGCTTGGAACATTATTTGCCGACAGGCCATCATATGCAGCGCTGGCGTTCTTCCATTCGGACCAGATTGGAGCGCCCGTTGCTTTGATCGGCAGCCACCGCGTGCCACTTTTGGAGGCGCGATCCGTGCCCGGATCTCCTGCCTGTGGTCGCTTCTACTTCTCCCAGGCAAGGCAGAGAATGGAAGGAACCTGACCATGCCCAGAATTGTGCCGGTGCTCGATCTCAGCCGTCTCGAACAAGGTGCGTCCGAGCATCGCACCTTTCTCCTGGACCTGCGCACGGCGGCCCGGGACGTCGGCTTCTTCTATCTCAGCGGCCACGGAATTTCCGCCGCGGAGATCGACGACGTGCTCGATGCCTCGCGCCGGTTCTTCGCATTGCCCGAAGCCGACAAGCTGGCCATCGAAATGGTCAAATCCCCGCAGTTTCGCGGCTACACCCGCGCCGGCGGCGAACTGACCAGGGGCACCGCCGACTGGCGTGAACAGCTCGACATCGGCGTCGAGCGCCAGCCGATAGCGCAAGGGCCGGGAGTAGCACCCTGGACGCGGCTGCAAGGGCCGAACCAGTGGCCCCGGGCCCTGCCGGAGCTCAAGCCGGCGCTGTTGGCATGGCAGACCAAGGCGACGGCGGTGGCGATCCGCTTGCTGAAGGCCTTCGCGCTGTCGCTCGACCAGCCCGAGGACGCCTTCGACGCAATCTACCGGGATTCGCCCAACCATCGCATGAAGATCGTGCGCTATCCCGGCCGTCAGGCGACCGGCACCGACCAGGGTGTCGGCGCGCACAAGGATGGCGGCTTCCTGACCCTGCTGCTGCAGGACGACAACAAGGGGCTGCAGGTCGACTATGATGGAAGCTGGGTGAATGTCGACCCGCTCCCCGGAACGCTGGTCGTCAACATTGGTGAACTGCTCGAACTGGCATCGAATGGCTATCTGCGCGCCACCGTGCACCGCGTCGTCACGCCGCCTGCCGGCGTCGAGCGGATTTCCGTTCCCTTCTTTTTCAGCGCGCGGCTGGATGCCATCATCCCGCTCCTCAGCCTCTCCGAGGAACTGGCGGCGCAGGCACGCGGACCGGCAAGCGATCCCGACAACCCACTGTTCCGCGATGTCGGCACCAATGTGCTCAAAAGCCGGCTGCGTTCACATCCCGACGTGGCACGCCGCCACTATGCCGATCTGCTCGAGACCGGAGCCGCGGGCTCGTGAGGGCCCTATGGTGCCGAGCACGAATTTTTGCCAATTTGCGCATTTTTTGGAATTCCATTCGTGGCCGAGGCGCAGAAATAAGCCCAGACTGGCAAAATCGTTCGGCGGTTTCCTCCCATTCCGCCGGACGGTGTTCCCCTCTGAAGGTTTGACCTTCTTTTGGCCGGGCCGTCTTCGCGCCCGGCCATTTTTCGTCCTGGTTTCGGACGGCGCAAGACGGAAATGCCGCAAAAGCCCGTCAAACACCCGTGTCGTGCTCATTTCCGCATCAAGGCAGTGTTGAGGCATAGGTTGTTCAGCCAGCCGAACCCCACATGGCATCCGGCACCACAACCAGCTTGCCGACGAAATCCTTGGCGACAAAATCCGCCTGCGCATGGTGGAAATCGGAGAGCTTGTAGACGCCGCCGACCAGCGGCCGGATTTTCTTCGCCTCGATGTACCCGACGATGCGGCGGAAATCCGCGCGCGTGCCTTGGCTCGAGCCATGCAACTGCAATTGCTTCAGGTACATGGTCCTGAGATCGAGCTGGACGACCGGACCGGCGATCGCGCCGGCGGTGGTATAGCGGCCCTCGGGCCTGAGAATACGCAACAGATCGTTGAAGATGGCGCCGCCAACGAGGTCGGCCACCACATCGATCGGCTGGCCGCCAGTCGCCTCGTTCACGGCATGCGGCAGGTCGGCAATGCCACGCGTGATGACGGCCTCGGCGCCGATGTCGCGCACCGCCTGTTCCTTGCCCTTGCCGACGATGGCGTAGGGAATGGCGCCGCGCGCCCGAGCCAATTGCACGATGCCGGAGCCGACGCCGCCCGAAGCACCGGTGACAAGCACGCGTTCACCGGCCTTGAGCGCGGCCCGTTCCAGCATCTGTTCGCCGGTCAAATAGGCGCAGCAGAAGGTGGCGAGCTCGACGTCTGTCATGTTCGTATCGACGAGATGAGCATTCTCGGCCGGCACGGCCTGGTATTCGGCATAACCGCCGTCGCGGCCGTGGCCCATATAGTCGATGTCGGCGAGCGAATCGTCGTCTCGGTTGTAGATCGAGAAATCGACCATCACCCGTTCGCCGATGCGGTCAAACGAAACGCCTTCGCCAACGGCGGCGATGGTGCCGACAGTGTCGGTGCCCTGGATACGCGGGAAGCTCAGCGTGTTGCCCTGGCGCCGCCAGGTCGACACCGCAGCCGCGTCCTCTTCCGTGCCATAGGCGCCCTGGCGCACCCAGACATCGGTATTGTTCATCCCGCAGGCGCTGACTTTCACCAGCACCTCACCAGGAGCAGGCGAGGGCACTTTGACATCGCTGCGGTAGACGAGTTTTTCCGGACCGCCGTGCCCGGTAAGCAGCACGGCGGCCATGGTGGCAGGAAGGGTTTTGGTCATGGCATTCATGGTCGATCTCAGAGATTGGCAAACACGCTCTTGACCGCGTCGGCGGTCTTCGAAACGATGATGTCGGCTTCTTCGCGGGTCAGGCAGAGCGGCGGCGCGAAGCCTAGAATGTCGCCCTGCGGCATGGCGCGGCCGATGACGCCGCTTGCCGCAAGTGCTGTTGCCACCTGCGGTCCGATCTTGAGCGAAGCGTCGAAGAACACCCGGTCGTCCTTGTCGGCAACGAACTCGACCGCCGCCAGCATGCCGTCGCCGCGCACGTTGCCGACATGTTTGTGACCGCCGACCGCCTTGGCCAGCTCGGCGCGGAAATAGGCGCCGGTTTCGCGGGCATTGGTCACAAGATCCATCTCGTCGATCAGTTCGAGATTGGCGACGCCGGCGGCAACGCAGATCGGATGCGCCGAATAGGTCCAGCCATGGCCGAGCGAGCCGAGCTTGTCGGAGCCTTGCACCAGCACCTGCCACATCTTGTCGGCGACGATGACGCCCGACAGCGGCGCATAGGCCGAGGTCAGGCCCTTGGCGATGGTGATCAGGTCCGGCTTAATGCCGTAATGGTCGGAGCCGAACATGGTGCCCAGCCGGCCAAAGCCCGTCACCACCTCGTCGGCGACGAGCAGCACGTCATACTTCTTCAGCACCGACTGGATCTTTTCCCAGTAGCCCGCCGGCGGCGGCACGATGCCGCCGGTGCCGAGGATCGGCTCGCCGATGAAGGCGGCGACCGTTTCCGGCCCCTCGGCCAGGATCATCTCCTCGAGCTTGTCGGCGCAATGCTGCGAAAACTGCTCCTCGCTCATCGAGCGGTCGGCGCGGCGGAAATAATACGGCGCCTCGGTGTGCAGGATCGGCGCGCGCGGCAGGTCGAAGGCGTTGTGGAACAAGTCGAGCCCGGTCAGCGATCCCGTCATCACGCCCGAGCCGTGATAGCCGCGCCAGCGCGAGATGATCTTCTTCTTCTCCGGCCGGCCGAGCACGTTGTTGTAGTACCAGATCAACTTGATGTTGGTCTCGTTGGCATCCGAGCCCGAGAGGCCGAAATACACCCTCGACATGCCCTTCGGCGCGCGGTCGATGATCATCTTGGCGAGCGTGATCGAGGCCTCGGTGCCGTGGCCGACATAGGCGTGATAATAGGCGAGGTTTTTCGCCTGGGCGGCGACGGCGTCGGCGATCTTCTGCCGGCCGTAGCCGACATTGACGCAATAGAGGCCGGCGAAGGCGTCGAGGCTCTTCTTGCCATTGTCGTCCCAGACGGTGACGCCTTCACCGCCGGCCATGATGCGCGTCGGGCTCTCGCCGCGCGCATGCGTGCCCATATGGGTCGAGGGATGGAACAAGTGATCGCGATCCCAGGCGGCGAGTTCGTTGGACTGGTCGAGCATTTTTTGACTCCTTGAGGGATGGCCGGACGATTTACGAGATGTCCAGGCAGAGATACTTCAGATCGGTGAAGGCTTCGAGCCCGTGGCGCGAGCCTTCGCGGCCGATGCCGGATTGCTTGATGCCGCCGAAGGGTATCGGCGCGCCGGTGATCTTGACGCGGTTGATGGCGACCATGCCGTAGTCGAGCGCGCGGCCCATGCGCTGCTGGCGGGCGCCGTTCTCGGTCACGACATAGGCGACGAGGCCATATTCGGTGGCGTTGGCGCGGGCGATTACCTCGTCCTCGCTGTCGAACGGCGTCACGGCGGCAACCGGTCCAAACGTTTCCTCGCGCATGATCAGCGCTTCATCGCTGACATCGGCCAGCAGCGTCGGCTGGTAGAACAACGGCCCGGCTTGATGCCGCGCGCCGCCGGCGAGGCAGCGCGCGCCATGGGTGAGCGCGTCGGCGACCTGTTCCTCGACTTTCTTGACGGCGCGCTCATGCATCAGCGGGCCGATGTCGATTCCCTGAGCAAGGCCATTGCCGGTCCGCAACGTCTCAATGCGCCTGGCGAAGGCGGCGCAGAAGCGATCATAGATCGGCCGCTGGACATAGATGCGGTTGGCGGCGAGGCAGTCCTGGCCCGATGTGGCGAATTTGGCGTCAATGGCGATGTTCACCGCTCTGTCGATATCGGCGTCGGCAAAGACGATCAGCGGCGCATGGCCGCCAAGCTCCATCACCAGCCGCTTCATCGTCGGCGCGCTCTGGGCGGCGATCAGCCTGCCGATTTCGGTCGAGCCGGTGAAGCTCATGGCGCGAACGCGTGGATCTTCGCACATCCGTCCGACGATGGTCGAAGCCTTGCCAGTGACGATGTTGAAGACGCCGGCGGGCAGGCCGGCGCGCTCGCCAAGTTCGGCCAGCGCCAGCGCCGACAGCGGCGTTTCCGAGGACGGATGCGCAACGATGGTGCAGCCGGCCGCTAGTGCTGCCGCTGCCTTGCGGGTCAGCATCGCCGACGGAAAATTCCACGGCGTGACGACGCCGACGACACCAAGCGGTTCGCGCCGCACCATCATTTCGGCGTTCGGCAGATGGCTGGTGACGCTCTCGGCGTTCAGACGTTTTGCTTCTTCCGCATACCATTCGACGAAGGAGGCGGCATAGTCGATTTCGCCCAGCGATTCCTGCAGCGGCTTGCCCTGTTCCAGCGTCATCAGCAAAGCGAGGTCTTGCTTGGCGGCAATGATCAGCTCGAACCATTTTCGCAGGATTTTCGAGCGCTCCTGCGGCAACAGCGACCGCCAGGCCGGAAAGGTGCGCGCGGCGGCATCGATCGCCTTTGTCGTCTGCCGTGCATCGAGCGCGGCGACGAAAGCGACAGTCGTGCCGGTGGCCGGATCGGTGACCTCGAAGCTTTCAGCAGCCTCGCTTGCCGTCCAGTGCCCATCGATATAGGCGAGCTCACGAAGCAGCCGGCGGTCGGCTAGGCGATCGAGCGCTTCATGGCGATGCGAGCGGGCAAAATGCGCGGACATGGTCGAGGCCTCCCGGTTCGGACTGATGCGGGAAGACTATTCGTCCTATGCAGACAGAGGGGCTGTTTGGATGCCCTGATGTAGAGAGTTTCTCTCTATTGCGTCCTTGGGCGAGACGATCTCTCCGATCCCTATGGCGAGACCGGCAACAGGTCCGCTACAGGCAGCGCAATCTCGTCCTTCACCGTCTTGATGACGATGTAGGTGAAGTAGCGATCGATGCCGATCTCGCGGTCGAGCAAGCCATCCACCAGACGCTGGTACGCGTCGATGTCACGTGCCATCACTTTCAGCACATAGTCGACGCCGCCGCCGACGGACCAGCAGGCGACGATCTCGGGAATGTCGCGGATGACGCGCTCGAAGCGGTCGAAATCGGCCTGGCGGTGGTTGGCCAGCGTCACCTCCATCAGCACGGTTGCGACGGGTGCGACGACGCGCATGGCGATCCTGGCGTGGTAGCCCGAGACGATGCCGGCCTTTTCCAGCTTGCGCAGCCGCATCCAGCACGGCGTCGGCGACAGGCCGACCTGCTCGGCCAGTGCCAGCTTGGTGATGCGTCCGTCGCGCTGGATGGCGTCGAGGATTTTCAGGTCGATCGGGTCGAGTTTCGCGGCAGTCATCAGCATCCACTTTTCGTCGACTGCACCATGACGGCGCATTATTTCGATTGTCAATTGCACTGATTTCGATCTCTAATAAGTCATGACATTGTGGCATCCCGATCCCAAGCTCATCCGGCGGCCAGCGTATCAGTCGCTTGCCGACCAGTTCGCGCGCGCCATTCATGACGGGCGCCTGGCCAATGGCGCGCGGCTGCCGACCCACCGCCGGCTGGCCGACGACCTCAAGCTTTCGGTGCAGACCGTCAGCCGCGCCTATGAGGAACTGATCCGGCGCGGGTTGATTTCGGGCGAGATCGGCCGCGGCAGCTTCGTCCAGACGCAGCGCCGCGAGCCGGAACCGCCCTATCTGCCGGAGCGGCTCGGCGAAGTCATCGATCTGTCGATCCTGAAGCCGGTCTGCGAGCCGATGCATCTGGAGCGGTTGAGGCAGGCCTTGGGCTGGCTGGCCGAGAATCTGCCGTCGAGTTCAGCACTTTCGTTCCGGCCCAATATGGTGTTTCCACGTCACCGCGCGGTGGCGGTCGAATGGCTGAGACTGTGCGGGCTCGACAGCTCCGCGCAGAACATCAGCCTGACCAACGGCGCCACCGCCGGCATGACCGTGGCGCTGATGAGCGTGGCGCCGCCCGGCTCGACGGTCGCCACCGAGGCGATCGGCCACCACACGCTGGTGCCGCTCGCCCGTTATCTCGGCTTCAACCTCGAAGGCCTGCCGATCGACGACAATGGCCTTATTCCGGAGGCGCTTGACGAGGCGTGCCGGCTTTCCGACATCCGGGCCGTCTTCGTGCAGCCCTCGGTGATCAATCCGACGGCGACGCTGATGGACGCGCGACGGCGCGAAGAAATCGCCGCCGTCGCACGCAAGCACGACATCGCCATCATCGAGAACGATGTGCTCGGTCCCCTGGTAGAAGACCGGCCGCCGCCGGTTGCCGCCTTTGCGCCGGAGCGCACGCTCTACGTCACCTCCTTCACCAAGATCGTGGTGCCTGGCCTGCGCATCGGCTATCTCGCCGCGCCCGATCGCTATGTCGCCGCCGTCGCCAACCGGCATCTGGTCTCGAACTGGATGGCGACGCCGCTGGTGGCCGAGATCGCCACGAAATGGGTCACCGACGGCACCGCGATGGAGCTTGTCCACTGGCAGCGCGCGGCGCTGCGGCGACGACTGGATATCGCGGCGGAGGTGCTGGCCGGGGTCGACTATCGCGCCCGGCGCGATGGGCTGCATGTCTGGCTGCAGCTGCCGGCCAACCGCGCCGAGGAGAGCTTTGTCGCCCAGGCCCGGCTGCAGGGCGTGGCGATTGCACCTGGCACATCCTTCCGCATCTCGGATGCGCCCTGGCAGCCGGCCGTGCGCATCTCGCTGGGCTCGACCACCGAAGGGGAACTGCGCGCCGGCCTGGGCGTTGTCACCAAGCTTTTGCTTGGCGATCCGGAACATCTGTTGCTCGCCATCTAGGCCGCAAGTGCTCGGAAATTGTGCGGAATTAGAATAATTGTCATGGTATTATTTTCCCAATTGACATGATTTTGCGCGTTCCGCATCGTTAAGAGCCTAGACCTCTCCAGGACGGGGAACCGCATTGCCCACGCCCATCATCAACATCGACGCCATTTCCAAAAGCTTCGGCACTTTCAAGGTGCTGGACGGCCTGTCGATGCAGGTCATGCCTGGCGAGAAGCTGGCGCTGATCGGCCCGTCGGGCTCGGGCAAGACGACGATCCTGCGCATCCTGATGACGTTGGAGCGCATCGATGGCGGTCATATCCAGATCGACGGCGAGCAGCTCTATCACGTGGAGCGCAACGGCCAGTTGCTGCCCGCCGATGAGCGGCACCTGACGAGGATGCGCCAGAAAATCGGCATGGTCTTCCAGCTGTTCAACCTGTTTCCGCACAAATGCGTCATGGACAATGTCACGTTGGCGCCGATGCTGACCAAGGGCACGCCGCGCGCCGTCGCCGAAAAGCGGGCGATGGAACTGCTCGAAATGGTCGGCATGGCCGACAAAGCCAAGAGCATGCCGGCGCAGTTGTCCGGCGGACAGAAGCAACGCGTCGCGATCGCCCGTGCACTCGCGCTGTCGCCGAAGATCATGCTGTTCGATGAGGTGACGTCGGCGCTCGATCCGGAGCTGGTCGAGGAGGTGATGAACGTCATGCGCAAGCTCGCCGCCGAGACCGACATGACCATGCTGCTCGTCACCCACGAGATGGGTTTTGCCCATGATTTCGCCGACCGGGTGCTGTTCTTCGATCGCGGCAAGATTGTTGAGGAAGGCAAGCCCGACGAGATTTTCCGCAATCCCAAGCAGGAGCGTACGCAAGGCTTCCTGAAGAAGATCATCGCGGCCGGACATCGCGTCTGACCGCAATGCCAAGGGCGGCGAAACCGTCCTTCAGGCGGCAACGCCGCCCGTACAAAAGCAGGACAAGGAACAAGGAGTTGGGAACAATGAAGAAATTTGGCATTCTGGCCGGCGTCGCCGGTCTTGCGCTAGCCGCGGTGCTGGCCGCCTCGACAGCCGGTTCGGCCGACGACAGCAAGCTCGAGCAGCTCAAGACGCAGGGTTTTGCCCGCGTCGCCATCGCCAACGAGCCGCCCTATACGGCGGTCGCTGCCGACGGCAAGGTCTCGGGCGCGGCGCCCGATGTGGCGCGCGAGATCTTCAAGCGCCTCGGCGTCGCCGACATCGTCGCCTCGATCTCGGAGTATGGCGCCATGATCCCCGGCTTGCAGGCCGGGCGCTTCGACGTCGTCACGGCTGGCCTGTTCATGAAACCGGAGCGCTGCGCCGCCGTTGCCTATTCGGAACCGGTCCTGTGCGACGCCGAGGCGATGCTGGTGAAGAAGGGCAATCCGAAGGGTTTCAAGAGCTATGAGGATGTTGCCAAGGACGCGACCGCCACCATCGGCGCGCCCGGCGGCGGCACAGAAGAGAAGCTGGCGCTCAATGCCGGCGTGCCACGCGAGCGTGTCATCGTCGTGCCTGACGGCCAGAGCGGCGTGAAGATGTTGCAGGATGGCCGTATCGACGTCTACTCGCTGCCTGTTCTGTCGATCAACGACCTGGTCAAGAAGGCCAATGATCCAAACCTCCAAGTCATCGCGCCGGTGCAGGGCGCGCCGGTCTATTGCGACGGTGCCGCCTTCAAGAAGGGCGACGAGGCGCTGCGCGATGCCTTCGACGTCGAACTGGCCAAGCTGAAGACATCGGGCGAGTTCGCCAAGATCATTGAGCCCTACGGTTTCTCGGCCGCGGCCGCGATGTCGACGACACGCGACAAGCTCTGCGCGGCGAAGTAGGCGCGCCTTTCTACCCTTCTCCACGTAAACGGGAGAAGGTGTCACGAAGTGACGGATGAGCGGCGGCGCCTACTTCTGAGAGTTTAGCGTCGCCCCTCATCTGCCTGCCGGCATCTTCTCCCCGTGAACGGGGAGAAGGAGCTAAACCTAACGTTGGAACCCTCGATGACCCAGTGGTCCGGCTATTTCGGCCTGATATTGCAGGGAGCGCTTGTCACCATTGAGCTGACGCTGATGGGATCGGTGCTTGCCCTGTTCATGGCCTTTCTTGCCGGAATGGGACGGCTGTCGCGCTTCTTCATTCTGCGCGCGCTGGCCACCGCCTATATCGAATTCTTCCGCGGCACCTCGATTTTCGTGCAGTTGTTCTGGGCCTATTTCGTGCTGCCCTTCATCGGTATTTCGTTGACTCCGCTACAGGCCGGCGTGCTGGCGCTGGGCCTCAATGTCGGTGCCTACGCCGCCGAAGTGGTGCGTGGCGCCATCCAGTCGATCGGCCGCGAACAGTACGAGGCCTGTACCGCGCTCAATCTTGGCCGCTGGCAAGGTATGCGTCACGTCATCCTGCCGCAGGCGCTGCTGGTGATGCTGCCGACCTTCGGCAACAACGCCATCGAATTGCTCAAGGCGACCGCCGTCGTGTCGCTGATCTCGCTTGCCGACCTGACCTTCCAGGCGCAGGTGGTACGCTCGCAGACCGGTAACACCATGGTGCCGTTCACCACCATCCTGTTCATCTACTTCATTCTGGCGCTGCTCATCTCATGGGGCGTGCGCTCGCTGGAGCGCCGCATGGCGCGCGGCCTCGATGGGGTGCGCGTCTGATGGCCAATGCCCTTCTGATAAATTGGGCCTGCTGATGGAATGGGATTGGAATTTCGTCTGGCAAATCATGCCGACGCTGATCCAGGGGGTGAAGATCACCATCCTGGCGACGCTGCTCGGCTCGGTGCTGGCGGCGATCGTCGGGCTGGGCATCGCGCTGGCGCGCCGCTCGCCCAACAAGGCGTTGTCACGCACGGTCGGCTTCCTGGCCGAATTCATTCGCGGCACGCCGTTGCTGGTGCAGCTCTATTTCATCTTCTACGTGCTGCCCGATATCGGCATCCTGCTGCCGCCGTTGGTGGCCGGCGTCATCGGGCTCGGGCTCCACTACGGCACCTACACGGCGGAAGTCTACCGCGCCGGCATCGACAATGTGCCGCGCGGCCAATGGGAGGCCGCCAAGGCGTGCAATCTGAGCGCCGGGCAAACCTGGACCCACATCATCATTCCGCAGGCCATTCCGCCGATGATCCCGGCGCTTGCCAATTATTTCATCGCCATGTTCAAGGAAACGCCGCTGCTGTCGGCGATCACCGTGCTTGAGCTGATGAACCAGGCGAAAAGCGTCGCCAACACCTATTATCGCTACATCGAGCCGATCACGCTGGTCGGTGCCTTTTTCCTCGTCATCAGTCTGTTTTCGGTGGTGCTGCTGCGCTGGCTGGAACGCCGCTACGGCAAAATCGAGAGGTAGTTCGTGAAACTCTTGCCCGAGATCAAGGTCTATCAGAAGCGGCCAGCGCTGGATGCGCGCCCGCTTGAGCGGCGCGTTGGCCTGATCATCCTTGCCACCGATCACACCAGCGAGCCGGATTTTCGCCGCATGGTGGCGAGCGAACGGATCGGCGTCTATGTCGCGCGCATTCCCTACGCCAACCCGACGACACCAGAAAATCTGCGCAAGATGCAGCCGGCGCTGACGGCAGGCGCGGCCCTGATCCTGCCCGACGAACCGCTCGATGCGATCTGCTATTCCTGCACGTCGGCCTCGGTGGTGATCGGCGATGCCGAGATCGAGGCCGCGGTCCAGGCCGCCAAACCCGGCGTACCAGTCGTCACGCCGCCGATGGCCGGCGTGCGCGGGCTGCGTGCGCTGGGTGCACGCAAGATCAGCATTCTCACGCCCTACACGGTCGAGACATCCAGGCCGATGGCCGCCTATTTCGCCGCGCAAGGGTTCGACATCGCCAGCTTCACCTGTCTCGGGTTCGAGGACGATCGCGAGATGGCGCGCATTGCCCCGGCAAAGCTTGTCGATCTCGCGCGTGAGGCGACGGAAGCCAGCGCCGATGCCCTGTTCGTGTCCTGCACGGCGCTGCGCGCTGCAATCGCGGTCACGGGCATCGAAAAGGCGATTGGCCGCCCCGTAGTGACCAGCAACCAGGCGACAGCCTGGAATTGTTTGCGGCTTTGTGGAGATGACGCGCAGCGTCCTGAATTCGGCCGTCTGATGACACTGCCACTGCCGCGTGATTGATGATCATGACACGGGTAACCCTTGAGCACATTCGCGCCGCGCGTGAGCGTATTGCAGGCAAGGTCGAGCGTACCCCGACCGTGCTATCCCCGAGTCTTTCCGAACGGCTGGGCGCGCAAATTTACCTCAAGCTCGAACATCGCCAAATCACCTGCAGCTTCAAGCTGCGTGGCGCCTCCAATGCGGTCGCTTCGCTGAGCACTAATGAGAAGGCGCGGGGCGTGGTCGCGGCCTCGACCGGCAATCATGGTCGGGCGCTGGCGCACGCGGCAAAGCTCGAAGGCCTGCGCGCCGTGATCTGCATGTCGCGGCTGGTGCCGGGAAATAAGCTCGACGAAATCCGCCGGCTTGGCGCGGAGGTCCGCATCGTCGGCAACAGCCAGGACGATGCCCAGCAGGAGGTCGAGCGACTGGTCGCGCAGGAAGGGCTGGTGATGCTGCCGCCCTTCGATCATCCTTCCATCATCGCCGGGCAAGGCACGCTTGGGCTGGAGATGATCGAGCAGGTTCCGGATGCTGCTCTCGTTCTGGTCCAGCTCTCCGGCGGCGGGCTCGCCTCCGGCGTTGCCGCAGCCATCAAAGGCGTCAGCCCCGGGACAAAAATCATCGGTGTCTCGATGGCGCGTGGTGCGGCGATGAAGGCCAGTCTCGATGCCGGCCACCCGGTGCTGGTGGAAGAATTGCCAACGCTGGCGGATTCGCTCGGCGGCGGCATCGGCCTCGACAACCGGCTGACCTTCGCCATGTGCCGCGACCTGCTCGACGATGTCATCCTGCTAAGCGAGGACGAGATCGCCGCCGGCATCCGCCACGCCTATGCGCAGGAGCGCGAGATCGTCGAGGGCGCCGGCGCGGTCGGGATCGCCGCGCTGCTCGCCGGCAAGGTCGGGGCGAATGGGCCGGTGGTCGTGCTTCTCTCCGGCCGCAACATCGACATGAATGCGCACCGCAGGATCGTTTGCGAGGCGCCATCGTTGAAGGAGGATGCCATATGAGCCGGATGACGATCCTTACCGAAGCCGAATTGCGCTCGATCGTGACGCTGGATCTCGATGCGGTCGCCTGCGTCGAAAATGCCTTCCTCGCGCTCGCCACTCTGCCGGTGGCGATGCCGCCGATCCTGCGGCTCGACATTCCCGAGCATCGTGGCGAGGTCGACGTGAAGACCGCCTATGTGCCAGGCATTGACGGCTTCGCCATCAAGATCAGCCCCGGCTTCTTCGACAACCCCAAGCTTGGCCTGCCCAGCGTCAACGGCATGATGGTGCTGCTGTCGTCGAAAACCGGTTTGGTCGAAGCGCTGCTGCTCGACAATGGCTATCTCACCGATGTCCGCACGGCTGCCGCCGGCGCGGTCGCGGCCAAACATCTGTCGCGGTCGGACTCCTCAGTGGCAGCGATCTTCGGCGCCGGTGTGCAGGCGGGCTTGCAGCTCGAAGCACTCATGCTGGTGCGGCCGATCGCCGAGGCACGCATCTGGGCGCGTGATGCCGTCAAGGCTGAGACGACTGCTGGCGCATTGCGCGAAAAGCTCGGCATCGCCGTGCGCGTCGAACCCGATCCCGCAAACGCGGTTGCCGGCGCCGATATAATCGTCACCACCACGCCGTCGACCGAGCCGCTGCTCAAGGCGGGGTTTGTTTCCGCGGGCCAGCACGTCACCGCGATGGGCTCCGATGCCGAGCACAAGAACGAGATTGCGCCGGCAATCCTGCGCATGGCCGATCTCTATGTCGCCGACAGCGCCATCCAGACAAGGCGGCTGGGTGAACTGCATCATGCCATTGCGGCGGGTGTAATGGCCGCCGAGGAAGAGGTGACCGAACTCGGCCAGGTCATCGCCGGCGAACGGCATGGCCGGCGCTCGGCCAGCGACATCACCATTGCCGATCTGACCGGCACCGGGGTGCAGGACACGGCGATCGCCACGCTCGCCCGCGACCGCGCGCGGGCGGCAAATTCCGGAACCATTTTCGAAAGCTGATGCTGGCCGCAAGGCCCAACAAACGAGGACCAAGAACAATGCAGCCGAACCTGAAATTCTCGCGAGGCGAATACGCGGATCGCCTGGCCAAGACGCGGAAAGCCATGGAAGCGAAGGGCGTCGATCTCCTGATCGTCAGCGATCCCTCCAACATGGCCTGGCTGACCGGCTATGATGGCTGGTCGTTTTATGTACACCAGGCCGTCATCGTGCCGCCCTCGGGCGAGCCCGTGTGGTACGGCCGCGGCCAGGACGCCAACGGCGCCAAGCGCACCGCCTATCTCGCGCATGACAACATCGTCGGCTATGCCGATCACTATGTGCAGTCGACAGAGCGCCACCCGATGGACTTTCTGTCCAGCGTGCTTGCCGATCGCGGCTGGGGCCAACTCACCATCGGCGTCGAGATGGACAATTACTGGTTTTCGGCCGCCGCCTTCGCATCGCTGCAGAAGCATCTGCCTAACGCCCGCTTCGTCGATGCCACCGCGCTGGTCAACTGGCAGCGCGCGGTCAAGAGCCCGACCGAGATCGACTATATGCGCAAGGCTGCCTGCATCGTCGAAGCGATGCACCAGCGCATCTTCGACAAGATCGAGGTCGGCATGCGCAAATGCGATCTCGTTGCCGAGATCTATGATGCCGGCACGCGCGGCGTCGATGGTATCGGCGGGGACTATCCGGCGATCGTCCCATTGCTGCCGTCGGGCGCCGACGCTTCGGCGCCGCACCTGACCTGGGATGACAAGCCGATGCGGCGCGGCGAGGGCACCTTCTTCGAGATAGCCGGCTGCTACAACAGGTATCACTGTCCGCTGTCGCGCACCGTCTTCCTCGGCAAGCCGACGCAGGAATTCCTCGATGCCGAGAAGGCGACGCTGGAGGGCATGGAAGCGGGCCTGGCCGCAGCGAAACCCGGCAACACCTGCGAGGATATCGCCAATGGCTTCTTCGGCGTGCTGAAGAAATACGGCATCGTCAAGGACAACCGCACCGGCTACCCGATCGGTCTGTCCTATCCGCCGGACTGGGGCGAACGCACGATGAGTCTGCGTCCCGGCGACCGCACCGAGCTCAAGCCCGGCATGACCTTCCATTTCATGACCGGCCTGTGGTTGGAAACGATGGGACTGGAGATCACCGAGTCCATCCTGATCACCGAAACCGGTGTAGAGTGCCTGGCCAACGTGCCGCGCAAACTCGTGGTGAAGGATTGAACCCGATGTCGAGTCTACGCCCATCACCGATCGCGCCGACGGTGGATTTTGACCGTGACGGCGTCCAGCACGGTTTCCTGCGCCTGCCCTACAGTCGAGACGACTCGGCCTGGGGCTCGGTGATGATCCCGATCTGCGTCATCCGCAACGGCAAGGGGCCGGCGGCACTGCTGACCGGCGGCAACCATGGCGATGAGTATGAGGGGCCGCTGGCGCTTTACGACCTCGCCCGCACGCTCGATCCCAAGCATGTCAGCGGCACCGTGATCATCGTGCCGGCGATGAATTATCCGGCCTTCCGCGCCGGCACGCGTACCTCGCCGATCGACAAGGGCAATATGAACCGCAGTTTCCCCGGCCGGCCGGACGGCACGGTGACCGAGAAGATCGCCGACTATTTTCAACGTGAGTTGCTGCCTCGCGCCGACATCGTGTTCGATTTCCATTCCGGCGGCAGGACGCTGGACTTCGTGCCGTTCTGCGCCGCGCATACTTTGCCGGACAAGGCACTGGAGCAGAAAGCCTTCGAGGCGGTTGCGGCATTTTCCGCGCCGTTTTCGATGCGCATGATCGAGATTGATTCAGTCGGCATGTACGACACGGCAGCCGAAGAGATGGGCAAGGTTTTTGTCAGCACCGAACTTGGTGGCGGCGGGACCTCGCGTGCGCAAACCGTACGGATCGCGCGGCGCGGTATTCTCAATGTGCTGCGTCATACCGGCATCGTTGCCGGAGCGGTCGAGAAGAGCCCGACGCAGTGGCTCGACATGCCGTCGGGCGATTGTTTTTCGTTCGCCGAGGAAGACGGCATGATCGAAACCATGGTCGATCTTGGCGAGCCGGTCGAAGAAGGCGCGGTGCTTGCCCGCATCCATTCCACCGGTCGCACCGGCGCAGCCCCCCAGGAAATCCTGGCAAAAATGTCGGGCATGCTGGCGGCGCGGCATTTCCCCGGCCTGGTCAAGGCCGGCGACTGCGCGGCGGTCGTGGCTGTGCACGTCTGAAGCTTGAACCTGCGGCAAGCTTGTCCATCCTTGGCTTGTTTCCGCCCCTCGGCGCGGCGGAAAGAAGCAGGATGGCGAGCGGAGTCGACATTGCCTGAGGATGCCACTATATAGCGGCGGCTTCGACCCGCGCGCCTGAGGGCAGCGACCTCGAAGCGACTGTAAATGTGTTGTGAGTTGCGCCATCTATTGTGACGAAAATCGGCTCGAAAACCGGAAAAAAGCAAATAGAAACAGTGGCGCGACGCTGGGCGTAACCCAGCCTACGGTACCGACCCTCCAGAATCAGAAAATGCTCTTGACCCCTCGATTTCCTATGGCTCTGTGGACGTTGGACGGCATTGGCTTGCCGACTGCCCGCGACTCGGCTGGAATGGGGACATGCATCCTTTGCGGGGTGCCGACGTTTATGATTACCAACCGGCTTTGCCGCAAGGGAACAGCAGTATGAGTGAACATGCGATCGAGTTCTTGCAGGAATGGATCGGTGAGAAGGTCCACTGCCAGCCTTCCGAGGCCCGGATCGAGAAGCAGGCCGAGACACTGGCCAAGGAATGCGCCGCCAAGGCGGCCGAAGTCGGCATACCCCTGGAAGATATCCAGGAGGAAGTCGGCGACATCAAGGAACTCATCGCATCCAGGCTCGAGGAAGCAGCCGAGGCCGACGAGCGCCAGCAGGCGACCAGCAAAGCAGCGGAATGATCAAATAGGGGCGACCCCGTATGAAACACGCGGGCTTGCTTGGCCCGCGTTTTCGTTTCAACGATCAATTTCAGCCAAATTTTTCTTTCAGCCACGCCTTCGGCAGCGCCGGCACGAAATTGCCGTCGCGTCCGCTCATGTCGTCATTGGCGACCAGCGCGTTGAGGATCGCTTCCTCCACGGCCTGGATCACCGCGTCGAAAAACGGATCGATGTCTGTGTCAGGGATGAACTCGGCACTGGCGATGGTGCCTGACGGTACCAGAGCCGCTGCGGGATTAGCGGTCGAGAAGGCGAGAAAAATGTCGCCGGAGCTGTGGTAGCCGAAGCCGCCGGTCATGGAGACGCCGAGCGGCACCCGGCGTGCCAGCCGCTTCATCTGGTGCGGCAGGAACGGCGCATCGGTGGCGATGACGGCTATGATCGAGCCCTTTTCGGCGCGCGGCGCCCCTTCGCGGATCGCCGGTTCGACGAGTTCCAGCCCGGCACGCAGACCACGAATGGTAAAATTGTGTCGCTTGCCGAAATTCGACTGCACGAAGGCGCCGACGGCGTAGCCATGGCCTTGCCATTCGACGAAGCGCGACGCGGTCCCTGAACCTGCCTTGAAGCCGAAGGTGATCATGCCGGTGCCGCCGCCGACGCTGCCTTCCTCGATCGGTCCGCCGGTCGCACCGTCAAGAGCATGGGCGACGTGCTCAAAAGTCAAATGGTGGCCGTTGATATCGTTGAGGAAGCCGTCATAGGTCTCCGCCGCTACCGGTAGGCCCCAGGCGCTGTCGAGCGCCGTCGGCAGCACGCTTTGCATCCAGCGCAGCGTGCCGTCGCGTGAGACACCGCAGGAATGCGTGTTGGTGATGGTGATCGGGAAGTTGAAAGCGCCGGTTTCCTCGACGATGTGCGAGCCGGTCAGTTCGCCATTGCCGTTCTGGCTGAAGATGCCGGCGAAGACCGGCGTGGCAAGATCGGCGCGCGGCCTGGGCAGGATCGCGGTCACGCCGGTGCGCACCGGTCCCTGGCCGACGACGAGCGCGCCGTCGCCGGAAATCAGCGTCGCGTAACCGACCGCCACTCCGGGCACATCGGTGATCGCGTTGCACGGCCCGGGCGTCCCGTCGAAGACGATGCCAAAACTTCGCGCGCGCGGTTTGCCTGAAGGCGTTGCCAGATGGTTCGGATTGTCGGTCATGGCATCAGAACAGCGATCCCTGATTGCCTGGTACTTTGGCCTTGGCTGCTGGTTTGGCCAGCGCTTTCGGTTTTGCCGTGCCGCTGGTTGCAATCGCATCGGCGATGCCGTCCGCGAACTCAAGCGAAAGCGCCATTCCCGACGCCACCTCAGATGCTTGCTTGATCACCGCTCCGTCGGCGTCCTTCACCAAGGCGAAGCCGCGTGCAAGCACCGCCTTATGCGACAGCGTCGCCATCAGCCTTTCGGCTTGTACGATGCGGCCGCGCAGGCGCTCCAGCCTGAGCCCCACGGCTTGCGTGCCGCGTCTTGTTAAAGCTGTCAGCAAATCCCTCTGCACGCGTTGCCGCCGCGCTGTGGGCTCGATCGTGATGCGGCCTTGCAGCAAAGCCAATTGCTGCCTGTGCCGCTGCAGCGATGCCCTGGCGCATTTCGGCAACTGGTCCGCCGCACGATTTAATTCCGCCCGCCGGGCTCTTGCCAACGCGCGTAGCGCCACTTGTGCCCTTAAAAGATTGCGCTCATTGGAGCGCCGCACCTCGGCAATGCGCTGGGACAGCATCGCCGGTGTCAGCTTTACAGCGAAGAATCGTGCCCGCTTTCGTTCGGTGGAGACCATCAGGCCGCGGCCGAGCCTAGATGTCGCATCATCGAGGCGCCGCCGCGGCAGCGCCAGCAATTGATCGGGCGAGGGGAGAGCACGGGCGGCCGCACGGGCGGCCTGCCGCTTGCGTTCGAAATTGCGCAGGGCCGCCGCCTTGAGCCGCGCGCCGAGGCTGGCAAGCGTGGCTTCAAGGTCCGCCTTCACCGGCACTGCAATCTCGGCCGCACCGGTCGGGGTCGGTGCCCGCACATCCGCGACGAGATCGACTAGCGTCCAGTCCGTCTCGTGGCCGACAGCCGAAATCACCGGAATCGCGGAGGCGGCAACGGCACGGGCGAGCGCCTCGTCGTTAAACCCCCAGAGGTCTTCGAGACTGCCGCCGCCGCGCGCCACGATCAGCAGATCGGGGCGCTGGATGGCACCGTCCCAGGCCAGCGCGTTGAAGCCGTTGACCGCCGCAGTCACTTCCGCGCCAGACGTTTCGCCCTGCACGCGCACCGGCCAGACCAGGATATGCAGCGGAAACCGGTCCTTGATGCGGTGGATGATGTCGCGGATGACGGATCCGGTCGGCGAGGTGACGACGCCGATGACGCGCGGCATGAACGGCAGCAACCGCTTGCGGCTGGTGTCGAACAGGCCCTCGGCCTGCAGCCGCCGTTTGCGCTCTTCCAGCAGCGCCATCAGCGCGCCCGCGCCGGCTGGCTCCAGATTGTCGATGACGATCTGGTAATTGGACTTGCCGGGATAGGTGGTGAGCTTGCCGGTGGCGATCACCTCCATCCCCTCTTCGGGGCGGAACTTCAGCCGGCTCATCGTGCCCTTCCACACCACGGCGTCGAGCCGGGCACGGTCGTCCTTCAGCGCGAAATAGGCATGACCGGAGGAATGCGGCCCGCGATAGCCCGAGATTTCGCCGCGCACCCGCACATTGCCGAACACGTCCTCGACCGTGCGCTTCAGCGCGCCGGAAATCTCGCTCACCGTGTATTCGGTGGCGTTGGTGCGTGATTCGGATGATGCGTCGCTCATCGGCCGATTGGGGGACGGTTGGGCGCCCGCGTCAAGGTGGCCGCTCTCGGCCAGGCATTCATAACCCGCATGCCTGACCCGCCTACCAGCCGGGCAGGATCTGGTTCGGCTTGCTTCTCCGCAGCTTCGTGAAGGCGAGCGCTGCGAAATCGAATGTCCCGGTGTCCTCGCTGAGCGGCACGGAAATATTGTCGAGGCTTTCCGAAATATGGCGGGCGAGCGCGTCGACGATCTCGGGTCGCGACGTCTGGCCGCGCATGATGCCGATACGGCAATCGGGCAGGGCGCCGAAGCCGTCGGCCTCACCCAGCACCCGCATGCCTGGCCGCAGCGCGCATTCCGGCAGCACCGAGATCGCCAGGCCGGAAAGCACCGCGGCGGTGATGACAGTGGCCGAGAAGCTGGTGAACAGGATGCGATAATCGCGGTTCTGCTGGTCGAGCACATCGACTGCAGCGCGCCGCCAGATGCAGTTCGGCCGGCCAAAGGCCATCGGCAGCGTTTCCTGTTCATGCGTTGCATGGTTGGCCGAGGTGACCCACAGCAGCGGTTCGCGCCGCACCACCTCCGACTGGCCGCGAACGTCGTTGTGCGTCACCAGCGCCAGGTCGAGATTGCCGCGCTTGATATGCTCGACAAGCCCCGGTGTCGGCTCGCAGATGACAGTCAGTTCGACGCGCGGATTGGAGCGCGTGAACCGCGCCATGATTTCCGGAAGGAAACGGTCGGCATAATCGTCCGGCGTGCCGATGCGGATCGTGCCTTCGAGCCGCCGATCATCAAAAGCGGCGAGCGTCTCGCGGTTGAGATAGAGCAGCCGGCGCGCGTAGGACAGCAGCTTGTCGCCTTCCTCGGTCAGTCTGTTGGTGCGCCCGTCTTTCTCGAACAGCGGCTTGCCGATCCGCTCTTCCAGCCGGCGCATCTGCATCGACACCGCCGACTGCGTCCGGTGCACCTCTTCGGCCGCTCTGGTGAAGCTGCCGGTGTCGGCAATCGAGATGAAGGTCTGCAACTGATCGAGATCGAGAGGCGATTTCATCGATATGATCCATCACTAGTGTTGATGCCTAAGATTAGAAACATTCGTTGGATTAATCAATCGCATCATGTCAAATTCGCATTGTCCACATGAAAGCATGTGAATTGGGACCGGAACCGCCGCTGTTGTCAGCGCCGATTGCTGGCCTTGCTCGTTCGAGTCTGAAGGAGACCGACATGACCACGTTTGATTTCGCCACCGAGACCTCGCGCATCACCTCGCGTCCGGCCGTTGCGACGCGCGTGGCAAACACCATTTCCAACGTCTACCGCGCCTGGAAAAACCGCCGCGCCTTCTATCGCCTGGGAGAGATGTCGGACGCCGAACTCGCCGATATCGGCCTGACGCGCGCCGACCTGCATGTCGCCATCGACGTGCCGTTTGGCCGCGACCCGACGGCGATGTTGCGCGAAATCGCCAGCGATCGCATCGAGACGATCGAGGATTTCGCCCGCAAGGTCGCTTGATCGACAGCTTGTTGTTCAGGTTGCTTTGAACCTCTTAGAGGTTCGGCGCGACTGAAAAGTATGCAGGCCCCACTCCCTGCCGGATCCCCGCCGGCCGCCTGCACTCTGCCCGGTCCTCCCAGGACCGGGCTTTTCTTTTGGCAGTCAGGCGAATGCCAGCTTTCGCGATGGCCTTGGTATCGATCTGCCGAGCTCGTGCGCGGCCTCTATCCAAGATGCTATGGCGTCCTGGACATTCGCGATGGCCTCTTCAGGGGTGTCGCCGTCACTCACGCAGCCTGGCAGATCAGGCACCAAAGCCGAAAACCCCCCTCCGTCCTCTGCAGAAAGTGGCGCAATGACGACGGGATATTCAAGTCTGTCCATCATGTCTCTTTGCCTCGTCGATAAATGCCACGAGCTTTCGAATATATACGGGTTTGATCGGCCGTTTGAAAGGCACGGTCAAAATATCGGTTATTGCCGAATGATAGACCTTGTAGTGTGAGCCGCCTGACCTTGGCGGCACGCATTGGACACCAGCCTCGTCACAAACCGCCTTTACATCGGCTATCGACCAGTCGCCGCGCGGGTTGCGGCGCATCTGCTCCAGTCTCTTACCCACGGATGTCGACTACCGCCGGTCCATGTCGCGCTTGAACTGGTCGAAGATCGTTTCCACGCCCTTCTGGTAGTCGTCACGCTGCTGGGCGCCGGTCTCGAACATCTTGCCGAACAGGTCGTCGAACGGATTCTTCGGCCGACCGCTCGGATTGGTCTGAGGTGCCTGACGTTGCTGTGGGGGCGCTTGAGGCTGTTGCGGCGCCGGCTGGCCGCCCGGGACGCCGAAGCCGCCACCGCCGCCTTGCCGCAACATCTCCTCGAAGATCTTTCCCAACGGATTATCGCCATAGGGGCTCTGCGTCTGCTGTGGCTGCGCCCGGCCTTGCGACTGCGGCTGAGGCGTACCGCCGCCGAACATGTCCTGCAGCACCTTGCCAAGCGGGTTGTCGCCATAGGGATTGGGTGCCGGCTGCGGCTGGCTTTGCGGTTGGGGCGTTCCGCCCCCGAACATGTCCTGCAAGACCTTGCCGAGCGGGTTGTCCATCGGGTTCTGGGGCTGCGGCGTCTGACGTGGCTGCGGCGCCGGGGCCTGCATGCCACCACCTTGCCGCATCATCTGCTCGATGATCTCGCCGAGCGGATTGTTGCCGCCACCGCCAAAGCCGCCGGCGGCTTGCATCTGATTTGTCGTTTGCTTGAACAGCCCGCCCATGACCATCGAGGCGATCGCCGGTAGCATCTGCTGCAGGATCTGCTGGTTGACACCGCTCGCTTGCGCCGCCTGGCTGGCCACCGCGCGCGACAGATCCTTCGAGCCGAACAGGTGCCCGAGAATGCCGTTGCCCTCATCGACGCCCTGCGGCGAGAAGGCCCGGGTTGCGTCCTCGAAATACTTGGCGTGCTGGCCGCTGGCCATCGCCGTCATGAAGGCGCCGAGCCCATAGGGGTCGGCGGTGTTGCGTTGCAGCCCCTGCGAAAAGGCCGGCAGCAATGCGGCAACCGCCGCCTGGGTCTGCTGCATCGAAAGCCCGTATTGCTGGGCAAGGGCCTGCATGCCGTTGCCGTTCTGGGCCTGCGTCAGCATGTCGAACAAGGTAGGCATCGGCGTCTCCTCCGGAAATCCTCGCCGAAGAAGCCTAGTTTGTTTCGACTTCCGATTGAAGCGGCTTTTGCCGATCGATCGGCTGCGTCAAATCCGAGGGCTAATAGGCATATTCCATAAAGACCGGCTCGATCGAGCCGCCCCAGCGCGTGTGATAGGCTGACAGCATCTCCTCGGCGCTGGTTGTGCCGCGGGCGACGACCTCGTCCAAAGTGTTGAGGAAGGAGGTCTCGTCATAGCCGTCGCGGTTCTTCTTGCCGCGGTTCTTCAGCCCCATGCGCGAGATGACCAGCACGTCGCGCGCGATTTCGCGCAGCGTGGCGTTGCGGAAGGGCGCGGAAATGCCTTGTTCCGGCACCGCGTTGCGCATCGCCAGCGTTTCTTCATACGTCCAGCTCGAGGTCAGCGCCTCGGCGGCGTCCAGCGCTGCCTCATCATAGAGCAGCCCCACCCAGAAGGCCGGCAATGCGCAGATGCGCCGCCATGGCCCGCCGTCGGCGCCGCGCATCTCGAGGAAGCGCTTCAGCCGCACGTCCGGAAACAGCGTCGACAGATGGTTTGCCCAGTCGCCCATTGTCGGCAGCCCGTCCGGCACTTCATTGCGCGCGGCCCCGGCCATGAACTGGCGGAAGGTGATGTGCGTCATGTCGTGATAGTGGTCGTCGCGGATGACGAAATACATCGGCACGTCGAGCGCCCATTCGACATAGTCGGCGAAACCGAAATCGGGTGAGAAGCAGAATTCGAGCAGGCCCGAGCGCTGGTTGTCGGTGTCGCGCCAGATGTCGCCGCGCCAGCTTTGCAAGCCGTTCGGGTGACTTTCGGTGAAAGGCGAATTGGCGAACAATGCCGTCGACAGCGGCTGCAGCTTCAGCGACACCTGCATCTTGCGGCGCATGTCTGCCTCGCTCTCGAAGTCGAGATTCACCTGGATCGTGCAGGTGCGGTACATCATGTCGAGGCCCTTGGTGCCGACCTTGGGCATGTAGCGCGTCATGATCTCGTAGCGCGATTTCGGCATTTTCGGCGTCTCGGCCAGCGACCATTTCGGGCTGCCGCCGAGGCCAAGAAAGCGGATGCCCATCGGCTCGGCGATCTCGCGCACCTGCGCCAGATGGGCATTGCCCTCGCGGCAGGTCTGGTGGATCGTCTCCAGCGGCGCGCCGGACAGCTCGAACTGGCCGCCGGGTTCCAGCGAAATCGCACCCTGGCCGGTCGGTTCGACAAGGCCGATGATGCGGCCATCATCGATGATCGGATCCCAGCCGAGTTTTGACTGCATGCCTTCGAGGATGGCGCGGATGCCGCGCTCGCCGCCATAGGGCACAGGCGCGTTGCCGTCGACATAGAAGGGGAATTTCTCGTGCTCGGTGCCGATGCGCCACTTGTCGCGCGGCTTGTTGCCTTCGGCCAGATGCTCGACGAGTTCGTCGACACCTTCGATCGGGCGGAAATCGGTTGTATCGCGCGCCATTTGTAAGCCCTCAGCACATGACCGCGAAAATCTGCTTTCGATTTTCGGAAGGACCATGAACCCAATGAAATGCTACAGCGTCCTTTGTGTGTCCGAAAGGACGCGTGGCGCTATAGGACGATCGGACGATCGCCGGCGCTAAATGGACGAAATGTCAGCAGACGAGCAAGCGAAAAATCCTGAGCCACAGGTGAACAGGAATTGAACGGTGACGACGGTTCTTCCTTCTCCCACAAGGGGGGAGAAGGGAAGGGGGTAGCTCACCAGTCTCCAACCGTCGCCTGCATCACCGCGAGCGCGGCCACCGCGGCCGTGTCGGCGCGCAGGATGCGCGGTCCGAGTGGAATGGCGGTGACGAAGGGCAGGGCGCGCAGCATCTTGCGCTCGTCGTCGGAAAAACCGCCCTCCGGCCCGACCAGCAGGCCATGCTTCTTTTCCTTGACCGCCTGCAGCGCGGGCAGCGGATTGTTGGTCGAGGCATCCTCGTCGCAGAAGATCAGCCGCCGTTCCTTGTCCCAACCGGTCAGCAAACGCTCGAATTTTTCCGCTTCGAGCACTTGAGGCACCGCCAGGATGCCGCATTGTTCGGCGGCTTCGACGACATTGGCGCGCAGGCGATCGATCGAAGGCTTGGCCACTTGCGTGTGCTGGGTGATGACCGGCTGCAGGATGCCGGCGCCCATCTCGACCGCCTTCTGCACGAGATAGTCGAGGCGGCCCTGCTTCAGCGGCGCAAAGCAGTAGATAAGGTCGGGCAGCGGCGGCTGCGGCCGTTGCAGCACGGACACTTTCAGCCGCACCGCCCTTTTTGTCTTCGCCGCAATGGCCGCCGACCATTCGCCGTCGCGGCCGTTGAATACCAGGATTTCGGCACCTTCGCCGAGCCGCAGCACGTGCAGGAGATAATGGCTTTGCTGTTGACCGGCCTCAAATTCGATGTCTGGCCGCAGATCGTCGGGCACGAAGAGACGTTGCATCTTGTAGTTGGCGCGCATTGGCGAGGAATGAGCGAGCCGGCCGCCGGCGTCAAGCCTCTGCCGACGGATGCCACACGGGTCGAAAGCCTTGCCGCAGCACGGCAAGCGTCGTGGCCGGTGTCAGCAGCGAGAGCGTCTTGCCTTCGAGCAGGGCGAAATCGGCGGGTGGGCCATATCCGCCAAAAGACCAACGCAGTACCTTGCCGCCGCGCAAGGCATAAGCGTCGCCGCCATCCGCGATCAGGGCGCCGTCCGGCAGGCCGGCAAGCTCCTCAAAGGCCACCATCGCCAGCCGGCCGCCCGACGCCAGCCGCTCCTTGTGCAGCCGCTTGTCGACTTGCGGGGCGCGCGGCTCGGCAATGCCGAAAGCTTCGCCGAAGCGGCCGACGAAATCCTTGGCCTGTTCGCGCTGGCAAAAGAAACAGGGGCGATGCCCGGCCGCCAGTGCCGTCACCTCGTCGAGGAAGAACAGCTCGGTCCAGCCCGCTCTACCGCCCTCCCGGTTGCGGCCCATCGGCTCGCGCCGCACATTGCGGAATTGGCAGACGCAGATGATCCAGGCCTGAAGCGCCCAGCGCTTCTTCAACAGCGTCTTCGTCTCGGGATCGTGGATGATGCCGCGATTGCCGGTGAACAGCCCGCGCTCGGGTACGGCGTGGATGACACCGAACGGATCAACCCGGTTCTGCAGTGGCATAGTTTTCTCCCGCAATACCCACCTTGGCTGCAATACAGACGGCATGATATCGCTCGTCGCATTCATTTTCATGTCGGCAGGGTTTTGCGATGCGGGTGCTGGTGGTCCAGAACTACGACAATACCGGCCTTGGTCAGGTTGGTGCCGCGCTTGCGGAGGCGGGCGCCGATCTCGATCTGCGTCTCCCCTACAAGGGCGACAGCCTTCCGGACGACGCGACCGGGCATGATGCCATGGTGGTCCTCGGCGGTGGCCAGAATGCGCTGGCCGATGACGAGTACCCCTATTTCCCGGCACTGCTCCAACTGACCCGCGATTTCGCCGACAAGAATCGCGCCGTGCTCGGCATCTGCCTCGGCGGCCAGCTCGTTGCCCGTGCCTTCGGCGGCGAGAACCGCATCGGCGGCGCCAACGAGTTCGGCTGGCGCGGCGTGTCGCTGACGCTGGACGCCAAGGCCGATCCGGTGCTGGGCGCGCTGCCGGAACAATTCCCGATCTTCCAGTGGCATGACGACACCTTCGTGCTGCCGGAGAACGCCGTGCGGCTAGCCGGCAACGATGTCGCCGAGAACCAGGCGTTTCGAGTCGGCCGCGCGGTCTACGGCTTCCAGTTCCATTTCGAGGCCGACCGGCCCATGGTCAAGGACTGGAGCACGTCCTTTGCCCCGATCATCGCCGCGCGCCACCCCGATTGGGCCGGCACGCTCGACGGCGAAATGGCCCGCAACGGGCCCGACGCGGACGCTGCCGGCCTCGCCATCGCCCGTGCCTGGGTGGCGACGATCTGAGCATCCGTCCCTCAGGGCCTCGCCGCGTGACATAATTGGCACGCGGTGGCGAAACCGTTGGGGAAAACCGCTTTCATCCTTGGCTTGTGTCCGCCCGCTATCCTAGAAGGCGCGCGCTCCGCATCTTTTGTGCAACCGCGATGAACCTTTGGTGTGACCGGCGCGACACACCGTCGATACAGAACGTGCCTAGAAGCGCAAAATCGTCGAAATTTTGAAGCGAATTCTCCGTTTCAACGCATTGGTAACCGCCTCGTGCACAGATGCAGAAAGCTCAACAAGAGATGACCTCCGTGAAAGCAGCGCTTCTGTCCTTTGCCATGTTGTCCGCCATAGTGCTTTGCGGTCTGGGTATCTATGCCGCAGACGCGGCCAACAACCACAACGCCGTCGACGGCTACGGCGTGACTGCCTCGCTGCACTAAAGCCGAGCGTCGACGCAGCGCTCAAGCTTCCCCTATTTTCCCAGGTTTCTTGATCGTCATCGTCAGGATGCGTTTGTCCGAGCCGTCGACGACGAGCGCGGTCAGCATGCCTGATTGCCAGGCAAGCGTGTCGACATTGACGCGGTTGGCCATCACTTCCGCCTCCGGTACCGGCGTGTGGCCGTGCACCACGATCTTCGGATAGAGGCCGGTGTGATCGTGGAAGACGTCGCGGATCCAGATCAGATCCTGCGGGTTTTGCCTTTCCAGGGGGATGCCCGGCCGGATGCCGGCATGGCAGAAGAAGAAATCGCCTAGCGTCACTGAAAACGGCAGCGACCGCAGGAAGTCGACGTGGCTTTGCGGCACGGCCTCGACCAGAGCCTGATGTCCTTTGCGCACGGCCGCCTCGGCCTTGCCGAACCACGCGCTGGCGCTATCGCTGATCGCCACGCCGTAGGACTGCGCCGTCTGGATGCCGCCAAACCGGATGAAAAGTCCGTCCGGGTCGGGCCTATTGAGAAAATCGAGAAAGCCGATGTCGTGATTGCCGGCCAGCATCAGATGGCGCGGGTCGCGCTCCCGCGCTTCGATCAGGAAGTCGATGACACCCTTTGAATCCGGACCGCGATCGACATAGTCGCCAAGATGGATGACACGCCAGTCGGCGGGCGCCTGCGTCTCGATCTCGGTCTTGATGCGCTGATGCATGGCAGTCAGCAGGTCGAGCCGGCCATGCACGTCGCCAATCGAATAAACACGCACCCCCTCCGGCCCATGCGCGTCGAGAAAGTGGATACCGGTTTCCGCCAATTTCTCATTGTCTCCGTGATCAGGCTGTCACGGAACTCTAGAGCAGTTCCAGGAAAATTGTGAAACGCTTTTCCCGGAAAAAGCGCATAGCGATTTCACTTGGGAACAGCGACAAAACAAAGAGATAGAGCGTTTCTGCGTTTCGTGAAACGACGCCAGCTCTAACGCCGGAGCTGGTCTTTGCCCATGTCGGTGACCAGACGCTTTCCGCACAGCGCCAGCGTGATGTCCATCTCCTTGCGGATGATTTCCAACGCCTTGGTAACCCCTCCCTTGCCGAGCGCACCCAGGCCGTAAAGAAATGGCCGGCCGATATAGGTGCCCTTGGCCCCGAGACAGAGTGCCTTCAGCACATCCTGGCCGGAGCGGATGCCGCCATCCATATGCACCTCGATCGTGTCGCCGACCGCATCTGCGATCTCTTCCAGCACGCCGATCGATGAGGATGCGCCATCGAGCTGGCGTCCGCCATGGTTGGAAACGATGATCGCGTCGGCACCGGTCTTGGCCGCCATCAGCGCGTCTTCCTTGTCGAGAATGCCTTTGAGGATCAGCTTGCCGCCCCAGCGGTCCTTGATCCAGGCGACGTCCTTCCACGACAGATGCGGATCGAACTGCTCCGCCGTCCACGATGCCAGCGAGGACATGTTGCCGACGCCTTTGGCGTGGCCGACAATGTTGCGGAAGGTCCGCCGCTTGGTGCCGGCCATGGCGGCACACCAGCGCGGCCGGATGGCCATGTCGACGATGTTCGTCAGCGTCAGCTTGGGCGGCGCCGAAAGCCCATTGCGGATGTCCTTGTGGCGCTGGCCGAGAATCTGTAGATCGAGCGTCAGCACCAGCGCCGAGCATTTCGCCGCCTTCGCCCTGTCGATGAGGTTGAGCACGAAATCCTTGTCGCGCAGCACGTAGAGCTGGAACCAGAACGGTTTGGTGGTTACGGAGGCAACATCTTCGATCGAGCAGATGCTCATCGTCGACAGGGTGAACGGCACGCCGAATTCCTCCGCCGCCTGCGCCGCCAGCATCTCGCCATTGGCGTGCTGCATACCGGTCATGCCGGTTGGCGCCAAAGCCACCGGCATCGACACCTTTTCGCCGATCATCGTCGATGCCAGCGAACGGTTGTCCATGTCGACAAGAACGCGTTGGCGGAACTTGATCTTCTGGAAGTCCTCTTCGTTGGCGCGATACGTGCTTTCGGTCCACGAACCGGAATCGGCATAGTCGAAGAACATCTTCGGCACGCGCCGGCGCGCGAGGTCCTTGAGGTCGGCGATGGTCAGGATGTGGCTCATGGGCTTCCCGTTTCGACAGTTAGGAGCGTTTGCGCGCAGGTTCGGTGTCGGTGGCGACGACACGCTGTTTCAGCCGCAGCCTTGAGACGCGCTGCCAGTCGCCGCTGCGCTCGGCCTCCGCCATTGACCGTTCGACATAGGTGATGTGGTCCATCGCCGCTTGCCGGGCAGCGGCCGGGTCGCCGGCCTTCACCGCCGCATGGATCGCCCGGTGCTGCGCAAGCAGCGCCTCGCGCGCGCCAGGCACGCTGAACACCAGGAGCCGGTTCTGGAACACACCTTCCGACAACAGCCGGTAGCAGGATCGCAGCGTGTGCAAAAGGATGATGTTGTGCGCGCATTCGCAGATCGCGTGGTGGAACTCGACGTCGATTTCAGCCTCGTCGTCGAAGTCGCCGGTCCGGTGCGCATCGTCCATGCGTGCCATGATCTTGTCGAGCAGGGCCATGTCGTCTGGAGTGGCGCGCCGCGCCGCGTATTCGGCCGCCACCGCTTCGATCTCACGGCGGTATTCCAGATAGTCGATCACAGCCTTGCGGTGCATCGAGATCAGGTCCGTCACCGGCTTGGTGAACAGCTGGCCGATGACATCGGCGACATGCGTGCCGCCGCCGGGCCGTGTCGTCAAAAGGCCGCGCCCTTCCAATGCCTTCAGTGCATCGCGCAGGATCGGCCGCGACACGTCGAACTGGCGTGCGAGCTCGCGCTCACCCGGCAACCGGTCGCCGGTGCGCAGCACGCCTTCGAGGATGAGGCTCTCGATCTGGTGCACCACCTCGTCGGCGGTGCGCGAATGCTCGATCCTGGAAAAAATGTCGCTCAACTCGATGCCTGGAAGGTGACCCGCTGTCGCGCAGGATAAAGCCTGCGTCGCCAACTGGTCAAATTATTTATCCCCTTGGCCGAAGCATGTCGATTTTGCCGCCGGGCACCATGTCATCTTCGGCTAAACTTTGTTGTTTGCGTCACCGGGCTATTGGTTCTAGAGGGACGCGAGGGCAAGAGGGTTCAAAGAAACCCCGGGGGACAAGCCGTGTCAGACGACCCGTCCAATCTCGAGTTCCAGCCGCGCGCCAAAGGCAGCGTCATGGGGTTTCCCGCGCATGAGGGCCGGCCCGGCGCGCTCGGCGAGGTCCATGCCCGGCCGCATCCGCTGATCGAAAAGCCGCGCGTGCTGGTGCAACTCGCCTTCATGACCGAGGGCGGTTCCGGCGTCGACCACGCGGTGCTTTCGGAACTGTCGCGACGCCTCGGCATCGCCGCACCCGACCGGCAGGCCCGTCATCATGCCATGAAGTGGGGCAAGGGTTCGCTGCGCTGGGAGCGGCACACCGAATTCTCGACCTATCTGTGGGAAGGGCCGCTCTCCGAGAGCGGCAGGACGCCGGAAGATTCGCCATTCGGCAACGGGTTTTCGCCGCCGGGAACCGTCATTTCGGGCATTCGGCTCGAAATCCGCAAATGGACGCAGGTCAGCGAAAGGCTGATCGCAGGCTTTGATCCGACCAGCCTGTGCTACTCGCTGGTCGAGCGCGGCAACGCCGCCATCGTCACCGATTTCCGCCAGGATGGCGACGGCATGACCCGCATGCTGGTGCTCGACCGCGGCCTGACCCCGGCGCGCACCGGCGCACTGTCGCAGCGGCTGATCGACATCGAAACCTATCGCACGCTGGCCATGCTCGGCCTGCCGTTGGCTCTGAACCTGTCCGGCCGCGCCCGCCGCATCGAGGACCGGCTGGCGCAGACCACGTTGGAGATGAAGGTCGCTCAAACCCGCGACAGCCAGACCTTGCTGGCCGACCTGACGGAACTTGCCGCCGAACTGGAAGCCGACGCGGCGTCGAGCCTTTACCGCTTTGGTGCCAGCCGCGCCTATGACGGCATCGTCGGCGAGCGGCTGGAAGCGCTGGAGGAAGAGGCCGTACCCGGCTACGACACCTGGGGTGGGTTCCTGCAGCGCCGCGTCGCACCGGCCATGCGTACCTGCCGTTCGGTTGAGGAGCGGCAAGCCAATCTATCGCGAAAACTGACCCGCGCCACGACGCTGCTGCGCACCTGGGTCGATGTCGAGGTCGAGAAGCAGAACCGCGACCTGCTCGCCTCGATGAACAACCGTGCCCGCTTGCAACTGCGCCTGCAGCAGACCGTCGAAGGGCTCTCGGTCGCCGCCGTCTCCTATTACGTGGTCGGCCTCATCGGTTATGTCGCCAAGGGCGCCTCGATCTTCGGCCATGCCTTCGCACCGGAGGTTGTCACAGCTGCTTCGGTGCCTGTCGCCATCCTGCTGGTCTGGTGGGGCGTGCGCCGTGTGCGCCGAATGCACTCCGAGCCCGGCAAGCTGGCGGGGGAGTAGATTTGCTCACCCTCCCCCTTGTGGGGAGGGTCGGCTCATGATCGCAGCGAAGCGAAGATCGTGAGACGGGGTGGGGGTCCTCGTAGAGCGCCGCGCTGACCCCCACCCCGCTCACTTCGTTCGCGACCCTCCCCACAAGGGGGAGGGCAAGACAGCGGCAGATTGCCGCTGCGGAAGCTGTCTCGTCGGTGAGGCTGGACTTCGCACCACCGCAGCATTTGCAACCAGCGCGCTTCACTGGTAAATGATTTTGACCAGTCAAGCGAAACGAGGCTGTTGATGTCCGGCCTGGCCATGCCGAAACCAGACGACGCGACGATGCGCCGGCGCGATGAGATCGTCGCCGACATGCGCATTATCGTGCAGGGCGAGGGCGTCGTCGACGCCGCAAATTCCATGCGCGCTTTCGAGAGCGACGGCCTGACCGCCTATCGACAGCTGCCACTGGTTGTCGTTTTGCCGCAAACGGTGGCGCAGGTTTCCCGCGTGCTGAAATATTGCAACGACCGCAACATCCGCGTCGTGCCGCGCGGCTCCGGCACCTCGCTGTCGGGCGGCGCGCTGCCGCTGGAAGATGCGGTGCTGCTGGTCATGAGCCGTTTCAACCGCGTCCTTGCGATCGATTTTCCCAATCGTGTCGTCATCGCCCAGCCGGGCGTCACCAATCTCGGCATCACCACCGCCGTCGAGCAGGAGGGCTTTTACTACGCCCCCGATCCATCCTCCCAGATCGCCTGCTCGATCGGCGGCAACGTCGCGGAGAATTCCGGCGGCGTGCACTGCCTGAAATACGGCCTCACCGCCAACAATGTGCTCGGCATCGAGATGGTGCTGATGAATGGCGAGGTGGTGCGGCTGGGCGGCAGTCACCTCGATGCGGAAGGCTACGACCTGCTTGGCATCATGACCGGCTCGGAAGGGCTTCTCGGGGTCGTCACCGAGGTCACCGTGCGCATCCTCAAGAAGCCGGAGACGGCGCGCGCTTTGCTGATTGGTTTCCCGACCAGCGAGCAGGGCGGCCAGTGCGTCGCCGACATCATCGGCGCCGGCATCATTCCAGGCGGCATGGAGATGATGGACCGACCGGCGATTCACGCGGCCGAGGATTTCGTCCACGCCGGCTATCCCCTCGATGTCGAGGCGCTGCTGATCGTCGAGCTCGACGGACCGGGCGTCGAGGTCGATCATCTGATCGGTCTCGTCGAGGCCATCGCCTACAAGAACGGCTCGACCACCTGCCGCATCTCGCAATCCGAGCAGGAGCGGCTGAGCTTCTGGGCCGGCCGCAAGGCGGCTTTCCCGGCGGTCGGCCGCATCTCGCCCGATTATTACTGCATGGATGGCACCATCCCGCGCAAGGAACTGCCGCGCGTGCTCGCCGGCATGCGCGAACTGTCGGAGAAATACGGTCTCGGCGTCGCCAATGTCTTTCACGCCGGCGACGGCAATCTGCACCCACTGATCCTCTACGATGCCAATGTGCCGGGTGAGCTCGACAAGGCGGAAGGCTTTGGCGCCGACATATTGCGACTCTGCGTCAAGGTCGGCGGCGTCTTGACCGGCGAACACGGGGTGGGCGTGGAAAAACGCGACCTGATGCCGGAAATGTTCACCCAGGTCGACCTCGACCAGCAGATGCGCGTCAAATGCGCCTTCGATCCCAACCATCTGCTCAACCCCGGCAAGGTCTTCCCGCAGCTCCGCCGCTGCGCCGAACTCGGCCGCATGCACATTTCCGGCGGCAAGCTGCCGTTTCCGGACATTCCGAGGTTTTGAGGGACATGTCGGCGCTTGAACACCCCCCTCTGTCCTGCCGGACATCTCCCCCTCAAGGGGGGAGATCGGCAGCTTCGACATCTCGCCCTACCGCCTCGGTTGGGGATTGGCGAAAGCAAGACCGTCAGCAAATCTCCCCCCTTGAGGGGGAGATGTCCGGTAGGACAGAGGGGGGCGCCAAGGATCGCGGCATCTCGGTATTCACGACTGGCGCGTTCTCCTCATGACCACCTTCACGCCAACCACTTCAGACGAAGTCCTGTCCACCGTCGCCTGGGCGGTGGCGGAAGAGGCGCCGCTCGAAATCCTTGGCCATGGGTCCAAGCGCGGCATCGGCCGTCCGCTGCAAACCGAACACACGCTCGACCTGTCGAAGCTCGCCGGTGTCACGCTTTACGAACCCGCCGAACTGGTGCTGTCGGCCAAGGCAGGCACACCGCTGGCCGACATCGAGAAGTTGCTGGCGGAAAACGGCCAGCAGCTTGCCTTCGAGCCGATGGACTACGGCCCGCTGCTTGGCGACGAAGCTGGCAAAGGAACGATCGGCGGCGTGCTCGCCGCGAACCTTTCCGGTCCGCGCCGGCTGAAGGCGGGCGCGGCACGCGATCATATTCTGGGCATCAATGTAGTGTCGGGCCGTGGCGAGGCCTTCAAGTCGGGCGGTCGCGTCGTCAAGAACGTCACCGGCTATGACATGTCGAAGCTGATGGCCAACAGCTGGGGCACGCTGGCCGTGTTCACCGACGTCACTTTCAAGGTGCTGCCGGCCGCCGAGACCGAAGTCACGCTCGCCATCCGTGGCCTGCTCGACGATGCGGCCGCAGCAGCCATGGCATTGGCGCTCGGTTCGAGTGCTGAAGTGTCGAGTGCCGCCCATCTGCCGGAGCGCATCGCCGCACGCGTCGCCGGCGGCGCGCTCGGCAGCGAGGCCGCCACGCTGCTGCGTGTCGAGGGCTTTGGTCCGTCGGTCGCCTACCGCGTCGCCGCGCTGAAAACGCTGCTCGGCAAGGCCGGGCCGCTGGAGGAGATTTCCGGAGAAATTTCACGGCTGATCTGGCGCGACGTGCGCGATTGCAGGCCCTTCGCCGACAGCAGCGAGAAACCGGTGTGGCGCGTGTCGATGACGCCGGGAGCGGGCCACCAGATGGTGCTGGCCTTGCGCATGCAGGCCGCCGTCAGCGCCTTCTATGACTGGCAGGGCGGCCTGGTGTGGCTGCGCATGGAACAGGGCGATCCGGAAGCCGCATTGCTGCGCGGGCTGTTGCGGAAACATGGCGGCGGCCATGCGACGCTGGTGCGCGCCGCACCTTCCCATCGCGCCGCCTTGCCGGTGTTCGAGCCGCAGCCGCCGGCCTTGGCAGCACTCAGCCTCCGGCTGAAGCAGGAATTCGATCCTAAAAACATCCTCAATCCCGGCCGCATGGCCTAGGATCCAACGCGATGCAGACCAATTTTTCGCTTGCCCAGCTTGCCGATCCGCACGTCGCGGAATCCGAGAAGATCCTGCGCAAATGCGTGCATTGCGGCTTCTGCACCGCGACCTGCCCGACCTATGTGACATTGGGCAACGAGCTCGATTCACCGCGCGGCCGCATCTACCTGATCAAGGACATGCTGGAAAACGGCCGTCCCGCCGACAAGGACATCGTCACCCATATCGACCGCTGCCTGTCCTGCCTTGCCTGCATGACGACATGCCCATCGGGCGTCAACTACATGCATCTGGTCGACCATGCCCGCGCCCATATCCAGGAGACCTACAAGCGGCCGCTGCTCGACCGCCTGACCCGTGCCATGCTGGCCTTCGTGCTGCCCCATCCCGCGCGTTTCCGCGCTGCGCTCAAGCTTGCGAAGCTGGGCAAGCCGCTCATTGGCGTGTTCGAAAAGGTCCCGGCGCTGAAGCCGCTCGGCGCGATGCTCAAGCTCGCCCCGGCCTCGATCCCCACGGCCTCGCCAAGCGCTTCACCAGGCACCCATGCCGGGCAGGGGACCCAAAAGGGCCGCGTCGCCATCCTCACCGGCTGCGCGCAATCGGTGCTCGATCCCGCCATCAACGAGACGACGATTTCGCTGCTGACGCGGCTCGGCGTCGAGGTCGTGGTGCCGCAGGGCGAGGGCTGTTGCGGCGCACTGGTGCATCATATGGGGCGGGAGCAAGCTGCCCTGGCCTCCGCAAGGCAGAATGTCGACGCCTGGACGCGTACGATCGAACAAGGCGGCCTTGATGCCATCGTCATCACCGCGTCCGGCTGCGGCACCACCATCAAGGATTATGGCTTCATGCTGCGGCACGATCCGGCCTATGCCGACAAGGCCGCGCGCGTTTCGGCCCTGGCCAAGGACGTCACCGAGTATCTGGCGGGTCTCGACTTGCCCGAACCGGTGCGCAAACCGGGCACCGTCGTCGCCTATCATTCGGCCTGCTCGATGCAGCACGGCCAGAAGATCACCCGCCAGCCGAAGGAACTGCTGGCCAAGGCCGGCTTCATCGTGCGCGAGCCCCGCGAAGGCCACCTGTGCTGCGGTTCGGCCGGCACCTACAACATCCTGCAGCCCGAGATTTCGGCGAAGCTGCGCGACCGCAAGGTGAAAAACATCGAGGCGACGGGTGCCTCGATCGTCGCCACTGGCAATATCGGCTGCATCACGCAGATCGCTTCCGCCGCGAAGCTGCCGGTCATGCACACGATCAAGCTTCTCGACTGGGCCTATGGTGGGCCAAAGCCGGAAGGCGTGCTGGACGAGAGCTTGATCGCCGCGGAATAGCCCCGCCTGTCCCGGCGTTATCTGCCGCCAGCCTGTCGGCGGTGCCGTAGGTCGCCTCGTACAGCGCGCGCTGGCGGCTGAGCGCCACCATTGTGTTGCGCAGCAAGATGGCGACCGTGATCGGGCCGACGCCGCCCGGCACCGGCGTGATCCACGAGGCAACCTCGCGCACGCTGTCGGTGTCGACATCGCCGACGATGCGGCTGGAGCCGTCGGGTCCGATCTCGGAATTGATGCCGATGTCGATCACGGCAGCGCCCGGCTTGACCATGTCGGCCTTGATCAGCCTTGGCTTGCCGACGGCGACGAACAGCGCGTCGGCGCGCCGCGCATGGGCGGCGACCGATCGCGTCATGTGGTGGCAGACCGTTACCGTCGCGCCCTCGCTCATCAACAGGAAGGCGATCGGTTTGCCGACGATTTCCGAATGGCCGACGATCACGACTTCCAGCCCCTTGAGGTCGAGGCCGGTCTCCTTCAGCAGCTCGACCGAAGCGGCCGCCGTGCAGGGGGCGAGGTCGAGCTGATTGTAGACGATGTTGCCGATCGAGGACGGATGCATGCCTTCGACATCCTTTAGCGGATGCACCGCCGCCTGCAGCGTCCTGATTGGGATATGGGCAGGGACCGGCCGCTGGATGATGATGCCGGTGACGCGCGGATCGGCATTCAGGCCGTGGATCGCCGCTTCCAGCTCTCCGGCGGTGATGGTGGCGGGAAAGCGCCTTTCCTCGAAATCGATGCCGGCCAGTTGCGCCTTGGCGCGCTGGTTGCGCACATAGACCTCCACCGCCGCGGTGTCGCCGACGGTGATCGAGATCAGCTTGGGCGCAAAACCTTCGGCTTTGGCAATCGCCGCGTCCTCGCCGACAGTTGCGATGATGCGCTGGGCAACCGGGCCGCCCTTGAGATAACGGCTATCTTCGGACAGGGGCATGGGTGAACTCTTTTGCTCTGAGTGTTGCCGCCGACATAGCAAAAGAACACCGGCAAGGGCAGCACGAAAGCGAACCGTCATGCCTCTTGCGCGACGTACGGACGAAAGCGTCTTTGTTATGGATCAGACGCCGATCAAAACGGAAAGGGCAGCGCGGTTTCCCGTGCTGCCCTTCCTGACTGGCCGCATCCCCATACGACCCGTCCCCCGTTATCCCTAAACTGGCCCGCAAAAGCAGATTGCATTGCCGGCCAAGTGATTCGCAAGACCTATCATATCACCTCGACCGTGGTTCCGACATTGACCCGTTCATAGAGGTCGACCACGTCCTCGTTGCGCATGCGAATGCAACCCGACGACACCGCGCCGCCGATCGTCCACGGCTGGTTGGTGCCGTGGATACGGTATTCGGTCGTGCCGAGATAGAGCGCGCGGGCGCCGAGTGGGTTCTCCGTGCCTCCGGCCAGATAGGTCGGCAGATAGCGACCCTTGGCGGCTTCGCGCTTGATCATCTGCGCCGGCGGGCGCCAGTCCGGCCATTCGCGCTTGTTGGTGATCTTGTGCGTGCCCGACCATTCGAAGCCCGGCTTGCCGGTGCCGACGCCATAGCGCCGCGCCTTGCCGTCCTTCTCGACCAGGAAAAGGAAATTCTGCGTGGTGTCGATGACGATCGTGCCGGGCTTCTGCGGGCCGTCATAGTCGACCTCCTGTGGCAGGAAGATCGGGTTGATCTGCGGACGCATGGCAACACGTTTCGCGGGCGGCTGCACCGCTGCCGTCTGCACCCGGTCGGGCTGTTGCGCAGCGCGCAGCCGCGGCTGCTGCTGCACGATCTGGCGGTTCTGTCGCACGATGCCGGGCGCATGGCCGAGCTGCAGCACCCAAGGGGCGGAAAGGTCGGGACTCACCATCACCGGAGGCCTGTCGACATAGCGGTCGCCGGCAGTCGAGGGCGTGACGCCGGCGGCAAACACAGCCATGGCGCCGAGCATGGGAAACAGAATTGTCTTCATCGGAACGCACCTTGATCGTCTGATACAAACGGGTGGAAACGTCCTCCCGGTTCGGCGATCATTGGCGTGCGAGCAGCAACCGAAACATGAATCGGAATGCGTAAAATGCGCAAGTGTCAGTAAACCTTTTGGTGTGGTTACCGCCGGGTTCAGGAATCTGGTAAAGCCGCAGTAAATGCAGCCCAGAAGCATATTAACGAACGGATTTTTGCCTATGAACAAGGAAAACACCGGCCTGCTCGCCGGTCCCGACGGTGTCGCGCGCTGCTTCTGGCACGGCAATCTGCCTGATTACCTGCACTACCACGACCATGAGTGGGGACGGCCGGTGGCCGATGACCACAGGCTGTTCGAAAAGATCTGCCTCGAAGGCTTTCAGTCGGGCCTGTCGTGGCTGACCATCCTGCGCAAGCGGGAGAATTTTCGCGAAGCCTTCGCCAATTTCGAATTCGACAAGATCGCCGCCTTCACCGACAAGGATGTCGAGCGCCTGCTCGGCAATGCCGGCATCATCCGCCATCGCGGCAAGATCGTCTCGACCATCAACAACGCTAAGCGCGCCCGCGAAATGGTGGATGAATTCGGCTCGCTGGCCGCCTGGTTCTGGAAGTTCGAACCCGGCAAGGATGAGCGGCCGCAGATCGTCGATCTCGCCCATCTGCGCGCCAACCCGACCACGGCCGTCTCGGTGCGAATTTCAAAGGAGTTGAAGAAGCGCGGCTGGAGCTTTGTCGGCCCGACCACCGTCTACGCCTTCATGCAGGCGATGGGTCTGGTCAACGACCATCTCGAGGGCTGTGTCTGCCGCAAAGAGGTTGAGAAGCAGCGGAAGGCCTTTAAACGGCCGAAATAGGCTCAGGTGCCGTTGGCGCTGGCCAGCACCAGGCCGGCGACGATCGCCACCACCGTGGCCACTGTTGGATAGATCACCAGCAGCCCGGTCATCAACGCGTCGCGCATGGACGGGCTGTTGCCGGTGTCGGCCGGGACTTCGAACGGGCCGGCAGCCTGGCTGACCATTTTCGGAGCGTGGATGTCGGCCGGGCGCAAGCGTGCGGGCAATTCGCCGGCATCGCTGCCGATGGTATGAAATCTTGCTGTGCTGGTCATCGCCGCGAACCCCTCATTTCGGCGCGTTTATCGACCGCGATTGTGTCGGCACGATGCCGCGCCCATGGTGGGATTGTTTCATTCTCGGTGCGTTTCTGTTTCAGGGGCGGCTGAAACGAAGGCGGGCGCTCGCACCCATCTCTCTGAGAGAGTGCAGATGGGTGCGCCTCGGCGGCCTTGCCGCACAAAGCCGGTTCGGCTAGGACACGCGCACTTGAAACAAGTCCGCATTTACCCAACAAAAAAGATCCAGCTCATGGCCGATAAATCGGAAAAGACGAAAGCGCGACTGCCGCGCGGTTTTGCCGACCGCAGCGCAGAGGACATCCGCGCCGTCGAGAAGATGATGGCGACGATCCGCTCGGTCTATGAGCTTTATGGCTTCGAACCGGCCGACCAGCCGCTGATCGAATACACCGATGCGCTTGGAAAATTCCTGCCCGACCAGGACCGGCCCAACGAAGGCGTGTTCTCCTTCCAGGATGACGACGACCAATGGCTGTCGCTGCGCTATGACCTGACCGCGCCGACGGCGCGCTTTGTCGCCGAGAACTATGAGCGCCTGCCGAAACCCTATCGCAGCTATCGCTCCGGCTGGGTGTTCCGCAACGAGAAGCCGGGCCCTGGCCGCTTCCGCCAGTTCATGCAGTTCGACGCCGACACGATCGGCACGCCGGGCGTGGCCGCCGACGCCGAGATGGCGATGATGATGGCAGACGTCATGGAAGCGCTCGGCATCAAGCGCGGCGACTACGTCATCCGCGTCAACAACCGCAAGGTTCTGGACGGCGTTCTGGAGGCGATTGGTCTTGGCGGCGACGAGAATGCCGGCCGCCGGCTGACGGTGCTGCGCGCGATCGACAAGCTGGACAAGCTTGGGCCGGAAGGGGTGAGGCTTCTGCTTGGGCCGGGGCGCTGGGATGGCGGCAAGGAAGGCGAAGGCGACTTCGCCAAGGGCGCCGGGTTGAACAGCGGGCAAGCCGAGGCAGTCCTTCTCGCGACGGCGAGGAATACACAGGCCGGCAAGGATGCCATGGTCAGTTCGAACGCAGTCTACCAGGAAGGTGTGGGCGAACTCGCGACGATTGAAGCCTTGGTCAGGGGGGCCGGATATGGCGAGGACCGTATTGCCATGGACCGTTCCGTCGTGCGCGGCCTCGAATATTACACCGGCCCCGTCTTCGAGGCCGAGTTGCTGGCGGAAATCCCCAATGAGGACGGCCAGATCGTGCGCTTCGGCTCGGTCGGTGGCGGCGGCCGTTATGATGGCCTGGTCTCGCGCTTTCGCGGCGAGCCGGTGCCGGCGACCGGTTTTTCCATCGGCGTCTCCAGGCTGATGACCGCGCTGAAGAACCTCGGCAAGCTCGACACCTCGGACGTGATCGCGCCGGTCGTGGTGCTGGTGATGGACAAGGATATCGACAGTCTCGGCCGTTACCAGAAGATGGTGTCGGAGCTGCGTGCCGCCGGCATCCGCTCCGAAATGTACCTCGGCGGCGCCGGCATGAAAGCACAGCTCAAATATGCCGACCGTCGCGGCTGCCCGGTCGCAATCATCCAGGGTGGCGACGAGCGCGCCAAGGGCGAGTTGCAGATCAAGGACCTGATCGAAGGCGCGCGCATGTCGGCCGAGATCACAGACAACGCCGAATGGCGCGCCGCCCGTCCGGCGCAGGTGACGGTCGCGGAGGGTGAGCTGGTTGCCGAGGTGAAGAAGATTTTGGCGGCGCAGGCTGCCGATCGCGCGAAAGGTGACGCTTGAACACCCCCCTCTGGCCTGCCGGCCATCTCCCCCGCATGGGGGGAGATCGGATGTCACGTGGGCTTTCGCCAATCTCCAGCGTTGAAGGAGAGGCGCTGAGCCTCAAGCTGCCAATCTCCCCCCTTGCGGGGGAGATGGCCGGCAGGCCAGAGGGGGGTGCCTCGCGCCCATCCGATCGATGACCTCCCGCTACCCCGCCATCGCAGCCGACATCACCAACCTCTTCGCCACCCGCGACACGCATGCCGTCGAGGTCGCGGTGCTGCAGCCGGCCGACCCGTTCCTCGACATGGCCGGCGAGGATTTGCGCCGCCGTATCTTTCTGACCGAAAGCGAGACGGGGCAGACATTGTGCCTGCGGCCTGAATTCACCATTCCGGTTTGTCTCGACCACATAAATTCGCAGGCCGGGACGCCGCGGCGCTATTCCTATCTCGGCGAGGTCTTTCGCCAGCGTCGCGAGGGCGGCAACGAGTTCTTCCAGGCCGGTATCGAGGACCTCGGCGACCGTGACACCGCTGAAGCCGATGCCCGCTCGCTGGCGGACGCGCATGCGCTGCTTTCCTTGGTGCTGCCCGGCCAGGCCCTGGCGATCACGCTCGGCGACCAGACCATTTTCGAGGCTGTGCTGGCTTCCCTTGGCCTGCCCCGCGGCTGGCGTATGCGTCTTGCCCGCGCCTTCGGTTCGGCGCCGATGCTTGAGGCGGCACTCGCAGATCTCGCCAATCCGCCGCGCAACGGTCAGCTCTCCGGCCCGGTCGCCGCCCTCGTTCTCGACGGTGATCTGGACGGACTTTCGGCTCACATCGCCGGCGGCATGGAAGAGGCGGGGCTGTCGGCATCCGCCGGCCGCCCGCCATCCGACATTGCACGGCGGCTGATCGAAAAGGCCGAACTGCGCAGCGTGCGGCTGTCGAACGAAGCCTTTGCTGCGCTGAAGGGTTTTCTGGCGATCGACGTGCCGCTCGATGGCGCGGCCGAGGCGCTGGCCTCCTTCGCCAGCGCTGGCGGGCTTTCGCTCGATAGCGCGCTGGAGAAGTTCGCCGCCCGCGCCAGGGCGATCGAGGCGCATGGCCTGCCGGCCGGAAACATCCGTTACGATGCCGCCTTCGGCCGTCCGCTCGATTACTACACCGGCCTGGTTTTCGAAATCGCGGCTGACAATGGCGACCGGCCGTTGGCCGGTGGCGGCCGCTACGACCGGCTGCTGACCTTGCTTGGCGCGAAGACGCCGATCCCCGGCGTCGGCTTTTCCGTCTGGCTCGACCGCATCGAGGCGTTGCGGGAGACGGCGCCATGATCACGCTCGCGATCCCGTCGAAAGGTCGCCTGAAGGAGCAGGCGCTGGAAATACTGGCCAAAGCCGGACTTGCCGTCAGCCTGCCCGGCGACGAACGCAAGTACCACGCCCGCGTCGAGGGCCTGGACAATGTCGAAGTGGTGTTCCTGTCGGCTTCCGAGATATCAGGCGAGATCGGCCAGGGCACGGTCGATCTCGGCATCACCGGCGAAGATCTGGTGCGAGAGAACCTCGCTGACTGGGAGACCCGCGCCGAAATCGTCGCCCGTCTCGGCTTTGGCAGTGCCGATGTCGTGGTTGCCGTGCCGGACATATGGCTCGACGTCGACACCATGGCCGACCTTGACGATGTCGCCGCCGATTTCCGCCAGCGCCACGGCAGGCGATTGCGCATCGCCACCAAATACTGGCGGCTGACCCAGCAATTCTTCTCGCAGAAGCATGGCATCCAAGTCTATCGCATCGTCGAGAGCCTTGGTGCCACCGAAGGCGCGCCGGCCGCGGGGCTGGCCGATGTCATCGTCGACATCACCACCACTGGCTCGACGCTACGCGCCAATCATCTCAAGGTGCTTGGCGATGGCCTCGTCCTGCGATCGCAGGCCTGTCTCGTGGCCTCGAAGAAGACACGGGCGGCGGCGGATGAAGCGATCCTGCGCGACATTGCCGTGAAGGTAGCGGCAGCGGCCGGATAGCGGCGGCCCTTCCCGCCCGCCACATCCTTGGGGCTTCGAACCCCAGCTTGACAAGAACCCTGACGGCGGCCGGTCCGGCAATGTAGATGCCTTTGTGCCGGCAGCGTTTCATTGACTTGTGAGGGCAGTTATGCTACTAATTTGGCCATGGTGCTGAATTGCGCCAGTGACCCGCCGCCCAGGCGGGTTTTTGCGTTTTGATGCTTCGTCAGCAAGCGCGAGTCTCCGAAGCATCGTTGACCGGATCGTTGCCTCGACACGACTTTCGGCGGGATTTTCACCACGCCCTCGGGCTGATAGGTTTGGCCAGTCCCGGGAGGAGAGAGCGATGCCAGTCCATCTCGACGAGCTGAAGAGCGCCACCAGTTTGCGCGGACGCGGAGCGCGCAATGGCGGTGTTTTCGTAGCACCTGTCGACGGCAAGGCGCATGTCTCGGGCGAGCGCAACGTGCCGCTGCTCGACATGACGATCCCGGCGCTGTTTTCCGACACGGTCAGCAAATACGGCACGCTTGATGCGGCCGTTTTCGTCGATCAGGACAAGCGCTTCACCTGGAGCGAACTGTCGGACACGGTCGACGCGCTGGCCGCCGGCTTCCTGGCGCTAGGGCTGGTAAAGGGCGATCGCGTCGGCATATGGTCGCCCAACCGCTGGGAATGGCTGGTGACGCAATTCGCCACTGCCCGCATCGGCCTGATCCTGGTCAACATCAACCCGGCCTACCGGCTGACCGAGCTCGACTACGCGCTGAACAAGGTCGGCTGCAAGGCGCTGGTCACCGCGGCCAAGTTCAAGACCTCCGACTATCTCGGCATGATCGAGACACTGGCGCCGGAGATCGCGAAGGCCACGCCGGGCAAACTCAAGGCGCAAAAACTGCCGGCGCTGAAGATCGTCATCCGCATGGGCGACGAGAACTCGCCCGGCATGTTCAATTTCGGTGATGTGCTGGCCATGGCCGGGCGCGACGAGCATGACAGCCTCGACCGCATCTCGGAGGGGCTGAGACCGGGCGAGGCCATCAACATCCAGTTCACCTCGGGCACGACAGGGGCGCCCAAGGGCGCGACGCTGACCCACAGCAACATCGTCAACAACGGCAATTTCGTCACTTCGGCGATCAAGCTCACCGTCGACGACCGGCTCTGCATCCCGGTGCCGCTCTATCACTGTTTCGGCATGTCGATGGGCACGATGGGCTGCGTGTCGAAGGGCGCCACCATGGTTTTTCCGGGCGAGGGCTTCGATGCCGGCGCCACGCTGAAGGCGGTGGCTCGGGAACGCTGCACCGGGCTCTACGGGGTGCCGACCATGTTCGTCGCACTCCTCGATCATCCGGACTTCCCGTCCTTCGATCTCTCCAGCCTGCGCACCGGCATCATGGCCGGCTCGCCATGCCCGATCGAGGTGATGAAGAAGGTGGTGTCGCTGATGCATATGGAGGAGGTGACCATCGCGTATGGCATGACCGAGACCAGCCCGGTCTCGTTCCAGAGCGGCGTCGACGATCCGCTGGAAAAGCGCGTCTCGACGGTCGGGCGCGTCCATCCCCATGTCGAGGTCAAGGCGGTCGATGCCGATGGCGCCACCGTCGCCGTCGGCGCGCCGGGCGAGCTTTGCACACGTGGGTATTCCGTGATGAAGGGTTACTGGGAAGACGACGAGAAGACCCGCGAGGCGATCGACAGCGACGGCTGGATGCACACCGGCGACCTCGCCACCATCGACGCCGAGGGCTATTGCAACATCGTCGGCCGGGTCAAGGACATGGTCATACGCGGCGGCGAGAACGTCTACCCGCGCGAGGTCGAGGAATTCCTCTACCGCCATCACAAGGTCAAGGAAGTGCAGGTGTTCGGCATTCCCGACGCCAAATATGGCGAGGAGCTGTGCGCCTGGATCGTGCTCAAGCCCGGCCAGATCGTCAGCGAGCAGGAAATCAAAAACTTCTGCGCCGGCCAGATCGCCCACTACAAGATTCCCCGCTACATCCGCTTCCGCTCCGAATTGCCGATGACGGTGACCGGCAAGCCGCAGAAGTTCCTGATGCGTCAGGCGATGGTCGAGGAACTGGGATTGGTGACGCAGAAGACGGCGTGAGTATAGGCTTTCCGCTAGGTTCGCAGAAACGCACAGGGCCTGAATGAGTGGTTTCGCGCGATCGGTGACTTCTTATGCGATGCCGTTGGCCGCCTTGGTGATGGCTGTCGCAGTCAGAGCCAGCGGGCTGTCGGTAGACGAAGGTTCGCCGAGCGTCAGGATCCTCGTCGGAACGCTTTCGAGTGCGATCATGTTTATCACCATTTTCGTGGTGCTCGACCACGCCGAAGCGGTAGCTCGGCGTATAGGGGAGCCTTACGGTACGTTGGTGCTGACTTTTGCCGTCACGGCAATCGAAGTGTCGATCATCGTTTCCATGATGCTGCATGGAGAGAACAACCCTACGCTTGCACGTGAGTCCGTCTTTTCGACGGTGATGATTACATCTACCGGCGTTGTCGGCACGTGTCTCACGCTTGGCGGCTGGCGCCATCGCAAGCAGGCAATCGTTCGACAAGGGACCAGCGCATATCTGGCGGTTCTGGCCGCGCTGACCGTCATGACGCTTATCCTGCCGACCTACACACGAACTACGGGTCCTGGCACATTTTCAGCAGCTCAACTTGGTTTCGTGAGCGTGCTTTCGGTGCTGCTTTATGCAAGTTTTGTGTTCGCGCAGACTGTGCGGCACCGAGACGACTTTGTCGAAGGGCAGGCGCACGGCGTTTCGCTGCGGACTGCCCCTCACGAAAGCATCTCTGCCAGCACTCTGCTCCTGTTAATCGGGCTGATTGGCATTGTCATGCTCGCCGAGCAAGTCGCCGCAAGTGTTGAAAATACGCTCGTTACCTATAAGGTGACACAGGCTGACAGTATTGTGGGGGCATTGATCGCGGGGCTGGTTTTGATGCCTGAGGCCATTTCGGCGGTTCGCGCTTCCCTCAACAATGAGCTGCAGCGCGGCTTGAATGTCGCGATGGGTTCGGCTTGCGCTACAATTGGTTTGACAATACCGGCGGTCGCAGCCGCCAGCCTGCTGACGGGAAGAGGGTTAACCCTGGGGCTTCCAGCGACTGACACAGTGCTTTTGATTTTAGCGCTCTTCATATGCAACGTGAGCTTTAGTACTGAAAGAACAACATTCTTGACGGGTACGGTTCATATCGTGGTATTTTTTACTTATTTATTTCTTATATTTGTACCGTGAAAGATTTGGTTCGAGCGGGCAACTACTGCACGTATGAGGCGGCCGCTATTGGTGACGCAGAAGACAGCGTGAGGGGGCAGGGGCGACATCCTTCATTGCCTCACGCCTCGTATTTGAGGTGATCGATGAAGGCGCGCAGCTTCGGCAGGATCTGGCGTTTGCCGGGATGGTAGAGGAAAACGCCCGGCGTCGTGGCGGCGACGCCGTCCAGCACCGATTTGAGTTTTCCCTGTTCTATGGGGCCTGCGGCGACGGGACGAGGCGTCTGGGCCAGCCCGATGCCCTGTATCGCCGCACCGAGCAACGTCGGATAGTCGTGCGCGATCAGCGGCCCTGAGACCATCGCCTCGATTGCCTCGTTGCCGTCGACGAACGACCAGGGCGCAAGGGCGCCGTTCGAGCGGCGCAATCGCAGGCAGGCGTGGTGGCGCAAGTCGTCCACACGCTCGGGGCGGCCGTGGCGTTCGAGATAGTCCGGGCTGCCGACGACCACGAACGGGAACGATGGCGTCAGTCGCACGGCGACCATGTCGGGCGCGATGAACTGGCCGAGGCGGATGCCGGCATCGAACCCGCCGGTCGCGAGATCGACCATCTCGTCGCTCGCGGCGATCTCCAGTTCGATCTCGGGATAGGCCCGGCAGAAGGACGCGATCATCGGCTCCAGGATCAGCGGCACGACGGCGCGGGGTACGGAGAGGCGCAGCAACCCGGTCGGCCGTTGGCCAAGGTCGCGTACGGCTTCGCCTGCCGCGACGAGTTCCTCGAAGGCAGGGCCCGCACGGTCCAGGAACCGCTGACCGGCCTCGGTCAAACCGACGCTTCGGGTCGTGCGGACGAACAGCGCCGCACCCATGCGGGCTTCCAGCGTGCGCACCGCCTGGCTCACAGCGGATGGCGTCACCCCGAGATCGGCTGCGGCACGGCGGAAATTGCGGCGCCTGGCGACGGCCAGGAAAGCCTCGATCCCCTCCAGCGCACCGTGTCGGACTGTGTAGTTCTGCTTCATGGGCTGTGATGATTACACCGCCTAGTCGAACTATGAAAGCTGGCCTAGAGGTAACCGGACTGGCTGGGAGCCTGCGTGAACCAGCTGCTGACAGGAGGCCAAATGCCCACCGAAATGCTGTTCCAAATCCATCTCGTTCTCGGCTATGTCGCGTGGCTGCTTTGCTTCGGCGCATACGGGTTGCCGTGGCTGAGCTCAATGGACCGGGTCGCGGCGCAGCGCGCCATCGCCACGCTGCACAGCTTCCGCTTCTTCGGCCTCGTGTTCATCCTGCCGGGCGTCGTAAGCCCCGATCTGCCGGCCGGTTTCGCCGTGTTCGCCGCCTATGGCGATTTCGCGACAGGGGTGCTGGCGATGCTGGCGCTGCTCACGGTGAGGCTACCGCAGCTCTTCTGGCCGCTCGTCGTCGCCTTCAACCTGGTCGGAATGACCGACCTCGTCGTCGATTATTACCACGCGATACAGGTCGGCCTCCCTGCACATGCGGAGCAGCTGGGCGCCACCTACGCGATCCCGATCATCTATGTACCGCTGCTGATGATCACGCACATCGCCGCATTCTATTTTCTGGCGCGCCCTCACCAAAACGCGACTCGAGCCATTGCAGAAGATGCGAATGCTTCCTAACCGTGGCGAACGCCGTGCCTTTCAGCTGTGATGCCGGATGTATCGCGCCTGTCAGGCAAGTCGGGCGCGCGTCAAGTCGGGCTGCTTATGGCCGATTGGTCAGCTCCTGCTCCAGATCGACCAGTTCCTTGCCGCCCGCCATCAGATTGAGCAACTGGTCGCGATCAATCTCGCTTTTTGTGTAAGTGCCAGTGCTTTTGCCGCGCTTCAACAAGGTGAAGCGATCGCCAACCACATAGGCGTGATGAACGTTGTGGGAAATGAAGATGACGCCGATGCCGCGCGCCTTGGACTGCACCACAAGCTTCAGAACCACGGATGCCTGATGGACTCCCAGCGCCGATGTCGGCTCGTCCAGGATCAGAACCTTGGCACCGAAATAGACGGCGCGGGCGATGGCCAGGCACTGACGCTCGCCGCCTGAAAGCGTGCCCACGGGTTGTTCGGGATCGCGCAGCTGGATCCCCATCGCCGACATCTCGTCATACGCCGTGCGGTTCGCGAACTCGCTGTCAAACTGCCGGATCGGTCCGAACTTGCGCATCGGCTCGCGCCCGAGAAAGAAGTTTCGCGCCACGCTCATCAGCGGCACCAGAGCGAGGTCCTGGTAGACGGTGGCAATGCCGCTGTTGCGTGTATCGGCCGGTGAGGCAAACCTTGCGGGCTTGCCCTGCACGCGGATCTCACCTTCGTCAGGTGTATAGACGCCGGACAGCGTCTTGATCAGCGTCGACTTGCCGGCGCCATTGTCGCCAAGCAGACAATGCACCTCGCCAAGACATACATCGAAAGATACGTCCTTCAGCGCAACGACCGAGCCAAAATACTTGCTGACCGATTTCAGTTCGACATAGGGCTCGGCCATCACCGGCTCCTCATGGCGCGGTTGCGCACGTAGCTGTTGAACAGCACCGCGATGACCATCATGGCACCCATGAACAGCTTGAACCAGTCTGTGTCGATGCCGGTGTAGAAGATGCCCATTTGCACCACGCCGAAGATCAACGCCCCGAACATGGCGCCTACGGCCGATCCGTAGCCGCCGGTAAGCAGCGTGCCGCCGATGACGACGGCAATGATGGCCTCGAATTCCTTTTGGGTTCCGCGTAGCGTGTCGGCCGAGCCCGTGACCAGAACCTGGATCGCCGCAAAGAGCGCGGCCGCCATCGCCGTCATGACGAACAGGGTGATCTTGGTGCGTGCAACCGGCACGCCGAGGTTGCGCGCGGCATTGGCTTCACCTCCCGCGGCGAAGATCCAGTTGCCGAAGCGGCTGCGGGTCAGCAACCAGGTACAGGCCAAGGTCAAGACGATCCACCAGACGATGGACACCGGAATGCCGGAGATCGACGGCAGGCCGTCCGCGCGTTTGCCGATCAGGCCGATGTCCGAAAGCCAGGCGATGGGGCCGGAAAGTACCTGTCCCGAGAACAGGCTGTTGAGGGGATCGTTCAGGGCCAGTTCGTGCACGCCTGAAACCTGCGTTCGCCCGGATATGCCGCGCGTGAGGCCGAGCGTCAGGCCGCGCAGCATGAACAGGCTTCCGAGCGTCACGATGAAGGAGGGCAATCCGGTTCTGACCACGGCGAGCCCGTTGAGCGCGCCGATGCAGCCGCAAACAGCAAAGCAGAACAGCAGGGAAAGCCAGATCGGCCAGCCCCAGAACACCGAAGGGATGGCGATCAGGATGCCGGCAAACCCGATCATCGAGCCGACCGACAGGTCGAACTCGCCCGCGATCATCAAAAGAGCCACGGGAGCGGCGAGAATGCCAAGCTGGGCCGAGACTTCGAGGAAATTGATGATGCCCTTGGCGCTGAAAAGCCCGGTATTTCCTGCTGTAATGGCGAAGAACACAAAAACCAGAACGGTTCCGGCCGCCGCGCCAAGTTCCGGCCTGCTCAGAAGGCGGCTCAGGCGGGAGACGGAGCGGACCCGCTCGTCGCGAAGCTCTGCGGTCATGGATGCGCTACCTTCGTCGATGAAGGCGGCCGGGCTGATGCCCGGCCGCGAGCCGTCAACGCTTGCCCAGTTTTGCCAGTTCTATGACCGAGGCGGCGGTATCCTTGGTGACGAAGCCGGGACCCGTCGGATAGTCGGCGATCGGCGCGATCTTGTACTTCTTCCAAAGATCGAACATGGCGACCGGGATATAGCCCATGGCATATTGCTGGGCATCGATACCCCACTCCATCTTGCCGGCAACTACGGCCTGCAGGATCGTGGGAGAAAGGTCGAATGTGCCGGTTTTCACCTTGCCCGCGAGGCCCATTTCATCGAGTGCGGCCAGCGTCGGCTCGGCACCGCTGGCGCCGACTGCAAGAACGAACTGCGTGTCCCCATGAGCGGTCATGTAGGCGGTCACGCGGTTTTTCATTTCGGTCGGGTCGATGACGCCGTTCATCACCGGAACATCGACACCGAGACCTTTGGCAAAACCGGCACAGCGGTCATCGAGGCTCGAATTGCCTACTTCATGGTTGGCGCAGACCGCTTTGTTGATACCGAGTGCCTTGATGCGCTCGCCGGCCATGACGCCCGCCTGGAATTCGTCCTGGCCCATGAACAGCAGGCCGCCAAGGTCATGCGTCAGTTTGGAGCCGCCGGAATCGATGACGATCACCGGAATGCCGGCGGCAATGGCATTCTTGACCGGCGCCGAGAGAGCGGCCGCGTCGGGGATCGAAACAACCATGCCGTCGGGCTTCGAGGCTGCGATGGCGTCGATCATCTGCCCCATCTTGGCCATGTCGAATGTTTCGGGCGCCAGATATTCAGCCTTGACCCCAAGCGTCTTGGCTGCGTCGTCCATGCCGTTCTTCACGACCGACCAATAGGGGTCGCCGCTCTGGCCATGCGTCACAAACACCACGCGCGTTTCGTCGGCGGCCGCAAGGCTCGTGGCCGCCGTCATCATTGTAATGCCGGCCAGCAGGCCGAGCGCAGGCTTTATTAATTTCGCAAGCGAAAACATAATAACCTCCTGTTTGTTTTCCGCCGCCGCAATTACGGTCGGCAGTCCAGTTGCCCCTTCAGTCCAGTCTCATTCATCAGCACTGGTTCCCTGGAGGCCGCATCGCGGCCTCGATCATTTCAAGACTGTAAATCCGGCCTCGCTGGCCATGCGCGACAGATTTTGGAATCCCATTGTCGCATAGATCAGCGGGTTGGCCTTGTTTGGATCCTGCTCGGCCTCGACGACCAGCCAGCCGCTGTAGCCGTTGTCCGCAAGCACCCGCAAAATGGCCGGATAATCGATGAACCCGTCGCCGGGGACCGTGAAGATCCCTTCCATGACCGCGCCCATGAAACTCATGTCCTCGGCGCGGGCACGATCAAGGACGGACTTGCGCGCGTCCTTGCAATGCACATGCACGACGCGTTTGACATGCGCCTTGACCAAAGCCAGCGGGTCGCCGCCTGAAAATATCGAATGGCCGGTGTCGTAGAGAAGGCCGACCGCCTCGCCGGTGTGCCGCATCAGCAAGCCCACCTCGGCATCGGTCTCGACGATGGTCCCCATATGATGATGGAAGGCCATGCGCACACCGAAATCCGCCATCCTCTCGGCCAGCGCGGTCAGTTTTCTGCCATAGGCCGGCCATTCCTCCGGGCCGAGGGCCGGGCGCTGCGAGATCGGCCCCCAAATGGCATTGTGGCGCCCCCGCGACGTGTCGGCATAGACGACGTGGGTCGAGCCCATATCCTTCAGAAGCTGGAGATGCGGCGTGATCGCATCCATTTCCGCACCGACTTCCTTCTCGTCGCAGCAGCCATCATACCAACCGGAAATCACAGCAAGGCCGTGCCGCGCCATGATAGGCCTCAGTTCAGCCGATTGGCGCGGAAACTTTCCGCCTAGCTCGGTGCCGGAATAGCCGGCCTGCTTGGTTTCGCGAAGACAGACCTCGAGCGGAGTGTCGCCACCCAGTTCCGGCACGTCATCGTTGGTCCAGGTGATCGGATTGATGCCTATGCGAACCTTCACGGGCGAACTCCTGATTGCTTGAGCTGGCCAAGGTGGTGCCGCGCGAGGCCGGCCAGCAGCACCATGTCGCGACGCGCGTGTTCGGCCGTGTTGCGCACCGGCGTTCGTTCGACGATCGCCGACCAGAAACCTTTCAGTTCTTCGACGAACGCCTCTTCGTAGCCGCTTCGAATCTCCCGGCTGGAGAGGGTGTGGCCGTCGCTTGCCCGCAGGCTCAGCTGCGTCGGCTGGTGATTGAGATAGGGCGAGGGGAATTCCAGCTCGAGCGCGGCGTCATCGAAGTAAAGCGTGATGCGCTCGCGGTAGTCGGCGAGCCCCGGAACGGCCAGATGCGCCATGCTCCACAGTGCCTGGCCGCCGAGCAGCCGCACGGCGCCGTGGCCGCCTTCGCCCCTCGCGAAAAGCGAGGCGCCGACAATCTCGCCATCCGCGACGCCGAGCGCATCGAGCAGCCCATGCACGGCGTTCACGTCGTGCACGAGCGCCGAACAGTAGGCGCCGACAAAGCCACGAAACGCGTCGGGATCGTCCAATCCGGGCACCGCGCGGTTCACCTGCTCGCGCTGCCTGGCTTCGGTCAAGGCAGCCAACCCCGCCGCGACGTCGTCACCCCGGCATGTCGAATGGTGCCGCACGAACGGCCACGCGTCGGGATCGCTGACCTCGACCGAAATGTAGCGAAGCGTTTGCGCTGTGCCCGGCAGCATTTTCAATGCCGCCTCGTAGCTCGGATCGAAACGCTTCATGTAGCCGACCTGAAGCACCACCCCGGCGCGATCCCTGGCAGAGATCAAGTCGTCGATATCCCCGGGGCTATAGCAAAGCGGCTTTTCGCAGAAGACATGCAGCCCTCTGGCAAGGGCGACGAGAGCCTGTTCCCAGTGCAACGCATCCGGCGAGGCGATGACCACGGCGTCGAGCGGCATGGCGAGAAGCTGGTCTAGATCGGCGAATGTCTCGAGGCCGAACTCGTCGCCGACAAAGTCGCGGACTTTGCGCGAAGGATCATAGACGCCGAGGATCTCGAACTGCCGGTGCAATCTGAGCAGATTGGGAATGTGCTCGACCTGGGCGACACCGCCCGCACCGATCACACCCACCTTTATGCTTTGCATCGGTCAGCCCCATCTGAACCTGATCGCATTCTTCTTGAGCCTAAGGCTGCTTTGGTTCCATTGTTAGAACCAGATCGTTCTGATTTTGTGGAACCACGATGAAGACCAGTTTTCCGATCGACGGCATTGCGCTGGACCGCGAGAGTCCCGCCAATTTGCATCGGCAGCTCTATGTCCAGTTGCGCGACCTGATCGAGCACCGCGTGTTGCCGAGCGGTCACGCGCTGCCCTCGACACGGGTCATGGCGCGGGACCTGCACGTCGGCCGCAACACCGTGATTGCCGCTTGCGACCAACTGGCGCTGGAAGGCTACCTGGCCATACGGCCGCGCAGGCCCTCCGTGGTGATGGATCTGCCGACCAGGTTGGCGGTGCAGGAACACGTCTCGTCAGCGGACGAGAACCCGATATCCTTGCGTGGGCAGACCATGCTCGCCCAACCCTACCATCATGGCCGGCCCGGCATGCTGGCATTTCACCCCGGCATGCCCGACCCGGATAACTTTCCTTTCAACACCTGGTCGAAGCTGCTCAGTCGCCGTGCAAAATTTGCGCATATCGACCTTTTCGGGACCTATCATGTGAAAGGCTATCCTCCGCTTTGCGAAGCCATAGCTCGCTATCTCACGGCCTCGCGCGGCGTGAAGTGCAGCCCGGAGCAGATCGTCGTGACCAATGGTGCCCAGTCGGCGTTCGATCTTCTTGCTCGGCTGCTGATCGATGAAGGCGACACGGTATGGATGGAGGAGCCAGGATACTACGGCGCAGGTTCGGCCTTCGTCTCGGCGGGAGCGAAGCTGGCTCCGCTGCGGGTGAGCAATGCAGGGTGGGATCTTGATCCACCGCCTGTCATTCCGCGCATGATTTTTGTGACGCCCTCCTGCCATCACCCTCTCGGGATAACCATGCCGATGGAACAGCGGCTCAACCTCTTGCACATGGCCGAGACCTGGCGCTCATGGATCATCGAGGACGACTATGACGGCGAGTACCGATTTCAAGGACAACCGATTCCCGCGCTGCAGGGCATCGGCGCGTCAAATCGCGTGGTCTATGTCGGCACCTTCGCGAAGATACTGTTTCCAGCCATGCGCCTGGGCTTTCTGGTGGCGCCCAAGGTCATCGACCCTACGATCGTAGCGGCGATGAGCGTGACCGGCCAGTTTGCCCCATTGCTTACCCAGGCCGCTCTGGCCGACTTCATGAACGAGGGCCACTTCACCCGCCATCTCAGGCGCATGCGGCGTCTCTATGCGGACAGGCGGCAGTTCTTCCTGGAAAGCTCACAGAGACATCTCGGAGAATGGCTGGATTTCCACGCCACCGAGTCCGGGATCCAGGTTGTCGGCATTTTCCGCGAGGGATGTAACGACACCTCGATTGCCGAGGCGGCGCTCCAGCACGGGATCAATTTGTCGGCGTTGTCGATTCAGTACCGTCACGGCACGAAACAGAACGGCCTTGTCATGGGCTTTGCGGCTGCTGATGCGCAGACAACCGAAAACACCATGCAGAAATTTCGGACCGTGCTGAAAACCTGTTTCTCAAAAAGCATCTGATCCTGGCCAAAATGCCGAGATTGATCACGCCTTTGAGGCCGAGCTGCTGATGAGAATTCGACGCGTCTGTCGCTAACAAAAAGGCGCGGACGATGCCCGCGCCTTTTGTATTCTGGTCTTTGTATTCAACCTTCCGAAGCTCAGTCCTTCTCGAAGACACGCGCCTTGGCGACGACGCCGGCGATGGCGCCGCCGATCAACGGTGCAACGATGAACAGCCAGAGCTGGCCGATCGCGGCAGTGCCGGAAAACAGCGCCGGGCCGATCGAACGGGCCGGGTTGAGCGAGGTGCCGGTCACCGGGATGATGGCGAAATGCAACCCTGCCAGCGTCAAGCCGATGACCAGCCCGGCGAACGCCGTCGAGTGCTTTTCAGCCGTGACGCCGAGGATTACGGTGACGAAGGTGAAGGTGCCGATCACTTCCCACAGGAACGCCGAGCTGACACCCCATTTGGCCACGTCCCAGCCATTGGCGCCGAAGCCGCCAGTGTGTCCGCCAACCTGGCCGAAGACAATGATCCACAACGCCAGCGAGGCGAGGATGGCGCCAATGACCTGCGCGATCCAGTAGGGGATGACGTCCTTGGCCGGCAGCCGGCCGGCAAGGAAGACGCCGAGCGTCACCGCCGGATTGAGATGCGCGCCCGAAATGGGGCCGATCGCATAGGCCGCCGCAATGAGGCCGATGCCGAACGCCAGGCCGATGCCTTCCTGCCCGAGCGGCAGAGCGCCGCCGAAACCACCCGTAACCACCGACGCCGTACCGATGAACACCAATAGAAATGTGCCTAGAACTTCCGCCAGATAAGTTTTCATTGCCCTCTCCTCGTAGCGATCCGCCGGTCCGTCTTTTCTGCGCCGCGAATCATGGCGCCAAGAGTATTCTCAACGGAAAAATTTGGGAAGCAGAGCTATTGCGCCACGTGCCATGCTTGCGGTCGCCGGTCACGAATATTAGAGATCTTTGATCTATTGATCGATCTGCTGCCGCCGGCCTGAGACATTTACTGGTTGGGTCGCTGGTCTCGGTTTGGGTTGCCGCGTCGTCGCCAGGCGGAAGCGGGGTTCAATCCAGGCGCGAAAGGCTCTAAGAGCAGGCTGAGATCATGTGCTCGATTTGATGGAATGACGAATGCGACTGGGCGGACGGCTGGCTGCGGCCATCGAAGTGCTGGAAGACATCGGCCGGCGCCACCGGCCGGTGGCGGACGCGCTGAAGGACTGGGGCCTGTCGCATCGCTTCGCCGGCGGCGGTGACCGCGCGGCGATCGGCAACATCGTTTATGATGCCTTGCGCCACAAGCGGTCCGCCGGCTGGCTTTTGGGCGAGGACACGCCGCGCGCCATCGGCTTCGGCGCCCTGCTTCTCGAATGGGGCCAGACCGCGCAATCGCTCAACGACGCGCTCGAAGGCGACAAGTTCGCACCGCCGCTGCTCACTGCCGCCGAGCTTCAGGCAATTGCCGAACGCCGGCTTGCCGATGCGCCGGGCGCGATACGGGCCGACATACCGGATTGGTGCGCGCCGCTTTTCGAGCGAGCCTTTGGCCCGACCTGGGTCGACGAGGGAGCGGCGCTTGCGACACGCCCGCCGCTTGACCTCAGGGTCAACACCTTGCAGGCCGATCGCGTCAAGGTGCTGGCCGAACTGTCGGGTACCGGCGCGAAACCCGCGGCAATTGCCCCGCAGGGTATCCGCATTCCGCCGATCGACGGCGACGGCAGGCATCCGAACGTCCAGGCTGAGCCGGCCTTCCAGAAAGGCTGGTTCGAGGTCCAGGACGAAGGCTCGCAGGTGGTGGCCGCCCTTGCCGGGGCCGAAGCCGGCATGCAGGTGCTGGATTTCTGCGCCGGCGCCGGCGGCAAGACGCTGGCGCTCTCGGCTTCGATGGGCAATACAGGCCAGATCTTCGCCCACGACGCCGAAAAGGCGCGGCTGGCGCCGATCTTCGACCGCATCCGTCGTTCGGAAAACCGCAATATCCAGATCGTCACCAAGCCGTCCGAACTCGCGCCGCTCGGCAGCCACATGGACGTCGTGCTGGTGGATGCGCCCTGCACCGGCAGCGGCACATGGCGGCGCCGTCCCGACGCCAAATGGCGGCTGACGCAAAGGCAGCTCGATGCCCGCAAGGGTGAGCAGTCGACGATCCTCGATGCGGCAAAAACCTATGTCAAGTCGGGCGGCCTGCTGGTTTACATCACTTGCTCGGTCTTCGATGAGGAGAATGGGGAGCAGGTCGCGGCCTTCCTCGACCGCAACAGCGGATTTGTCCCGGTCGATCATCGCGCGCTCTGGGACGGCCGTTTTCCCGGCCACGCGGCAGCCGCACGCATCGGTGTCGAAGGGGACATCTCGCTGTCGCCGGCGCTGAGCGGCACCGACGGGTTTTACTTCTGTGCGTTGCGCAGGTCGGCCTGAACCTCAACGGAGATCGCCAATCCCTGCCGGATGTGAAACCCCTGCAGGCGGACGAGGCCGATTGCTGCAGTGCAGCAAAAGCATTTGCCTGCCGCCAGTGCCTCTGCAATAAGCTTATCCGCATAAAGGAAGGCAGCGGCCATGGCAGCAAAGATCGTACCCGCCCCGGACTATGACGACCGCGTCAGGACATCCTTCGCGCGTCAGAAAGCGATGGCCACGATCGGCGCCGAACTGACGCTGGTGACGCCCGGCATCATCGAGATCGAGATGCCCTATTCGGCCGCGCTCACCCAGCAGCACGGCTTTCTCCACGCCGGCGTCATTTCGATCGCGCTAGACTCGGCTTGCGGCTATGCGGCGTTTTCGCTGATGCCGGAAAACTCGGGCGTGCTGACCATCGAATTCAAGGTCAATCTGCTGGCGCCGGGCCGAGGCGAGCGCTTCCTGTTCCGCGGCTCGGTGACCAAACCCGGCCGCACCATCATCGTCGCCGACGGCCAGGCCTATGCCTTTGCCGCCGACGGCGAGGCCAAGCTGATCGCCACCATGACCGGAACGATGATGACGGTGGTCGGGCGCGACGGCATAGAAGGCTGATCCGATGGGCAACGTTGCGCGACTAGGCGGCAAGGACGTCCTCTTCGTCATGGCGGCCCAGGCCGAATACGGCCCGCACCTCAAGCAACTGTTCACGCCACTAATGACGGGGGTGGGCCCGGTCGAGGCCGGCGTCAGGCTAGGCGCCGATCTCTCCTGGCTGAAGTCGCGGAAGGCGCTGCCGGATCTCGTCGTGTCGCTCGGCTCAGCCGGCAGCCGGACGCTGGAGCAGACGGAAATCTACCAGGCGGTCTCGGTCAGCTACCGCGACATCGACGCCTCGCCGCTTGGTTTCGAGAAAGGGGCGACGCCGTTTCTCGATCTGCCGGTGACGGTTCCGCTGCCCCTGCGAATTCCTGGAATCAAGGAAGCGACGCTATCGACCGGGGGTGCGATCGTCACCGGTGCGGCCTATGATGCGATCGCCGCCGACATGGTCGACATGGAAACCTTCGCTTGCCTGCGCGCCTGCCAGTTGTTCGATGTCCCACTGATAGGACTGCGTGGCATTTCCGACGGCGCGGCTGATCTCAGGCACGTCGGCGACTGGACCGAATATTTGCACGTCATCGACGAGAAGCTGGCAGACGCCGTCACGCGCCTCGAACAGGCGATCGAGTCGGGCGCAATCGATCTCAGGGCTGCTGACGCGGCAGGTTCTTAGCGTTGCCGAACAGCACCCCGATCATCCTGAAGCGAACGGCATTGTCGCGGTTGACGTAGGTGATGGATCCCGGTTCATGGTGCAGGGTCCAGCGCCCTGTCACACCCGTGTCCCAGTCCGTGACATAGCCGTCATCGAGCATCCTCCAGCGACCGCTGCGCGCCTCGCCATCATCGAGCAGCATGTGCGCGGCACCTTCGTTCTCAAAATAGACGTAAGCCTCCTTGCCGTTTCGCTCCAGCACATGGGTCATGCCTGGAATGAGGATTGCAAGACTTTCCTTTTGCAGTGCCGTCATATTGTTCTCCTTGAGTGAATTCGGCGATTGCTTCGGCCATGGTCGCCACGTAAGGTCAAGCTACTTGACTATCTAGAGGGTGAATTGAATTTGGTCAAGCATCTTGACGAAAAAACCGAAGCGCCCGATCACATCGGCTGGCGGCTATGGCAGGCAAGCCGTGCCTGGCAGGCCGATTTTGCCACTGCGATGCGGGCCGCCGGTCACGGCTGGTTCACCGAAGCGCGCGCCGGATTGCTTGGACACATCGCCAGGGCAGGCATGCGGCAGTCGGCATTGATCGAACGCTCGGCAATCTCCAAGCAGGCGGTCCAGCAACTGCTCGACGGCCTTGAGGCGGAAGGTATCGTCGAGCGTCTGCCTGATCCGCAAGATGGCCGCGGTAAGCTGGTGCGCTACACCCGCAAGGGACTGGATGCCTTGCGAGACGGCGATCGTATCAAGATGGAGATCGAGCGCCGCTATGTCGGTCGCATTGGCGAGGAGCGGTTCACGGCGCTGATGGGCGCTCTGCGGGCGCTCGCGGCCGGAGAAGCTGCTGCAATGGGTGAAGACGCTGGCGCTGAAGGTGAAGTCGTGGAATCGAAGTGACAGCCAGGCCTCGCAACCCATTGCGCCGACTCATTTCTTTCTCTAAACGCTCGCCATGAAAACAGCCAATCATCCCGACACCGTCCTGATTGTCGATTTCGGCAGCCAGTTTACCCAGCTTATCGCCCGCCGCATCCGCGAGGCCGGCGTGTTTTCCGAGATCGTGCCGTTCCAGTCGGCCGAGGCGGCATTCAAGCGCATCAGCCCAAAAGCGGTGATCCTGTCCGGCGGCCCGGCTTCGACCTCCGATATCGGCAGCCCGCGCGCGCCACAGGTCGTCTTCGATGCCGGCGTGCCGGTGCTTGGCATCTGCTATGGCCAGATGGCCATGTGCGTGCAGATGGGTGGTGTCGCTGAAAGCTCCAACCATCGCGAATTCGGTCGCGCCTTTGTCGAAATCGAGAAGGACAGTCCGCTGTTCGAGGGCCTCTGGGCCCCTGGCCAGCGCCACCAGGTGTGGATGAGCCATGGCGANCTTCGATGCCGGCGTGCCCGTGCTCGGCATCTGCTATGGCCAGATGGCGATGTGCGTGCAGATGGGCGGCGTCGCCGAAAGCTCCGACCATCGCGAATTCGGCCGCGCCTTTGTCGAGATCGAAAGGGACAGCCCGCTGTTCGAGGGCCTGTGGGCCCCTGGCCAGCGCCACCAGGTGTGGATGAGCCATGGCGACCGTGTCATCTCCTTGCCCAAGGGGTTCGAAGTGTTCGGCAAGTCGGAAGGCTCGCCCTTCGCCATCTTCGGCAACATCGAGCGCAAGATGTACGGCATCATGTTCCACCCCGAGGTGGTGCATACGCCGGACGGTGCCCGGCTGCTCAGGAACTTCGTCCACAACATCGCCGGCATCGAGGGCGACTGGACCATGCGCGCCTACCGCGAGCACGCGGTCGAGGCCATTCGCAAGCAGGTCGGCAAGGGCAAGGTCATCTGCGCACTGTCGGGCGGCGTCGACTCCTCCGTCGCGGCGCTGTTGATCCACGAGGCGGTCGGCGACCAGCTGACCTGCATCCTTGTCGACCACGGCCTGATGCGCAAGGACGAGGCCGCGGGCGTGGTGGCGATGTTCCGCGAGCACTACAATTTGCCGCTCATTCTGGTCAACGCATCGGACCGTTTCATCGGCGCCCTGGAGGGCGAGTCGGACCCCGAGAAGAAGCGCAAGACCATTGGCCGGCTGTTCATCGAGGTGTTCGAGGAGGAGGCCAAGAAACTCGGCGGCGCCGATTTCCTGGCGCAAGGCACGCTCTATCCCGACGTCATCGAAAGCGTCTCCTTCACCGGCGGCCCATCGGTGACGATCAAGTCGCATCACAATGTCGGCGGCCTGCCGGCGCGCATGAACATGCAACTGGTCGAGCCCCTGCGCGAACTGTTCAAGGACGAGGTGAGGGCGCTCGGCAAGGAACTCGGCCTGCCCGAAAGCTTCATTGGCCGCCATCCTTTTCCCGGCCCCGGTCTCGCCATCCGTTGCCCCGGTGGCATCACCCGCGAAAAGCTGGAGATCCTGCGCGAGGCCGACGCCATCTATCTCGACGAGATCCGCAAGGCCGGCCTCTACGACGCCATCTGGCAGGCCTTCGCCGTGTTGCTGCCGGTGCAGACCGTCGGCGTGATGGGCGACGGCCGCACCTACGAATTCGTCTGCGCACTGCGCGCCGTCACCTCCGTCGACGGCATGACTGCGGATTTCTACCACTACGACATGGCCTTCCTCGGCGCCGCCGCCACCCGCATCATCAACGAAGTCCGCGGCATCAACCGCGTCGTGTACGACGTCACCTCAAAGCCGCCGGGGACGATCGAGTGGGAATGATTCAGGCCTACCCAAACGCCGCCGAAAACAGGCCGACGTTCGCCGCAACCTATTGGAAACAAAAATAAATCATTCCAGGACAGTCAGCACCTATCGGTGGGCAGAGATTGGCGGTGGCGGAGTGCTTGACGGGCCTCCGGCATGTTGCCCGCCCTGATTTTTCAAAGTACCGTCACGGCCAACGAGGCTCATGACGGTACTTTTTTTGCTTTAACGCATTGGAAGTAAAAGAGATTTCCTGCCGGAAAGCCTCAAAATTGTACTGACGGTACTTTTTCTGGAGGCAGTAGGAATGTTGACGGATGCCGCCCTTAAGGCACTGAAACCAAAACAGAAAATCTACAAAATCGCGGACCGTGACGGCATGTATGTCAAAGTCATGCCGGGTGGCGCGATGTCGTTTCTGCTGGACTACAGGCTCAATGGGCGCCGAGAGACGGTGCACCTGGGCAGATATGGACGAGACGGAATCTCGCTCGCGCTCGCACGAGAGAAATGCCTGGACGCTAGGAGCCTCATCCGCGAGGGACGATCGCCGGCGATCGAGAAGCAGCGGGCGAAGCGCCGCCTGAAAGAGGCGAAGAGTTTTGGCGAATTCGGCGAGAAGTGGTTCACCGCCGCGCCGATGGCCGACAGCACGCGCGCCATGCGCCGTTCCATCTTCGAGCGAGAGCTTCTTCCGGTCTGGCGCAATCGCCTCCTGACGGAGATCACTCCTGACGATCTAAGAGCCCACTGTGGCAGCATCGTCGAACGTGGTGCTCCGGCGACCGCTATCCACGTGCGAGACATCCTGAAGCAGATTTACGGCTTTGCGATCTTACACGGGGAGAAGGTCGCCAACCCGGCTGATGATGTTGGGCCCGCATCGATTGCTACGTTCTTGCCAAGGGAACGCTCGCTTTCGCCCTCGGAAATTCGCGTGATGCTGAAGCAGCTCGAGCACATCGCGACACTTCCCACGATCCGTTTGGGAATGCGGCTCTACCTCCTCACGATGGTGCGCAAGAGCGAGTTGCAGGATGCGGTGTGGGACGAAGTCGACTTCGAGAATGCGGTCTGGACAATCCCAAAGGAGCGGATGAAGCGCTCCAAGGCGCATAACGTGTACCTGTCGCGCCAAGCCCTCGACATCATGATCGCCCTGAAAACCTGCGCGGGAAATTCCAGATACCTTCTTCCATCGCGGTACGATGCGGATGCGCCGATGTCGCGCGCCACCTTTAACCGGGTTACCTACGCAGTTGTCGAACGGGCGAAGGCGGAGGGTTTGCCCCTGGAGCCGTTTACGGTGCACGACCTGCGGCGGACAGGTTCAACTCTGCTGAACGAACTTGGCTTCAACAGCGACTGGATTGAAAAGTGTCTGGCGCATGAGGACGGCCGTTCATCGCGCGGCGTCTATAACAAGGCCGAATATCAGGTGCAGCGTCGACACATGATGCAGGAATGGTCGGACATCCTGGATGCCTGGGTCAATGGCAAGAAGCATGTGCCGACACTCATCCCACCGTCGATGCCGATCTTGGAACCTGATCCGGCTCTGTGACCGGTCGGGCACGGCGCTGCTTCAGGTCCGGTTTTGGAGCGCGCAGTATTGGCTTTGCGCGGCGGGCAGCGAGCCATGCTTGAACCTCGCTCAGATCCCAGACTACGCATCTCGGGCTTAAAGCGAAGCGTCGCGGAAATTCGCCCCGCTGCTCCATTTCATAGATCGTGCTGTCTGCCAGCGGCACCATCTCGCGCAGCTGCCGCCTTCGGATTGTACGCCTCAGTGTTTCGTCATTCGATTGGGCCATCTCGCACTCCTCTGCAATGAGCCGAAATTGAAGGCGATTGTGTTCGATGAGAAAAGAGCTTCAGCCCCGGCGTCGTGCCATCGGCGGTCTCGACCTGTGAAAGGGACAGGTCCAACGCGTTTCAGAATGCCGGTTTTCACATTTTCGGGGGTTCGAGTCAGGAGAGGGATACCGCCAATACAGTGCTGCCACTGAATTCGTTTGCTAACTCGAGGGCGGTTTGCAGCCTTAAATCGTGTCCCCGCAACCACTTTCGTCATAATACCCTAACCGTCCCGGTCTAACCGGGGCGGTTTTTTTGCGTTCGTGGATTCGGAAACCGCGGGACGCGCCAAAACGTAACCATTCGGCCAGGGCCGCGGTGGCTATGCTTCCGGGCTACGGTTTTCTGCGGTGGGTTTCGGCGGTGCCTGACCCGCAGCCCTGCGCTCGTCTACGATATGGCGAAGGTTGCCGATGCCGTCTTCGGTGAAGACGACGATAGGTTCGCTCAATTCGGATGCGTGATAGTCGTCGTAGGCGCTCAGGCAACCGTCTTCCGACAACATCTCGATCGAGCAATCGCGCAAAAAGTCTTCGTCCTCTTCGAGCATCTCAGCCACATATNCTACACGACGCTCTTCCGATCTATCGAGCAATCGCGCAAAAAGTCTTCGTCCTCTTCGAGCATCTCAGCCACATATTTGAGGGTGTAAAGAGCGGTGTTGCGATATCCCATCTAATGGCTTCAAGATCGGGTTTGCATGTGAGCTCAATAATGAAAGGCCCTGATCAGGTGATTAGGCAACTGCTGCGATCGTCAACGAGCTCCAATTCCAGGGAAGCAAATCCTTGAGCCGTGTGATTGGCGTGTCCGATAAAGGAGAGAACATCGGCCTGCCAGGCCTGGGGATTGACGTCGTTGAACTTTGCGGTGGCGATCAGCGTCGCCACGAAGGCGGCCCCCTCGGGCGCTCATGGTGTCGGCCGCGTAAACAGGACGCGAGACAGCTCCTCCGAGCGTCTAAGACCTTCATCCGTCAATACCAAGGATTTTGCCTTGCTGACTGGATCGGCGATCAGTCCCTTCCGGTGAAGCCGATCCGTCACGTCCCAGTCAAAGCCCTTCCAGGCGCACCGCGCACCGCGCATCGCGCAGCGTCAGCCAAAGCAGCGCCAGGACCGCATCGTCGATCTTGTCGGTGTCGATCTCCATCGCTGCAGTTTAACACAGACTGCGCCCGACGCGGGCCAGACCGAATGGATACTGTGGGCTCTCGAACTTCGAATGCAACCGAGGCGAAGGCTGCGCGGTCTACAGGCAGCCCTTTGATTTACTTGCGGAAACGACGACCGCTGCAGTGAAGGAGAAGTCCGGGGAGCCAAGTTATCCACGGGACATCCGGTTTGGCTGGGTTCTTGGAAGCTTTTCGAACCTTCTGCCTTACTCCACCGTTCGAATTGCGAACGCCTATGAAGGAAGTTGGGATGTCTGGATCCTGGATCCGCAGTGGTTCGAACTTGATCGAGCACGCATTCTGGGGTTCGAGTCGGTAGACCGCTACATCGCGAGACCCGCTATCGAAGAGGCGTGCTTTTGTTATCGGCGACACTCCGCTCAATTATAATCTTTGAGAGTGGGAGGGCCCGACTTGACCGTGAGCGCACGGAGCTGGCGCAGATCTACGTCAAGCGGGCTCGAGGCGGGCTTGGGGCATCAACTTGCGACGAGTTGGTGGCCAGGAATGGGGTGGCCGCGCACGCCGATGAATAACTCGGCATTTCCAAGATGACTACGGCCCGGCGGGTCCAGGCGGCGCTGACTTCGGCGGGGACCTTCAGCGTGGCCGCGGCGATGCCGCTGCCCGCCTGCGTCCATCCTGGGACCGGCGATTTCGGTGGCGTCGCTGCATTCCTCGCTCTGCTCTGCGGCATTGGGCTGAGACACTCGCGGCTCCCTCGGTCTAGACCAAACGAGGGATGCAGCTCGCCCTGATGCGTCTTGGTCGATGCACTTGAGGCGCGTCCGGCAAAGTATTGATTCCTCACGAAATACCGTCCAGACGGCCAAAGCCTTTAACCAAGAATCTATTGGTAACGATTCGGATAGTTTACAAATCCTTAATTTTCCACTTTAGTAATGGCGCATATAAAAGTTGCGCGACCGATAGGGGCGGTCGTTCGAGTAACTGGGAGTTTGGGGTTCGTAAGACGAATTGTCGGGATGTGGCGACGGCGCGACCGGGATTGGCGTGCCGCAGAAACTACTTGTCTTATAGTTTCAGGCGCTTGCATTTGTCTTCCGCTTTCCGAATTTTCTTGCTGAGTCGTCGCCGAGGCATCGGCGGATGGGCAGGGGTAAGTGCGCGTAGGTCGGAAAGAGTCGCCACCGGGAGGCCAGAGCAGGAATGCCGCAGGCTTTGTCCGTTTGACTGGTCGCACGTCCGCGCAGGTGACTTCGCAAGGCATGCGCCACCTGGCTGAACTGTTGTTCATCGAACCCCTCGTCTTTGATCCTCTGACGCTGTTGAAGCATTTGAAGCCGGAGGTAGGCGCGATCGAGCTCGGCGTGAAGCGACCGGCCGCGCCCCATATGGCTACGGCAATCCGGCCAGTCGCCGGCGATCGTGTGAAGTCAATTTGTGGTCGACAGGCACCAGAGTTCTGCCGCCGCTGAAAAGGAAGCAAGTCATGGCCTCGACAACAAGCAATGGCACGACGGTCGACAACCTTAATGTGCTTGACACCCTCGCAAGTGATAACGTCGGCGGAACCCAGATTATCGAACTGCAAGATATCGCATACGCCCTGTTCGCCACCACAAACGCGACCCAGCTTCAGACGATTGATGCTGCGTTCTGGGCGAACAATCTGACACTTACATTTCAAGCTGCGGGCACGGGCCTATACTACACACTCCGGGCGACATCCCTCGACAACTTTTCGTTCGTGCAGAGTGACCATTATGGAAACCCGCTTGCTGGTGCCTCTGCTGTCGGCTTCAATGCTAACAGTGCATCCGCTTTTCTGAGCGCCTTCTCCAGCAACCCAAGCTTAGCTGGTTCCGGCCTGTCGAGCACCTCTCTGCTCGCCGCTGTCGATATCAACAGCGACATTGGCAAGAACGTCTTTCAATCGACAGTCAACGGTCAGATCGCCAACGTCTTCAGCTACGCCAGTGCAAATGATTCCTTCAATGGTACTGGGTCGCAGTGGGATGTGATCAACAATTTCAAGGAAGGCGTCGACAAGCTCGATTTCAGAAAGCTCCTCAACGACAGTATGATCGTTGGCTCGCAGGGTGGACAGACCGCCTCCAGCGCCGGTCTTGGGGAATTCTTTTGGAAGGGACAGCAGTCGGCCAACACGACCAACCTCGGGGCTGCTGGCGCTTTTGCGGTCTGGTATACCACAGACGGTAGCGGTGGTTCGTTCGTTTATACAGATACCAACGGTGATGGCATCGCCGATCTCAAAGTAAACGTCTCTGGCGTTTCAACGCTCACGCCAAGCGATTTTCTTGGAGTCGATCCCCCAGCCGCATTCACGGTGAAAATCAACCCGATCGAGCCGAGCCAGTCAAACCCCTGGCTGCTCAACTCCGCCGATGCAGCGGCTGGGGTCACCATCACCGGTACGGTCACGCATTTTACGCCGAGCGCACAGCTCATCGTTAGCCTAAATGGCCATAACTACACGGCCGCGGTTGCCGCGAATGGTACATGGTCCGCCGTCGTTCCGGCAAGCGATCTGGCACACGCCTTGCTGCCGGACGGCACGTATACTCTTGCCGCCACAATAAAGGTTGGCAGCTCAACAGCGGCTTCAGATTCCCATTCGGTGACGGTCGACGAGACGCCGCCCAACGAGACCACCAGTTCGATGATCGGGACCGATACCGGGCTGACCACGACGATCAGCAGCGGCGGCCAGACCAAGGACAACACGCTGGCTCTGTCGGGCACGGTGAGCGACACCAATGGTGTGGCCTCGGTGCATGTGTTTGACGGCAGCACGGACCTGGGTGCTGCCACGATCACGGGCAACACCTGGACGCTCACGACCGCCGCGCTGTCGGACGGAGCGCACAGCTTCACGGCGAAGGCGTTCGACAACGCCGGCAACAGCACGACGACGGCGGCAATCAGCGCGACGGTCGACACCACGGCGCCGAGCGAGACGATCAGTTCGACGATCGGGACCAATACCGGGCTGACCACGACGATCAGCNGACCAAGGACAACACGCTGGCGCTGTCGGGCACGGTGAGCGACACCAATGGCGTGGCCTCGGTGCACGTGTTTGACGGCAGCACGGACCTGGGTGCTGCCACGATCACGGGCAACACCTGGACGCTGACGACCGCCGCGCTGTCGGACGGAGCGCACAGCTTCACGGCGAAGGCGTTCGACAACGCCGGCAACAGCACGACGACGGCGGCAATCAGCGCGACAGTCGACACCACGGCGCCGAGCGAGACGATCAGTTCGACGATCGGGACCAATACCGGGCTGACCACGACGATCAGCAGCGGCGGCCAGACCAAGGACAACACGCTGGCGCTGTCGGGCACGGTGAGCGACACCAATGGCGTGGCCTCGGTGCACGTGTTTGATNCCAAGGACAACACGCTGGCGCTGTCGGGCACGGTGAGCGACACCAATGGCGTGGCCTCGGTGCACGTGTTTGATGGCAGCACGGACCTGGGTGCTGCCACGATCACGGGCAACACCTGGACGCTGACGACCGCCGCGCTGTCTGATGGAGCGCACAGCTTCACGGCCAAGGCGATGGACAACGCGGGCAACAGCTCGACCAGCAACGCGATCACGGTCACCGTCGACAACACCGCGCCGAGCGCCGGCACGCTGGCCTTTGCCAACCTCACCGACACCGGCACGCCGAACACCCCNGTCGACAACACCGCGCCGAGCGCCGGCACGCTGGCCTTTGCCAACCTCACCGACACCGGCACGCCGAACACCCCGGCGGTCACCACCGACGGCACCTTCGATCTCAGCCTGAGCGGCAACGCGGATGCCAACGGCACCGCGGTGACCTATCAAGTTTCGACCGATGGCGGCACCAACTGGACCTCGACGACTGCCACGCAGACCAGCCTGGCCGACGGCGACTATCAGTTCCGCGCCGTCGTCACCGATCCGGCCGGCAACAGCTCGAACAGCAATGCCATCGAGGTCGTGGTCGACAACACCGCGCCGAGCGCCGGCACGCTGGCCTTTGCCAACCTCACCGACACCGGCACGCCGAACACCCCNACACCCCGGCGGTGACGACGGACAATGCATTCGACCTGACGCTTTCCGGCAATGCCGACACCAACGGCACCACGGTGGCGTACGAGAAGTCGACCAATGGCGGCACGACCTGGACGAGCACCACGGCGAGCCAGAGCGGGCTTACGGATGGGGACTACCTGTTCCACGCCATCGTCACCGATCCGGCCGGCAACAGCTCGACCAGCAACGCGGTCGAGGTGAAGATCGACACTACCGCGCCGACGGCCGGCACGCTGTCTTTCAGCAACCTGACCGACACCGGCACGCCGAACACCCCGGCGGTGACGACGGACAATGCATTCGACCTGACGCTTTCCGGCAATGCCGACACCAACGGCACCACGGTGACCTATCAAGTTTCGACCGATGGCGGCNCCTGTTCCACGCCATCGTCACCGATCCGGCCGGCAACAGCTCGACCAGCAACGCGGTCGAGGTGAAGATCGACACGCAAAATCCGACTTTATTGGCTATTACAAGTTCTGGATCTGGCAGCAGTAAAACGTTGACCTTTGAGTTCAGCGAGAACGTGAGTGGCTTTGATGCATCGGACGTAACGGTAACCCGCACCTCAGGGAGCCAAGATCCTAGCAAGGGTACCGTATTATTTGATCACATCGATAGTGTCACGGGACACGCATTCTACACTCTCGCGATCACGAAGCAGAATGTTCCCCAAACGTTCAATGTTTCAGTGGCAAACGCCTCCTTCACGGATCTTGCTGGCAACCAAGGAATTGGCAAGACAGTAAACAACCTGAGTCCAGCGGGGTACGCGGGCCAACCAATCAATCTCGGCCTCACCGATCCGCTACAAGACGGCTCGCTCGTCACGGCGACGGTGAAAGATGTGCCTTCCGGCTGGATCATCGACGGCGCAACACTCAATGCCGACGGCAGCTGGACGCTCGAGACCACCAGCCCGCATGGTCTCACCGTCACCACGCCTGCCGATTATGCCGGCGCGGCCGTGCTCAACGTCTCGATGAGCTGGACCAACGGCGATGGCACCACGGGAAGCACGTCGGTCGCCGACAACGTCGAGGCCTATGCGCCAGGAATGCCGATCTTCGCCTGGTCCGGCGACGACGTGCTGACCGGCTCGAGCGGCAACGATCTCTTCGTCTTCTCGCAGCCAATCGGCAACGACACGGTGCATAGCTTCGACGCGGCCGCGGACAAGATCGATCTGATCGGCTATTCCGGTTTCGCGAGCTTCGCTGACGTCCAGACGCACATGGCCGACGATGCCAACGGCAATGCGGTGATCAGGCTTGGCGACGGGCAGTCGATCCTGCTTGACGGTGTCCACTCGAGCGCGCTCACCGATGGCAATCTCGTCTTCGACCAGACGCCGGTGGTCAATAACGCCGGCACTATGACGATCGGCGACGGCGCGATGCTGCCGCTGAGTGGCACGATCAACAACACCGGCCTCATCTCGCTCAATTCCGCAGGCAGCGACACGCTACTGCAGCTCATTCAGCACGGCATCACCCTGCAGAGCGGGGGGCAGGTCGTCCTGTCCGACAGCGACTCCAACATTATCTCCGGCACGAGCGCGGATGTCATTCTGACCAATGTCGACAACACCGTCTCCGGCGCCGGTCAACTGGGCGGCGGCCTGTTGTCCCTGAACAACCAGGGGACGATCGTCGCCACCGGCACCCACGCGCTGGTCATCGACATGGGCGCCAACACAACCCTCAACTCCGGAACGCTGGAGGCGACGGGTTCCGGCGGCCTGATGATCACCGGCACGCTCGCCAATTCCGGGCTGCTCTGGGCCAATGGCGGCAACATCACGATCGACGGCCAGGTCACGGGCACAGGCGAAGCCACGATTGGCAACCTGTCGAAGCTGGAATTCGGCGCAGCCTCATCGACGGATGTGACCTTCGCGCAGAATGCCGCTGGCACGCTGCAGCTCGATGATTCCTTCGACTTCAGCGGCAGGATTGGAGGTATCACCAACGACGATAAGATCGACCTCGGCGACATGCTGTTCGGCGCTGGAACGTCCGCGGCCTATCAGGCCGACTCGAGCGGTAATGGAGGGACATTGACCGTGACTGACGGCGCTCACAATGCCACACTCCACCTCCTTGGCATCTTCGATGCGCATAACTTCACGCTTGTAGACGACGGGGCCGGCAGGACGGTGGTTGAGTATGGTCTAACAGCGAGCGGTCTCGTGGCGTGAACCTCGAGGTGTGCGGCAAACACACGCGGCTCACCTCAGGGCGGCTGGTCGCAGATTCAGCTTACGAATTAAGGTTTATGACAGGAAAGGGAACCGATTGAGTGGGCGTTTGAAGGATTTGGTGTAATGTCGCTTACAGGTGTGCAATTGGACAGGGGGCGGTTCTCCGCTGAGTCATTGAGTCTCAACAGCAAAAGCAACATCGTCAAGGAAGCTCTGCTGGCGTGCCGCCATTATTTCCTGGTCGCGGCAGGGTTCAGTTTAGCGATCAACCTGCTCTACCTGGCCTCGCCGCTCTATATGCTGCAGATCTATGACCGGGTGGTCAGCAGCGGCAGCGAAACAACGCTGGTGATGCTTACGATTGTGCTGGTGGCTGCCTTCCTTGCCCTTGCCGGCCTCGATCTGGTGCGCGCCAGGATTCTGACTCGTGCCAGCGCTCGGCTCGACCGGCTGCTTTCGGCTAAGGTCGTCGCAGCCTCGCTCGAGGCCTCCTCGCCGGGTTCCTCGCTGAGTCAGCCGATCCGCGACTTCGACACGTTCCGGCAGGTCATTACCGGCAGCGGCATACATGCGCTGCTCGATCTACCCTGGTCGCCTATCTACATCGCCATCATCTTCCTGCTGCACCCTTGGCTGGGGTTCTTCGCGCTCGGGTCTTCGCTGCTCCTGATTGCGATGGCGGTCACCAATGAATTTCTGGTGCGCGGGCCGCTGAAGCAGGCCAACGACGTGGCAACGGCCAACTATGCCTTCACCGAGATGAGCCTCAGGAACGCGGAAGTCGTCCGCGCCATGGGAATGATCGACGGCCTCATCCGCCGCTGGGAACGCGATCGAAACCTGGCGCTTCGGCGTCAGGCGGACGCCAGCGACCGCGCCGCATTCATGTCCGGGTTGATCAGGTTTCTTCGGCTGACCATGCAGTCGCTCATCCTCGGCCTTGGCGCTTATCTGGTCATCGAACGGCAAACGAGCGCCGGCTCCATTTTCGCAGCAAGCCTTCTGCTGGGTCGGGGCCTCCAGCCGGTCGAGCAGATCGTCGGCGTGTGGCGCAGCCTTGTCCTGGCGCGCGGCGCGCTGGCGAGGGTTCGAAAGCTGGTCGAAGGGGATGTGCGCAACGACCGCTCGTTCAATCTGCCGAAGCCAACAGGCAAGATTTCGGTTGAGCAGGTGAGCTACGCGCTACCCAACCTGCAGAAGGTTCTGCTGCGGGACATCTCCTTCCGGCTCGAGGCCGGCGAGGCGCTCGGCATCATCGGCCCCTCGGGCGCGGGCAAATCCACCCTTGCCCGACACCTGGCTGGCGTCATGCAGCCCAGCCGGGGAACCGTCAGGCTGGACGGGGCCGACATGGCCCAGTGGGGTCGCGACGCGCTCGGTGATCACATCGGCTACCTGCCGCAGGACATCGAGCTCTTCTCCGACACGATCGCTGCGAACATTGGGCGGTTCAAGACCAACGTCGACCAGGAGGTGATCGAGGCCGCCCGCCTAGCCGGCGTGCATGACATGATCATCCGCTTGCCGCAGGGTTATGAGACACAGATCGGCGAAGGCGGCGCGGTGCTGTCGGGCGGGTACCGGCAGCGCATTGCCCTTGCCCGGGCGGTGTTCGGAACGCCGAACCTCATCATTCTCGACGAGCCGAGTTCCAATCTCGACGCCGATGGAGACCGCGCACTGAGCGAGTGCGCGATCGAACTCAAGCGCCGCGGCAGCACGCTGATTATTGTGTCGCACCGCCCCTCGACGCTCGCCAACGTCGACAAGATCCTTTTGCTGCGCGAGGGCGCCCTCGACGCCTTCGGCATGCGAAACGAGATCGTGGCGCTGCTCAACCAGCGTGCGGCTCCGATCGAGGTTGCAACGCAATGAGTCTGATCAGGAGAGATCGATGAGCGACGGCACCTTCGTCTATCGCAGCCTGCCAGGCGAAGCCGGCCCCACCGCCTCGGATTCGATCAGGGTGCCGGCTCTTGTGGGTCTGTTGATCATCCTTGGCTTCTTTGGCATTTTCGGCGGCTGGGCCGCCATCGCGCCGCTGAATGGCGCGGTGCTCGCGGACGCAGTCGTTAAGGTGGAGGGCAACCGCAAGAGCGTCCAGCACTTCGACGGCGGCACGGTGAAGGAGATACACGTAAAGGACGGCGACATCGTAAAGACGGGCGACATATTGCTGGTGCTAGACGACAGCAAAATCCGATCCGAGTTAAACCTCTATTCCCAGCAATATGCTATGTTGCGCGCGACGGATGCCCGCATCCGCGCAGAGCTCGACGGCAAGGAGGAAGTCGCTTTCCCGACGGACATGACCGCCGCACATCAGACTTATCTACAGGACGCGATGGCAAGTCAGATCGCCGACCTTGAAAGCCAGCGCGCCTCGATGGCAGGCGCCAGACAGATTCTGCAGAAGCGAATCGACGAACTCGATGAGCAAATCGACGGCAAGCAGCTGCGCGTCCAATCTTTTCGCGCGCAGCTGAAGTCCACCATCGAGGAGAAGGCAGGCCTCGACAAGCTCTTGAAGGCTGGATTGACGACGCGCACGCGTATCCTTGAGCTCGACCGCTCCGCGTCCGACCTGCAAGGCCTGATAGATGAGTCCCTGGGCGAGATCGCCGGGAACCATCAGAGCAAGGCCGAGCTTGTGAGCCAGATCGCACAGCTGACAAACGACCGCCGCGCCAAGCTCTCGGCAATGCTGATCGATACGCAGTCCAAGCTGGCGGACCTCGTACCCACGATGTTCGCGAGCCAGGCCGCCGTGGATCGCGCTATGGTCCGCTCGCCCTATGACGGCCAGGTGATGAACCTCAGCGTCTTCTCGACAGGTGCGATTGTCGCCCCCGGTCAGACGATCCTTGATATCGTGCCGACACGAAACTCGCTGGTCGTCCAGGCGCAGGTGCGCGTCGAGGATATATCAAGCCTGCGATCCGATATGATGGCGGAAGTGCGCTTTACATCTTACAAGCAGCGTTCCATTCCAATCATCCATGGGCGCGTCACCCGCATTTCGGCGGATCGCGTCACCGACAGCAAAACCGGATTCCCCTACTACATGGCCGATGTCGTGGTCGATCCGGCCGAACTTGCCGCAGCCCCGCAGATCGCGCTCTATCCCGGGATGCCTGCCTCGGTGATGATCGTCACAGAGGAGCGCACCGCCCTCGATTATATTCTAAGCCCGCTTGTTGCCTCAGTTCATTCCTCTTTCCGCCAGAAGTAGAGCCTGGTGCAGCAAATCACGAAACGTAGTCAGCGATCATTCCTATACTGCACCCGCAAGAGAGATGATGTCTGAAGCTCAGGGGTTGGGCGAATTAACTCTTTCAGCTGCTCCAGAGCCGGCGACTGGACCACGGTCTCATACGTCCGGCAAGCATATTAAGGGTCCTTGGTGCAGATCACGCGCGGCTGCGATGGGACCCAGAGCGATCGGACCGCTGCCCACGCGCCTGCTGTGGCGAAGCACGAAGGCCTTTTGGGTCGCTTCGGCGCATTCACAGCTCGAATGTCGTGATCGAGAGATCGCGCCAGCGACAGTAGACCAGCCACGAGGCCGGCTCGCTGTCGCCTTGGCTGCATCCGGAACTCAAGAAACTTGGCCTGCCGGCGATCTGCCTGGAGACGCAGCACGTGCGCGCCGCGCTGTCGGCGCAGCGCAACAAGACCGACATGCGCTCGGCATCGCCCACATCATGCGCACCGGCTGGTTCCGCCAGGCCTACATCAAGTCGGAGAGCTGCTACCGGACGAAGCTTCTGCTGACCCACCGGCGCAATCTGAAGGCCAAGTTTCTCGACCTGGAGAACGCCATCCGGCACTCGCTGAAGTCGTTCGGCATCCGCCTGGGCAAGGTCGGACGCGGCGCTTTCGAGCACGCGGTTCGCCAGGCTGTGGCCGACGATCCGCTGTCGGCCGAACTGATGGACGCCATGCTGTAGGCGCGCGCGGCGCTGTGGAAACAGTACTGCCGGCTGCACGATCTCGTCGTCAAAATGGTAGCGCGCAGCGAGCTGTGTCGACGCTTCATGGCGATCCCCGGCGTCGGCCCGGTGACGGCGCTCTCGTTCATGACGGCGATCGACGATCCCACACGCTTCCGCCGCTCTCGCGACGTCGCGGCCTACTTCGGGCTGACCTCGCGGCGCTGGCAGTCGGGCACCTCGATCGACGTTCAGGGCCGCCTCTCGAAGGCTGGCGATGCGGACGTGCGGCGCGCGCTCTACGAGGCGGCGTCGGGACTGATGACGCGCTTAGGGCAGGGACAAGGTCAAGAGCTGGGGCCGGGAGATCGCCAAACGCTCCTGCCACCGCAAGGCCTGTGTCGCGGTGGCGCGCAAGCTGGCGGTGATCATGCACGCGATGTGGAGCGACGGCACGTTCTATGTCGGCGACGCGGCTATGAGTGACACCGACGCCGCGCAACGCGCCCACATCAAGGATCGACGCCTGCTCGGAGCGCATCGATGAGCGGCGCGACGGCGGTTGAAACGCATGGCGCCCGCACGCTGACGGACGCCATCTGACACAAGGAGATCCGCCCCGGCGGATGAGAACCGATGCAGACCAGGAACGACGGAACGCACGTTATCTTGCCTGCGGCCGCGCCGACAATGAGACGGCCGGACCGCGCTCGATTGCCTGTGACGATGCTCCGTCAGTCCGATGGAAAAGTGCGCCACGACGGTTCGAGCGCTGCAACCATGCAGCCGAACAACACCGTCGCAGAGCGCGGAAGATTGCACGGCGCATCGGAACTCGACACCAGAACGCGGAATCGTGGCAGAGCATAGATTCGTATGTTATCGCATCCTGAAGGAGTAACGACGATGGTTACAAAGTATCGCAAAACACTACCGATTAAGATGGCAAGATAAAGCAAGCTTGCGCTCGCACCTCGCCTTGCTCGGTAAGTCGTTGTCTGCACATTGTTTTCGCCTGCGAAAACGGAGCTCCTTCTCGACTTTGAGATGTGTGTGCGGCGGCGGTAGTGCCGTTAACGCACTGGTGGTGCTCGCAAATCCGTTGCGCCGCTGCGATGTGTGATCCGACGTTTCCGCGCCACTGCCTGTCTTTGTACGCTGGAGCACTATCCGCGCTTGCGGCGTCTTGCAGAGCCTCAATCCGCCGCTGATCCTGCCGTCATGGTGGAGCGTGACGACAGAGATTTCCATGTCAGGCTTGGGCGTGTGCGAAGCGGCGGCACGCGCGTCAATCCGCGCTCGCTGCCGTTCACGACGCAGGTGAAGATCGCCGTGCGCAAGGCCGGCGGCAATCCAGGCAGGAGCGGTGGTTCGGCTGGGAGCAAGGGCGGCGGCCGGTTCAATGCCAGGGGACGCGGCGCCGGCATCGCCGCAGGCCTGTCGCGCGATGGCAGCGGTTGGGGCCGGGAAGGGAGCGGAAGCCGCTTCCGGGCGCGGCGGGTGATGGTCAAGGCACGCATAGTCAAGTTCGCGTCCCAGCATGGCGCGCGCGGCGCGAAGATGCGTGGCGTCTCAACCCGGGCGGTCGACGCGCATCTGCGTTATCTTGAGCGCGACGGAGTGGCGCGCGACGGCGAGAAGGGCCGGGTTTATACCGCGCTCGAGGACGGTCGCGATAGCGACGAGGGCAGGGCGTTCATCGAACGCTGCCGTGGTGACCGGCATCAGTTCCGCTTCATCATCGCACCCGAGGATGCCATCGAGATGGAAGACCTGCGCTCCTTCACCCGCGACCTCGTGCGACAGATGGAGAGCGATCTCGGAACCCGGCTAGACTGGATCGCCGTCGACCACCACAACACCGGCCATCCTCACACCCACATCTTGGTGCGCGGCGCGACCGATCAGGGCAGGGTGCTCAACATCGCCGGCGATTATATCGCTCACGGCATCCGCCATCGCGCTGGCGAGTTGGTGACGCTTGAGCTCGGACCGCAGACCGAGATCGATGTCGCCCACAAGCTGAGAGCGGAGGTGGAGGCAGAGCGGCTGACCCGCCTCGACCGGATGCTGCTTGCCGAGCAAGAGGAGCGTGGCATCGTCGACCTACGGATCGGCGTTAGCGAGACCTACACGTTCCGCGCCAACCGCCATCTCCTGATCGATCGGGCAAAGCGTCTGGAACACTACGGCCTCGCCTCCGAGACTGAACCCGGCCGTTGGATGATTGCCGGTGATGCCGAGCACGTCCTGCGCGGCCTCGGCATGCGCAATGACATCATCAAGACCATGCATCAGGCACTCGCCGACCACGGCATCGCCGAGGAGCGCGGCGCCAGCCAGTATTTCAGCCATGGCAGAGAGATCACCGAGCGTGTGATTGGACGGGTGCTGGCCAAGGGGCTTGCCGGCGACGGCATGGATGCCGGGCTCTATGTCGTCGTCGATGGCGTCGACGGCCGCACGCATTATCTTGAGACTGGCGATGACACAAGATTCGACGAGGTGAGGCGCGGCCACATCGTCGCCCTCGAGCCTGTCCCGGCAAAGGCAGAGCCACGCGCGGCCGATCTCAATATCCGCGACCTGGCAGCCGAGCACGGCGGCGTCTACCGGCCGAGCGAGCATCTGGAGGCAGCACGGCCACGGATCGAGCGCATCAACGGCGACCCCGATGCCTTCATCCGCGCGCACGTGCGCCGCCTTGAAGCGCTGCGGCGGGCCGGCATCGTCGAGCGTATCGATGCCGACCACTGGAAGATCCCCCAAGACATCACCGAGCAAGGTGCGGCCTACGATGCCCGCAACAGGGGCAGGGATTTTACGGTCCGCACGCTTTCCTTCCTCGACCTCGACAACCAGGTGACGAGCGACGGCGCGACCTGGCTCGACCGGGAACTGGCATCGGCAAACCGGACGCCGCTCGCACAGATCGGGTTCGGCCGGGAGGTCACTGACGCGACGGATCGGCGTCGCCAAAGTCTCGTCGACATGGGCCTTGCCGCTCGACTGGACGACGGCCGGATTCGGGCGCCCAAGGATCTACTGCAGCGGCTCGAGCAAACCGAGGTCGCCCGCGTCGGCCGTGTGATGGCGGCCGAGCGCGGGCTCAACTTCATTCGGGCCAAGCCGGGCGAATATGTCAGCGGCCGGCTGATCGGAGCGGCCGATCTCGCCTCCGGCCGCTTCGCCATGATTGACGACGGTGCTGGCTTCCAGCTCGTGCCTTGGCAGTCGGTTCTCGAAAAGCGCATTGGTCAGCACATCAGCGGGCTTGCCCGTGACAACGGCGGCATCGAATGGACCTTAGGCAGAAAGCGGGGGCTGGGGTTGTGATGGCTTAGAGATGACTAGTTTCTCAGCTACCGCGTCCATGTAGGTTCACTTCTGAACGCGCAAGATGCGCCAGGAACGGTCGGTCAATTGAGGTTTCTGGAATGGGGTGCTTATGGGCCGTGGAACGAACCCGCTGCGCGGGATAGGCGCGTGGGGTGAGGTAGAGATCAAGAACCGGTCGTCGCGCTCGCGTTGAGCGTCGTTCGGCTAGAGCAGAGCATGGCGAGCTTCTTCAACAAGGAGCCTGACCATGCACCATCCTATTCTCGATGCACGGATCAGCCCGCTGCGCCAGCGGCTGATCGACGACATGAACATGCGGCGTTTCTCACGCGAGACACAGCGCAACTATCTCCGCGATATCGGACGCCTGGCGACANAGAGTATGGCGGGCTTCTTCAACAAGGAGCGCGACCATGCACCATCTCATTCTCGATGCAGCGATCAGCCCGTTGCGCCAGCGGCTGATCGACGACATGAACATGCGGCGTTTCTCACGCGAGACACAGCGCAACTATCTCCGCGATATCGGACGCCTGGCGACATTCCTCGGGCGTTCACCAGACACAGCGACCGCCGACGACCTGCGCCGGTTCCAGATCGAGCAGCAGGATGACGGTGTTCCCGTGCCGACCATGAACAGCATCGTGTCGGCGTTGCGCTTCTTCTTCACGCATACGGTCGATCGTCCCGATCTGGCGCGCAAGCTCGTTCGTCTGGCGCACCCGCGCAAGCTGCCGGTGGTCCTGAGCCGCGACGAGGTCGCCCGGCTGCTCAACGCCACCACCTGCCTCAAGCACCAGGCCGCGCTCTCGGTCGCCTATGGCTCAGGGCTGCGCCTTTTGCGGCGACGAGTGAATGGCCAAAATTGGGGTTGAGGCCGTGAACAATTCCGTGGCGGAAAGGCAGTGTGATTGAGCTGCTATCCAACTTTCGGCGCGTCGAGCCGAAAAGGGCCAAGCCTTCTGACAGCCCGCCTGAGCCAGACGTTTGCGAGTCGAAGACCGGCGCGTCAGCTCCACCGGAGAATGGGTGCTTGGCGGTCATCGTCGTGCAGATGCCGTCGATAACAATGAGGATCAACGGAATAGCGGACAGGTAATCCTCCACAGCGGTCCGTTCGACCGCGCGCTCGTAGAGTTCGCCCCAACTTGCATAGTGAGACGTGTGATAGCGGTATCCGAGGAAGCAAAGATTGTCCGGATCAAGATGGTAAGCGGTGAGAATAGCCTCGCCCTCATTAACTTCCGCTGCAAGCGCTTTGGCCGCCGCATCGACGGACATCCGATCGTAGTTCACCCAACCAAGAGGGCTGTAAATTTCGGCGAACCGATCCCTATTGGCAAGCATGACCTTTACGCTCTCAACCTGTGCGTCAAGGTCCTGGAATTGCTTCCGCAGATCCGAATTGAAGAATCCAATCAGCTTTGCAAGAGGCTTCAGCGCTTCGAACTGTTGAAGGGTGAAATCGCCGGGCGGTTTTGGCTTATCCGTCACGAGTAGTTTCCCGCTTTTCTATAAGCTCCCGGCGTCGCGTGAGGAAAAGACAGCAATGATGCTCCAAATTTTCTCCAGCGCAAAGCGACCGTCAATGTCTCAGCAGAAGTAAGTCGTCTTTGGGTCAAACTTACCCTTTGCTGCCAAGGACAGGCTAGACGTCCTCGGATCGGCGCGCCAGTCGAACACCAGCGCCGCCACCGTTCTCCGGAATGAATTCGATCCCGGCCGCTTCGAAGACCGCACGAATTGCAGCGATGGTTGAATTCTTTAGCTGTTCGCCTCTTTCCAACCGCGCGATGGTATCGGGAGATACGTTTGCATTCAGGGCTAGCTCTCGAGTTCCCCAGCCCAACGCGACACGTGCCATCTTGCATTGAACTGCATTCATTTCGTAACCGTGATACGATTCTTGTTGATCCATTGCCGCTTTTTCAATATCGTACCTCTGATACGATTTTTCGCTTGAAAGCGGCCGCTGTTGGTGTGCCAACCACCCCTCAGCAGCCCGACCACAACCCAAGCTGATTGGAGCTCGGATCATGGCTGATTCCGACAATAGCATGACTCTGCCTTTCGTCACCCGCAGGCGAGTGCTTGTGGGAGGGATGATCACGTCCATCGCTTTGGTGCTTGAGAAAAGTGCGCTTGCCGGCAACGTTGCTGCAACGAGTGCGCTCCCCGACCCAGCGCTGACGCTTTGGCGGGAATGGGAGACAGCCTACAAGCTGAGCGAGCGGCTTTGCCGCAGCCAGCAGCGCCTGGAGACGAGGCTTGTCGAGAGCATCGGCTTTCCTGGTGTGACCGTCCGCCTGCCCGAGGGTGAGGACGTAATGGTCCACTCGATCGGGGCGCTGAATGAGGTGCTCGGCAAAGGGCCGGATATGGCGGCTCTCCGCGAGAAGGCCGCATCTGATCTCGCGGCACAACAGGCACGCTGGGATGCGGCCGCCGAGGAGGCCGGTTACACCGCCGCGCTCAGAGCCGAGCGCGAGGCTGGCGAGCGGGCGGAGGACCTGCTGGAAGCGTTTTCTACTACGCCTGCCACCACCCTCGCTGGTGTGGCAGGCAAGCTCGATGCCGTGTTGCGCGTGGGCGAGGCCTGGGAGGAATGCTCCGAGTTCCCGTGGCCGCAAATCCGCTCGGCGCTTAGCGATTTGGTGCGCATCGCCCCGCAGATGATGCCGGAACAGTTCGTTCACGACCTTCAGGCACGGACCATTTTTCCAAGGCGTCGTCGCGGCTGAAGGCGGGTGCGGAAACAGCAGCCAGCGCGGTGGCCGCGGAGCTTAGCCCGGATATCTCACACAGTCTTTCGGCGCGAGGCTGGCGGCAGCGATTTTGCCGGCGCTTGAGCTGCGGGCAAGGGATGTCGGCCGCTTGGAGCGGTTGGTGTTGGTTCGGCGCTGTTTCCTTGCTGTTGACGGGAAGGGTGGATGGGCCGTGGCGGCTGCCGAGAGCCGGGCATAGGTCAGGGCCCATTCGCGCTGGAAGGGACAGGCGGAGTTCATGGCCAGCTTGATGCGGCGTACCGAGACGCTGACCAGGGCGCCAATCTTGAACAGCTTGAGACGGATGGTGGCGCAGCTTGCCCTGGCGAGCCGTGTGTCCACCAGGCCGATGCGGCGCAACGCGCAGATCAGCACATAGGCCATCGAGGCGAACCAGAGCCTGAGCTGGTTGGCGCGCAGGGTGGCGGCAGAGGTGCGGTCGGCAAACAGGTCGAGCTGGCATTCCTTGATGCGGTTTTCCATCTCGCCGCGGGCGCAGTAGAGGTCCTCGTAGAGGCATTGCGCCGGCCAGGCCTCGGCGTCGAGCGAGGTGACGACAAAGCGCGGGTTGGCCTCGCCTTGCGTCCACTCGGCCTTGGCCACGACCCGGCGCCGGCCGCTCCAGCTCTTGCGCGTGGTCCACAGGAAGTCCTTGAAGCGGCGGGCGGGCCGGCTGGTGAGGGCACTCTCTGCCTTGGCCTCCTCCAGTTCAGCCGCGATGTGGCGGACCAGCCGAACATTGCGGGCCAGGCCGAACAGGTAGTCGACGGCGTTGGTTTCGCACCAGGCCATCAGCTCCTCGCGGGCGAAGCCGGAATCGGCGCGCAGCACGATGCGGACCTGGGGCCAACGCTCACGCAGCTGGCGCACGATGCGCTCGATCTCCTGAACCGCGCCGGCGGCCGCGTCGATGTTGGCGGGCCGCAGCTTGGCGCACAAAAGGTGATCGCCGCAGAAGATGTAGAGCGGCAGGTAGCAGTAGTTGCCGTAGTAGCCGTGGAAGAACCGCCCCTCCTGGTTGCCGTGCAGGGGATCGTCCGTGGCATCCAGATCCAGCACGATCTCTTCGGGCGGGGCGGCGTGCGCACCCATGAACAAATCGACGAACAGCGCCTCGATCGCCGCCGGATCGTGGCTGATCTTGTGATAGCGCGAAGGCTGCGGCCGGCTCAGCTCCAGCCGGTTGAGCGTCGACTTGCCGGCCACGGCCGCGCATTTCTTGTGACGGCGCGCCGTGAGCTTGCCGGCCAGCACCGCCAGCACCGGATCATGGCGCAACTCGTCATGATCGTTCAGATCTTCATAGCCAAGCGCGAGCGCTAAGATGCGCTGACCGACCAGCGTCTTCACCTCATGCTCGATCAGTGCCGGACGGCGGGCATCCACGAAGCAGCGGGCAAAGCGGCCGACCAGCCCGATCGCCCGGTCCGTCANTCGGAGGTGATCGTTCCACCGTCAAAACCGGCCACGACGGCACGCCTTTCAACAGGTGCAAAATCAAACCGTTCCGGTATACACTCTGTTTGCATCGGGGAATACCTCTGCTCAAGGTAAGTCTTTGTCGCAGAAGCATTTTCCTTGATTCGGAGCCCCGATGCACTTCAACTGTGTGAGATATCCGGGTTAGGACGCCGACGGGCCGGCACAGAAGCACCGATTCTGGTTTCGGGTATTCGCTTGTCTTCAGGTAAGGTTCGCCCCATTCCGAAGCCGAAGTACCGCCGGGCAGGCTCGTCCAGTCTCTACCCAGCAGGGGAAATTATGTCCTGTCAGCGAACTGCCTGCTTGTCGAGAAGCCGGACTGATGCCAGCCCGTCAAGGTCAGAGCCGCTTCGCCGCGGCACGTACCGCGCCAACCTTGACCAGGCGCTTCGTCCCGGCGAACGCTTGGGAAAGCGGGCGAGGCTCCGGCACGAGCGACACCGCTCCACTCCACAGGGCGCGCCAGTCCGGCAGTTAGTCACTCTTCATCGTCGCCTTCCCTTTGCCGGCCCGCTTCAGAGTTTTGAAAGCGTTGGGGATGTCTGCACGAGAATCCCATTCCTCAAAGTAGCTCTCCATTCGGAGTGCCGAAAGCTTTTCGGTAACAGCCACGTTGCTGAGTTGGTTGAGCGGCAAGCCTTCGGGCGCGGCAACACTGCGGTCGGCGCGTTCTCGCCACGGGCGCGACCCGGCGGGCGTTTCGATCCAGCTCATTTCAACAGGTTGCGACATTTCTGTTAGGCGTCATTCCGTCGAGCCTCCCAAGCGACAAGAATCGGGTATGTGCGCGTACTCCTTCGTCGCCGACCCCGACAACCACATAGCCTACACGCATGACTAAAAATTCGCATACCAGACTAATCTCACGAAAAACCACTGATTTCTGCCGTCTCCGTCTTGACCCTGTACTCCCTCCCCAAGAAAGCGCGCGCGTCAGAGAGTTTCTACTCCACCTCATCTCCAGCGCTCAAACTCCGCCTCTAAAACTCCGGGGCTATGACTGGCAAGAAATTAGCTTTCAATGCGGCCTCGACGACAGCGCGATGCGAGCCGCCAGGGTTGCAATCGAGCGAGCTTTGGATGCAATCGTTCGAAACACGAACGCTTCGCCGATGCGGATGACCATCGGCGGTACCCGCAAAGCCAAAAACGAACGTCCCCAGCGAGGCCGTCCACAGTTGGAACCTTCGAAGGCGTCCACAGCAAGCCGCGACAGAAACGTCGACCAGCTAGGAGCCACGGCGGCAGGGGCCCGGCAGAAGCCCGGCATCAAACCGCGCGATATCGAGGAGTTCCCGGCGCCTCTTTTCGAGGAGGCGTTTGATCCACCGACCTTTCAGACGGCGCTGGATTTCCAGATGCGCCGTCATGGCGACAGCTATTGGCACCTCCATCGAGCTGTTGTCCGAGACGACGAGAGTCTCGACCGCTCCACGATTCGTCATTGGCTGCAGGGATCAAAATCGCCGCGCAGCGTGGCGAGCATGGAAGTGCTAGCTCGGATCGAGCGTCGTTATCGTCTTGCGGCAGGGTATTTTAAAGCGAAACTCCCGTTTCAGACCCGTTCCGCCTCCGGCCACATTCTCGATGACATCGGCTCGGCTGAACGCCGTCGGCTTGCGTGGCATTTGCCTGATAATTTCAACACGCGTTCGCCCGAGGAACAGGAGGAGATCCTGGAATGGGTACGTCGTGTGATTATCAGCGGGTCAACTGACTACCGGCGCTTCCAGGCGGCTGCGCTGAAACAGCGTTACGCCATCCGCTTCCCGGGCATCACATATGGTCAGTCAGATGCTGCCAATGACGGCTATCGAGTTCGAAGCGAGCAGCATGATGATCGTGCTTCGTTCACCGACCCCGACCTGATGTCCGGCGTCATAGACGCCCCGTCTGCGCTTGCCATGGAAATGGCCGATCTGATCCGCTTCAAGACCGCGACACTCACTGCGTTCGGTCTGCAGCGAAACGGTGTTTGGGGCGAGGAGACGGCATNGAGACGGCATCGCAGAAGGTCGAGCATCTCGGTTTGATGTTTGGTGCGTTGGCTGCGCATCCGCGCGGACCAGTACGCGGCTACGGCGTGCCAACGCAGCATTTGACCTTCGGCCTGCTCGTCTTCCCTTCCGTCTGGGACTGGTACGTGCAATGGCGCGAGAGGCGGCGCGGTTTCTACACTGCATGGGAGGTGGACATGCTGCGAATTTCCCTCGCTCTTACTCGCAAAGAGACGGGCTGGCTGAGGCAACAACCTCAATTGGCGTCGCGAGTCTGCCCCATCGCCGGACTGGTTTCACAGGCCGACATTGACCGCGCCCGCGATGACTGGCAGGACGCCTGCGATGTCTACTTCAAGCATGCCTCCTCCCGCGTGAAGGAGATCCAGCGGGTCGCTCGCGTGCATCGTGATCCTTTTGAACCAATCATGCCTGTGCTGGAGGCCGATAGCCCGGTCGGTGAGTATCGAAAGATTACTGAAGAGGTTCTTCGGCTCATGCCCGATGAGCGCTTTCATCGCCGTCCTGCAGCCGAGGCAGTCCGCTCGTTCCTGATGCTTCGGTTCGGGCTGCATCTTGGGTTGCGGCAGAAGAATCTGCGTCAGCTGATGGTCAGTGAACGCGGGAGACCGCCGCGGTCCGAGCGCCAGCTAGCCGACATGAAGCGAGGCGAACTCCGCTGGAGCGAACGCGAAAAGGGCTGGGAGGTGCTTATTCCTTCAGTCGCATTCAAGAATGCAAACTCATCCTATTTCGGGAGCAAGCCATTTCGGCTCCTGCTGCCGAACCTGGGGGGTCTCTACGAGCATATTGATGCCTATGTCGATCGCCATCGGCGAGTGCTGCTTGGAAGCGAAGAAGACCCCGGCACCTTCTTCGTCAAAACGGTGAAGGCGACCAGCAAAGACGCCGCATACGATCGAAACACATTCTATGAGGCATGGCGCCTGACTATCCAACGATATGGCATCTACAACCCGTATACGCAGCGCGGCGCGATCGCCGGCCTTCTGCCTCACGGCCCGCACAATGTTCGCGACGTGCTGGCTACGCACATCCTGAAGCAGACCGGGTCATATGAACAGGCAAGCTACGCGATTCAGGACACACCCGACATGGTGGCGCACCACTACGGTCGTTTCTTGCCGCAGGACAAGGCTGCGCTCGCCGCGCGGATTTTGAACCAAGTATGGCAGGCCGCGTAAACAGCATCAGTCTGAAAGCCACTTCGGACAGCCGATGTCCAGCCAGCCGTCGTCCAGTTGTGTGCGTTAAGTTCTGCAAAATGGCGTGGCAGTAGCTGTCACGTCGGCGCTGTTATAAATCCTTGTATATTGCAAATTAAGACCGAGGGTTTATAACGTGCATTATGATTGCCCAGACCCACCGAGATCGCGCCCTGGAGGTCGCACGACGACAAGGAATCGCGCGGGGTCGCGATTTCGATGCCGCCGGCGTGCCGCGCGTCTACCTGCAAAGGCTGCGCGACGAGGGAATTCTCCAGCAGGTCGGTCGTGGTCTCTATAGACTGGCGAATGTTGAGGTCGCCAGTGCCACCAGCCTGGCTGAAGCCGCACGTATACAGCCAAAAGGGGTCATCGGCCTGCTGTCGGCGCTGCAATTCCACAACCTCACGACCCAGACGCCGCAGGCTGTGTGGATGCTGCTCGGGCCAAAGGACTGGGCGCCGACCAATCCCTCGGTCTCGCTGAAGATCGTCCGCGCCAGCGGTGAGGCGCTGACGGCCGGCATAGAGACTCATCAGATCGACGGCGTGCCTGTGCCGATCACCTCGCCAGCGAAGACCGTCGCCGACTGCTTCAAGCACCGCAACAAAATCGGCCTCGATGTTGCGATCGAGGCGCTGCGGGACCTCATCAGATCGCGAAAGGGGCGGGCAGGGCTGAACGAGCTTTGGCGTTACGCTGAGATCGACCGCGTCCAGACCGTGATGCGCCCCTACATCGAGGCCATGGTTTCATGAAGGCGCCGAAGAATATCGGCGTTTCTGTACGCGACCGGCTGACCCAGCGTGCTCGCGAACGTCGTGAGAACGCCCAGTTGCTCATGACGCGTTATGCCATCGAGCGTGTGCTCTATCGTCTGAGTTTTTCGCCGTACCGGGATCGCTTCGTCCTCAAGGGTGCGATGCTGTTCAGCCTGTGGGCGCCTGTGCCCTACCGTGCCACTGGCGACCTTGATCTCCTCGGTTTTGGAGAGAACGCACCTGATACCGTCGCCGCCGTATTTGCGGAAATCCTGGCCACACAGGTTGAAGATGATGGGGTAATCTTCCGGCCCGAGACGCTTCGTGCCGCCGCCGCACGCGAGGAAGACGAATATGCTGGCGTGCGGTTGGACTTCGTTGCCGAACTCGCTGGCGCGCGCCTGCCCATGCATGTTGACATCGGATATGGCGATGCGATCACACCGGACCCGGTCGACATCGAATATCCCTCGCTTTTGGGGCAACCGACGCCGCACCTTAGAGCCTATCCACCTGAAACTGTTGTGGCGGAGAAGTTCCAGGCCATGGTGGCGCTCGACATGCTCAATTCGCGAATGAAGGATTTTTTCGACCTCTGGGCCATCGCGGGCGCCTTCGCCTTTGAAGGAGAGGTTCTGGCGCGGGCGATCCAGACGACCTTCGAGCGCCGTGAAACGCCGCTTCCCACCGAGACGCCATCGGCGCTAACGGCGGGCTTCGCCGAGGCAAAGCAAGTCCAGTGGGCGGCGTTTCTGAGGCGGACCGAGGTCGCCCTCGCACACGAACCACTTTCGGAAATCCAGGCGCGTATCGCCGAGCTTGTCATGCCGCCCGCGATCGCAGCGGCGGAGGCTGCGCCTTTCAATGCGCGTTGGGCGGCAGGCGGTCCCTGGGTCGACGGATAAGCATTTCAAGATTTCGAATAGAACTCTACGTGCAACCACGCAGAGCCATGCGCACCATCAATGCAGCCAGTGCCGAAACTCCAATGGCATTTGTTCTCTAAGCGAGATATCGTTTGATGACGGTACTTTTAGAGGCAGATTCGGGCGCGTCGCCAGACGTCGCGAAGGGCATAAATCACCCGATTGGTCTCGATAGTTGGTGAAACCTCAAAATATTTTTTTCGGCGATTTTCCCTTTAAAATCAAAAGCGTAACTTTTTGACGGCCCGTAAGTCGGTTTTCTGTGCCGCAAGCAAGAAAAAACCCAGTTAGATCAATGGCCTAGCTGGGTTGGAGACAATTGAGTGGGAGTAAGGGGTCAGCGTACTCCGGAGTGCCGGCGTAGTTTTTTGCAGAAAAAACAATGAGTTGCGATTTATATCATTCACTATCGCCGCTGCACGAGACGAGCGCATGGCCGCCGAGCACAGCGGGGACGGCGCCGTAGCTGAATACGTTCTCGTGCTTCGCATAGTTTCAGAGTGCTCCCGCAATACGTGGATCATGCACATGCCGTGCGGCAGATCCCTGTAGACTTCAGCATGCCATGCTTCAGCAGCTTGGCTGACAGCGGACCCGAGTTGGCGAACGGAACAATCGTCCTGCTACGCGACGAAGCGGACCACGCCACCATCCACCCGCAAAGCCGCGCCGGTGGTCGCCGAAGCCTGCTCCGAGCATGTGTAGATGACCATGTTGGCCACCTCATCGGTGGTCGCGAAGCGGTGGATGAGGCTCGTCGGACGCATCGCCTGCAGGAAACCCTGCTCGGCTTCGTGCTGCGTGATTCCATTTGCGTCAGCCTGTTTCGCCATGAAGTTGCCCAGGATCTCAGAGCGGGTAGGTCCCGGCAGGACGGCGTTGACGGTGACGCCCGTGCCCGCGACCGCCTCGGCAAGTCCGCGTGAGACCGCGAGTTGAGCGGTCTTGGTCATGCCATAGTCGAGCATTTCCTTAGGGATGTTGACTGCGGATTCGCTACTTATGAACACGACGCGGCCCCAGCCTTTCGCCACCATCCGCGGCAGGTAATGACGGCTCGCGCGCACGCCACTCATTACGTTCAACTGAAAGAGGTCAAGCCAATCCTCATCGGGGATATTTGCGATATCCTCGACGCCGTTGTAGCCCCGGATATGTGCTGTACCGACGTTGTTCACAAGGATATCGGCGTCCGGCGCATGCGCGATCAAGGCCTTTGCCCCCTCCGCTGTCGCAAGATCAGCGGCGATACCCGAGATGTCGCTGCCGGGGAAGGCCTGCCGCATCTGCCGCACCGCCTCATCGACCCGAGCGTTTCCACGGCCGTTGACGACGACCGATGCACCGGCACGCGCCAACCCCTCCGCCGTCGCGCGGCCGATACCGGCGGTGGATCCGGTAACAATGGCCTTGCGGCCTTTGAGTTCGATATTCATCTCATTCATCTCCAAAATTAAATAGGAAGCGCAATCAATCCACTGTCGTCTTCGCTGCTTCCGCCTCCGCTGCGTGGGCGAGGCTTTCGACCCAGTCTTGGTGATACCGGTAGAGTGTCGCCGGGATGTTTGCGCCAAAGCTCATCGAGGAAGGAGGGGCCCTGCTGCGTTTCCTCGGTCAGCATATGGCAGCCATGGTCCGTAGGCGTGATGACCCAGCCATGGTATGCGCTTGAGCCGGTCTCGTCACCATCAACTGTCGTCGCCCATGCGAGCCTGCGAAGGGGCTCGCATTCCGTCACGACCAGACTCATCGGAAATCCAACCGTCACACGCTGTATCGCGTTCCGAGCGCCAGTTCCGGCTCCCCCCGTCAGAATCTTGACCTGATCCTCGGAGGCAAAGTAGCTCGACCAATTCTCGGCTTCGACGAGCAGCTTCCAGACCGCTTCAGGCGGCGTCTTCACGTCAATGTCGTTGAGGCGTAGATGGCCGACGTTTTCGGATCGTATCGCTCGGTGCCAAGTCACACGGTCTTAGATCGACTACTGCTCCTTCTTGAACAAATCCTGGAAGATGAGCTGGCCCCAAGTGCGGCCGCGTGCGTGTACCAGCGCGCCACCCTCGTTGAGCTTTCCCAACTTGACGGGTGCGAACCCGAGTTGTTTGGCCAAGGCCGCTACGGGAGCGATCGCGTCCTCGTCGTCGCTCGACAGAAAGTCGACCCGGTGCCCGCCCTCGACGATCGGATCGGCAGCCAGGGTGACCGCAACGAGGTGATTGAAACCTTTTACGAGCTTGGCGCCGGTGAACCCCTTCGCGACGAATGCGGAGGACGGGAGGCCGTCCAGCTCTTCAGGGACAGGAAACGCGTTCATTGCGTCGATGACCGTCTTGCCTTTCCAGTTCGGCAGGGCTTTCGCAACCTCGCGATGCTCCCCGAACGGGACCGCCAAGATGATTGTGTCGGCCTCGAGTGCTTCCTGCAGCGACTTGGCGACGACCGTGGGTCCAATCGCCCGAACCTGCGGCACCAACGCCTCTGGCGGCCGGCGGCTCGCGACGGTCACGTCTATGTTTTTACGGGCAAACGCCCTGGCCAAAGCCTGGCCGATATTGCCGAAACCGATAATTGCGTAGCTCATATTTGTCCTCCTTGGGTTTATCACGCCGTGCGGCGCTCCGAACGAGCGAATGGAGCGCCGGACGGGCGCAGTGCGTCACAGTTGCGCCAGGCCGCCGTCGACGGCGACTTCGCTGGCGGTCATGAAGCTGCTGTCCGGTGACGCGAGAAAGGCGGCCACCGCTCCGATCTCCGCCGGATCGGCCATGCGCTGCAGCGGAGTCATCGAGGCGAAGACCTTCTGGCCGTCCTCGCCTAGCGCTTCCTTGGCGAGTTCGGTTGCCGTCGCCCCGGGCGACAGCACGTTTACCCGGATGCCGGTGCCCTTCAGGTCCTCCGCCCAGGTCCGCGCGAGGTTGCGCACTGCCGCCTTGCTCGCGCTGTAGGCGCTGAATGCCGGGGCGCCCGTCGTGCCGGCGCTCGATCCTGTCAGGATGATCGAACCGCCCGGGCCCATCAGCGACAATGCTTTCTGGACCGTGAAGATCGTACCCTTCACATTGGTGTCGAAGGTTTCGTCAATGTGCTCGGCGGTGATCTTGCCGAGCGCAAGCGGGCTTCCCGCCCCGGCATTGGCGAAGACGATGTCGAGCGATCCGCGCTCGGCCTTGACCGCCGCGTAGAGCCGGTCGAGGTCGGCCTCATCGGAGACCGAGCCCTTCACCGCGTGGGCATTGGGCCCAAGGTCCGCCACAGCGGCGTCGAGCGCTTCCTGCCGGCGGCCGAAGATGAAGACAAAGGCGCCCTCTTCGATGAAGCGCTTCGCTGCGGCGAGTCCGATGCCGGTAGCGCCGCCCGTGATGACTGCAACCTTATCCTCAAGCTTTCCCATGACTTCTCCTTTCGTGGTGTCGGGACAGCATCTGCCTCCGAGGACCTCGAAATGGGTCTGCCGGCGTCAGTTGTTGAGTGCGGAAGCGCGCACATCGGTGGTGCGAAATCGATCCGGCTGGACGACTGACGCCAGCCGCGACGATCGGTGTCCGCCGTTCGAAATTGGAGCGCACTCGTCGACATAGGCTATGAGGATGCCCGAACTGCTGTTCGATGTGTTAGACACTGGCTTTGGAAGGCGCACCGCGCGGTGCGGAATTACACCATGATCGACTGGGATGACGTTCGCTACTTTCTAGCCGTCGCGCGCGCAGGCTCGGTGCGGGCTGCTGGCGAGCGCCTCGGGGTCAATCACTCGACCGTGCTGCGGCGCATTGCCCAACTGGAGGAGCGGCTGGGCGCGCAGATGTTCGAGAAGCTGCCTTCGGGCTACCGCCTGACGGCTGCGGGCGAGGAGGTCCTCGATCTCGCGCACCAGATGGAGGCGTCGTCGCATTTGCTGGAGACGCGCGTCTTCGGTCGCGACCAGAGCGCGCGCGGGCTTTTGCGGGTGACGCTTCCACCGTTCCTCGCCACACGCCTGCTCATGCCGGATCTCGCCGACTTCGCGCGTCTGCATCCGGACATCGAGATGGAAATCTCGTCGACCGGCGAGGTGGCAAATCTGACCAACCGAGACGCCGACGTCGCGATCCGCATTGTCGCCAACCGCAAGACCCTGCCGCTCAATCTTCATGGCCTGAAGGGGCCGGAGCTGTTCAGCGCCGTCTACATGTCCCGAGATCGACTGGCCGCGTGGCGTGCTGGCGCGCCTGATCCCATCCGGTGGATCGTCATAGACAATCATGGAATTCCGGACTGGGCACGCGAGGGAGAAGTTCACGTCACGGAAGTTCCGTTCAGGAGCCCGGACGCCGAGACGCAGATCGTTGCTGTACGGCAAGGGATCGGGATGACGAAACTGCCGTGCTTCGTCGGAGATGCCGACCCCCTGCTGGTGAGGGTGCCGGGGACCGACCTGCCCATGCATGGGACGCTCTGGCTTCTCACGCAGGGGGAGACACGCAAGACGAAGCGCGTGCGGCTCTTCACTGAGTTCGTATCCCGCAGGCTCGCCGCCCACGCTCCGCTTCTCTCGGGGCTGTCCGTATCGCGCGGCTGACGCCAGGCACGTCGCCGGCGACGCTTGCCGTAATCCGGTCGGAAGCCGAGCTGCGATCGCTTGGTGCGGTGTCGTTCAATCCGCGAATGGCGCGCCGTATCGTAACCGGCGCGAGGGCCGCATGCTGGCGGCAGAGCGATGGGGAGCGACGGTTCGCCGCCCGCCGCGGCGCGCACTCATCAGGCCGACGCTGCGATCTCGGCTGCGAAGTCGCGATAGGAGCGTAGCGGGCGACCCAGCATGCCTGTCAGGCGATCAACATCTCCTGCCTCAGGGACCATGCCAACCACAAGGAAGAGCTCGGCCATGAGACGCATGTCGAGCGCCATCCAGCTCGGTGCGTAATTTCGGAGGTTTTGCTCGAACGCAGCGGTGTCATTGCCGCCGTAGTGGATCGTCCGCCCGAGAGCTTCCGACCAGATGGCGGCGATATCGGTGCCGGTCAGCGTGTCGGGACCAACGACATTGATCCGCTCGAGGGGAAGCGGCTCACTTGCCTGCGCACGGCGAACGAGCTCGATGGCTGCGATCTCGCCGAGATCGCGCGCGTCGACCAAGGCGATGCCTTTGTCGCCGATCGGCGTAGGATAGACACCGTGACCGAGCACCACGTCCTTCACCGAATAATCGTTGTTGATGAAGTATGCCGGCCGCAGGATGGTGGCGTTGAAGCCCAGCTGCTCCAGCATGCGTTCGACACTGAACTTACCGGCGAAATGCGGCACGTTCACGTAGATGTCGCTGTGAAGCACGGACAGATAGACGATCCGCTCGATCCCGGCCTCACGGGCCAGATTGAGGGCGATCAGCGCCTGGGTAAACTCGTCGGGCACCACGGCGTTGAGCAAGAACAGGGTGGAAACGCCCGAGAAGGCCGTGCGCAGCGCATCGATGTCAAGCAGGTCGCCTTCGGCGAGGGCAACGGCGGCTGGCAAATTGGCCTTCGAGGGATCGCGGACGAGCGCGCGCACATTAGCGCCGCGCTTGACGAGTTGCTCGACGACATTGCGGCCGACGGTTCCGGTTGCACCGGTAACGAGAATGGTCATGTGGTCACTCCTGCTTTTATCAAATCGCTAGCGCTTATTTAGGAGTCCACAAACGCACCGGAAGCTGCCATTTGTAGACACCCCGTCTCACTGGTGGAACACATGGACCTGCTCGCCCTAGCCGACTTCAATCTGGTTGCACGTCATGGTGGATTCGGGCGAGCCGCGCGCGCCACAGGGCGCCCCAAGGCGACGCTCTCGCGGCGCGCCGCAGAACTGGAGAATAGCCTGGGCCTACGCCTGTTCGAGCGCGGAGCGCGTGCCCTGAAGCTCACGCAGGAGGGAAAGGACCTGCATGAGCGAACCAGTCGCTTGCTGACGGAAGTGGAGGAGACGGCCGCAGCGATTGCGTCGGGAGACCGGGAACCGCGTGGAAATTTGCGGATCAGTGCACCGTTGCTCTTCTCTCAACTTGCGATGGGTAAGCTGGCGGCAGGCTTCTCGCTCAAATATCCCGACGTTATCCTCGAAGTCACGACCGAAGACCGCGCAGTCGACATGGTCGAAGAAGGGTATGACCTGGCCATTCGCGTCAATCCGCGTTCCGATGAAAGCCTGGTGGGACGGGTCTTCATGCGTGATCGGCTTGTGATCGTGGCGAGCCCGCAAGTGGCGAGACCGCAAGACGGAGACGCCGCTCCGGCTGTCGTGCGGAGCTCGGACAGAGGAGTCTCGTTGTGGAATATCAAACCGGACACGGGACCGACGACGATCGCGTTCACCCCGGTGCTCAGCCTGTCGTCGCTCATCATGGTTCGCGATGCGGTCGTCATGGGCGTGGGTGCGGCACGGTTGCCGGTATCGCTCGTGAGTCATGATCTGGCCGCCGGCACGCTGGTGCATTGGGGGGACGTAGATGGTCCGGATGCGGCCCTGTGGACACTCTACCCGTCGCGGCGCCTGTTGAATGCCCGCGTTTCCGCCTTCATCGACCATCTGGGGGAAGCGTTTCCCAAAGGCACTCCCGACGAATTGGCAGCGTTCATTCGGATCTGAAGCCGCCACAATTACCTTACTGTCGGCCAACGCCATCACCCATGTCGCATGGTCAGCATGATCCGATAACGCAAGCGACGACCGCCAGTAGGTGGCTGCTGCAGTCCGATGAACCACAGCAGCCGATGCGTCAGCCCGCCAGCCGCGGATAGTCCGTGTAGCCGGCCGCGCCACCGCCATAGAAGGTGGATGGATCGGGCTCGTTGACGGGCGCGCCCAACCGCAGACGCTCGACGAAGTCGGGATTGGCCAAAGCCCAACGGCCGATCGAGGTCATGTCTGCCTGGCCCGAGACGATGTCCTGGTCCAGGGCTTCGCGCGTGCGCCCAAGCCGCAGCACCATCAGGATCGTGGGCCAGGCACGGCGGATGTCGGCGAGGAGCTCGTCGCCCCCGCCATACATCAGGTGGAGATAGGCCAGCTTCAGAGGTGCCAGCGCGGCGACCAGTTCGCGATAGAGCGCAGGACTCTCCGGACCTTCATCGAGCCCGCCTAAAGGCAGGCCTGGCGAAAGGCGGATAGCGGTGCGATCGGCGCCGATCTCATCGGCGACAGCCTGCGCCACTTCGACGGCGAACCGAATGCGGTTAGCGATCGGCCCGCCATAGGCGTCGGTCCGGTGATTGGCGTTCGGCGCAAAGAACTGGTGGACGATATAGCCGTTGGCGCCGTGTATCTCGACGCCGTCGGCGCCGGCATCGATAGCCAGCCGCGCGGCCCGCCGGAAATCCTGCACCGTGGCGGCGACTTCCTCGGTCGTCAGCGCGCGCGGCTCGGGGATGGGCTGCATGCCGCTCGCGGTGAACATCTGCTCACCGGGCGCGACGGCCGATGGGGCGACGGGCTGACGGTGATGCGGCGTGTTGTCCGGGTGCGACATGCGGCCGACATGCATGAGCTGCAGGAAGATCCTCGCGCCTTTTGCGTGAACCGCATCGGTGACCTTGCGCCAGCCGGCGACATGTTCGGGCGCATGGATCCCCGGCGTCGCGAAATAGCCCTGGCCATCGGCCGAGGGTTGCACACCTTCGGTTATCAGCAGGCCCAGCGAGGCGCGCTGGGCGTAGTATTCGGCGGCGTGCTCGCCCGGTACGCCGTTGAACTCGGCTCGGCTGCGGGTCATCGGCGCCAAGGCCAGGCGGTGGGGCAGGTTCATTTGGCCCACGCGGACCGGATTCCAGATCGTCGTCATGATAAACTCCTTGAAAGTTGAAAACTTGGTGATCAGCGGGTGAAGTCAGCGACGATCTTGCCGGGTGCGTGGCCGGTGCGATTGCGCTCGATTGCGGAAGCCAAATCATCGAAACCCACCACGTCGGCGATCGTCGATCGCAGGGCGCCGAGGGCGATCTGCTGGGCGATCGCGGACAGGCGCGCGGTGTCGGGCTTGTTCGATAAGAAGACGCCGCGGCGGCCTGGCGGCGTACGCGATGCGAGGTCCATAGCGGCGATGCTTACGAGAAGGCCGTCGGGCGACAGGAGTGCCCAGGAGCGGTCCACGACCTCACCGCCGACGAGGTCGACGACGAAATAGATGTCGCGCGCAAGCAGCTCGAAGTTCTGCTGCCGGTAGTCGATCACCTCATCCGCGCCGAGGGCCCGGACATGCGGCAGGCTATTGGTCGAGGCCGTGGCAAAGACGGTCGCTCCGGCCGCCTTGGCGAACTGGATGGCAAAGCCGCCCACGGCGCCGGCTGCGCCATGGATCAGCACCCGCCGTCCGGAGAGGTCGAAATCCGCGACCTGAATGACATGCCAGGCTGTCATCGCCGCGACGGGAATGGCCGCTGCCTCAACGTCCGACAGGGCTGACGGAGTCAGGACGAGCTTCTCGGCGTTGATGACGAGATGGTCGGCGTAGGCCCCGACGCCACCGAGGGCGGCCATAACCCGATCCCCGGGCTTCACGCCCGTGACGCTGGGGCCGGTCCGAAGCACGACGCCGGCCATTTCGATGCCAAGTGTCGCGGGCAGGGTCAGCTTGAAGCGCTCGCGGAGGTAGCCTTCACGGATTTTCCAGTCGATGCCGTTTACCGCGGTGGCCTTGACCGACACCAAGACCTCGCCCGGACCCGGCTCGGGCGCGGATACGCTATCGACTGTCAGGGATTCGGGGCCGCCATATGTTTGAAGACGTAAGGCGCGGCCGGGGGCAAGCGGCTCGGATGTGGAAGCCCCGCGCTTGAGATCAGCGGATTGGATCATGTAGGTTCTCCTTCTTGGCAGAAGGTATGCGTTCGAAATCCGAGCCATAAGTCATCGAAATAAGACGGTCTGTCTCGCTGGAGAGACACCCGGATGGCCCTTCCAGCGTCGCCAATTTCGTAATTGTCGCCTTATCCGTCGGTGCTTTTCGGCCAAGCGGAAAAGCGGTCGACCGACGGCGACCTTGTAGCGGCGTGTGATCGGGCTTGAGGAAAGCCTGGGGCTATTCGAACGACGTGACCGCACGCTTGAGCTCACGGATGGCGGCCAGCGCTCTTTGCCGAACAGAAGGCTGGCTCGGCGAACTGCGTGAGATCCAAGTGTAATTCCGCAGCGGTCAAGGTGAGTTGCACGGGGACCTAGATCAGTGCACCGGTGCTCATCTCTCACTTGGCTATGGGAGGTCTCCTTCTCATAGATCGTGCTGTCGGCGAGCGGGACGATCAAAGGGCGTTCATGCCGCTTGATCTTGCCCGTTCGCATAGGTGTCGAGATTCTGAGGATGGGTGCTGACGGTATTTTTGGCGGCGTTTCCGGTTCGGAGCGGCGGACGCCGTCCCGGGTCGCGAGCGAAGCCGTTGACCAGCGCGCCATGGGCACTCAGGTCGCCATCAGTTCGCCCTCAACACGTGGGTGGGGACGCGCCGTAGATCTCACTAGGTTGGGATCATAAAGGCGCGTCGATTTTATCATGAGGCTTTCGTTCGGATCTTGCTGGCTTGGGCGGTCCGTGAAGGCCCCAGCGCAGCAGCGTTCTGGACCAGCGCGCGCATGTAGCCCAAGGCAAAGGCCTTTCCGGCGTGCCAGGGCGCGTCGCAGGACATCTCCGGCGTATGGTCGGGGATCATCACGCCGTCATAATGTTCATCGCGCAGGATACGGACGATTTCGGCCATATCGATATCGCCGTCGTCCACGAAGGTTTCGTGATAGTTCGGAACCTTGCCACGCACGTTGCGGAAGTGGACATAGCCGATGCGTTTGCTGCGTGCGAAGCGCCTGACGTGTCCGTAGATATCGTCGGTGCCGGGCATCTCCTGCAGCGAGCCGAGGCAGAGCTCCAGCCCATTGGACGGCGAGTCGATGATCCCCATCAGGCGGTCATATTTCTGCGGCAGGTTGACGAGCCGTGCGGTACCACGCAGCGCTTCGGCCGGCGGATCGTCGGGGTGCGCCGCCATCACAATGCCAGCTTCTTCGGCCACCGGTATGATCTCGCGAAGGAAGACATCGAGCCGCTGCCAAAGCTCGTCGCTGCTGACCTTCACCGGCTCGGCATTCGGCCGGCCGGCACGGTAGCGCATGTTCCAGACCACGCCGTCGGGGAGGGGCATATCGGGATCGATGGCAGCGAGATCGAGCCCCACCGACATCGCCTCGCCCCGAGCGAATGGGCCGCGCGACCAGCCCCAGACGCCGGCGATCGAGAAGTTGTAGCCGATACAGGGAATACCGGCACGTCCGGCATCGCGAACAAGGCGCTTCAAGCCTTCGATCTGTTTTGCCCTGTCAGGACCGCCGAGCAGCACGTCCGACCAGAAACGCGGCGAGAAATTTTCGATCGCGGCGATCTCGAGACCGTTGTCGCGCACGGTCTTCACCAGACCGATGAAATCCTCGTAATCCCACAGCTCATCGATTGAGCAATCGCCCCAACCCTCGGCATCGCTGCCGGCAGACAGCGAAGGATCGCGGCCGCGAAAATAGTTGGTGAGGTGGGCAACGATGTGGGTGGCGCCTGCCTGGCGGGCAAAGCGGAAATTATCAGGGGTCAGCGACTCCCGGTAAAGGCCAAGGCCGATCTTCACGGCCTTACTTCACGCCGATGCCGGCGGTCAGGCCGCCATCTATTCTGTAGTCCGCGCCGGTGCAGAAGCCGGCCTTCGACGAGCACAGGAAGGCGATCAACTCCGCCACCTCCTCCGGCTCGCCGATACGGCCAAGCGGATGGGCCGCGCCAAAGCGCCGGTAGGCCTCTTCGACATCGGCATCGCTGCCATTGTCGCCGCGTGCGGCCTTCTCGAGTATCGGCGTACGGATCGAGCCTGGGCTGACCGAATTGACCCGGATGCCTGCCGCCGCGTAGTCGAGCGCCAGCGATCGCGTCAGCGTGTGGATGGCGCCCTTGGTCGTGGCATAGGCGGCGACGTCCTGCTGGCAGGCGAAGCCCTGCACCGAAGCGACGTTGACGATGGCGCCGCCGCCACGCTTGATCATTTCCGGGATGCCGAAATGGGCGGTCAGATAGATCGAACCGACATTGACCGCCATCGCCCGGTTCCAGGTCTCCCAGTCGGTCGTCGTCGCCGTTCCGTAGGGATGAACCGCCGCGGAATTGACGATGACGTCGAGGCCGCCAAACCGCTTGACGCCCGCCGCGACCGCGTCGCGAACCTGGTCGGAAACGGAAACGTCCACCGTCTGCACCAGCGCATTCGCTCCGGCTCGGACGAGGCTTTCCTGCATGGCAGCATTGGCTGCCACATCGATACCGCAGGCGACGATCGCAGCACCTCCCTGCGCCAGACGCTTCGCGGTGGCGAGCGCGATGCCGGTCGTGCCGGTGATCAGCGCAACCTTGTTCTCAAAGTCAGACATGATGCAAATCCTTGGAAGGGTCCGGTAGCGCCGGCGAGGTGCGGGCGTTTTCGAGGTCGTCGGGGACGAAGCGCAGGCCGGAATCGAGATGCCGGCTCATCAGGTAGCTGTAGGCGATGCGGTCGCGCGCCCGCAAAGCCGCAATGATCTCGCCATGGGCTTGGCGTGTTTCGCTCAGCACCGGCCGGATCGATTTGCCGACGGTCATGATGTGCAGGATGACCGGCGACAGGAACTGATAGGTCTGCACCAGCATGCGGTTGCCGGCGAGCTTCATCAGCGCCAGGTGGAAATCGAAATCGCGCTGCGCGGCTTCCTGGACATCCTTGCTGGCTTCGATCAGGCCGTTGACTTCGTCCAGGGCGTCGAGTTCGGCGGTGCTCGCATTAAGGACGATATGGTCGCCGATGCCCAACTCGATGATGCGGCGAAACCCCTGTATGTCGTGAAAAGAGGTCCTTGAAATATCCATCTGAGCGGCGAAAAAGTTCTGGATAGCGACATTCTGGCGGTCGGCCAGCACTGCGCCGACACGCGGCTTGGGATCGATCAGTCCGTACGTGCGGATGGTGCGCAGCGCCTCGCGTATCGTGTTGCGGCTGGCGCCGAACAGCTCGCCAAGTTCCCGCTCCGTGGGCAGCACGTCGCCCACGGACATGGCGCGGTTTCGAATGAGGTCGAGGATCTGCCGCACCGTCTGGTCGACCGCCGAACTGCTGGCCCCGGCATCGTCCGCCACTTCTTGATCCAAGGCTTTGTTCCTTCTTATTTGTTGGACCAAGGCTAGGCTGAAACGGATGGGAAATCAATCGGCACCCGGCGAAAGGTCGAAAAAGGATCCCGCCATCGGTTGATTCAAGAAGAATTCAGCGTGTTGACAGGTGTGTGGTCCAACAATAATGTCGCCCACCTGACATTGAGGAGGCTTCATGGAACAGTGCTGGCGTTGGTATGGACCGAACGACCCGGTAACACTCGATCATGTCAAGCAGGCGGGCGCGACCGGCATCGTATCGGCCTTGCACGACATCTATGATGGCCGCGCCTGGCCGCTTGAGAGCATTCTGGAGCGCAAGCGGATCATCGAGGCCGCTGACCTGACATGGTCGGTTGTCGAGAGCATCCCGGTCCATAATTCGTTCAAGATCGGCGCACCGGAACGCGAGCGTTACGCCGGCTATTATCGTGACACGATCCGCGCGCTTGCCAAGGCCGGCATCGCGACGGTCTGCTACAATTTCATGCCCGTGGTCGACTGGACCCGCACCGACCTGGCCTATCGGCTGCCGACGACCGGTTATGCGCTGCGTTTCGACGCGATCGATTTCGCGGCCTACGACCTGTTCGTGCTGAAGCGCAGCAATGCCGAGGCCGGGTACAGTGCCGCCCGCATCGCCGAGGCGGAAGCGCGGCTGAAGGAACTGAGCAGCGAGGCGATCGACAGGATCGAGCGCAACCTGATCGCCGGCCTGCCGGCGACCGAGCGCAGCTACAACAGGGACAGTTTTCGCGAGGCCCTAGCGGAATACGATGCGATCGGGCCGAAGGAATTGCGCGACAACCTTGCCTGGTTCCTGCGCGAGATCATACCGGTCGCCGAAGAGGAGGGGGTGCGCATGTGCATCCATCCCGACGACCCGCCCTTCTCGCTCTATGGCCTGCCCCGCATCGTGTCGACCGCCGAGGATGCGCGTTTCATCCTCAACGCCGTCGACAGCCCCGCCAATGGTCTGACGTTCTGCACCGGCTCCTACGGCACGCGCGCCGACAACGACATCGTCGCCATGGTCAAGGAATTCGCTGATCGCATCCATTTCGTCCATCTGCGCAACATCACCATCGAGGATGACGGCTCGTTCTATGAGGCCGAGCATCTCGAGGGCGGCACCGACATGGCGCATGTCATCCTCGCTCTGATGCAGGAAGAGGCGCGGCGCCGCAACGAGGGCCGCGCCGACTGGCGCATTCCGATGCGGCCGGACCACGGCCACCTGCTCGCCGACGATATCGGCAAGACCAGGATCAATCCCGGCTATTCGCTGATCGGCCGGCTGAAAGGCCTCGCCGAGCTGCGTGGCATCATGCGCGCCGTCGAGCGGTTCGGACTGGCTTGAAGCTGTCAGGAGGCGAACTGCCCTTTGCATATGTAAAAGTTACTTGTCTATGTGAAAATACCTGCTACGACTGCGGGCCGGGCGGACATGCTCGGTTCCAGGGAGGAATTGCCTGAGATGACAAGACTGCGCGGTCTTGCGTGGGATCATCGACGTTGCTGGGGTCCGCTCGACGCCAGCGTGGCGCCGTATTGCGCTGGCAATCCAGGCCTTGAAATCGAATGGGACCGCCGCAGCCTCTATGAATTCGGCGAGGGTGCCCTCGGGCCGGTGCTCGGCACTTACGATCTGGTCGTGTTCGACCACCCCTTCATCGGAGACATCGCGGAGGATGAGCTGATGGTGCCGTTCGACGCCTATTTGTCGGCCGAACAAATCCGTTTCTTCGAACACGATTCGGTCGGTGCGTCCTGGCGTTCCTACGCAAGAAACGGACGCCAATGGGCGTTGCCCATCGATGCCGCTTGTCAGGTCGCGTCCTATCGCCCGGATCTCCTGGAGCGTTACGGGCTGGTGCCGCGCACACATGACGAGGTGGTCGAGCTTGGTCGGCGCGCCCGCAAGAACGGCAAGTGGCTCGGCCTGCCGTCGGTCCCGACGGATGCCATGTGCATGCTTCTGACGCTTGGCCGCCCACAGGAGAACGGTGAACAATTCATTGCCAGGGAGATGGTCGAGCAGGCTGTCGCTCAATTGCGAGAGCTCGCGGCGCTGTCGCATCCGAACTCAGCAAAATGGAACCCGATACGCTGCTGTGACCACATGATCGCGCATGACGACGTGGTCTATGTGCCTTTCGCATTCGGCTATGTGAACTATGCCTCCAGGACCGACAGGCCATGTCTGCGTTTTGCCGACGTGCCGACGCCGCGTTCTGCCGGAGCCTTGCTCGGCGGTGCCGGTATCGGCGTCAGCGCCCGGTCGAAACACAAGCAGGCCGCGATCGACTACTCGGTGTTCCTGTGTTCGCCCGAGTACCAGCGCGGCGACTATGTGAAGTCGGGCGGACAGCCGGGATCGCTGGCGGCCTGGAAAGATGTCGAGGTCAATCATCTCTGCGGCAATTTCTTCAACTCGACGCTTGCGACGATCAGCTCGTCCTATCTGCGTCCGACGCATCCTGGCTTCATCGGCTTCTTCCGCGAATGCGCGCCGCATGCGGCCGCCGCCATCGCCGGCGACATTTCGGCGGCCGAACTAGCAGACCATGTGAATCGCCTCTACCGCGAAACCAGGCAACCGGAACGGAGCATTGCGTGATGGCCGCCAGTATTGCCGAGACGCTCGACGACAGCGAAAGCGGCCGCAACGGCTATCGTGTGCCTGCGGTAGACAAGGCGCTCGACGTCCTTGAGTTCATGGCAGCCAGCGCCGAAACGCTGACCCAGACCGAGATCGCGGCCGGCCTCGGACGCTCCATTCACGAAATCTACCGCATCCTGCTCCTGCTGGAAAAGCGCGGCTATATCTTTCGCACGCAGTCCGACCGCTTCCGCCTGTCGCTGAAGCTGTTCGAATTGGCGCACATGCACCCGCCGGTGAACCGGCTGGTCGAATGCGCGCTGCCGGTGATGCGCGAGCTGACCGCCAATGCCGATCAGAGTTGCCACCTCGTGGTGCGCGAAGGCCAGAACGCGCTGGTGGTGCTGCAGATCGATTCACCACTGCCGATGCGCTACTCGGTTGCCTTGGGCTCGCATTTCCCGATCCTCGAAACCAGTTCAGGCGCGGTCTTGCTCGCCCATTCGAACCGGGCCGAGCGCGACCGCATTGTCGATCGCATCGTGACCGCCGGCGAAGGACAGGGCACGCGGGCCGAAATCGAAGCACGGCTGAACGAGGTGGCTAGGCTCGGCTACGAGATGCGTGCCTCGTTGGCCGTCGAAGCCTGCACCAACATCTCCATGCCGGTGCGCGATCACACCGGCGCCNTACGAGATGCGTGCCTCGTTGGCCGTCGAAGCCTGCACCAACATCTCCATGCCGGTGCGCGATCACACCGGCGCCGTCATCGCCGCACTCACGGTCCCGCTGCTGCCGCAGAAGGCCGCACGGTTCGACCGGCAAACCATCTTCGAACGCACCCGGGCAGCCGCCGAGAAGATATCGGCGGAGCTCGGCTGGGGGGAATCCAACTCTTCGTTACGTGCCGACCCGGAACGGCGGGGCTATCCGTTCAGCGATTAACAAAAGCGATAAACCTGGGAGAAGAAAATGCACTGGTCCAAGTCAATCCTGTTTGCATCCGCGGCCGTGCTGGCCATGGGCGCGGCGGCCGCACATGCCGAGAACATGCCGAAGCGCATCGGCTACGTCACCAATTACGCCACCCATGAATGGTACCAGAACGTCATCAAAGGCATGAAGGCTCACGGGAAGGAACTCGGCATCGAGGTCGAGGTGCAGGACGCCAACCTCGACATATCCAAGCAGGTCGCTGCAGCCGAAGACTTCATCGCCAAGGGCGTCGATGTGCTGATCATCACGCCGGTGAATGAAGAAGGTGTGGTACCGCTGCTGCGCCAGGCCAAAGCCGCCAACATTCCTGTGGTGCTCGAGGGCAATCCGGTCAAGGGCATGACCACGATGGTCGCCATCTGCGACTATGACACTGGCTATTTTTCCGGCGTCGAAGCCGGCAAATATGCCAAGGAAAAGCTCGGCGGCGTTGCCAAGGTGATGAATGTCGGCCTGCCGCTGCTCTCCGCCACGGTGCTGCGCTCGCACGGCTTCATGGACGGGCTGAAGACCGTCATCCCTGACGCGGTCATGGTCCACGACCTTGACGGCGGCGGCAATCCCGACCGAGCGCTCGAAGTGTCTTCGGCGGCACTCGCCAAGAACGCCGACATCAACATCATCTACGGCATCAACGATTCGTCGTCGCTGGGCGGCCTGCAGGCCTGGAAGGCGGCCGGCAAGTCGCAGGATGGCCTGTTGACCGTCGGCACCGGCGGCGAGGGGCTTGCCTTCATCAACGCGATGCAGAACGAGCCGTCGTATCGCATCGAGGCCGCGATGTTCCCGGAAAAGGAAGGCTTCACGGCAATCGATGCTGCGGTCAAGCTCTTCAACAACGAGGAAGTGCCGGAGCATATCGTCAGCCCGACCGCACCAATGAACGGCGAGGATTGGAAGAAGTTCTATGATTACGACGGCACCACCCGCACCATCAAATGGGATGCCGTCAACGCACTGCAGCCGCCGGCAAAGTGCATGAAGACCTCCGCCGACCTGAAGAAATAAAGCTGGCTGACTTTGCCCTTCCCGCAGTGCGGGAAGGGCGCCTGAACCATAGCGGCCCGAATGGATTGAGATGAGCGAGCTTACACACGCCTCCGCGCCGAAGCGCTTTGTCGGCGGACAGCTGCTGGGCAGCAGCCAGCTTGTGCTGGGTGTCATCCTGGCGGTGCTGTGCATCGCCATCTCGATCGCGGCGCCGCAATTCTATTCGGAGGCCAACATCATCGCCATTCTGCGCCAATGCGCGCTGGTGCTGATCGTTGCCTCGGGCATGACCATGCTCATCATCACCGCCGAGGTCGATCTGTCGGTCGGCGCGTCACTCGCCTTCGTCGGCTGCATCGGCATGGCGGTGCTCAATTCTACCCATAGCCTCACGCTCGGCTTGCTGGCGGCCCTTGCCTTTGCCGGCGGGGTCGGCCTGTTCAATGGGCTGGTCGTCACCAGGCTCCGGGTCAACTCGCTGATCGCCACCATCGGCACGATGATGATGCTGCAAGGCGGCGTCTATCTGTTCACGCGCGAGGCGGTGCAGAACCACAACCAGCTCGCGAGCTTCACCGATCTCGGCGCCGGCTATGTCGGCGCGGTGCCGGTCCCCGTCATTCTGGCGGCGCTGATCTTCGTGGTCGCCTATGTGACGCTGCGTTTCACCACGCTCGGCCGCTACCTCTATGCGGTTGGCGCCAATGAAAAGGCGGTGCGCCTGTCCGGCCTTCGGTCCGAGCGCCTCAAGCTGTTTGCCTTCGTCCTCACCGGGCTCTGCGTCGGCGTTGCCGGCATGATCCTGTCGTCGCTGATGAATGCCGGCCAGCCGACCGCCGGCCGAGGCTTCGAACTGACGGTCATTGCTGCCGTCATCCTGGGCGGCACCAGCCTGCTCGGCGGCCGTGGATCGCTGTTCGGCACCTTGCTCGGCGTGCTGGTGCTGAAGGTGATCGACAACGGCATCATCATTCTCGGCTGGAACCAGGACCTGCAGATGGTGGTGCCGGGCGTCGTCATCATCCTCGCAACCTATCTCGACATCATCCGGAACAAAGCCAATGTCCGTTGATTTCCTTCACCCTGGCGAAGGCGGGGCCATCGACACCAGTGTGCCGGCGCTCGAACTGCGCGGCATCGACAAGCGCTTCCCCGGCGTCGTGGCGCTCGACAATGTCGACTTCAGCCTGGAGCCCGGCAAGATCCATGCCTTGATGGGCGAGAACGGCGCCGGCAAGTCGACGCTGATCAAGATCATGGCTGGTGTCTACGGCAAGGATGCCGGCACCATCCGCATGCGCGGGCACGAGGTCGACATCAAGTCGCCGCGCGACAGCTTGAAGGAAGGCATCAAGGTCGTGTTTCAGGAGATCGCGCTGATCTCCGAATTCACCGTTGCCGAGAACATCTTCCTGGAAGGCTATCCGACCGGCAGAGCCGGCTCGATCGACTGGAAGAAGATTCGCGCCGATTCCGCCGCACTGTTCAACCGCATCGGCTTCAACGTCGATCCGGCGGCACGCACGGGATCGCTGCCGGTCAGCCAGCAGCAGATGGTCGAGATCGCGCGTGCGCTCGCCCATGAAGCCCGCGTCGTGGTGATGGACGAACCGACGTCCTCGCTGACGCCGAACGAGGTTTCGCTACTGTTCACAGTCATCCGCCGGCTGGCCAGCCTTGGCATCGCGGTGGTCTATGTCAGCCACAAGCTCGACGAGGTTTTCGAGATCGCCGACACGGTGACCGTGCTGCGTGATGGGCGCCACATCTCGACCAGGCCGATCGGCGAGCACACCAACGACACGCTGATCCAGGACATGATCGGTCGGCGCATCGACAATCTGTTTCCCCGCCAGCGTGGCCCGGCCGGCAGCAGGGTTGCCTTGTCGGTGGAGAACCTCAGCACGGCGAAGAAGCTGTCCGACGTCTCCTTCGAGGCGCGAGCCGGCGAGGTGCTCGGCTTCTTCGGCTTGATGGGCGCGGGCCGCACCGAACTCGCCAAGGCGATCGTCGGCTATGACCCGATCACCGCGGGTACGATCACCGTCGACGGCAGCCGGCTCGTGCCGCACGATACGCGCACCGGCGTCAAGCTCGGCATCGGCCTGCTCACCGAGGACCGCAAGAGCGAAGGGCTGATGGGCGAACTGCCTGTCTACCAGAATGCAAGCCTGGCCTCGCTCGGTGCTTTCGCCCGCCTGGGGTTCGTCGACAAGGCGAAGGAACACAAGGCGGTGCAGGACTATGTCGACCGTTTCCGCATCAAGACGCCCAGCCTGTTCCAGCAGGTGAAGAACCTGTCGGGCGGCAATCAGCAGAAAGTGCTGATCGCGCGTTGGCTGATGCGGGGCCTGAAAGTGATCGTCGTCGACGAGCCGACGCGCGGCATCGATGTCGGTGCCAAGTCGGAAATCTTCGCGCTGATCGACCGGCTCGCCGGCGAAGGCCTGGCGGTGGTCATGATGACGTCCGAGATGCCGGAGCTGCTCGGACTTGCGGATCGGATCGCGGTGATGTGCGAAGGCCGCCTGACCGTGATCATGTCGCGCGAGGAAGCCACACAGGAGAAGATCCTCAATGCGGCGATCGGGTAAGATGACGACATCAAGCGATCAGCCCCACCTCGAAGGGAGCACGCGATGAGCTTTGCAGCCACGGCCCCCGCAAAGGCCCAACCATCCATGCTGGTGCGTCTCGTTGCCCGACAGGAACTGGCACTGCTTGTCTGCCTTATCCTGGTTCTGGCGTTCTTTTCCTTCACGGTCGAGAATTTCTTCTCCGTGCGCAATTTGACCAACGTGCTTGGCCAGGCGTCGCTGCCGCTGATCGCCGGCATTGGCTGTGCCATCGTGTTCATTTCCGGCGAGGTCGACATCTCGATCGGCTCGCTGGTCGCGACCATTGCCCTGCCGCTGATCATCATCATGAACGACACCAACTCGCTGTGGCTCGGCATCGGTGGCGCGCTGCTGTTCGGCCTGATCATCGGCGTGGTGAACGGCTATCTCACCGCTTATGCCGGCATCAACTCGCTGATCGTGACTTTGGGCACGATGTTCATCATGCGCGGCGGTGTCTATCTTTATACCGGCCAGCGCGCCATCCCGGACGATGCCAGCCTCGACAGCTTTATCGCTCTGTCGGATGGCCGCCTGTTCAACACCATCCCCTATTCGGCTGTCATCGCCATCGTCCTGCTCGGCGCCTTCGCCTACATGATGCAGCATCGGCCGTTCGGGCGGCAGATCTATGCCGTCGGCGGCAATCAGGAAGTGGCGCGGCTGGCTGGCTATGATGTGCGGCGCGTCAAGTTCATCTGCTTCATCATCAGCTCACTGCTGGCGACGGTCGCGGGCATTATTCTCGCCGCGCGCGTCGGCTCGGCGCAGCATACGGCGGGGCTCAATTTCGAATTCCAGGTCGTTGCCGCGACAGTGCTCGGTGGGGTCAGCCTTGCCGGCGGCATCGGCAGCCTGACCGGCATGGCGCTGGGCGTGCTGATCCTGCAGTTCCTGTCCAACGGCCTGCGCGGGCTCGGCCTGCCGACCGAATGGCAGCTGGTCATCACCGGCATGATCATCATCGCCGCGGTCGCCTTCGACGAGGCGAAACGCCGGCGCGCGAATGGAGGCTGACATGGCCCGTCTCGAAGGGAAAACCGCCGTCATCACCGGTGCTGCCGACGGCATCGGGCACGCGATCGCTGAAGCGATGGCGCGCGAAGGCGCGCATGTTTTCCTCGGCGACATAGCCGACGGCGCGGGCGAGGAATTCGCGACCGCACTTCGCGCCGCCGGCCGTCAGGCCGATTACGTGCATTGCGACGTCTCTCAAGGGGCCGACATTGCCGGCCTCATCGACAGCGCCGTCAAGAAGACCGGGCACCTCGACATCCTGGTCAACAATGCCGCCATCGCCATTGGCGGCATGCCGGTGCACGAGATGACCGATGAGCAGTGGCACCGGCTGATCGCGGTCAACCTGACCAGCGTGTTTCACGGCTGCAAATACGCGCTGCCGCACATGATCGCGCAGAAGTCCGGCTCGATCATCAACATGGCCTCCGCACAGGGGCACATCGGGCTTGATGGCTGGACCGCCTATGCCGGTGCCAAGGGCGCGGTGATGGCGATGACGCGCCAAATGGCAGTCGAGTTCGGCCCCGTGAACATCCGCGTCAATTCGATCTCGCCGGGCACCATCAACACGCCGATGAACGACAGACTGATCAAGGAGATCGGCGGCAACTTGGCCAAGGCTTGGGTCAAGATGCATCCGCTCGGCCGCATAGGCGAACCTTCCGAAGTGGCCGAAGCCGCCGTCTATCTCGCCTCCGATGCCGCGGGCTTCACCACCGGCACCGATTTGCGTGTGGATGGCGGACTGACCGCCGCACCGCGCTATGTTCCCGAACTGCTTTGAAAACACGAAACGAGATTTGAAATGAACAAGGCCCTCGAAGGCGTCCGCATCCTCGATTTCAGCCATTTGCTGCAGGGGCCGTTCGCCACACAGCTGCTCGGCGACATGGGCGCCGACGTCGTCAAGGTCGAGCGTGCCGGCGCCGGCGACATGTTCCGTGGCATGACCTTCTTCGCCAAATGGGTGGGCGGCTCCGAGAGCCCGAATTTCCTCGCCTGGAACCGCAACAAGCGCTCGATCGCGCTCAACCTGAAGAGCCGCAAGGTGCACGCCATCCTCATGGAGATGGCCAAGACCGCCGACGTGGTGGTGCAGAATTTCCGCCCCGGCGTGCTGGCCAAGCTCGGCTATGGCTATGAGGACTTTAGGGCTGTCAACCCGCGCATCATCTATTGTTCGGGTTCAGGCTATGGCGAGGAAGGACCCTATGTCGAGCGCCCCGGCCAGGACATGCTGATCCAGGGGCTAGCCGGGTTGATTGCCAACACCGGCCGCGGCGACCAGGCGCCGGTCCCGGCCGGCGCCGGGCTCGCCGACCAGATCGGCGCCATGAACATGGTCTACGGCATCCTGTCGGCGCTTTACTATCGCGAGAAGACCGGCAGAGGTCAGAGGATCGAGGTCAATCTGCTGGCCGGCCTGCTGGCGCATCTCAATCAGGAATATGTCGCCGTGCTCAACCTCGGCGAGGACTTTGTCCGGCCCAATTCCGGCATCGGCCATCCCGGCATGCAGGCGCCGTTCGGCATCTACGAGGCGAAGGACGGCGGCTACATTTCGATCGCTATGAGCCCGTTCAAGACGCTGTACGAGGTGCTGGAGGCGCCGCAGCTTGCCGTCTATGACGACCTCAAGACCTTGTTCGACAAGCGCGACGAGGTGTTCGAGAAGGTCAATGCGGAGACGAAGAAATTCGCCACGCAGGATCTGCTGGCACGGCTGCTGGCGGTAGACGTCTGGTGCGCCGAGGTGAAGGATATCCGCCGCGCGGCCGAAGACCCGCAGGTCAAGCATATGGGCATGATCACCAGCTATGATCATCCGCGCGGCGGCAAGGTGCGGGTGGTGGCACCCGCGGTCAAGATGAGCGAGACGCCCGCGACCATCGAGCGGCCGGCGCCACTGGTCGGCCAGCATGGCCGCGAGATCCTGGCCGAGTTCGGCCTTTCCAACGAGGAAATCGCAGCACTGGAGGCGTCCGGCGACATGACCGTGGACGCGGCCTGACGATGCGCTTCTACCGGACACTCACGGTCGAAATTTCTGGCTGTGTCGCGGTCGTCACCTTCCGCCGCGCCGACCAGCTCAACGCCATGAATCGGATCATGCAAGGTGAGATCACCGACGCGTTCGAGGCGCTGTCCAGCGATGCGGGCGTGGGAGCGATCGTGGTGACCGGCGAAGGTCGCGGCTTCATGGCCGGCGCCGATATCAAGGAATACGCCGCGCAGACCGCCGCCGAGTTCGACACGTTCCAGGCTGCCGGCATGCGCATGTACGCGGCGATCGAGAACAACCGCAAACCGGTGATCGCGGCGGTCAACGGCTTTGCCCTCGGCGGCGGCATGGAACTGGTGCTGTGCTGCGACATCGTGATCGCCAACCAGTTCGCGAAGCTCGGTCTGCCGGAGATTAAGCTCGGGCTGGTTCCCGGCGGCGGCGGCACGCAACGTAGCGTCGCCAAGCTCGGCCGCAACCGTGCCAACCTTCTGCTGATGACCGGCGCCATCGTACCGGCCTCTGAATTCGTCGCTGCCGGCCTTGTCAACGAGGTCGTCGATGTCGACAGGCTGATGCCGCGCGCGCTGGAATTGGCTGAGATAATTGCCGCCGAGCCAGCCGCCGCGATCGAAGGGTTGAAGGCGCTGACGTTGCATGCCGTTTCGGGCGACCTGGCCTCAGGCCTCGCCATGGAGCGCGGCATATTGGGCGACCTCTATCGCAGCGAGATCGGCCAGCAGCGGGTCAAGGAGTTCGCCGACAGGAGCACTACAAAGAAGGCTGGGCCGTGAAGACCTGCGCGCTGACCGTCCAGCGGCTAGGCACGATGCTTGCGCTGGCCGGCAATCCCATGGCCCAATCCGGCGTTGCGACGGCGCTGGAATTCTCAACCGAAAAGCCGTTTGTGACCCGCTACCGCATCGAGGCGTCCGCGCTGTGAATGATCGTGCCGCAATGTCCCTGGTCAAGTCGAACCGGCCGCGCTTCACTGATATCGAAGGGCTGGCCGCGATGGTCCGACAAGGCGACTCGCTTGGCGTCGGCGGTCACCATTTCGCTCGGTTGCCGATTGCATTGCTGCGCGCGATAGCCCAGTCGGGCGTCAAGGATTTGCGTTACGTCTGCTGGGCCGGCGGCTTGCCGCTCGAACTGCTGCTCGAAGCGGGTGCGGCGGCGGAAATCGACCTCTGCTTTTCCAGCCTCGATATTTTCGGCCTGCCACCAAGATTCCGTGCCGCCGCCGAAAGCGAGGCGATACCGGTTCGCGATTGGACGGCTCTGGCCATGATCCAGGCGCTGCGGGCGGCACAGCAGAATCTGCCGTCCATGCCGTTCCAGCTTCCGGAAGGGTCGGACATGCTGTCGCGTTTGCCGGGTGCGAGCGCCATGCCCGATCCGATTGCCGGAACAGATATGGGATTTATCCCGCCGCTGAGGCTCGATGCGTTTGTCGTCCACGCACAGCGGGCGGATGAAAACGGCAATGTTCAGGTCATCGGCCCGCGCGCATTGGACTTCGCGATGGCGGGCGCGGCGCGCAAGGTGCTGGTCACGGTCGAGGAAATCGTCCCGGTCGGGGCGCTGCGGCAAGACGGGCGCCAGAGCGTGTTGACCCGCAACCAGGTTTCGGCCATAGCGCTTATGCCGGGCGGTGCCTGGCCGGCCTCGTGCCTGCCATTCTATGTCACCGATTATCAGGCACTGTCGCAGGCATTGGCGGCCCGGGAAACGCCCTTGGCGGACAGTCTGCGGCTGCCCTCCGATGGCGTGCCGAAGCCGCTGCAAAGGGCTGCGAAGGTTCGCGCCAAAACGGCCCTCGCAATGCCGGCGCTCGCTCATGATGCGGAGAAAGCATCCATCGACGAGATCATTGCCGCCCGCATCGCCGCCGAACTCGACAATGAGAGTTTTGCCAGCGCCGGCGCTGTCTCGCCGCTGGCCAACGTCGCCTACCGGTTGGCCAAGGCGACGCATGCGCCCGACATGATCATCGCGACGATGAGCTGCGGCCATCTCGACATAGCGCCGAGCCCGATGATCCTGTCGCTGATCGAAAGCCTTGATTGCGAGACGGCGGTGACGCATGCCGGCGGCGACGACACTTACTCGACTTACTATCAGGCAGGTGCGGTGACGCATGAGATCGTTGGCGCGGCGCAGGTCGACCGACGCGGCCGCGTCAACACCATCGCGCTGCGCAAACCGAGCGGCGGCCTGATACGGTTGCCAGGGCAAGGCGGCATGGCCGATGTCGCCAACATGCACCGCGACTATTTGCTCTACATTCCTCGGCATTCGGTCCAGTCGCTGGTGGATGAGGTGGAGATCGTGAGTTCCGCCCGCGGGCTGCTGACACCGGAGGAGCGAGAGCCGATGGGCTATCGCACCGGCCAGGCGCTGGTGTTCACCGATCTCTGCGTCTTTCGGCTCGACCGGACATCCCGGGAATTGATCGTCATCGAGACCATGCCCGGCGTCATGCAGCAGCAGATCCGCGACGCCACCGGGTTTGCGGTGACCTTCGACGCCGATTGCCGGGAGGTTCCGCTGCCTTCCAGCGATGCGCTCGCTGTTCTGCGCAATCGCATCGACCCGCTCGGCCTGCGGCGCCTCGAATTTGTCAGCGCCAAGGAGCGCGGCGCGCTGATCGCCGAGATACTCTCCGCCGACCGCGCGATGGTCGAGCTCTGCATCGCCGCACAGAAATCGCACATCGCAAGCTGAGGAGCGCTCGATGGCAAAACCATTGCTCGATATGTCCGCCGCGCGCGTCTTCTTCGATGGCATCTTCACCAGCCCTCGCGTCGCGCACCCGGAGGGCGTGGCCGTCCACCGTGACGGGTCGATCTGGTGCGGCACCGAAACCGGCGACCTCCTGCGGCTTGCCGCCGACGGCGGCTCGGTTGAGCGCATGGGCGGCACGGACGGTTTCCTTCTTGGCATTGCTTTCGACAGCATGGGGAACTGCTTCGCCTGTGACCTGAAGCACGCGGCGATCTTTCGTTGGGATGCCGCGACAGCGCGCATGGAGCGCTTCGCGTCGTCCGGCATCCGCGTGCCGAATTATCCCATCGTCGACGAGGCGAGGGGCTGGCTCTATGTGTCGGACAGCGTCGGCGAGGACAATCGTTCCGGCATCTTCCGCTACGATCTCGAAACGGGCGAAGGCCGTCTGTGGTGCCAGGAGGCGATGTCCTTCGCCAATGGCATGGCCATGGCGCCGGAGGGGAGCGGGATTTATGTGGTTGAAAGCAATGCCTCGTGTGTCAGCCATGTGCCGATCCTTGCCGACGGTGAGGCTGGGCCGAAGCAGGTCGTCATCGAGGGCGTGCATAACGTCCCGGATGGCCTAGCCTTCGCTCCGGACGGATCGCTGTTCATCTCGTGTTACGAGCCCAGCCGGATCTATTGCTGGTCCAACGATCGGGGGCTCGAAGTGCTGATCGAGGATCCGGCGGCAACCACGCTGGCGCATCCCACCAATATCGCCTTCAAGGGTAACAAACTCTACACCGCCAATCTCGGCCGCTGGCACATTACCGAGATCGATTTGACCTTGGGCAGTCGATAAGCCGACGACCGCCGCCCAGTCTGGGCTTCAGCTTCTCTTCTGCTTCACGGGACAAAGCGTGGATTTTCGGGCGCTGTGCCCAGTTCCGACCGGGCCAGTCGCCTCGGTCTCCTCCATTCGCCGCGTGCTTTTTCGGAAAGCACCAGTCCATGGCCGGGTCGATCGGGCGCATAGACGTAGCCGTCTCGGATTTCGATGGGCTGCTCCACCAGATGATCGAAATTCTGGAACGAATATTCCAGCCATTCGACCTCGGGAAGTGCGACCGCCATATGCACGCCAACCTCCAGGAAGGTGTTGCCGATGCTGACCGGGATTCCGAGTTCGGCGGCTAGCCACCCGATGCGCATGACGTCGGTCACCTGGCCGTGGACATTCAGTATGTCGGCTGCATGGGCTTCCAGAAGAAGCCGCTTGCCTTGAAGATCCAGATATTCGCCGCTGTTGACCTGGGTCCATGTCACGGCATGCCTGAGCGTTCTCAATCCTTCGTGGTCGTGACGCAGGATTGGATCCTCGACCCAGAGAAGATCGTGACCGGCATCGCGGATCGCGACCAATTTCACGAGCGCTTCCTTCGATGTCCACGCCTCGTTCGGATCGATCATGACTTTTGAGCCTGCCGGAACGCAGGTCTTCAACAGCTCCAGGCGCCGCAGATCGCGGTCGAAATCCGGATGGCCGACTTTGATCTTGAAAGCGGAGTAGCCAAGCGATGCCGCGTGAGAGAACAACGAGACGAACGCCTCATCGTCGAGGTGAAAATCGAGGCCGCTGGCGTAGGCTTTCACGCGGTTGCGGCGACTGCCAAGCAAGACGTGAAGAGGCAGGCCGGCTTCCTTCCCCGCAAGATCCCAAAGCGCCACCTGAACCGCCTCGTGAAAGGGCAGCGAATAGGTCCGCTGGTTGCCGCCGCGCGGGCGGTTCACACGGTGAACCAGCGCTATCGCCTTGTGCCCCTTGAGTGTCGGCCAAACCTCGTGTTCGAAAACAGTCTCGATCTCCGTCTGATCGGGTAGAGGATTGAAGAGCGTCTGGATGAACCCCAGCCCCACCTCGCCGCTTTCCGAAACGAGTTCCAAAGTGGCGACGTTGACGTCGTCCACCCGAACTTGACTGTCCCCGATTACCCGGTCGCGGGCGAACTGAAATCGGGTTATACGAAAATGCGAAAGGCTCATCACAAGGGCTTTCTGATCGTTTACAATGATAAACTGATCTATCAGATTGCGTCTTTAGTATCGGACCAATGGGGGTGCCGCAAGTGGTGGGCAAAGCAAAAACCGTCTCTACCGGCCTGGGGGCAGCCGTCCGTATGAGCGATATTGCCTATCAGCGTATTCTGGAGGGCCTGTTCGACAGGCGCGTTCCTGCAGGGGCCTTCGTTTCTCAAAACGAGTTGTCCGCGATCGTCGACGTGCCGGTTGCCCCGCTTCGGGACGCTCTGCGCGTTCTGGAGGCGGAAGGGATTCTGATAATCCACCCGCGCTCCGGCATCCAGTTCATCAGGCCCGGCATGGAGCTAACGCGTGCCACCTACCAATTCCGCGCCATCATTGAGCGCTCGGCGATCCGCGTCTTTGCCGAACAAGGCGACGAAACCGTCATGAATGCCTTGGAAATCCGGCATTCCCGTATGCTTAGAAGCGTGGAGCGGGATGGCCTCGGAAAGGAACAACTGGAGGCAATGGACGCGCTGGAGGGAGAGTTTCACGGCGCAATCATTGCGTCATTGCACAATCCTCTGATCGACAGCGCCTACCGGCGCATGCACAATTATCTGCGCCTGCTGCGGCTCGACCGCAAGATCACCGCGCCTATCATGGTCCGGACGATCAAGGAGCACCTCGACATCCTCGAGGCTTGCAGCACCAGGAATGCGGATGCCGCCGAAGCAAAGCTGCAGTCCCATTTCCAGGCTGCGATGCAACGGAATCTAGGTCTCGTCTGATAGGCCGGTAGCGATCAGTCGTTTTCCCAGTTTGCGCGCCGGCGCGGTTGCACGGCGTGGGAAAGGATGCTACCCAAAAACTGCAACTGATCGATCAGATTGCTGATCTGATATCTGGGAGGAGGTCGCATGCAGTTGAACAAGAGGCAGTTTCTCATGGGTTCGGCGGCTCTTGCGATGGCAGGGCGCGTCGGCGGTGCCCGTGCCGCGAATGCCATCAGTTACTGGCACCATTTCACCAGTCAGTCGGAAATGACCAGCCTGATGAAGATTATCGGATCGTTTCAGGCGGCGAATGCGGGTGTGGCGGTGACCCAGGAGAACATCCCGAACTCGGAATACATGGCGAAGGTCTCTTCGGCCGTGCTGACCGGTGGGCGTCCGGATACCGCCATGGTGATTGCCGAGCGCTTCGCCGATCTTACCGCGATGGAGGGGTTGATTGACCTTACCGAGCGGGTGAACGGATGGCAGGGCAAGGCCAATTTTCCCGAAAATCGCTGGACCGGGCTTTCCAGCAACGGCGCTATCTATGCGGTTCCCGCCTTTGCCTTCGTCGATTGGATGTACTACCGCGCCGACTATTTCGAGGAAGCCGGATTGGCCGGGCCACCCACGAAATTCGACGAATTCCTGGGTGCCTGCCGCAAGCTCACCGATCCGTCGAAGGGCAGGTATGCATTCGGCATGCGCGCCGGCGCCGGCGGTTTCAAATACGTCATCGATGTCATGGAGGCGTTTGGCTCGCCGATCGTCAAGGATGGACAGCCAGCCATCGACAGGGCGGCGGCGGTCGAGGCGATAACGTTTTATTCAGATCTCTTCCTGAAGGAAAAGGTTGTGCCGCCGAGCGCGCCCAATGACAGCTACCGCCAGATCATGGAGGGCTTCCGCACCGGGCAGACCGCGATGGTGTGGCACCATACCGGTTCGCTGAACGAAATCTCGGCTGCGATGAAGCAGGGCAACCAGTTCTCGACCGCACCGATGCCGGCCGGTCCGAAGGCGCATGTCGCCCGCGTCGCCTACGCCGGCAACGGTATCATGAAGGAAGACAATATCGAGGCCGCCTGGCAGTGGGTGAGTTTCTGGGGCCAGACCGATGCTGCGCTGACCTTGCTCGAGGGCACGGGCTATTTCCCGGCCTCCGCCGCTGCCCTGCAGGATCAGCGGATCACAGGCAATCCAATCTATAACGCGGCTGTCGAAACGCTGAAATTCGGACGCCTGCCGAACAATTTCGTTGGCGCGGCGGGTTGGTCCGAGAATGTCGTCAATCCCGCTTTCCAATCGGTGCTCACGGGTCAATCGACGCCGGAACAGGCTGTGGACCGGATGATCCAAGGCCTCGAAGCGGCCCTTCGCTGACATCCCGGCACGGCTGCTCCGACGTGTAGCCGTGCTTTGAACGCAACGGGACGGTGCTTTCGCTCCGGAGATACATGACGTCAAGCTCAAGCAGATATCTGCCTTTGCGGGCCCTCGGCGAACTGTCCGAGACCCGATATTGGATGTACTTACTGCTCCTCCCCAGCCTCGTCATGATCCTTCTGGTGATCGCCTATCCGACGCTTTACGGCATGGCCATCAGTTTTCGCGACATGCGTCTGACGCGTCCCGGGCTGGATGGCTGGGTCGGCTTCAAACACTATGCGGGAATGTGGTCCGACCCGGTCTTCTGGATCGCACTGAAGAATACAGTTGTGTGGGTCACTGCCGCCATCGTGCTGGAACTGGCGCTTGGCCTTCTCGCCGCGACAGCCCTCAACAGGGATTTGCCGGGCACGAAGATCTTCGCCGTGCTTATCCTGCTTCCCTATTTCCTCCCCAACGTCGTTGCGGGCCATATGTGGGCCTTGCTGCTCGATCCGCGGCTTGGCGTCATCAACGACCTTCTTGTCCGCGTGGGCGTGCTGGAGACCTACAAGGCCTGGTTCGCGGATCCCAATACCGCCCTGGCGGCGACCGTCCTCGTCGAGGCCTGGCATGGTTTTCCATTCTTCGCCTTGCTGCTGCTAGCGGGCCTGAAGAGTATTCCCGAAGATCTCTACAGGGCAGCGGCAGTGGACGGCGCCGGCGTCTCGGCGCAGCTCAGGCTGATCACCTTGCCCATGCTCAAGACCGTCATCGCGGCGGCAGTCATCCTGCGCGTCATTGGTCTGGTCAATTCGCCCGATCTGCTCCTCATTCTCACCGGTGGCGGACCGGGAGATGCCACGCAGGTCCTGTCGTTATATGCCTTCCAGACAGCCTACAAGGAATTCAATTTCGGCTACGCGTCGGCGCTGTCGGTGGTGATGTTTGTGATCCTGATGATCTTCGCGGCGGCATACATCCGCCTGTCCAGGATTACCAAGGGAGAGGGCGATGATTGAAAGCAAGCGCCGCCGGCGCACAGTTGCGAACATTGCTACCTACTTCGTCCTCGCGGGCCTGTCGATGTTCTGCATCGGTCCGATGATCTGGATGTTGCTGACATCGCTCAAATATGAGGCCGACATTGTCACCCAGACGATGCAGTACATACCGAGGCGCGTTACCTTCGACAATTATGTGGCCATCTGGACGCAGTCCGGTTTCCCGCGCCTGATAGGCAATAGCATCACCGTCACTTTCCTCACGGTGACGATCTGCGTCGCCACGGGTACGCTTGCGGCCTATGCATTTTCCCGCTTCGCGTTTCGGGGCCGAACTCAGCTCATGCTCGGCTATCTTGTCGTTCGCATGTTTCCTGCAGTCATGATGATCATTCCCCTCTATGTCGTCATGCGCGGCGTTGGTCTTGTAGACAGCCGTTTCGGCCTTGCGCTTGCCTATACGAGTTTCCTGCTGCCGCTGTTCGTGTGGATGCTCAAAGGTTTCTTCGATTCCGCACCCAGGGAACTCGAGAGCGCGGCACGCATCGATGGTTCGACCAGGCTTGGTGCCATGGTCCGTATCGTCATGCCGCTCGCCCGCAACGGCCTGGTCGCAAGTTCGGTGTTCATTGCCATCGCCGCGTGGAACGAGTTCCTGTTCGCCCTGATGCTGACGACGGGGCAGGGGTCCCGTACCTGGCCCGTGGGCCTGCAACTGATGGTCGGCGAGTTCCAGCTTCCATGGGGCGTCCTGGCGGCGGGCGGCATTCTCAGCATCCTGCCTGTCGTCGTTCTCTTCGCCATTGTCCAGCGAACCATGGTTCAGGGGCTCACTGCGGGCGCAATCAAGGGTTAGGAGTATTCGCATGGCGACACTTTCCATCAAGGACGTGCGCAAGTCCTATGGCTCCGTGCAGGTCCTTCACGGGGTCGACATCGAGCTTGAGGACGGAGGCTTTCTGGTTCTGCTCGGGCCGTCCGGATGTGGCAAGTCGACCTTGCTCAACATGATTGCCGGCCTCGACGACACGTCCGGCGGCGACATCCTGATCGGCGGACGCTCAGTCGTCGACCTTGCACCCAAGGACCGCAATATCGCGATGGTGTTCCAGTCCTATGCGCTTTACCCGACAATGTCGGTAGAGAGAAATATCGGCTTCGGACTGGAAATGCGGGGCGTGGACGCAGACCAGCGTAAGCGTGCCGTCGACGACGCGGCACGACTGCTGCAGATTTCGCACCTGCTCGACCGGCGCCCCGCCAACCTTTCGGGAGGACAGCGGCAGCGCGTTGCAATGGGGCGGGCGATCGTGCGCGACCCCGAGCTGTTCCTGTTCGACGAGCCGCTGTCCAATCTCGACGCCAAGCTTCGTGTAGAAATGCGCACGGAGATCAAGCGCCTGCACGAGCGTCTCGGCACGAGCATCGTCTATGTGACGCACGATCAGATCGAGGCAATGACGTTGGGCACCAAAGTGGCGGTGATGAAGGGAGGCCATATCCAGCAACTGGCCGATCCTCGCACCATCTATGAAAGGCCCGCCAACATATTCGTCGCAAGTTTCATCGGATCGCCGGCAATGAATTTCCTTCCTGGACGACTGGCCTCGAGCCCGAGCGGCGTGCGTTTCGCAGCGAACGGCGTGTCGGTCGCAATGCCGGCCGGCAAGCGACAGGTCGATTTCGACCGCCCGGTGATCCTGGGCGTAAGGCCTGAAGAACTAAAGGCGGTTGCGCGCGATGAAGCTTCGGTCACAGGGGTCATTGATGTGGTGGAACCTACCGGGCCTGAAACCATGGTGACGGTGCAGGTTGGCGAGCAGTCGATCATCGCACGCTTGCCACCGAGGTTTGCAGGCCGGCGAAAAGAGCCAATATTCCTCGCCGTCGATCCGGCGAGCGTCAATCTGTTCGACCCCGACAGCGAGCAGCGCATCGATATTTAGGGCGTGGACACTCCGAACATTCCGCTCAAATCCCCCGAAGTGGACTGCCACGAACGCAAACGCCTCCAGCGCTTCTTCTCCAAGCTCAAGCACGTCCGCCGCGTCGCGCCTCGCTGTGACACATCGGTCTTGCTCGCCTCGACACGGCTATCGCTCCGCCCCGCGGGTCTACGGCCCGAAATGACATGGAGCCGGCAGCGCATTGATTAAATCAAACATCCCGATATACAAGGTGATTTCGGATATAGATTTCGCACAGGGTTGGCAAATTCATGAGTCGCAATTTTCTTGTGATCGAACCCGAGGAGGGCATTGCCGTCCTCAGGGGGCTGGCCTCCTTGGCACGCATCTCCATGCTGAAATTGCTGCATGAGAAGGGGCCGATGAATATCAATGACATCGCCGCCGTGCTGTCGCTGCCGCAATCGACGGTCTCGACCAATATCCAGGTGCTCGAGGATGCTGGCCTGATCCGTACGGAGAACCAGAAGGCGAAGAAGGGCAGCCAGAAAATCTGCTATCCGACCGCCGAGGAAGTGCTCGTGGTCTTCAAGAGCGAGTATCGTTCGGTCAAGAACGACGCGATCGAAGTGTCGATGCCGATTGGGCTTTACACCGGGTTCGAGGTCACGGCGCCCTGCGGCCTCTGTTCGCCGGATGGGATCATCGGTCTGCTCGACGTGCCCAACACTTTTCTCGATCCGGACCGCATGAAAGCCGGGTTGCTGTGGTTCACGCGCGGCTTTGTCGAATACCAGTTCCCCAACAATGCCAAGCTTGCCAATGCCGAGATTACGGAGCTGGAAGTGGTGGTGGAACTGTCCTCGGAAGTGCCTGGCACCAGCGCCGACTGGCCCTCCGACATCACGCTGACGATCAATGGCATCGATGTCGGAACGTGGACCTCACCTGGCGATTTCGGCGACAAGCGCGGCGTCTTCACGCCCTCCTGGTGGAAGCTCAAGGGCTCACAATATGGCAAGCTGAAGAACTGGCGAATTTCCGCTGATGGCACCTATGTCGACGGTGTCAGAATTTCCGAAACCAGCCTCGCTGTCCTCGACCTCAAGAGCCATCATTCAATCCGCATCCGTATCGGCGTCAAGGACGACGCCGAGCGTCCCGGCGGGATCAATATTTTCGGCAAGGGATTTGGAAATTACGATCAGGACATCCTGCTCAGGATCAAAACCAGTTGATATCATCAAATCGGGTTTTAAAGATAGCGAAGCAATTTCAGTATCTTACCTCAATTCACGACCGCAGCCGCCGTTCTTTTGTCAGACATTTTGATGTTTTTGACTTGACGAACGAGCGCTGCTTCCCTTTGATATCGAATAAGGTGATTTAAATCACCATTTGTGATATCGTGGGAGGAATGCATGAAGGCAGCCGTAACGGCGCATCCGCACTATGTTGTCTCGGAAATCGATCCGCGGCTGTATGGATCCTTTATCGAGCATCTGGGGCGGGCAGTTTACACAGGCATCTATGAGCCGGGCCACCCGACGGCGGATGCCAACGGCATGCGTCAAGACGTTATCGATCTGGTCAGGGAACTAAACGTTCCGATCGTCCGCTATCCCGGCGGCAATTTCGTTTCAGCCTACAATTGGGAAGACGGCGTCGGCCCCAAGGAAGAGCGCCCGGTGCGCCTCGACCTCGCCTGGCACACGTCGGAAAGCAACGAAGTCGGCCTGCATGAATTTGCCGACTGGTGCGCATCCGCCAACACCGAGATGATGCTTGCCGTAAATCTCGGTTCACGTGGCCTCGACGAAGCCCGCAACTTCCTCGAATACACCAATCATCCAGGCGGAAGTGAGTGGAGCGACAAGCGCATCGCCAACGGCCGCCAGGAGCCTTTCGACGTCAAGCTGTGGTGCCTCGGCAACGAGATGGACGGCCCTTGGCAGATCGGCCACAAGACCGCCGACGAATATGGCCGCTTGGCCCATGAGACCGCCAAGGCGATGCGCGCCTTCTCCAAGTCGCTCGAACTGGTGGTCTGCGGCTCTTCTAATGCCAAGATGCCGACCTATCCCGAATGGGAAGCGACCGTGCTCGACCACACCTACAACGAGATCGACTACATCTCGCTGCATATGTACTTCGACAACCAAGCCAATGACGCGCCGAACTATCTCGCAATGAGCGAGAAGCTTGACGACTACATCGTCTCGGTCGCCGGCGTCATCGACTATATCAAGGCCAAGAAGCGCTCCAGCAAGCAGGTCTACATCTCGTTCGACGAATGGAACGTCTGGTACCATTCCAAGGAGCAGGACAAGAAGATTCTTGGCGGCAATGACGGCTGGCCCTTTGCGCCGCCGCTGCTCGAGGACATCTACAATTTCGAGGACGTGCTGCAGGTCGGCTTGATCCTCAACACCTTCATCCGTCGTTCCGATGTGGTCAAGATCGCCTGCCTGGCGCAACTGGTGAACGTCATCGCGCCGATCATGACCGTTCCCAACGGCCCGGCATGGCGCCAGACGATATTCTATCCCTATCTCTATGCCTCGATCTACGGCCGCGGCAATGCGCTGGATCTGAAGGTGGACAGCCCGACCTACAAATCCGCCGTCGCGGGCGACGTCTCCTATGTCGATGTGGCCGGCGTGCACGACACCAAAACCGGCCATGTCACCTTCTTCGCCGTCAACCGCCATTCGAGCGAGGCGATCGAAACCGTGATCGACATCACTGGTTTCGGCGCGGCTGATATCGTTGATCACCAAATGATGACGCACGCCGATCTCAAAGCCGTCAATTCAGCCGAGAATCCCGGCAATGTCGGCCCTAGGAAGGGAGTGGGCGCCTCGATGACTGACGGCAGATTGAGCCTGTCGCTGCCGGCCTATTCCTACCAGATGATACGCCTGAAGCTCTGACCTCGGGTCTGTTGTCGGAAAGTGCATGCGCTGAGGAGGAGCGTCGACGTGACGGCCGATATCGAAATCAGGAATGTGAACAAGCACTTCGGTGCCATGTCGGTGCTGGAGGATCTGTCGCTCTCCATCAAGGCACGCGAATTCATCGTGTTTCTCGGTCCATCCGGATGCGGGAAATCGACGCTTTTGCGCATGATCGCAGGCCTCGAAACTGTTGATAGCGGCGAGATCGCCATCAACAGGGAACGTATCGATCATCTGCCGCCGGGCAAGCGCGGCATTGCCATGGTGTTCCAGTCCTATGCGCTCTATCCGCATATGACGGTACGCGACAACATGGCCTTCGGGCTTGAGAATATCGGCATGTCGCGCGAGGTCATTGACGCGCGGATCAACGAAGCCGCCCGCATCCTCGAAATGCCGCATTTGCTCGAGCGCAAACCGGGCCAGCTCTCGGGCGGCCAGCGCCAGCGCGTTGCCATCGGCCGTGCGATCGTGAAAGAGCCGAAGGCCTTCCTGTTCGACGAGCCGCTCTCAAATCTGGATGCGGCGCTGCGAACCCGCACCCGCCTCGAACTTGCCCAGCTTCACCAGCGCCTGCAATCGACGATGATCTTCGTCACCCATGATCAGGTCGAAGCCATGACGCTCGCCGACCGCATCGTCGTCATGAACAACCGCAGGATCGAGCAGATCGGCTCTCCCATGGAAATCTACGAGCGCCCCGCGACCAAATTCGTCGCCGGCTTCGTCGGTGCCCCGGCGATGAACTTTATCGATGCGACACTCGACAGATCGAGTGGCAACGCCACGGCCAGGTTTTCGGACGGTATATCGGTTCGGACCGCGATTTCTTCCGACCTGTTGGCCGATGACAAGTACAGCTTCGGCATCCGTTCGGAAGATGTCCGCATCGTTCCTCCCGGGCAGGGCAATGCCGATGGCGTGGTCGATGTGCTCGAGCGGCTTGGCGAGCGCACCTTGATCTACATTCGTCTCGGCGATGGCCAGCAGATCGTCGGCTCGGATGTCGGCAACAGCCGGGTCGCGGTCGGCCACAAGGTAGGGCTCGCCTTCGACGGCCAGAAGTCGCATCTGTTCAGCGCGGCCGGCCGCGCCTGGCACGCGAGGGAGGCTTGATATGGCCGACCGGCTGACGATGCCGCGGACCGCGATGGCAACCGTGAGCGTCAGGGCTCCAAGCGTCGACATCTATGCGCCGCAATGGCGAAACTTCGTTTTCGTCGCGCCGTTCCTGTTCTTCTTCACGACGCTGCTCATCTTTCCGCTCCTCTGGGGGATGTGGCTGAGCTTCCACAAGGCCGACACGTTCTCGTCCGGAGATTTTGTCGGTCTCGGCAATTATGTCAGGCTGTTTCACGACAAGGTCTTCCTGCAATCGGTCTGGAACACCTTCTACTTCGTCCTTCTGACAGTGCCGACGCTGGCGCTGATCGGCCTTTTCCTCGCGCTTTGCCTCAACCGCCGCACGCGCACTGCCGCAGTGCTGCGGACCTTGTTCTTCTCTTCCTCGGTGCTGTCGGTCACAATCGTCACGCTGATCTGGCGCATCGTGTTCATTCCGAATGTCGGCCTTCTGTCGACGATCTACGGATGGTTCGGCGCAACCGCCCCGGCTTTCATTTCCGACCCCAGCCTCGCGATGATCGGTATCGCCATTGCCACCGTCTGGTGGTGCATCGGCTTGCCGATGATGCTGTTTCTCTCGGCCCTGCAGCAGATCCCGCAGGATGTTTACGAGGCGGCAGCCCTGGACAATGCCAATCGCTGGCAGACGCTGCGCTCGATCACGCTGCCGTCTATCAAACGCACTTTCATCCTGGTGATCATTATCCAGATCGTGCTGCAATTTCAGCTGTTCGGCCAGGCTTGGCTGATGACGCGCGGCGGCCCTAACAACCTCACCAAGCCGATCGTGCTCTACATCTATGACACCGCGTTCCGTCGTTGGGATCTGGGCATGGGTGCCGCGGCATCGGAGGTCCTGTTCATTCTGATCCTGATCGCGGCCATGGCCCAATACCTCGTAACACGCAACAAGGCGGATCAGACATGAGCGCGCCAGCCATTTCCATCAAGGGACGTGCGTTTGGCGACCGCGTGTTGCTGGCCCTCGTCATCCTGCTTTCGATAGCCATGATCGCGCCGGTTCTGTGGGTCATCGGCCTGTCGCTCAAGGACAATGCCGAGTTGATGGCCGATCCGAATTCGGTTTTTCGCCTACCCTACACGCTCAGGAACTACTTCAACACCATCGGCACCTCATCGGTATTTCTCTGGGTGCTCAACAGCATCATCGTCTCGGGCGGGCTGACACTCGGTACGCTGGTCCTGTCGTCGCTCGCCGGCTACGGGTTTGCACGTCTGAACTTCCCCGGCAAAAACATCCTGTTCGTGATCGTTCTCTTCGGTCTGGCGGTGCCGGAACAGGCCGTGCTCGTCGCCCGCCACCAGATCTTCAGCATATTGAAGTTCCACAACACCTATCACGGGCTCATTCTCCCCGGCCTGTCGGCTTCGTTCGGCGTCTTCCTGATGACCCAATATTTCAAGGCCATCCCGAAGGAGCTGGACGAAGCCGCCATGCTGGACAATGCCAGCCGGTTCCGGACCTTCTGGAAGGTGCTGCTGCCGCTCACCGTGCCTGCGCAGGCAACGCTCGGCATCTTCACCTTCCTTGGCGCCTGGAACGACTATTTGTGGCCGCTGATCTCGGCAACCAGGAAGGACATGTACACGCTGACCGTCGGCATGGCTTCGACACAGACGAATTTCGCCCAGTCCGAAGGCATCGGCTTCCTGATGGCGCAAGCTGTGTTCGCCGGCGCGCCGATCCTGATCGTCTACCTCTTTTTCCAGAAATACATCGTCACCGCCGTCTCCGGCGCCGCGGTCCGATAATGAGAATTGCAGGGCGGGGGAGTGCGCCGCAGCGATGGAAAGCATGACGCCAATCCAGTGTGGAGTGGCGGAAACTCAGTAGGAGGAACTGACATGAGAATGAAGAAAATACTGTTTGCCGCGGTCTCCGCGGGGGTAATGATGCTCGCAAGCCCAGGCTTTGCGGCAACGGAGCTGACGGTACAGCGCTTTTTCGGTGCCTGCGATGCCGATTTCGGCACCAACACCGATGTCACCAAGGCTGTTGGTGAATGCGGCATCATCACCTCGCTGATCAACAAGTTCAACGCCGACAACCCCGATGTGCATGTCAGCGTCAGCACCGTGGAATGGCCGGGCTATGACCAGTTGACCGCGCAATTCGCTTCGGGCGATGCCCCGGACATCGTCACCATCCATGAATCCGCGCTGTCGGACTACCAGTCCAAGGGGCTGTTGATGCCGCTCGACGATCTCTTGAAGTCCGTCGGCGTCACACCTGAAGCCTTCACGGACGCAGCGCGCAACGGTGCCACCAAAGACGGCAAGATCTACGGCCTGCCGATCGACAGCTGGACGATGCTCTATCACATCAACATGGATCTCTTCAAACAGGCCGGGCTCGTCAATGCCGACGGCACGCCGATGCTTCCGAAGTCGCCCGAGGAATTGCTCGCCCAGGCCGAACAGTTCAAGCAGAAGACCGGCAAGCCCTACTTCGTTCAGAACCTGGCTAATGAGACGGCACTCTACACGCGCAATCTCTACACCTATCTCTTTCAACAGGATTCCGACTTCTTTGCCGATCCGAAGCATGTGAAGCTGAATACACCGGAAGCCAAGAAGGTCGTCGAGATGTACAAGGCGATCTTCGACAAGGGCTACACCACCAAGGATCTCGACTACGGCGGCGCGATCAACGCTTTTCTTGCCGGTGACGGTGGCGTTCAGCTCAACGGCACATGGGTCGTCGGCGACAACAATGCCCAGTCCCAAACCAAGGGCACGGCGCTCAACAAAGGCGGCTACGCTGTGTACCCATATCCGCAGCTTTTTGGCGGTGCCCATGCGCAATATGCCGATGGCCACACCTGGGCAGTCTCGCAGAAGGACCGCACGCCTGAACAGACCGCGGCCATCGGCAAGTTCCTGAAGTTCTTCGCCGACAACGACTTCGAATGGTCGCGCACCGGCCACCTGCCGGCATACAAGGCCATCATCACCTCGGATGCCTTCAAGGCGCTGCCGCATCGCAACACGATCGCCGCTGTCGCCGATCTCGGCAGGCCGCTGCCGTCAGCCGTGCAGCGTCAGTTTGCGATCCAGGACATTGTCGGCGAAGAGATGAGCGCTGCAATCACTGGCCAGAAAGACGTCGACGCCGCCCTTGCCGACATGGAAAGCCGCGTCAACGAGTTGCTCGCCAACATTTGACCACCAGCTCTTCCCGAGAACGCTCCCAACGCCCCGCGACCGGAAACGGTCGCGGGGTTCTTTGCCAAATGGGAGCAGGTGCATCCGATCCAGACAACCACACCGATGCGGTTTGACACTCATTGCGGATGGTCCCCTCTGATGTAATTTGGACCTTTCTCGGATGGGGAAGGTGCCTGCTGTCGCGACGTTTTTCACTCTGTTGCTGTCTCGGCAGATTGTGAGCTCTTAACAGACCTTGATACCGCAACCTGAGGCAGTTGCCATGCTCCGGCTTTGCGGATTAATCGATGGCGATCGGCGGCCGATTGAACGATCCTGGTGGGATATTTTTATCGACAAAAAATCGAATTAAATCAGAATTCTATAACCATTGATGTCCATTTTGACGCGCGCGTAAAAAGGGTTGTCTCATAGATTGACGTTAAATTAACATCGATATATGGTTCGATTAATCCGTTGGATGCCATCGCTTTTGTATCACCGTTGCTCGTCGATCGCCGCTATGTCTGTCACCCTTGCCCCAGCCTGCAGGATAAGCTTGCAGTGCGCATTGCCAGTCGCTGAAAGAGGCGGTGACCGTGCCCAGTTTGCTCGGAATCGATAACGGTCTCACGGTTACCAAGGCGGTGATCTTCGATACCGATGGCACTCAGTTGTCCGTGGCGCGTCGGCGGGTGCCGCAATCGATGCCCCATGCGCGCTGGGTGGAGCGCGACATGGCCGGCCTCTGGCAGGCCACCGCCGACGCAATCAAGGAGGCGATCGCCCTCTGTGGCCGCCCGGCAGACGATATCAGGGCGGTGGCGGCGACCGCGCATGGCGACGGTCTCTACCTGCTCGACCAGGATCGTCGGCCGCTGGGGCCTGGAATCCTGTCGCTCGACAGCCGCGCCGGCGAGATTGTAGAACAATGGTCGGCGGACGGGGTCTTCGAAGATGCGTTGGCGCGCACCGGCCAGGCGCCGCACGTCTCGGCTCCATCGGCGCTGCTAGCCTGGATCAGGAAGAACGAGCCAGACCGCTACGGGCGCATCTGGCATATACTGGCCTGCAAGGACTGGCTGCGCTTTTGCCTGTCGGGCACGATCGGCACCGACCGTACCGAGGCCAGCACCTCATTCACGGATGTCCGCACGCAAGCCTTCGCGCCGGAAGCGATGCGCATCTTCGGACTGGATGGTCTTTTCGACGCGCTGCCGCCGATGGCGCATTCGGCTGACATAGTCGGCCACGTCACTGCTGAGGCCGCCGAAGTGACTGGCCTTCGCAAGGGGACACCCGTCGCGTGCGGACTGCATGACGTGACCGCCTCGGCCCTTGGCATGGGCGGCCATGAGGAGGGCATGCTCGCCATCGTCGCCGGGACCTATTCCATCAACGAAGTCGTCTCTTCGGAACCGCGCGTCGACCCGCGCTGGTTCTGCCGCAACGCCATCGACGCAGGCCGCTGGAACAATATGGCGATCTCGCCGGCCTCGACCGCAAACTATGACTGGTTTCTCGATACGTTTTGCCGCTCGGAGCAGGAAAAGGCATCGGTCGATGGTGGCTCGATCCATGAGTTGCTTGCAGCAGAGATCGACGTGGCGCTGAAGAAGCGGTCGACCATCCTGTTTCACCCCTATCTGTTCGGCTCCCCGTTTGGCGATTTCGCCAGCGGCAGCTTTGTCGGCCTGCACGGCTGGCACGATCGCGGCGATATGCTCAAGGCGGTTCTGGAGGGCATTGCTTTCAATCATCGCACCCATGTCGAAGCCTTGCGCGAGGGCTTTCCTATCAGCGAGATCCGCCTGACCGGCGGCGGTTCGCGCAATCCGGCTTTTGTCCAGATGTTTGCCGATGTGCTGAACGCCCCGGTCACCATCACCTCGACCGACGAGGCCGCGGCCTTTGGCGCTGCCCTTTGCGCGGGTGCCGCGGTCGGCATATTCGCGACGCCGCAACAAGGTGCCACGCAGGCCGGCATGACGGCGCGCCAATACGAGCCAGTGCCGGCCTCAAGTGCTGTGTTCAACGAGCGCTTTTCCCTCTATGGCCGCATAGCCGGTGCGCTCGAACCGCATTGGCCCGAGATCGAGAAGCTGGCGCGGCCAGACACTGGGGGAACCGCATGATCAAGGCCGACGAACGACGCGAAGAGATCGCCGACTATGTGATCAAGCTCGGCCAGGTGCGCATCGACGATCTGGTCGAGCATTTCGGCGTATCGCGCATGACCATCCACCGGCACATCGACCGGCTGGCCCAGCAGGGCGTATTGCGCAAGCTGCATGGTGCGGTGACGGTTCAGCCGTCCGGCCTCTACGAAAGCGCCTTCCGCTATCGGGTGACGGTCAATCGGGCTGAAAAGGATGCGCTGGCGCGGGCGGCACTGGATTATGTCGAAGCCGGCCAGGTGGTGATGCTGGACGATTCCTCGACGGCAAACGCCGTCGCCACGCTGCTGCTCGACGTCAAGCCGCTGACCGTCATCACCAATTCGGTGGCGACGGCGTCGCTGCTGACCAATGTCGACGACATCGACTTCATCTGTCTCGGCGGCCAGTACCACGTCACCTACAATGCCTATATCGGCATCGTCTGCGAGAACGCCGTGGCGCAATTGCGCGCCAATGTGCTGATCTGTTCGGCTTCGGCCATCACCGGAACCACCGCCTTCATCCAGGATCCCAATGTCGTGCGGGTCAAGCAGGCGATGATGGCCGCATCGGTCAAGCGCATCCTTCTGGTCGATCACGCAAAGTTCGACAGGATCGCGCTGCACGTCTTCGACGACCTGACCAGCTTCGACGTCGTGCTGGCGACCGAAGGCTTGGGCGATGCGCGGGCGCAAGCCCTCGAACGGGCCGGCGTCAAGCTGCGCATCGTCAAGACGAAAGCGCCATGAACCCAACGGAAGCAGCACGTACGGGAAACCCCGCAGGGCGTTTGGCTGCCATGGCCGGGACAGGCGAGGTCGACGTCGTCATTCTCGGCGCCGGCATCAACGGGGCGGGCCTGTTTCGCGATCTGTGCGCACAAGGCGTCAGCTGCCTGATCGTGGACAAGAGCGACTTCGGCGCGGGCACCAGTGCCGCGCCGTCGCGGCTCATTCATGGCGGTTTGAAATATCTCGAAACCGGCGAGTTCGGTCTGGTGGCGCAGTCGACGCTCGAACGCAATCTGCTTTTGAAGAACGCGCCGCATTATGTCAGTCCGCTGCCGACCGTCATCCCGATCTTCTCCTGGAGCAAGGGCATGCTGGCGGCGCTGCGAACGCTGTTCGGCTCGACCAGCGCACCGCGCAGCCGCGGCGCCATCCTGATCAAGATCGGCCTGATGATCTATGATTTCTATGGCTCGCGAAACCGGGTCATGCCGCGCCACCGCATGGTCGGGCGGCGCCAGGCGCTCAGCGGGATGCCGGCGCTCAACCCTTCGATCGTCGCCACCGGCACCTACTACGACGCCAAGATAAGCCACCCCGAAAGGCTGGTGCTCGAACTGATCCTCGATGGGCTGCAGGCGAACGCGGCCTCGGCCAGCGCGAATTACACGGCGCTGGTGGCCTCGTCCAATGGCGTACTGACATTCCAGCCGGAAAACGGCGCCGCCTTTTCGGTGCGGCCGAAGCTGGTGGTCAATGCCGCCGGTCCATGGATCGATCGTGTCAACGATCTGCTTGGCGCGCCCTCGAAGATGATCGGCGGCACCAAGGGCTCTCACATCCTGCTGAGGCACGACGAACTGGTCAAAAGCCTTGCCGGGCGCATGCTTTATTTCGAGGCCGACGACGGCCGTATCTGCCTCGTCTACGACTATCTCGGCTTGGCGCTGGTCGGCTCAACCGACATCAAGGCCGACAATCCCGACGAGGTGCGCTGCGAGCCTGACGAAGTCGAGTACCTGCTCGACAGCGTGCGAACGCTGCTGCCGGGCATGGCATTCGAGCGCGAGCAGATCGTCTACGTCTATAGCGGCATCAGGCCGCTGCCTTCCTCGGATGCATCGGTGCCCGGGCTGATCAGCCGCGATCACTCGTCACCGATCGCCGAGCCGGACCAGAACAGACCTTTCGCGGTTATCTCGCTGGTCGGCGGCAAATGGACAACGTTCCGTGGCTTTGCAGAGGAAGTCGCCGGCACCGTGCTCGGTCGCCTGCAGCGCAAGCGCGAGGTCTCAACGCAAGCCATGCCAATTGGCGGCGGCAGGGATTTTCCAGCCGATGCGGCGGCACGCGCAGACTGGCTGGCCCGGGCATGGTCGGAAACGGGCATCGCGGAACGGCGTCTCGATGAATTGCTGTCGCGCTACGGAACCAGAGCCCTGGAGATTGCCGGGCACGAACTGGACGATAAGGGCGATCTGCCGGATTCCGAAGGCTACAGAAAATCGGAAATCGACTACATCGTCCGCAGCGAGTTCGTGGAACATCTGACTGATATCGTCATGCGTCGCAGCACCCTGGCGATATCAGGTTCCCTGACAGGCCGGGACCTGCAGGAGATCGCGTCGATCGCCGGAAGGGCGTTGGGCTGGAGTGCTGGGCGCATTGCGCGGGAAGTCGAAGCCGCCGTTGTGGAGCTCAAGGGCCGCAACCTGATGCGGCTGGCCTGATCGCGTCATCGGGCAATGCCGATGGCTTTTCTCAAGGCAATCCTATCGGTTTGCCCATGGCTCCGTCGCATGTGCAACACACCGCAACACAGCCTGATTGGGATTTATGTGCCGCCGGGCGTAAATGATTGAAAACAGACATTTAGTTTGAAGATCGGCAGCAAATACCGGTTGCTGTCTCGATGGCATTGAAGCGATATAACATCGATTGACGTTAAAATAACACATCATTATGATCACCCAATATGCAGACCTCCTAATAGGGCCACACAGAATTCCCCGTAGGCCAAATCCGGCGAGGGATTGACAGCGATGCAGGGATGTGAAAATTTTTGCACACAAAGATAATAATATCATCCTGGGGAGGAGATGGCTTGAAATCCGGCGGAACCGCTAACCGCGACCATGAATCCAGCCTCGCCACCCGCGCGGCCTGGCTTCACTATGCCGGCGGTCTCACACAGGCCCAGGTGGCCAAACGGCTCGGCTTGACCAGCCTCAAGGCGCATCGGCTCATCACCCGGGCCACTCAGGATGGCCTGGTCAGAGTGATTATCGACGGCGACGTCGGCGAATGCATCGACCTCGAGCAGCAGCTGATCGATGCTTATGGGCTCGATTACTGCGAGGTCGTTCCTGATCTCGATCAGGACGATCTGCCGCTGAAGGCGCTTGGCATCGCCGGCGCGCAGTTTCTGAAGCGCGAGATCGATCGCGGCGAGGACATGCTGATCGGCGTCGGCCATGGTCGTACCCTCGCGGCAAGCGTCGAGTATCTGACGCGCACCGCCGCCGCCCATATCCGTTTCGTCTCGCTGCTTGGCGGCGTGACGCGCAAATTCGCGGCCAACCCGCACGATGTCATGCATCGCCTGGCCGAGCGGACAGGCGCGCAGGCCTATGTGATGCCGGTGCCTTTCGTCGCCAACACTGCCGAGGACCGTGAGGTGCTGCTTGGCCAGCGCGGCATTAGCGATGTCTTCGCTCTCGCAAGCCGATCCGACCTGATGTTCGTCGGCATAGGAACCGCCATGCGGGAAGCCTCGCTGGTCGCTACCGGCATGATCGAACATTCCGAAATCGATGAGGTCAAACGCGACGGTGGCGTTGGCGAGCTGCTCGCCCACTTCTTCGATGACAAGGGACGCCCGGTGGAAACGGCGCTGTCGGAGAGAATTCTGGCGCTTCCGCGGGATCAGTTGAAAGGCCGCAGGATTGTCGCCGTCGCCGGTGGCAAGGTGAAAGTGCGCGCGATCAAAGCGGTGCTCGAGAGCCGTTATCTGAGCGGCCTGATCACCGATGAAAGCACTGCACGCGCTCTTGTCGAAAAGAACCAATCCAATGGTGCAAAGCGCCATGTGAACGGAGGATCGTCAAATGCGTGACAACGGCAGATCTGCCTTGCAGGTGGTTGCGTCATGAGTGCCAAGGCTGCCACCGCATCGACCCGGCAGGCCTCGGCCAGCTTGCGTCGGATACTGGCTGGCGTCGCGGTCGTTGTCCTGCTTGGCGCCATGGCGCTCGACACCAAGGTGGTCAGGATCGGCTCCGCCGGTGACGTCCGCAGCGCCGCCGTCTTCTCCGCCGCGGATTACGGCAAGTCGGAATTTCCCAAGGTGCAGGCCGATGTCGAGACCCGTGCCGCCGACGCCGTGACAGTGGCGACGGCGATCGCCAAGGACAGGGCGACGGCCGAGAAGGAATACGGCGTGCCCGCAGGTGTCGGGCCAGTCATTTCGGTCAAGTTCACCGGCGTTGTCGGCGAAGGAAAATCGGGCATCTACAAGGTCGCAGTCGACGGTTTGCCCGACACGTTGATGATCCGCGTGCAGACGGGACCGGCGATCAACGGCACCGAACTGCGCGACGCCACCGGCAAGATCACATTCGGCCAATTCACCAACCAGATAGAATACCAGGACGCCGGCTCGGCGCTGAACAACGAGATGAAGAAGGAAGTCCTGGCAAAGGTCGACACGAGCACCTTGGCCGGCAAGACCGTTTCGGTTGTCGGCGCGTTCAAGCTGGTCAATCCGAAGAGCTGGCTGGTCACTCCCGTGAGGCTGGACGTCAAATGAAACCGGCTGCGAATGGCGACGCCGTGCTTTCGGCGCGCAACATCGTCATGTCGTATGGCGGCGTCCATGCCCTCAGGGGCGTCAATTTCGACATCCATCGCGGCAAGGTCACGACGCTGTTCGGAGAAAATGGCGCCGGCAAGTCGACGCTGATGAAGATCCTGTCCGGCGTCGTCACGCCGACGTCGGGCGACATCGTGCTCGACGGCAATCTCGTCAGTTTTTCGTCGTCCTCGGACGCGCGCGATCGCGGCATCTCGATCATCCACCAGGAACTCAGCCTGGCGCCGAACCTCAGCGTACGCGACAACATCTTCATGGGCCGCGAACTGCGCACCAGGACCGGCCTCGATTTCGCCGAGGAATCGCGCCAGGCGCGCGCGCTGATGGCTGACCTCGAAGAGGACATCGATCCAATGACCCTGGTCGAGGATCTGCGCCTCGGGCAGCAGCAGATAGTCGAGATCGCGCGGGCGCTGTCGGTGGATTCACGTATCCTGATCATGGACGAACCGACCTCGGCGCTCAGCGCGACCGAGGTGGAGGTGCTGTTCAAGGTGATCCGCGATTTGACCAGCCGCGGCGTCTCCATCGTCTACATTTCACATCACCTCGAAGAAGCCCTGCAGATCACCGACTACGCCGTCGTCCTGCGCGACGGCGCGATCACGGCGACGGCCGAAGCCAGGGATATCGACCTCGAGTGGATCGTGCGCAACATGGTCGGCGAGAACTTCGATCTCGGTTCGCCACCGACCGGTCATGCGTTCGGCGACGTCGCCCTGTCGATCGAGGATGTCAGCGTCGTCGACACTTCGGGCTCCGGTTATTCCGTCGTCGATCATCTGTCGCTGGACGTCAAGGCGGGCGAGATCGTCTGCATCTATGGGCTGATGGGCGCCGGGCGCACGGAATTGCTGGAAGCGGTCGCCGGACGGGTGCCGATGGCGGGCGGCCGCGCGCTTCTGGAAGGCGAGGACGTCTCGGGACTGAGCATTGCCCAGCGCATCGCCAAGGGTCTGGTGTTGGTCCCCGAGGACCGCCAGCGTGACGGGCTGGTGCAGACCATGACCGTCGGCCGCAATCTCTCGCTTGCCAGCATCGAAGCGTTCGCAAAGGGGCTGTTTCTGTCCCGCACCAGGGAGCGTGGGCTGGTCGAGGATTCGATCCGCAAGGTGACCATCAAGACCGCCGGCGGCAACGCCATGATCGGATCGCTGTCGGGCGGCAATCAGCAGAAGGTCGTCATCGGCAAGATGCTGACGACCAACCCCAAGGTCATCCTTCTCGACGAGCCGAGCCGCGGGATCGATGTCGGCGCCAAGGCCGAGGTCTTCCGATTGCTCAGCGAACGCGCCGCGCAGGGCCTTGCGGTGATCTTCTCGACCTCGGAGGTCAACGAGTGCCTCAGCATCGCGCACCGCATCGTCGTCATGCGCCGGGGCAGGATTTCAGCGCAGTTCGGCGCCAACGCCACCAAAGAGCAGATCATGGCCGCCTCCGGCGAAGCCGTGGTCGCCTGATCACCAGGAATTTCGGAGCCCAGACCATGACCGATGTCAGCCAGGCCAGAAAACAATCCAGTCCAAGCGCGGGCGGCGAAGGCTTTGATCTCGCCAAGCTGCTGCTCGAGGGACGCGCTTTCTTTGCCCTGATCGTGATCATCGTCGTCTTCTCGTTCCTGTCGCCCTACTACCTCTCGGTGGCGAATTTCCTGACCATGGCCTCGCATGTCGCCATCTTCGGAATTCTCGCAGTCGGCATGCTGCTCGTCATCCTCAATGGCGGCATCGACCTGTCGGTGGGATCGACGCTCGGGCTTGCCGGCGTCGTTGCCGGTTTCCTGATGCAGGGCGTGACGCTGACCTGGCTGGGCGTCGTTCTCTATCCGCCGGTCTGGGTGGTCGCCGTGCTTGCCTGCATGCTGGGCGCCGTCGTCGGGCTGATCAACGGCGTGCTCATCGCGCGCTTCAAGGTTCCGGCCTTCGTCGCGACGCTGGGCGTCATGTACATGGCGCGCGGCCTGGCGCTGCTGATGACCAGTGGCCTGACCTACAATAATCTCGGTGGCAAACCGGAGCTGGGAAACACCGGCTTCGATGCGCTTGGCTTCAACCGCCTGTTCGGCGTGCCGACCGGCGTGGTGGTTCTCGCAGTCATCGCGCTCATCGGCAGCATCGTCTTGAACCGCACCGCCTTCGGGCGCTGGCTCTATGCCTCGGGCGGCAATGAACGCGCGGCCGAACTGTCCGGCGTTCCGGTCAAGACGGTGCAGATTTCCGTCTATGTGCTGTCAGGCATCTGCGCCGCCATTGCCGGCCTGATCCTGTCCTCGCAGCTGACATCGGCAGGACCGACCGCAGGCACCACCTACGAACTGACGGCCATCGCGGCCGTCGTCATCGGCGGCGCGGCACTGACCGGCGGGCGCGGCAACATCCGCGGAACCCTGCTCGGGGCCTTCGTCATCGGCTTCCTGTCCGACGGTCTGGTGATCATCGGCATCTCATCCTACTGGCAGACAGTGTTCACGGGCGCGGTCATCGTGCTCGCCGTGCTGCTCAATGCCGTTCAGTATCGCCGCCGCAGCAAGCTCCCAAGCGCGACAGGTGGCCAACCGACTTCTCAGAAACGGGGGAAGGCCGAAGCGGCCAATCCTGCCCAAGGGAAGACTGCCAGGTGACTGGCAGCAACACCGCGTAATCATTGGAGGAATGTACATGAAAACCATGCTGAAAAGTCTGCTTGCGGCCGCGATGGTCGTCGGGTTCACGGCCGCCGCTTCTGCCGCGGGCCTGATCTCGATCATCGTCAACGATCCGGCCAACCCCTACTGGCTCACCGAGGGCAACGTCGCCAAGGCCGAGGCCGAGAAGCTCGGCTACACGGCCAATGTCGGGGCCCACAAGGGCGACACCAACACGGAAAGCAACCTGATCGACACCGCCATCACCAACAAGTCGGTGGCCATCATTCTCGACCCGGCCAACGCTGACGGCTCTGTCGGCGCGGTGAAGAAGGCGATTGCCGCCAACATCCCGGTTTTCCTCGTCAATGCCGAGATCAACCAGGAAGGCCTCGCCAAGGGGCAGCTCGTCTCCAACAACGCGCAGGGTGCAGCTCTCGGTGCCCAGCAGTGGGTGCAGGCAGTCGGCGAAAAGGGCAAATATGTCGAACTGCTCGGCGCCCCGTCGGACAACAACGCCGCGACGCGCTCGAACGGCTACGCGACTGTGCTGAGCCAGTATCCAGATCTCGAAAAGGCCGCTTCGCAGGTCGCCAACTGGGATCGTACCCAGGGCCACGACAAGATGCAGAGCATGCTGCAGGCCAATCCCGATATCATCGCCGTGATCAGCGGCAATGACGAAATGGCTCTTGGCGCGGTTGCGGCGCTGAAGGAAGCCGGCAAGCTGGCTGGTATCAAGGTCGGCGGCTTCGACGGCTCCCCGGATGCGGTTGCGGCGATCAAGTCCGGCGAACTGCAGTACACTGTGCTGCAGCCGGTTGCCATCTTCTCGGCCAAGGCCGTGCAACAGGCGGACTCGTTCATCAAGACGGGCGCCACTGGCGCGGCGACCGAGAAGCAGCTGTTCGATTGCCTACTCATCACCAAGGACAATGTCGACAAGTACACTGCACCCTTCGTGCTGTCGGAGTGAACCTGAACAGGGGGTGTCCTTGAGGACACTCCCTGCCTCTTCTGCGAGACTGCCCTCGTGAACTGCCTTCTTAACCAACCGGAATTTGCGGCATGAAAGACCTGCTGATCGGCATCGACGCGGGAACGTCGGTGATCAAATCGGTCGCTTTCGATCTGTCCGGGCGGCAGCTCGCCATGACGTCGGTACCCAACAGCTTCGTCACACTGGAAGGCGGCGGTGCCGAGCAGGACCTTGAGCAGACCTGGCGCGACATGGCGCAGACCGTTCGCGATCTCGCGGCCAAGATCCCCGACCTCGCGCAACGAGCCGCGGCGGTTGCGATCACCGGGCAGGGCGACGGAACCTGGCTGATCGATGGCGACGGCTTGCCTGTCTCGCGCGCATGGCTGTGGCTCGACGCGCGCGCCGGACATCTGGTGGACGAGATGCGTGCCGATCCCCGGGATCGCAGGCGGTTCGAGCTGACCGGCACGGGGCTGAATTCCTGCCAGCAGGGCGCCCAGTTAGCCTTCATGAAAAAGAACAATCCGGAGATGCTGGAGCGGGCGGCGACCGCACTGCATTGCAAGGATTGGCTCCACTTCAAGATGACAGGCGAACGCGCCACCGATCCTTCGGAAGGAACATTCACCTTTGGCGATTTTCGGTCGCGCAGCTATTCCGACGAGGTCCTCGACATCCTGGATCTGACGACGCATCGCCGCCTGTTGCCGCCCATGCTCGAAGGCACCACCGACCATCATGCGCTGTCGCGATCGGCGGCAGCAGAGACCGGCCTGCTCGCAGGCACGCCGGTGGTGCTGGGTTACGTGGATATGGTCATGACGGCTCTCGGAGCCGGCCTCTATGATCCCTCAGGCAATGTCGGCTGCACGGTGATCGGCTCGACTGGCATCCACACGCGCTTCGCAGCCGCTCCCGGCGATGTCGTGCTGAACGATGATGGCTCCGGCTACACCATCGCCATGCCTATTCCAGGCGGCTTCGCGCAATTGCAGTCCAACATGGCGGCGACGCTCAACATCGACTGGCTGCTTGGCCTTGCGCGCGATGTGCTTGCAACGGGTGGTGGAAACCCTTCTCATGATGAGTTGCTAAAGGCACTCGATGTCTGGGTGGAAGCATCCGAGCCGGGATCGCTGATTTACCAGCCTTACATATCGTTGGCAGGTGAAAGAGGGCCATTCGTCGACCCCGATGCGCGCGCGGGATTCATCGGCCTTTCGGTCAAGCACGGCTTTGGCGATCTGGCGCGCGCCGTCCTCGAGGGGTTGGCTTTCGCGGCTCGCGATTGCTACCAGGCGATGGGTCCCGTGCCGGGCGAGATTCGCCTGTCGGGCGGCGCCGCGCGCAGCCCGTCCCTACGTCGCATCATCGCAGCGGCGACACGGGCGCAAGTCCGAACGAGCAGCCGCCAGGAAGCCGGCGCTGCAGGTGCCGCGATGATGGCCGCGGTCGGGCTGGGCGTCTATGACTCGATGGAAGATTGCGCCGCCGAGTGGGTGACGCCGCTTCTCGGCGACTGCGATGCCTATGACGAGGCGCTTTCGCAAACCTACGATGCGCTCTTCCCTTCCTTTGTTGCGGCGCATCGGGCGCTTCGGCCGGTGTGGAAGGGCATGGCGCACCGCACAGGAGCAAGATCTTGAGCAATACAACAGATGTCGTCGATCTCTTCGTGATCGGCGGCGGCGTCAATGGGGCCGGCATAGCGCGTGACGCGGCAGGGCGCGGGCTGTCCGTTATCCTGTGCGAAAAGGACGATCTCGCCCAAGGCACCAGCTCGCGCTCCGGCAAGCTGGTGCATGGCGGTCTGCGCTATCTGGAATATTATGAATTCCGGCTGGTTCGCGAAGCGCTGATCGAACGCGAGGTTCTACTCGAGGCGGCGCCGCACATCATCTGGCCGATGCGCTTCGTTCTTCCGCACAGCCCGCAAGACAGGCCGGCATGGCTGGTCCGGCTCGGACTGTTTCTCTACGACCACCTTGGCGGCCGCAAGCGGCTGCCGGGAACCAGGACACTTGATCTGAGAACGTCGCCGGAAGGCGCGCCGATCAAGAACGAATTCAAGCGCGGCTTCGAATATTCCGACTGCTGGGTCGACGATGCGCGGCTGGTGTTGCTCAACGCTCTGGACGCCAGGCAGCGCGGCGCGACGGTTTTGACTCGTACTGCATGCATTGCGGCACGACGCGAAAATGGCCTGTGGTCGATTGATATGCAGGATGGCCGCACGGGTGCGATCACGAAAGTCCGGGCGCGCGCACTGATCAATGCGGCAGGGCCATGGGTCAACGACATTGTCAGCCGCGTCGCTGGGCAGAATTCCACCCGCAATGTTCGCCTTGTGAAGGGCAGCCACATCGTCGTGCCCAAATTCTGGGAGGGACGGCAGGCCTATCTGATCCAGAACAACGACAAGCGGGTGATCTTCGTCAACCCCTACGAGAACGATCTGGCGCTGATCGGCACCACCGACATTCCCTACGAAGGCAGGCCCGAGGAAGTGGCAGCCGAGGCAAGCGAAGTCGATTACCTGATCAAGGTGGTCAATCGCTATTTCAAGCGGCAGCTGACGCCTCAGGACGTGGTCTACAGCTTCTCCGGCGTGCGTCCGCTCTATGACGACAATGCCGATAATCCAAGCGCGGTGACGCGCGACTATATTTTCGAACTCGACGCTTCCAACGGCAACGCGCCGCTGCTTTCGGTGTTCGGCGGCAAGATCACCACCTTCCGCAAGCTGTCCGAACATGCGCTGGAAAAGATCCAGCCGTTCTTTCCGACCATGAAGAAAGCCTGGACGGCCAAAATTCCCTTGCCGGGGGGCGACATTCCCAATGCTGACTTCGAGCAGTTCCTGAGTGATCTGCATTCCGAGTTTTCATGGCTCAGTCCGTCGCTGGTGAAGCACTACGCTCGAACCTATGGCACCCGCGCCAGGCAATTGCTGGCCGGCGTGCATAACGAAGCGGATCTCGGCCACCGCTTCGGACCCGATTTTTATGAACGGGAGGCGAAGTTCCTTGTCGAGACCGAATGGGCCGGCACATCAGTCGATATACTGGAGCGCCGCACCAAACATGGCCTGCATATCAATGCGGCTGAGCGCAAGACATTTGAAGACTGGTTCTCCAACATCATGGCGACGACGGACTGATGGCCTTCACGCTTTCCCTCAACACCAATCCCCTGGTCAACCGCTTCGCCGATCCAGATGATCTGATCGACGCGATCGCCTACGGCATTGGCATCCGGGACGTGCAACTGACGCACGAATTCGTCAATCCGGGCTGGCCGGCGGCGACGATTGCCAAATTCCTTCGCCTGTTCAACAGCGCATTGGCGAGGACCGGCGTGCGGATCACCTCGGGCATGACCGGACCCTATGGCAGGCTCAACCATTTCGGCCACCCGGATGCGGATGTCCGGCGCCACTATATCGACTGGTTCAAGACCTTTGCCGACATTTCCGCCGAACTCGGCGCGTCGGGCATGGGCACGCAGTTCGCCATCTTCACCTACAAGGACTTTAACGATCCGCAACGGCGGGCAGTGCTGCTCGACATCGCGCTCGAATGCTGGCGCGAGGTGGCCGAACACGCCAAGGCGGCGGGCCTGACCTATCTGTTCTGGGAGCCGATGTCGGTCGGCCGCGAGTTCGGCCACACGATCGAAAGCTGCGTCACGCTGCAGAGCGCCATCGATGCGGCGAAGCTGCCCATTCCGATGAAGATGATGGTCGATATCGACCATGGCGATGTGACCTCGCCCAACCCTGCCGACACCGATCCCTATGCCTGGGCGAAAGCGTTTCCATTGCAATCGCCGATCATCCACATCAAGCAGTCTTCCATGAACAAGGGCGGCCACTGGCCGTTCACGGCCGCCTACAACAAGGATGGCCGCATAGTGCCGCAAAAGCTGCTGGATGCCGTTCGGCAGGGCGGTGGCACCGACAATGAAATTTGCCTTGAACTTTCCTTCAGGGAGAGGGAACCGGTCGACCGTCAGGTTATCGAGATGATCCGCGAGTCGGTGGATTTCTGGGCGCCTTACATCGACAGTGGCCGCGACAGCCTCAAGCCTCGAGTCTGAGTGAAATACCGGCTCGACGCCGGCACTGGTGGCTAGGAAAACACGCGTTGAAGGAGAAAAGAATGACCCCATATTGGGTCGGCACGAGCTGGAAGATGAACAAGACGCTGTCGGAGGCGTTGCAGTTCGCCGATGCGCTGACGGCTTTCGTGCCCGGTTTCGATCAGGCGATACAGCCTTTCGTCATCCCGCCGTTTACCGCCGCGCGCCAGGTCAAGGCCGCGCTGGCCAAGACACGCGTGAAGGTCGGTGCCCAGAACATGCATTGGGCCGACGCCGGCGCCTGGACTGGAGAGGTTTCGCCGGTGATGTTGAAGGATTGTGGGCTCGACCTGATCGAACTGGGCCACAGCGAGCGCCGAGAGCATTTCGGTGAAACGGATGCGACAGTGGGACTGAAAACCGCGGCTGCGGTCCGGCACGGTTTCGTGCCGCTGATCTGCGTCGGCGAGACGCTGGCCGAGCGAGAATCCGGCCGCGCCGATGAGGTTTTGACCGCGCAGGTTCTTGGTGCGCTGCAAGGCCTTGAGGGCGATGCACCGTCAGCAGAAATCCTCTTTGCCTACGAGCCGGTCTGGGCGATCGGCGAAAAGGGCATTCCCGCCAGCGCCGACTATGCCGACAGGCAGCAGGCGCTGATCAAGAAAATTGCCGCCGACCGGTTGCCGATTGCCCCGCCTGTGCTTTACGGCGGCAGCGTCAATCCCGGCAACGCGGCCGAACTGATCGGCCAGCCGCATATCGACGGCCTGTTCATCGGCCGCTCCGCGTGGCAAGCGGAAGGCTATATCGACATTCTGAAAAAGGCGTCGGCCGCCATAGCTGACCGCTAAAGACCAAAGCAAAGGAGTTCATCACCATGAAGATCGCACTCGGAGCCGATAGCGCCGGCAAGCCGCTGCTCGATGTCATCGCCAAGCACCTCGCCGGCAAGCCGGAACTGCAGGTCGTTGATCTCAGCCAGGCTGGGTTCTACGCCGATATCGCCGCCGCGGTCGGCCACGAAGTTCTCGACGGCAAGTACGACCGGGCCATCCTGTTTTGCGGCACGGGCATCGGCGTCAGCATATCCGCCAACAAGGTGCCGGGCATTCGTGCCGCATTGACCCACGACACCTATTCCGCCGAGCGCGCCGCCAAGTCCAACAACGCCCAGATCATCACCATGGGCGCCCGCGTCATCGGTCCGGAACTGGCGAAATCGATCGCCGACGCATGGCTGGCCTCGGAATTCGATCCGAACGGCCCCTCCGCCGCAAACGTACAGGCCGTCGACAAGCTCGACGCCAAGCGCTGACGTGAGGGACCTGCTGAGTTAACTGGTCAAGGCGACCCGCATCGCCTCGATCACAGTCACGGCGGACGCGGCGCCTGGGTCCATATGCCCAAGCGAGCGCTCGCCGAGGCGGGAGGCCCGGCCCTTGGTGGCGATCATCGCCTTGGTCGCTTCCGCGCCTGCCTTTGCCGCCTGCGCGGCAGCCTCGAGACTGGCCGCCAGACCCTTGCCGGAAGCCAGCGCTTCGCCCGCCGCTTGCGCTGCTGGCGCCCATGCGTCGATCATCGTCTTTTCGCCAGGTTCAGCCTTGCCGCGATCCTGAATGCCCTTGGCCATGGCCTGGAACAGCGCGACCGTTTCCGCGTCGTCAAGCGTCGTCTTGCCCTTCACGGCTGCCGCGCCACGCATCAACGCAGTCGCATAGAGCGGACCCGAGGAGGCGCCGACCGCGTTCAGGAACGACTTTGCCGCCGTATTGAGCAAGGCAGTCGGGTCAGCGGCCGCCGTGTCGAGCGCGGCTACCGCATCGCGTGCCGCGGAAAACCCAAGCTCCATCGCGATGCCGTGGTCGGCGTCGCCGATAACCCCGTCAAGCGCGCACAGCCTGTCCCTGTCGGCTGACATGGCGTTTGCGATCGCCGCGAACATCGCAACAAGGCGGGCAGTGTCGATTGTCATGTCTTTGTCCTTGCCGCAGAGAAGGTTAGCCGGCGCGAAACATGGCGCAGTCACACGGGTGGTCCAGCATCGTCTGCAACTCGCCGTCAAGCCGATGCAGAGTGATCGAGGCCCCCGCCATTTCGAGCGAGGTGCAGTAGTTGCCGACCCAGCTTGCGTGGATGGACACACCGATCTCGTCGAGCCTCTGCTTCACGCGCCGGTTCATGATGTAGAGTTCCATCAGCGGCGTCGAGCCGAGCGAGTTGACGAGCACCGCGACCTTGTCGCCGCGCGCCGGCGCCATCTCGCCGAGGATCCTGTCCAGCATCTCGTCGGTGATCTCGTCGGCTGTTTTCAATTTTTCGCGCGCGATGCCGGGTTCGCCGTGAATGCCCATGCCGATCTCCATCTCGTCCGGCTCGATCTCGAAATTCGGCCGGCGGGTCTGCGGCAGCGAACAGGGCGACAGCGCCACGCCCATGGTGAAAGTGTGGTCGTTGGCCTTGCCGGCGATGCGCTCGCATTCGTCGAAGGACAGCATCCGGTCGCAGGCGGCGCCGGCCGCCTTGAAGATGAAGAAATTCCCGGCGACGCCGCGCCTCTTGTGCCGCTGGTCACGCGGTGCCGAAGCAACGTCGTCGGTGCTCAGCACGGTACGCACCTCGATGTCGTCCATGGCCGCCATCTCGGCGGCCATGTCGAAATTCATCACGTCGCCGGCATAGTTGCCGTACATGAACAGCACGCCGGCGCCGCTGCTGACTGCCTTGGCACATTCGAGGATCGGGTCCGGCGGCGGCGAGGCAAAGACATTGCCGATGGCCGCCGCGTCGGCCAATCCTTTGCCGACGAAGCCGAGGAAGCTCGGCTCATGGCCCGAGCCGCCGCCAATCACGAGACCCACCTTGCCTTGGCGCGGTCCGTCGCGGGCGATGATCGAGCGTGGACTGCCATCCACGCTTTTGAGATGGCGAGGATGTGCGGCGAGAATGCCTTCCAGCATCTCGTCGACGGCGCGATTGCCGTCATTGATGATCTTCTTGGTCTGCACCGGCATCCTCCCGATTTCGGCATTTTCGCAGATAATACCGGGTGTTATCGGGATTTCTACCCGGCAAGGAGTATTTCACGCCTAGAGGTGTTCCCGCCGGCCAGCACCTGGACGCAGTATTGGCTCAATCGCCGAGGCCATCGCGGATGGCTGAGAAATAGCGATCGGTTCCGACCTGGCCACCCTTGAGCGCAACCTCCAGTCCGTCGATCGCCTTGACGCGCGAATGGGCAACGCAGAGCGGCGAACCCGGTGAAGCGGGCAGCGGCATTCGGATTGTCAGGGCATCGACACCCATCTCGCCAAGTGCATGGCTCGACGTGTCGCCGCCGGCAATGACCACGCGCCGCAGGCTCTGTTCGATGGTAAGGCTGCGAAGAATTTCTCCAAGACTGCGACCAAGCTTGTGGCGCGCGCCTTCCTGCCGGTCGATTTCTGCGCCCCTTTCGGCGGCGGGACCAAGCGCGGTATAGAGGATGATGCTGCGCCCGGCTTGCAGACTGGCTCTGCCGCTTGCCGTAGCGCGCGCGATCGCCAGCTGTGACGCCTCGGAAACCAGTTCGACCGGATCGACCTCGATGCCGTCGAAACCGTCGGTCAGGGAATGCCNATGCCGGATCTGTCGTTCGGTGGTCGGGGAGCAACTGCCCGACACGACGGCTATCCGCTCGGCTGCCCCCGGCGGCGTGAAACCCTGCCCAGCGCTGGCGATGCCATTCGACACCCATTCGGCCAGCAACGCATACTCGACCCCGGACGAGCCGACGACAAAAGAACCGCCGGGCTTGCGAACGCGCCAGATCTCTTTGCCAGCCAGGGCCTGGGTCTCCCGGCTGTCGACATCGACAAGCACGATGGCGGTGCCGTTTGCGGTCAGGCGATCGAATGCCGCCGACCGCGACGCAGACTGTAGCGTCGCAAGGTCGATCAGCCCGGAACTCAGCTCCGTCTGCCGCGACAGATGGATCAGCAGATCGGACTCATCCATCGGCGTCGTCGGGTGACGGCTCATCACGGGATGGCGATCGATGCGGAAATATTGATCGCGATAGGCGGCGAACAGATGGCCGAAGGCGGTGTAGCGCCGGAGCTGCGGCGCGCCGACTACCAGCGGCACACTGGCCTGCGCGAACACCGAGCGGCCGATCTCGATGGCCCGGCCGATGCTGCCGATCGTCGGGCTGGAATCAAAAGTCGAGCAGACCTTGTAGTGGCAGATCGCGGCATTGAGCGTCTTTAGCCAGGCGAAAGCCTCGCGCAGATGCGTGTCCATCCATCGCGGCGTCTCGCTGCGACTGGTGCCGGCCAGTCCGATCGCCCGGCAATGGGCGAAGCGCGACAGCAAGGTCTCGTCCGGCTGGCGCATGAACAGCACGGTCGGCACGCCGCCGAGCTCGAGCGCCTCCATGACATCGGTCGAGCCGGTCAGGTCGTCGCCATAATAGCTGAGAAGCAGGTCCTGCATGGCTTCAGGCCGCCTTGCCGTCGCCGAATTTTTCGATCGACCGCGCCAGTTCGGGATGGCTCAAGGCGAAGTCCGCCAGCGGAATGCCGTCGACCGCCGCCTGCCAGGCTTGCTGCACGGCCCGCACGCCGGCGCCCGGCCCGTCCGGATGGCTGACAATACCGCCGCCGCAGAGATAGAGAAGATCGACCGTCCGTCCCGTCCGCGCATACGTCTCGGGCGCCTGACCGCCCCACTGGCCGGAGCCCGCCACCGGCAAGGCGCAGTCCTCGGGTGAAAAGATCGGTGTTGTCACGGCCTTGAACGACTCGACGAAAGAGTCATCCGGTTCCCAGTATTTCGAGGCGATGCCGTTGATCTGGAACTGGTCGACGCCGAGCAGCCGCCAGAACTGCTGCCAGACCTTGAAATCCATGCCGAGGCCAGGGTGACGGGTGAGGATGTCCCAGCCATTGCGATGGGCGTGTAGCACCAGGCTGGAGCGTTTTCTCAGGAAGGCCATGCCACCGAAGCCGATCGAATTGATGTTGACAACAGCGCAATTGCCGCCGGCCTTCACAACCAGATCATGATTGCGCATCATCTCGTCCGGGTCGGCATGCGAGATGCCGAAGGCATACATCACTTTCTTGCCGGTCTTCTGCTCGTGATCGAGGATGAGCGGCATGATCGCCTTCACCCGTTCCGACAGCGGCGAATAGGCCGGGCTCATCAGCTTCTCATCGTCCTTGATGAAGTCGACGCCGGCGGCGATCAATTCCGCCACCATCGCCGCTGTCTCGTGCGGCCGCAGCCCGAGCGCCGGCTTGACGATCGTGCCGATGATTGGCCGGTCTGCGACGCCGGTAAGTCGGCGGCTGCCGGCAACACCGAACTGTGGGCCAGGATGCGCGCCACGAAAATCCTCCGGCAGCTTCATGTCGACGACGCGAATTCCGGTGAGGTCCCTGATCGAATAGGTGCCGCCGATGGCAATCGTCATCAGCGCCGAGAGGTCGGCGCCGATGGCATCGAACGGAAAGGCGATATCGACATCGGCGCGCCTGAACGGCCCCTCGCCGGCGTCGGGAAGGGACGGCCGTTCGGCATCGGGCAGAGGCCGGATCGCCAGCACGCGCGCCGCCACCCGGGCCTTCAACTCCTCGGTCTCGCCAGGCAGCGCCACGAAGGTGCCGGTCGACTGGTCGCTGGCGATCTTGGCGGCCAGCGCTTCGATGCTGCCGGGCGTTTCGATGCGATAGGTGAGGGTGATCATGGTCTGTTGTCTGAGGCCGAGCATTCGAAAAAGGTTCACCAGTGTGCGAAATCTGGTATAATGAGTACATAAGTATTGCAAGACATATCCGGAAGCCTTGGCGGATCAACAGACGGCAATTTCCGGGAATTGTGGCGGCAGTGTTAAATATGGCCGGCTCAAGGGAGTGATTCGCGACGATGAACCGTTCGGAACCGATTGTCCGGCGCAAGCTTTCCGATGAGGTCTTCTTGCGGCTGAAGCGCCTGATCACCAGCGGCGAACTGATGCCGGGCGACGACATGCCATCGGAGCGAGAGCTGATGGAGCGCTTCGAGGTTGGCAGGCCGGCGATCCGCGAGGCCATGCAGGCGTTGAGCAATATGGGCCTGGTCGCGATCTCGCATGGCGAGCGCGCCAAGGTGCTTCAGTTGACAGCCAAGTCGATCATCAAGCAGGTCGATGGCGCCGCCAAGATCATCCTGTCGTCATCGAAGGACACGCTTGAGCATCTGAAGAGCGCGCGCATCTTCTTCGAGCGCGGCATGGTCAGGGAAGCCGCCGAAAAGGCCACCGCTGAGGACGTGCAGCGGCTGCGGGCCATCATTACCGAACAGCGCGGCTTTCGCGGTGATTCCGAAGCCTTCATTTCCGCCGACATGAAGTTCCATACCCAGATCGCCGCGATTTCCGGCAATCCGATCTATGTCGCCGTAAGCGAGGCGATGCTCGGGTGGTTGAAGGAATACCACACCGAAATGCTGATCTGGACCGGCAAGGAAAACTTCACGCTGACCGAGCACGAAGAGATCATCGGCCGCATCGAGAAGAAGGATGCCGACGGCGCCGAGAAGGCGATGATCAAGCACCTTGAGCGCTCGCGCGCGCTCTATGTGATGAACTCCGAAAAGTAACTTCAGCCGATCCGGACGATCGCGTAAGGGGTCATCACGAGGTGGCCTCGGCCAAAAGCTGAAATGTCGACCGGCACGTCGTCCGCCGTCAGGTTCGCCAGCCACACGATTGTCTTGCCTGAAGTGGAGCGTCCAGCCAGAGCCAGCACCCTGGTCTCATCGCTCGTCCTTGCCGCCACATGCGCAAGGCCAGCCATCTCGCAAAGGCCCTTGATAGCCCTGAAGATGGGCCGGGGTGATCCTTCCGCGACGGGTTCTCCGGATGATGCCAGCACGCCGAACGGCCCGGTGAAGCTGGAAAGCGTCAGCATCTCCAGCCCGGCCGGTGCGACACGCGCTGCATATCCGATCGTCCACGCAGCGGCGAAAAGGCCGGCATGCCGCGGGTCGCGATCAGCCATCGCGATGCGCTGTCCCTGCGGATTGGGCTTGGTCGCGCCGCCATAGGGGTTTTGGCGCATGGCAATCGTCGACGGACCGATCCGGTAGGGTTTTGTCCCGAAGATCGCTCGTGCCGATTGGGTGACGAAAGGCAGCGCCTCCAGCGATTGCATGATGCTGAGATCGTCGGCGGCATGCACGATCGGGCAGGTGCAATGGGTAATGAAATCGAGCTGGTCCGCCGGTACGCGCTTCCGGTTGAGCTCGGTGAAATAACTGAACATGCCGCCGCCGAGTCGGATATCGGGAAAGGCGCGCCGCGCCGCGGCATAGACCGTTTCGAGTGGCGGGCAGGGCGGCCACGCACTGCCCGGCGGCGTCGACTGCCGGTCGACCGAAGGCGACACCGCAATGGCCGAGAGGCTCAGCCCGGCCTGGCGCACCAGGTCGGCGACGCCTGACAGTTCGGTATCGAGGTCGCCAGTGCAGGTAACGACGCATTCGAGGGTCGTTTCAGCTGGGTAAGCAATTGCGAGCCGCGCGAAAGCGCGCAAGGCGTCGAGCCCGTGGCCGCGCGTCGGATCGTAGTGAAACAGCAACTGTTGGGGGCCGAGTGTCGTCAGCGCGGAGAGATTCGCCAGCGCCGTCTCGACATCCTCGGGATAGATGACCACGCCGATATCGGGCAGCCTCGGTCCGGCTTCGCCGAGTTCGACGCGGACCGGTTCGTTGGCCACGGCGGCAGCCGGCGCTGTGCCTTCACCGGTGATGCGCAGGCTGATCGTCTGGCGCAGGGGTTGGCCGGCAGGCAGTACATAGGGCCAAGGCAGCGCCAGCGGCCGCACATAGGTCTTGTAGGATGCGTCCGACCAGTTACGCTGGTCCTCCATTTCGAAAGTATCGCCATCCATCCGGCATTCGGCGGTGACACCAGGCCGAACCTGATGGGTGATGGCGCGCAAATCCTTGAAAGGCTGCCAGGGGTCGATCAGTTCGGGAAGCTTTGTCGCCACCACGTGGCCGTCCGTGTGCTCGACCGTGACCTGGCTGCCGGCCAGCCCGGCGATCGGGTGCAGGATGCAGAAGCCGCAGCGATTGGTCTCGAAATCGCTCTCGGGTAGGGCGCTCACATCGAACGTCAGGCGACCCTCGGCGGAACCTTCGATCGTGGCGCGGAAGCGGAGCCGGCTTCCGTCCGGCCCGGTGCAACTTGCCGAATAGCCGACCGAGAAACTGTTTGCGTCTTGGTCAATGGCAAGGTCCGTCAGCACTGGCTCATAGGTGCCCCAGTCGCGATCCCTGACGATGTAGGCGATGGCGCGCAGCAATTCGGTGCCGCCATGGCGGATGGTGCGCAGATTGCCGTTGACGAAGTCGGCGGTGAGCGCGCCTGCGCTCAGCCTGACCGGCTCGGCTTCTACCGCACGCGTGCCATAGAGCAGGAAGGCGTCGGTGGTCATTTCAGCAAGGCGTCGAGCTGCACCGGTTGGCGGCTCGCGGCACCGGCATAGGCGGCCTCGACCAGCGCAAACGTTTTGAGATTGTCGGCGCCCGAGGTCGCCGGTTCGATCCCCTTTGCCAGGCAGTCTACCCAGTGCTGCTGGATGGCAACGACGCTTTCCTGGATGTTGTGCCAGGGCCGCGACGCCCACGGTAGCAGCGGCGGCGAAACGTCGGTGACGGCCGTGCCGCTCTTGCCGGCGACGGTGAGCCGGTATCCCTGCGCCAGCCGGATCGTGCCGTCGCTGCCGTCGATCTCGACCAGCGTTTCGGGAAACGGCTCGGTGGCGAGCTTCGTCGCGTAGCTGCAATCGACCACAGATGTCGCGCCGCTCACGTGATCCATCAGCACGGTCGCGACGTCCTCACCAGCGATCGCTTGGTTGATGCGAGCCGTTCGTGTCGTGATCGTCGAGACGTCGCCGAGCAGAAAACGGGCGATATCGAGGATATGGATGCCGAGGTCCTCGATGATGAAGCGCTTTCCCGTCGCCAGATAAGGCTGGCCGGAAAACACGTCATAGGCGGAGCGGAAGGAAATGCGCCCGAAGAAAGGCGTGCCGATCTCGCCGCTGTCGAGCACGGCGCGTACCGCCTGGATCGGCGACTGCCAGCGAAAATTCTCATGCACCATCAGCGGCACGCCTGCGTCGGTGCAAGCCCTCACCATCGCCTTGGCGTCGGCGAGCGTCGGCGCGAACGGCTTTTGGCAGATCGCCGGAACGCGGTGGGCGGCCGCCATCTCGACAAGGGGACGATGGCTGGGCGCGGTGGTGGCGATATCGACGAAGTCGAACGTCTCGCCTTCGAACAGAGAGGTCGCGTCGGTATAGCGTTTCGCAATGCCGAACTGGTCGCCGACGATCCTGAGCCGTTCCGGATCGCGGTCGCAGATGGCGACGATCGAGGCGCCCGCTATGTCGCGCCAGGCATGCATCTGGTTGACGGCAAAGAAGCCGCAGCCGATCAGCGCTCCCCGCAGCTTCGCCATGATCAGCCCGCCTTTGCCATTTGCATCAGCGTTACGCGGCTCTGCAGACGCCGCTGCGCCTGGTCGACGACGACGGCGACGATGATGACGAGGCCCTTGATCACCATTTGCCAGAACGAACTCACACCCATCATCACCAATCCGTCCGAAAGAATGCCGATGACGAACGCGCCGACGATGGTGCCGCCGATCGTGCCGCGGCCGCCCGACATCGAGGTGCCGCCGAGCACCGCCGCCGCAATGGCGTTGAGCTCGAAACTTTCGCCTGTCGCGGGATGCGAGGCCATCAGCTCGGACGAGATGATCAGGCCGACGATCGCCGCGCAGAAACCTGAGAACATATAGACGAACATCTTCACCATGTTGACACGGACGCCCGAAATCCGCGACGCGCGTTCATTGCCGCCGACGGCAAAGATGTGGCGCCCGAGCGGTGTGTACTTGGCGAGATAGGCGGCCCCCAGTGCAACGACGATCAGGATCCAGATCGCCACCGGCAGGCCAAGCAGCCGGCCGGCGCCGAGAAAACCGAAACCGGTGGTTCCAAGCTCCGGCTTGCCGACGAGATTCGGGAAGGTGCGGCCGTCCGACGACAGCAGTGCCAGGCCGCGCGCGACATAGAGGACGCCCAGCGTGGCGATGAACGGCGCGACATTCAGCTTGGTGATCAGCAACCCGTTGACGGCGCCAATCAATATGCCGACCGCAAGCGTGATCAGCGCGATCTCGAAAACGTTGAAATAGATGGTGTAGCCGATCTGCAGGTCGATGCCGTTGAGCACGAGATAGCCGGCCACCATGCCGCACAGACCGACGATCGAGCCGACCGAAAGGTCGATGCCGCCGGTGATGATGACGAAGGTCATGCCCATCGCCAGGAACGCGTTCAGCGCCACATGCTTCGACATCAGGATCAGATTGGCGGTCGACAGGAAATTCGGCGCCGCGATCGAGAAGAAGATCAGGACGGCGATCAGCGCGATGAAGGTCCTGAGCTTCATCAGCGTCAACAGCACGGAGCCGCTGGGCGCGGAGGGAGCTGCCGCCTTGGCTGGGATGTCAGTCATGGGCGATGCTCTCCTTGTGTGCGGCCGGTCCGTGGCCAAGCGCCGATGCGGCGACGAGTGCCGCCTCCGTCGCTTCAGTGCGATCGAACATGCCAGTCAGTTTTCCGTTGCTCATCACCGCAATGCGGTCGGACAATGCCATGACCTCGTCGAGATCGGAGGTCGCGAAAAGAATCCCCAAACCGTCGCGGGACAATTTGCGCATGGTGCGGAACACATCCGCCTTGGCGCCGACATCGATGCCTCGGCTGGGCTCGTCCATCAACAGCACCTTGGGTCCGGTGAGCAGCGCCTTGCCGATCACCACCTTCTGCTGGTTGCCGCCGGACAGCGACGAAACCTCTTGCACCGGGTCGGCGACCTTGATCGCCAGTTCCCGCACCATCTGTGTCACCGCCTGCCTTTCGTCGGCGCCACGGATATGGAACAGGCTGGCAAATCGCGACAGGCTGGCCAGCGTCAGGTTGCTGGCGACCGAGAGGATCGACACCAGCCCCTCGCGCTGGCGGTCCTCGGGGATCAGTGCCAGCCCGCGCCGGATGCGTCGCGTCGTGTCGCGCTCCCTGACCTGTTTGCCGCCAATGAAGATCTCGCCCGTCGAATGACTATGGCGGCCCATGATGCAGTCGAACAATTCGCTGCGCCCGGCGCCCATCAGGCCGTATATGCCGAGAATCTCGCCGGCACGCAGCGACAGCGAGACATGGTCGACGGCAAGGCCGCCGGTGGCGCGTGGCAGGCAAATGTCCTCGGCCCGGAAGATCTCTTCGCCGGGAACATGACCGTCGGCCTTGGCGAAGTCCTTGGCGTCGGAGCCGATCATCTGCCGCACGATCCATTGCGTGTCGACGTTCTTCATCTCCTCCTGGCCGGTGATGCGGCCGTCGCGCAGCACGGTGATGTAGTCGCCGATGCGGATCAGTTCTTCCAGCCGGTGAGAGATGTAGACGATGGCGACGCCACGCGCCTTGAGGTCGGCGATCACCTTGAACAGGATCTCGACCTCCGCCGCACTCAGCGCCGAGGTCGGCTCGTCCATGATCAGAATACGCGCGTCGAGCGAGACCGCCTTGGCGATCTCGACCAGCTGCTGCTGGCCGATGCGCAGATCCTCGACCAGCATAGCGGGCCGTATGCCGGCTTGCAGGCGTTCCAGAAATTCCGCCGCGCGGCGCTCCTGCTCCTTGCGGTCGATCTTGCCGAACCGGTTGGTGATTTCGCGGGTGGCGAAAATGTTCTCGGCGACGCTCATGTTGCCGAACAGGTTCAGTTCCTGGAACACCATGCCGATGCCGCGGTTCACCGCATCGCCGGACGACGAGAAGGACACCTCTTCGCCCTCCAGCAGTATGCGGCCTGCAGTCGGCCGTTCGACACCGGCGATGATCTTCATCAGCGTCGACTTGCCGGCGCCGTTTTCGCCGACCAATACGTTGACCGCGCCCTTGCGTACCTCGAAATTGGCGCGCTTGACCGCAACGGTTCCGGAATAGACCTTGGAGACGTCCTCCAGCTTCAGGATGATTTCGCGCTCTGCGGTCGCGCTCATGGCTTCGACCCGATCTCTGCCTCCGCCGGCGTCACCAGCGGCAGGTCCTGGCCGCTGCCCAGCGTATAGGCGCCGAGCACCTTGGCGCTGCGGCCCTCCAGCGCCTCGCGCGGCAACTTGGACAGCACCGTCTTGTCGGCGTAGCTGTTGAACGCCTTGCCGAACTGGGCGAAGTCGATCTGGTTGGTGAAATCGTTGAACTGGATGAAGTCTAGGCTGTCGCGCAGTGCGGTTCCCCGCACCGCTGGTCCGATCTGCACCCGCGCATCGGCCTTGCCGTCGCCGTCGACATCGATGTCGACCGTCGCCGCACGCGACTGCGTATTCGCCGCGACGATCTTGCCTTCCAGGCGAACTGCGAAAGTCCACGGCGCGTTCGCCTGCTTGTTCGGATTACCGTATTTGGCTCCGGCCGCTGCGGCATCGGTTGTCGCTAGAGTGTGAACTTCTGGAAACGGTCCGGCTTTCTGCTGGAGATAAGGCACGACCTTTGCCGCCCATATCTCTTCGACCGTCTTGTCCGGATTGAAGACGGGAGCATTGCCGCCGTCTGCCGATTTTGTCGGCAAGATCTTGCAAGCGGTCAGGCAGACCATCAAGGCAAGGATCGGCCAGTTCGGCTTGTTGTTCAGCATGATGGCCTGTTGTTCAGCATGGTGGTGGTCGGCCCACGGAAAATGGCGGCGAGGGGCGAACCGAAATTCGCCCCTCGCTGTTCAAATCACGCTGGCTCAGTTGGTCAGCGCGAAGGTCTCGAGCTTGGCGGCATTCTCGCCATTGACCAGGACGCAATCCATCAGCTGCTTTTCCTTGGCCGGCGACTTCTTGTTCTTGATGAAGTCGTTGGCCTGCTCGACCGCCATCTGCGCCTGCGCGAAGGCCGGCTGCAGGACGGTCCCCTTGATGCCGCCCGAGGTGATGGAGTCGCGCACGTCGTTCGATCCGTCGAAGCCGACGACGATGACATCCTTGCGGTTCGCCGCGGCAAGTGCTGCATAGGCGCCCATCGCCATCGTGTCGTTGCCGGAGATGACGCCCTTGATGTCGGGGTTGGCCTGCAGGATCGATTCCATCTTGGAATAGGCTTCCGTCTGGCTCCAGTTGGCCGACTGCTGGGCGACCATCTTCAGATCCGGATAGTCGTCGATGACGTCGTGATAGCCCTTGGAGCGGATGCCGGCATTGGTATCGGATTCCTTGCCGACCAGCTCGACGAAATTGCCCTTCTCGCCCATCAGCTTGACGAATTCCTGCGCGCCGAGTTGGGCGCCCTGATAGTTGTTGGAGACGATCTGCGCCATGGCGACGCCGGTGGCGTTGATCTCGCGATCGATCAGGAAGGACGGAATGCCCGCATCCTTGGCCTTCTGTACGGCGGCGACTGTGGCGTCGGCGCCGGCATTGTCGAGGATGATCGCCTTGGCGCCACGACCGATTGCGGTGTCGATCAGCTCGGACTGCTTGTTGGCGTCGTCGTCATGGACGAGGACCAGCGCCTCGTAGCCGAGTTCCTTGGCCTTGGCCTCGGCGCCGACGGCTTCCGCCTTGAAGAACGGATTGTCGTGCGAGGGCGTGATGATGGCGATGAGATCCGCCGCACAGGCGGGCATCGCCGTGCCAAGCGCCAGCATGCCGGCGAAAGCCGCAAGCGTCATTCTGCGAGTGAGTTTCATGAAGTCCTCCCGTTTGAAAAATTACCTTGGTCAACCAAGGCCTCTGTCGGCATCCGAATTCGTCAGGCAGCGCGGGCGGCGGATCGCTTTCGGGCTAAAGAGCCGTTTGCCGGCTCCCCTCAGCGGATCGTTGCTCACCAGCCATCCTCCACTCGCCAGGCTTCGTACTCCCTGCGAAACCTTGTCGATCCGAGCCATGAACAGCTAAGCCAACTGGTATGATGAGTCAATCACTAATTCAGGTGACATGTGCCTGATGGCGGCAAACGGAGTGTCGGTAACGGTACGCCGACGCGTCGGGACGCTGCGCCAAGCGCATGTGCTCTTTCAGGTGATGCGCTGAATGCTTGCGGCGATCTCTTCCGGTTCGAAGACGCGCTTCCAGTCGTCACGCATCAGAACCGGCTTGCCGAATTCGATCGCCTTGTTGCAGGCGTCCGAGAACACGCCCTTGGTCTCGCCGAAGATGACGGCGCCGAGCACGTTCATATGGCCGAGCAGGAAGTCGAGCGCCGCCTGCTTGTCGACGCCGCGCGCCACGACCTCGTCGACGGCCTCCTTCATGACCACCAACAGCGAGGCGCAGACCGTCTCCGAAAGGCCAGGCTCGAGCAGCGCCATCTGTTCGACGGTGACGCGGTGCGAGCGCATGACCGGCGCCCAGATGATTTTCGCGATCGCCTCGCCCTTGGCGTAATCCTCTTCCGGTCCCTGCATCAAGGCGCTGACCATATGCTGCTTGGCCTTGACGCCGCCGAAATAATCCTTCTTGGCCGCCATGTCGGTCTCGTCATTGAAGATCGGCGGATGGCAGGGGTGGGTGACGAAATAGGTGAGGTCCGGCCGGTTCGGCAGATGACCGGCGAAAGGTGCCGCCGCGTCGAGCACCACCACCATCGTGCCCGGCGCCAGCTGGCTCTCGATGCTAGTCGCCACTTTGCCGATATGCGTGTCCGGAACGGCCAGGATCACCACGTCGGCCCCCTTGAGCGCCTCGTCGGCGCTCACCGCATCAAAACCCAGTCCGGTCTTCAGCCGTTCGCGGCCGGCCTCGCTGACCTCGACATGGCGTATCGTGTAGGGCGATCCGCGAAAATTGATCGACAGGCGGTAACCCATTTTCCCGCCGGCACCGAACAGCGCAATCGTTGTCATCTCTGGCCACTACTCCTGGTCTCATCCGACGGCATCGCCCGTCGTCAGCTTATCAACTGGTATAATCACACTACCATTCCTTGGCAATCCGATAACGGTGAATGCCCCAAGTCATGACTGCCGGTCTCCGGCCGCGCGTCCCCCGTTGCCCGTAGCTCGACCGGCTCTCACTTGCGCGGATCGCGTACCCACGTCAGTCTCGTTTCTATATAGTCAGGAATCTCGCTGGAGCTGTTGCATGCAGGACGACTTTCTGACCGGGCTGAAAGGCCAGCGCGTGCTGGTGACGGCAGGCGCTGGAGGCATCGGGTTTGCCATAGCCGACACGTTGTCGCGGCTCGGCGCTCGCATCATAGTCTGCGACGTTTCCGACGAGGCGCTGGCCGCTGCTCCCGGCAAGATCGATCTGGTCGCCGCGATCAAGGCCGATGTCTCGCGTGACGACGACGTCGACCGGCTTTTCGAGGCCGTTAAGGAAAAGCTCGGCGGTCTCGATGCGCTGATCAACAATGCCGGCATTGCCGGACCGACCGGCGGTGTCGAGGAGATCGATCCGGCGGACTGGCGACATTGCATCGACATCTGCCTGACCGGCCAGTTCCTGTGTGCCCGGCGCGCGGTACCGCTGATCAAGGCAGCGGGCGGCGGCTCGATTGTCTCGATGTCGTCGGCGGCCGGCCGGCATGGCTACGCCTTCCGCACGCCTTATTCGGCGGCGAAGTTCGGTGTCATCGGTTTCACGCAGAGTCTCGCCAAGGAGCTCGGGCCGCATGGCATAAGGGTCAACGCCATCCTACCCGGCATCATCGAGGGGCCGCGCATCGAAGGCGTCATCTCGGCACGTGCCAAGCAGGTCGGCATCAGCCATGAGGAGATGAGGGATCGCTATCTGCAGAACATCTCGCTGCGCCGCATGACCAGCCCCTATGATGTCGCCGCGATGGTCGCCTTCCTGCTCTCCGATGCGGGGATCAACATTTCCGGCCAGTCGCTCGGCGTCGACGGCAATGTCGAAACACTCTGAGGAATAGTCCATGGCCAATGTCGCGATTGTCGGAACCGGGTTCATCGGGCGAGCCTGGGCGATCAGCTTTGCCCGTGCCGGCCATAATGTGCGGATGTGGGATCAGTCGCCCGCCGCGACTGGCGGCGCCCGCGACTACATTGCCGGCGTGCTTGGCGATCTCGCTGGGAACGACCTCCTGCGAGGACAGGCGGTCGACGCCGTGGTCGGCCGGATCGCAATCGTCGCCGAGTTGGCGGAGGCGCTGGCCGGTGCAGCCCATGTCCAGGAGAACACGCCCGAAAACCTGGAGGTGAAACGTGGCGTATTCTCTCTGATCGACAGGCTTGCCGATCCGCAAACGATCATCGCCAGCTCCACCTCGGCGCTCTTGCCATCGAAATTCACCGACCATCTGCAAGGGCGCCATCGCTGCCTGGTCGTGCATCCAATCAATCCGCCCTATCTCATTCCGGCAGCCGAGGTCGTGCCGGCGCCGTGGACGTCCGCCGAGGCGTTGGAAAGGACCCGCGCCTTCCTCATCGATGCCGGCCACGCGCCGCTCGTGATGAAGCGCGAGCTCGACGGCTTCATCATGAACCGCTTGCAAGGCGCATTGCTTGAGGAAGCGTTCCGGCTTGTCGCCGACGGTTACGCCAGTGTCGAGGATGTCGACATCGGCATCCGCGACGGACTGGCGCTGCGCTGGTCATTCATGGGTCCGTTCGAGACAATCGATCTGAACGCGCCCGGCGGCGTGCGCGACTATGTCGAGCGCTATCAGTCGATATATTCGAACATATTTCCGCAGATGCTGCGCCGCGTCGACTGGGCGGGCGAGGTGATGAAGACCGTCGAAGCCGACCGCCGCGAACGCTTGCCGCGCGAGAACCTCGGCGAGCGGCAGGTATGGCGCGACCGCCGGCTGATGGCGCTGGCGGCGCACAAGAAAAAATCGGACCAGGAGTACGGACAATGATCGAGACGACCCGCAAGCCCGGCGTCCAGCAGACCAAGGGCAAGGTCATCATCACCTGCGCGGTGACGGGCGCGATCCACACGCCGACCATGTCGCCCTATTTGCCGATCACACCCGACCAGATTGCCTCGGAGGCGATCGCCGCGGCGGAAGCCGGTGCCGCGATCCTGCATCTGCATGCTCGCGACCCGGAGACCGGCAAGCCCGACCAGACGCCGGAGGCCTTCGCCCGCTTCCTGCCACGCGTCAAGCAAGGCACCAAAGCCGCCATCAACATCACCACCGGCGGCAGCCCCTACATGAAGGTCGAGGAGCGTGTGCGCCCGGCCGCCCAGTTCAAGCCCGAGGTCGCCTCGCTTAATATGGGTTCGATCAATTTCGGGCTCTATCACCTCGCCGACAAATATGAGACCTTCAAGTTCGACTGGGAAAAGCCGCATCTGGAAGCGACGCGCGACCTCGTCTTCCGCAACTCGTTCAAGGACATCGAGTACATTCTGGCGACCTGCTACGACAATGGCACGCGCTTCGAATTCGAGTGCTACGACATCGCCCATCTCTACAACCTTTCCCATTTCGCCGACCGTGGGCTGGTGAAGCCGCCCTTCTTCGTGCAGTCGGTGTTCGGGCTACTTGGCGGTATCGGCACGCATCCCGAAGACGTGGCTCATATGAAGCGCACGGCCGACCGGTTGTTCGGCGACCAGTTCCGTTGGTCGGTGCTGGGCGCCGGCGCCAGCCAACTGCGTATCGCCGCGCAATCAGCCGCACTCGGTGGCAACATCCGCGTTGGGTTGGAGGACAGCCTGTGGGCGGGCAAGGGCAAGCTTGCCAAATCGAACGCAGAACAAGTGCTCCTAGCCCGCAAGATCATCGAAGGGCTCGGCATGGAAGTGGCGACGCCCGACGAGGCACGTGAAATCCTGTCATTGAAAGGCGGCGACAAGGTCGCTTTCTGACGCGGCCCGACCAATCGCTGTGCGGCGCCAAATACCGAGATGACGGCATGAAGATCGAAGCGTGAAGACAGGCGAGCCTAGTCGGGTTTCGCCAGACCCGAATTGAACTTGCGCCGGGCGTTTTCCAGATGCTCGCGCATCGCTCGGCCGGCAGCTTCCGGGTCGTGCCGCTCGATGGCCTCGAACACGGCTTTATGGCCGGCAAAGCTCCTGCGGTTCTCCACCTCGGTGTTGGCCATATGGATGCGCTGGTTGATCAGCCATTCCACCAGCGCTTCGTGCGCGGCGAGGAAGATCGGGTTGCCGGGAATCGCGGTCAACACCCGGTGAAACGCCACATCGGTGACAGCGAAGGCGCGGGCGCGCGGGATGGCGCGCTCGTTCTCGGCAAGTGCCGCCGCCAGCGCATCGACCTGTTCGCGCGTCGCCGCCTCGGCGGCATGGCGCGCGATCGAAACTTCGAGGAACAGCCGCAGCTGCTCGAAATGGCCGATGCCGTCGGGCTGGTCCATCAACAGATGGGCCGTGCCGGTCAACTGCTCCAGCATGTTTTTCGACGTCGGCCGCGTCACCTTCGGCCGCTCGCCGCTGTTGATGCGCACCAACCCCATTTTCTCCAGCGCAAACAGCGCTTCGCGCACCGAGGGGCGCCCGACATCGAACATCGACATCAGGTCGCGTTCGGACGGCAGCGAGGCGCCGACCGCATAGACCTCGTCGCGGATCATCTCCTCCAGGCGGAGGCGGACTTCATCGGATAATTTTTTTCGAACCGGCATATTGTGCATGGTCTACCTTTTAAGCTATTAGACCAGTCGCCGCAAGCGAGGACTTGCGGAACCGATGGGTTTGGAGGAGGTCGCCGCCGGCCAATGGCGCGGCGGTCGGCGCGGCAGGCGAGGGTCTGACGCGGGAGTAGGCCTGGAGCAGGGGCATCGCCCCGATTTCGGCCGGCGGAAAGCAATGGGAGGAGGATTCCATGAGACGACTGCTGATGAGCCTTGTGCCGGCGATGGCGCTGATGTTTGCCGCAGTGATCGCCAAGGCCGAGGGGGGCGGCACGTTCCGTTCCGCCGTGCGCACCGGCTGCATCGAGATGGGAACACTGCACACCACGTGCGGCCATAGGCTCGACGAGACCGTGCTGCAGGGACTGGTCCACATCAAATGGACGGGCGATGGCGTGCAACCGATGCTGGCCGAAAGCTGGAAGACGCCCGATGGCGGCAAGACCTATGTCTTCAGCCTGCGCCATAGCGTCAAATGGCATGACGGAACGCCCTTCACCGCCAAGGACGTGGTGTTCAGCCTCAACCTCTACGCCAACCCCAAGGTTGGCTCGCCTTGGGCGCAGAAGCTCGGCTCGGTGGCCGGATACAAGGCTTTCCAGGATGGCTCGGCCTCCTCGCTTGCCGGGGTCAAGGCGCTTGACGACACGACCGTCCAGATTGAACTCGACAGCGCCAAGCCTCTCTGGGTCGAGCTGCAGCTTATCGCGATCAGCATCTTTCCCGAACACATCCTCGGCAAGGTCGCGCCCGGCGATATCAAGGGCAACGCCTTCTGGGTCAACCGCGTCGGCACCGGCCCGTTTATCTGGAAGAAATACGAAAGCGACCAGTATGTCGAGGTCGACCGCAATCCCGACTATTTCCTCGGTGCGCCGAAGCTCGAGCGCATCATCTACCAGATCTACAAGGACGTGCCGCCGATCATCGCCGCACTCGAAACGCAGGAGGTCGACGCCATGTCCTATGAGGGCGGTGGCGTGCCCATCTCCGAACTCGCCCGGCTGCAGAAGCTCGACTATTTGACGGTGCTGCCGAAATTCTCCGCCGGCTTGCCGACCTACTTGCAGTTCAACCTGGAGAACAAGCGCTTTGCCGACGTGCGGGTGCGTCAGGCGATGCTCTACGCCATCGACCGCAAGGCCATCATCGAGACGGTCAAGCAAGGCGCCGGCGAGCTGTCGAACACGCTGTTTCCGCAGGATTGGGCACGCGCCAAGGACCTCGAGCCCTACGACTACAATCCCGACAAGGCCAAGCAATTGCTCACCGACGCGGGCTGGGACGGCAGCCAGCCGGTCGATTTCATCTACTACTATTCCGACCAGATGAATGTCGACACCGTCACCGCCATCCAGAGCTATCTGGCCGCAGTCGGCGTCAACATCCAGCCGCGCCTGCTCGATCCGGCGGCAATCAACCAGACCTATGCCGACGGCAGCTTCCAGATGGGCTTTTTCGCCAACGGTATGGGGCTCGATCCCTCGCTCGGTTCGCCGGTCGTCGTCTGCGGCGCAAAACCACTCAGCATGGGCTATTGCAATACCAAGGTCGATGAACTGTTCAACAAGGGGCTGGAATCGACCGACCGAGCCGTGCGTGCCGAAAGTTACCAGGAAGCGTCACGCATCCTCAACGAGGAGCTGCCCAAGGCCTGGCTGTGGAACGAGGTGCGGCCGCTGGCTTTCAACAACCGCATCGTTGGCCTGGCGCAGCACTTCAAGGAGCAGCCGCTCGTGATCTTCAACCACCCGGTCTACAACGAAGTCGAGAAGTGGGAAGTGGCAAAATAGGCCGCTGCGTAGACGCCCTCATCGGTTGGTCATGAGGTGGAACCTCATGACCAACCGCCTCAACAGCCGCCTTCAGCGATAGGAGAAGCCGGTGCTCAGCTATCTCATGCGCAAGCTGCTGCTCAGCATCCCGGTGCTGTTCGGCGTCACCGTCATAGTCTTCGCGATCGCGCATGCCATGCCGGGCGACGCCGTGCTGGCGATGATCACGGCGGAGGCGCCGTCGAGCGAGGCGCTGATCGCGATGCGGCGCGGCGAGCTCGGCCTCGACCAGCCGTTCTACATCCAATACCTCAACTGGATCGGCCAGATCCTGCACGGCAATCTCGGCCGCTCCTTCGTCAACGGTCGCAGCGTCGGCGATATCATCGGCGAGCGCCTGCCGATGACGCTGGAGCTGATGGCGGTGGCACTGCTCGTCGCCTTCCTCATCGGCACCACGCTGGGCGTGATCTCGGCGCTCCGGCAATACAAGTTGACCGACTATTCGCTGACGCTGGGCGGCTTCGTCGGCGTGTCGATCCCGGATTTCTTCATGGGGCTGCTGCTCGTCTACGTCTTTGCGCTTGAACTGCGCTGGCTGCCGTCGTCGGGCATCTCGACGGCGGGCGACAACTTCTCGCTCCTCGACAATCTCAGGCACCTGATCCTGCCGGCGGCAGCACTTGCTTTGTTCCGCGCCGCCATCTTCATGCGCTATGCCCGCGCCGGCATGCTCGACGTGCTGAACCAGGACTATATGCGCACCGCCAAGGCCAAGGGCCTGCGGCCAAGCACGATCACGCTGCGCCACGGTCTGCGCAACGCGTTGATCCCGCTGGTCACTGTCTTCGGCCTCGCTTTGCCGACGCTGTTCGGCGGCTCGGTGGTGATCGAGACGATCTTCCAGTGGCCGGGCATCGGCCTGATGTTTATCGATGCGGTGGTCAACAGGGATAGCCCGGTCATCATGGGCTATGTGCTGCTCACCGCCATCATCGTCATGCTGGCGAACCTTGCGACCGACCTTGCCTACAGCGTGCTCGACCCGCGGGTGAGCTATGACTGACGTCACCGCCGCCGATGTAACGATCGCTGTCGGCGTCTCGCGCGGCCTGTGGGCCGAGGCGGTCCGCCGTTTCCTCAATCACCGTCTGGCGACGCTCGGGCTGATCATGCTCGCCATCATCGTGCTCGCCTGCATGCTGGCGCCGCTGATCGCTCACTACGGCCCCAACGACATCGATCTGCGCGGCCGCAACCAGCCGCCCGGGGACGTGCATTGGCTGGGCAGCGACGGCACCGGTCGCGACATCTTTGCCCGCATCCTCTATGGCGGCCGCATCTCGCTGACGGTCGGCTTCGTCGCGGTGGCGATCTCAGCGGCAATAGGCATCTTCATCGGCTGCATTGCCGGCTATTTCGGCGGCAAGGTCGACCTCTTGCTGATGGGCGTGATCGACATGGTGCTGACCTTTCCACGCCTGGTCATCATCATCGCCTTCGTCGCAGTGGTCGGCCCGAGCATCTTCAACACGATGGTGGTGATCGGCCTGCTCAGCTGGCCGTCCATCGCCCGGCTGACGCGCGGCGAGATCCTGGCGCTGCGCAACCAGGAATTCGTCCTCGCCGCGCGCTCGCTCGGTACCTCGCCGTCGGTCATCATTCTCGAACACATATTGCCCAACGTGCTGGGCCCGATCCTGGTGGCGATCACGCTCGACGTCGCCACCGTCATCCTGCTCGAAGCCTCGCTGTCCTTCCTCGGCCTCGGCGCGCAGGCGCCGGCGGCCAGCTGGGGCAACATGCTGCGCGATGCCCGCACGCTGTCGATCCTCGAGAGCCAGCCCTGGATGTGGATCCCGCCCGGCGCGATGATCGCGATGGCCGTGCTCAGCATCAACTTCGTCGGCGACGGCCTACGTGACGCGCTCGACCCGCAGCACATCATGGGCGGTGGTGGCAAATGATGGAGGCCAACACGCTTTCCGTCGACAGGGCTGCAAAGGGGATAGGACAGCAAGCTGTGCTTTCCGTACAAGGCGTAAGCGTCGAATTCGGCCCCAAAGGCAGCTCCGTCTATGCCGTCAACGACGTCTCCTTCGATCTTGCCGAAGGCGAGTCGCTGGCCATCGTCGGCGAAAGCGGCTCCGGCAAGTCGGTCACCGTGCAGACGCTGATGGGCCTGATCCGCAAGCCTCCCGGCCGGGTCACCTCCGGCCGTGCGTTGTTTCGAGGCCGCGATCTGCTGGCCATGCCCGACAGCGAACTGCGCCAGATCCGCGGCCGCGACATCGCCATGATCTTCCAGGATCCGATGTCGTCGCTGAACCCGGTGCTGACCATCGGCCTGCAGCTGACCGAGGCGCTGCGCGAGCACCAGGGCCTGAGCCAGCCACAAGCACAGCGCCAGGCGCTCGACATGCTGGATCTCGTCGGCATTGCCAACGCGCCGCAGCGCATGCGCGCCTTTCCACACCAGTTCTCCGGCGGGCAATTGCAGCGCATCGGCATCGCCATGGCCTTGGTTTGCAAGCCGTCGATCCTGATCGCCGACGAGCCGACCACGGCACTCGATGTCACTATCCAGGCACAGATCGTCGAGCTGGTCGCTCGCCTGCAGAAACAGCTCGGAATGGCGATCATCTGGATCAGCCATGACCTCAGCCTCGTTGCCGGCTTCGCCGATCGCGTCGCGGTGATGTATGCGGGCTCGATCGTCGAATGCGCGCCGGTCGATGAGCTGTTCTCGGCAACAACGCACCCCTATACGATCGGCTTGTTGAATTCGATTCCATCGCTGACGGCGGCAAACACAAGGCTGGTGCCGATCAAGAGATCGGAAGAGCACACGTCTGAACTCNCCGCGAGCAGAACCCGCCACTGGAAACGGTCGGCGCCGGCCACACCGCCGCATGCTGGCGCTGGCGGCAAGTCGAGCGATCGCCGCGTGCGCCGGCAGCCGCGCCAAGCGCGGCACCGGCCGCGACGCTCCAACAAGAACCGCTGCTCGTCGTCGCCGATCTCAAGGTGCATTTTCCCATTCGGCGCGGTGTGCTCAGGCGACAGGTCGGCGCCGTGCATGCCGTCGATGGGGTGAGTTTCAAGGTGATGCGCGGCGAGACTCTGGCGCTGGTCGGTGAAAGCGGCTGCGGCAAGTCGACGACCGGCCGCGCGGTGCTCGGGCTCGAGCCGCCGAGCGCCGGCAGCATCGTCTTCGAGGGCAGGGACTATGCCGCTGCGACAGGCGAGCAGCTCAAGCTGCGCCGCCGCGACATGCAGATGGTTTTCCAGAACCCGTTCGGATCGCTCAACCCGCGCATGACGGTCGGGCGCATTATCGGCGAGGGGCTGCGTGCGCAGAAGATCGGCACGCGCGCCTCGCGCGATGCCCGCGTCAGTGAATTGCTGGCGCTGGTCGGCTTGCGGGAAGCGCTGCGCGACCGCTACCCGTTCGAGCTCTCCGGTGGCCAGCGCCAGCGTGTCGGCATTGCCCGCGCTCTGGCGGCCAATCCAAAATTCATTATTGCCGACGAGCCGATCTCGGCGCTCGACGTCTCCATCCAGGCGCAGATCGTCAATCTGCTGGACGACCTCAAGGCGCGCCTCGGGCTGACCTATCTGTTCATCGGTCATGACCTGTCGATGATCCGCTATCTCAGCGACCGTGTCGCGGTGATGTATCTGGGCCGGATCGTCGAGATCGGCACCACGGCAGGGGTGTTCGGCAGCCCGCTGCACCCGTATACACGCGCGCTGCTGTCGGCGATCCCGGTGCCCGACCCCAAGGCCGGTGGTACACGCCGGCGCATCGTGCTGGGCGGTGCGGTGCCCGATCCGTCGAAGCCACCGCCCGGTTGCCATTTTCATCCGCGCTGTCCGATGGCGAGCGACATCTGCGCGAGGGTGACGCCGGAGGTGCGCGATTTCGGCTCACCCATCACCGGGCAACATCTCGTCGCCTGCCACCATGCAGGCGAGGCCACACAATGAAATTTCCGAACGGACTGAGGATTCCCAAATGACCAAGGAATTGGCGGGCATGTATGCCGCCTTGATGACCGGACTAAGCGATGCCGGCGAATTCGATCCGCAGCGCCAGCGCAACATTAACGACTACGTCCTGCGCCAGGGCCTGGCCGGGCTCTATGTCGGCGGCAGCAGCGGCGAATCTGGCCTGCTGACGGCGGACGAATTGCTGGTTCAGCAAGAGGTGGTGTTCGCCAGTGCTGCAAGCACCGGCACCAGGCTGATCGCTCATGTCGGCATGCCGAACCTGCGCGATTCCATCCGCTTGGCACGGCAGGCGCAAAAGCTCGGCTATCACGCGCTGTCGGCGCTGCCACCGCATTCCTATCCATTCTCCGACGAAGAGGTCTTTGGCTACTACCAGGCGCTGGCGGCGGCGACGGACCTGCCGCTGATCGTCTACGAAATCCCCTTGCGCACCGGCCGGCCGCTGCCGCTCAACCTGCTGGTCCGACTGCTCGATCTGCGCAATGTCATCGGCATCAAATACACCTCCACCGACCTGTTCAAATATTCGCTGCTGCGCAAGCGGCAGCCGCAAAAGCTGTTCTACTACGGCTTCGACGAGATCTATGCCGCCGCCGGCATGCTCGGCACCGATGGCGGCATCGGCACCACCTACAATCTGCTCGGCAGGCTGTACCTGGCGATTGACCAGGCGATCCGCGCCGACGATCTGGCACGGGCGAAAGTGCTGCAGATAGTATCGCAGGACTTCGTTGAGGTGCTGCTGGAAACCGGCGTCCTGCCGGGCATGAAAGCGGCGTTCCGCGTCATCGGCGTCGATTGCGGCCCGACCCGCGCGCCGATGGCGCTGGCTGTTGCCGACGCCGAAGAGCGGATGCGCGCGGTTCTCGCTCGCCCGGCGGTGAAAGAGTGGCTGGCGTGAGAGGAGTTGGCTGAAAGATACGCAGCCGCCGAATGCGAAGAGACCATCGGGCAGTTCCCGCAAATTCGGAGGCATCTTGCCTCAAAAGGATTGCCTCACCGGATCGGTCGATTATCATAAACGGCGATAGCCGCATGGCTGAGGGCAGCACCACAGCGCTCTTGGCGGCGATAGCGGGAACGCGATGGTGTGGGTCAAGAAACTTTCGGCCGACGAGAAGCTGGCCATCGCCGCCGACTGCGAGCGTTTCATCGCCGATGTTCTGAAGCCACGGTTAATCCACGGCCAGCCGAATCGGCTCGACCATCCGTTAGACATTTTCGGCAAGTGGCGAGGAAGCAAATACGGTTTCTCCGCGCGCTACCGTTCGGATGACGGTGAAGAATTCAACGCTCCCTTCGCCCGGCTCGACCATGTGGAGGAGCATCTCGCCGAGACCCGGTTCGACCTCATGTGGCACAGGCACACCGGAACATGGTGGCGGCTGCATTCGACCGTTACGTTGGACGAGGCCCTGCGTCTCATCTCGGCTGACTCGAGGCTTCAGCCGCCACTATGAACCGCAAGAACAGTCGTCCCCGTTTCGATGTCGATGCCCTGCACGACCTTGTCGGCAGCAAGGTGTACTTGCGCGGCGAGGCCTACTGGCGTGACGGGCTGGTGCGACTGCTGACCGTCGGGCCGAAGCGCGTGCTGGCGCAGGTTGCCGGCACGGAGGACTATCGCGTTGAGCTGATGGGGCGTGCAGAGTCGGTCGACGGCACCTGTTCCTGCCGCGCCTTCGAGGATTGGGGCTATTGCAAGCATTTGGTGGCAACAGCGCTAGCGGCAAATGCGGTAGTCAGCGACGCTGAAGCGGAAAGCCTCGACGTCTTCGCGGGCATTCGCCAACATCTGGAGAGCAAGGACATCGCGACGCTCGTGGAGATGATCATGGATTTTGCCGAGCGCGACCCGATCCTGTTGCGTAAGCTCGAAATGGCCGCGCTCGCTACACATGGTGACGAGAGGACTCTCGAGGCGCGTCTGGGCAAGATGATTGACGGCGCAACCGCCACGAATGGCTTCGTGGACTACCGCGAGGCGTCCAACTGGGCCCAAGGCGTGGACGAGGCGCTCGACGTGATCGCCTCGGTCTCGAGCAAGCATGCGGCCATCGTCATGCGGCTCGCTATGCGAGCCATCGATCGGATCGAGGCTGCTATCGAGGGCGTGGACGATTCCGATGGCCATTGCGCCCCACTTCTCGACCGGGCATGCGAAATTCACTGCAACGCTGCCTTGGAGGCGCCTTGCGAACCCTTGTCCCTGGCGCGTGACCTTTTCGCCCGCGAGATGAACGGTGACTACGACACCTTTGCTGGCGCGGCCGGGGTCTATGGCGACATCCTCGGCGAGGAAGGATTGGCTGAATACCGTCGCCTTGCCACCGAGGCCTGGGATGAGCTGCCCGCGACCGCCAGCAGGAACCGGGCGGGTCACATACTGTCTGGGGACCATTTCAGGCTCCAGGAAATCCTCGACTTCTTTGCCGAACGCGATGGCGACGTGGAGGCGCGCATTGCGCTTCGCGCCAAGCATCTGTCCTCACAGCAAGCCTATCTGCAAATCGCCAAATTCTGCCTCTCGCAAGGTCGTGCGGAAGAGGCTTTGCGCTGGGCCGAGGATGGCCTGTGGATGTTCGAGGATGACCGACCTGACGAGCAGCTCGTTTTCTTTGCAGTCGACCTGCTGACCGCAGCCGGTCGCGATGCGGACGCTGAAGCGCATCTGTGGCGCGCATTCGAGAAGGCGCCGAGCCTGAACCTGTGTCAATGGCTGTGCAAGTCGGGTGGCAAGGAGGCGCGCGATCGCGCGATCGAGCGTCTCCAATCCAGACTGGCGCGCGAGAAGCCGTCCGCTTGGCATTATCCGGCCGATCTGCTTATCAGCATCCTAATTGAGGAGAAGCAGTTTGATTTGGCGTGGGCGAATACGCGCGCACATGGCGCTTCCGAGGGGCTGAAGGAAAAGCTCGCGCAGGTCAGTGAAGCCACTCATCCGCGCGAGGCATTGAAGACTTATGCGGAACGCGTCAACCAACTGGCCCAGTTTGGCGGTAACGGCGCCTATGCCGAAGCGGCAGCCCTGATCGGCCGTATGGCCGGTCTGCGCGGCGCGTCCGAACATGCCGCGTATCTGGCGGATGTAAAGGCCCGCTTCGGCCGCAAGCGCAATTTCATGAAACTGTTGGCCTGACATGCGGCGCGCGGCGATTGACGAGCAAAATCGCTACATGCTGGAACGCCAGCGGCAGTTCCGCGCTGCGGCTGATGTCGTCACCGATGCCTGGACGCGCTTCCGCGAGGTGGGGGCGGTGGCCGTTATCGGCTCCGTCGCGAAGCCGCTTTGGAAAGAGGTGCCGCGCTTCAGCGAATTCCGGCGCGAACGGATCGAGGTCTGGCATGAATGCAGCGATCTCGATCTGGCACTCTGGCTCGACTCGCAGGAACGCCTCGGCGAACTGCGCCGCGCCGCCGCGCTTGCCCTGCGCGAGGCCTTTGAGAAGGGAACAGGGATCAGCGTTGCCGATCACCAGTTGGATGTTTTTCTGATCGAACCCGGCAGCGACAATTACCTGGGCCGGCTCTGCAAGTTCAGTTCATGTCCGAAAGGAAAACTCGACTGCCTGGCTCCCGGGTGCGGGGAGGTCGCCTTCAACAAGCGCATCGTGGACTTCACGCCGCATGACGATCTGCTCGCCCCTGCCCAAGGCGCGATGCTCTACAAGCGTGGTCTCGGCCGGGTGCGCTCCGCGCTCGACCTGCCGCAGACTGGCTGAATGCCCGGAGGGCTGGACGAGCCACGCCTCTACGATGCCTGCGGCAACCATCGACTGCTCGGCCTGATCGAGGCGCACCACAATGCGGCCGATCGCTACGTTCGCATCCTGCTGTCGAACCTGGACTATCGCAACCGCTCGCAGACGGAGCACCGCGACTTGCTGGCTGCCTGCCGGCGACGCAATGGCGAGAAAGCCATAGTCATCCTGAGGCAGCATCTTCGCGAAGGAAGCGAGACGCTGGTCAGCGCGATCAGGGAAGATGGCCTGTCGCGAAAATCCTAGTTTGAGGCGTCGCTCGGATTCTTATGCCGGTTGGGCCACGGTCTCATAGACAGCGGTGAGTCTCAGCCCTGCGCGGGCCTGCGTTCGACGATGTAGATGTGGTCGGCCGCGAGCACCACTTCGCCGCGCTGATTGATCACCTCGCAGCGCTCGATCACCCGTCCTGAACCTGGCCGCTTGGGATCGCCTTCCTTGGCCGCGATGGTGGTGCGCGTGCGGATCGTGTCGCCGATGAACACCGGCTTGATGAAGCGCAGCCGGTCATAGCCGTAGGAAAAGGCGACAGGGTTGACGATGGTTGCCGTCAGCCCGATACCGACCGAGAACACCAGCGTGCCGTGGGCGATCCGCTGGCCGAACGGCGTCGTCTTCATGAACTCCGCGTCCATATGGTGCGGGAAGAAATCGCCGGTGTGGCCGGCATGCACGACAAAGTCCGTCTCGGTGATGGTGCGGCCGCTGGTAAGGCGGGACGAGCCGATCTCATAGTCCTCGAAATACTGGATCTGTTCCATCAGGGCCTTTCCGCGATCGGCGTCGCCGGTGCCGCGCTCGACTGATACGCGGCCTCGACCAGCGCCATCGTGCTCCATGCGTCCTCTACCGGACTGATCAGCAGAACATCTTCTCCGGCAGCAAAACGCTGGACATTGGCCATGCGGCCGACGAAGGCGTCGGGGAACCATGCTCCGGCCAATGGCACCGCGACCCAATCCGTTCCGCCTTTTGGGTAGATCTCCAGCACCTCCGCTTCGCCGCGCGGATAGTCGAGGTTGAGGCCAAGCTTGAGATAGGCCGCGCCCTCGGTGCCGCAGATGCGGAACTCGGAGGCTTGGTGCCGGCGACCGAACTTGTGATCGTGGTTGATCGACAGCGCGCAGCGCACGGTGTCGCCATAGTCGAGAATGGCGCTGGTGCGTGTCTGCGCCACCCTATGGTTGGGGTGGCCGAGCGTCTTGGCGTGCACGCCGCGCGGGTCGCCAAGCAGCTGCCGGATCAGGTCGAGATAGTGGATCGAGTGCATGGCGATCTCGACGCGCGGTGCCTTGAGCAGGAACTCCCACAGCTCCCACGGTGTCGCCAACGCCAGCCAGGCATCGAAGTCGACGATCTCGCCGAGCCAGCCCTTGGCGATGGCATCCTTCAGCGCCAGCATCATCGGTGCGAAGCGCCCCTGGAAATTCACTGCGGCCTGCAGCTTCTTGGAACGGCAGATCTCGAGGATTTCGGTTGCCTCGGCAAGGTGGCCGCCCATCGGCTTCTGGATCAGCGCCACGGCGCCGTCAGGTAATGCTTTCAGCACATCGGCATGGCGGGTGGGCGGCGTCGCGAGGTCAAAGATCGCACCCTCGACGGCGGCCGCTTCCTCAAGTGTGCGAAAGGCCGTCACGCCCCATTGGCTAGCAAGCTTTTCCGCTTTGGTGTGATCGGGATCATAGAGCCCAGCGACGGGAAAGCCGGCCTTCCGGTAGGCCGGGAAATGCGCGTCCCCGACAATCGAGCCGGCGCCGAAGGTGACGATCGGCCGGGGCTTGGAGGGTTTGGGCCATGACTGTACGAGCAAGGCAGGGTCGAAACCGCTTTCAGTCATGATGGAAGACCTCGTCCATATCAGCCCACCATTCGCCTTCCCTGCGCGTCGCCAGCGGTTCCTGGCAAGGCATGCAGACCGCCCACCATTCCTGTGTCCTGGGGTCGGCAGCCATCTTGGCCATGTCGGCTTCGTAGTCGGTGCCATGGTACTCGAAGGTGCTGAACAGCAGGTTCTCCGGCCGCTTCAGGTAGATCGAATAGTTCTTGATGTTGCAGGCCGAGATCATGGTCAGCACGTCGGGCCAGACGGCGGCGTGCAGGCGGACATACTCCTCGACTTTTTCCGGCTTCAGCCCCAGAACCATCCCCATCCGCTGCATGCCCGTCTCCTATTTCGTGATCGCCGTGGTGAATTCGGCGATGCTCATGGCCTTGACCGCGTCCCAGTCCCAGTCGATGCCGATGCCCGGTTCGTCCGGCGCCAGCGCCTGGCCATCTTCGATGCGTATGCGCTTGCCGGTCAATTGGTCGAGTTGCGGAATGTACTCGACATATCTGCCGTTCTGAACAGCGCAGGTCAGGCTGACATGCAGTTCCATCAGGAAATGCGGACAGACCGGAATGTCGAAGGCCTCCGCCGCATGGGCAATCTTGAGCCAGGGCGTGATGCCGCCGATGCGGCCGACATCGACCTGCACGATCGAGCAGGCGCCTTTCTGCATGTATTCGCGGAAATGGCGGATGGAGTAAAGCGACTCGCCGATGGCGATCGGCGTCGGCGTCGAGTTCGACAGCCGCACATGCCCATCGATGTCGTCGGCCGGCAGCGGCTCCTCGATCCAGGCGAGGTCGAGTTCGCGCAGCCTCGCCGCGCGCCGGATCGCCTCGTCGATCGAGAAACCCTGATTGGCGTCGGTCATGAGCTCGTAGCCATCGCCGACCGCCTTGCGCACCGCCGACAGGCGGGCAAGATCCTCCGAACCGTGCGGCCTGCCGATCTTCACTTTTGAGCCGCGAAATCCCTTGGCCTTGGCGGCCAGCGCGTCGTCGACCAGTGCCTGCGTCTCGATATGCAGCCACCCGCCTTCGGTCGTGTAGAGCGGGCAGCGGTCCTTGGCACCGCCGGCCAGTTTCCACAGCGGCAGGCCCTGCTTCTTCGCTCGCAGATCCCACAGAGCGGTATCGATCGCCGCGATCGCGATTGCGGTGATCGCGCCGATCGTCGTGGCATGCGTGGCGAATTCGAGATCGTGCCAGATCGCCTCGATCATTTCGGGGTCGCGGCCGATCAGGCGCGGCACCAGATGGTCGGAGAGGAGCCGCATCACCGACGAGCCGCCGGTGCCGATCGTGTAGCTGTAACCGGTACCGACCGCGCCGTCGGAATCCGTGATGGTGACGATCGGCGTTTCCTGGCTGACGAAGCTCTGGATCGCGTCGGTGCGCTTGACCTTGGGCACAAGGTCCACCATGCAAAGGTCGACTTTCTCGATTTTGGCCATGCCGATCAGCTCCGCAGCGTCTTTCCGGTCTCGGTGGCAAACAGATGCGCCTGCGACATGTCGAGGCTCATGGCGACCCGCTCCCCCGGCCGCAGCGGCCTCGGATTCAGCATCCGCGAAACCCAGTCTTGGCGGTTGAATTCGACGAACACCAGCGTCTCGTTGCCGAGCGGTTCGGTGACCGTGATCGGCAGTTCGATCTGGTGGACCTCGGCCGCAGCGCCGGAGCTGATGCCATGGCCGGTTGGGTAGATGTCATCCGGCCTCAGTCCGAACACCACTCTATCGCCGGTCGCGACATTGGCCTTGAACTGGCCGGGCAGCGGCAGCTTTTCGCCGCTGGCGAAGACCAGCTTGCCGTCATCGACTGTCGCTTCGTGCAAATTCATCGGCGGGGAGCCGATGAAGCCCGCGACGAAGCGCGTCGCCGGCCGCCGGAAGACTTCGTCGGGCGTGCCGACCTGTTCGATGTGACCGTCGCGCATGATGACGATGCGGTCGGCAAGCGTCATCGCCTCGACCTGGTCATGTGTGACGTAGATCACCGTCGACTGCACCTTGGCATGCAGCTTCTTGATCTCGGTGCGCATCTGCGTGCGCAATTTGGCATCGAGATTGGAAAGCGGCTCATCGAACAGGAACACATCGGGGTCGCGCACGATGGCGCGGCCCATGGCGACGCGCTGGCGCTGGCCGCCGGACAGTTGCGAAGGGCGGCGATCGAGCAGCGCGTCGAGGCCGAGGATGGTCGAAGCTTCGGCGACGCGGCGCTCCATGTCTTCCTTGGCGGCGCCGGCGATCTTCAGGGAGAAGCCGAGATTCTCGCGCACCGTCATGTGCGGGTAGAGCGCGTAGGACTGGAACACCATCGAGATGTTGCGCGAGCGCGGCGGCAGGTCGTTTACCACCCGCCCACCGATATCGATCGAACCGGCGCTGATCTCCTCCAACCCGGCGATCATGCGCAGCGTCGTCGACTTGCCGCAGCCGGACGGGCCAACCAGCGCGATGAATTCGCGGTCGGCGATGTCGAGATCGATACCGTGCACGATCCCGATATTGCCATAACGTTTGGTCAGCTTGGTGAGGGTAATGGTTGCCATTGGATCAGCCTTTCACCGCGCCGGAGGTCAGGCCGCCGACAAGGTGTTTCTGGACGATGTAGGTGAGGGTGAGCGCCGGAATGATCATCACCACGGCCAGCGCGCACATGCCGCGCCAGTCGATGGTGAACTCGGCGGTGTAGTCGAGCAGGCCGACCGGCAGGGTCTTGGCGCTCACCGAGCGTGTCAGTTGCGAGGCCAGTGCGAATTCGTTCCAGCAGGTCAGGAAGGCGAAGATCGCGGCCGACGCGATGCCCGGCCCGGCGAGCGGGAACTCGACCTGCCAGAAAGCCTGCCAGCGCGTGCAGCCATCGATCTGCGCTGCTTCCGCGAGGTCCTTCGGCACCTGGCGGAAGAAGCCGTCGATCAGCCAGATGGTGAACGGCACGTTGAGCGCGACATAGGCGAGGATCAGCCCGAAATGCGTGTCGATGATGCCAAGCCGCACATAGAGGAAGAACAGCGGTAGCGACAGCGCGATGCCCGGCACCGTGCGCGTCAGCATCAGGCCGAGGAACACGCTGGACTTGCCGTGGAAGCGATAGCGCGCGAAGGCATAGCCACCGGCCATGCCGATGGCCACTGCAATGACCGTCGAGGTCACCGAGATGATCAGCGAGTTGCGGAAATATTCGATCACCGGGATGCCGCCCTTGCCGATGCCGGAGAACATCGCGATGTAGGCGTCGAACGAAATCTCCTGCGGGATCCACACCGGTGGCTTGGCCATGATCTCGACCGCCGGCCGCAGCGACGAGAGGACGATCCACAGGCCCGGCAAGCAGATGGTCAGCATCGCCAGGAACAGGCCGATGCGATAGATGATGCCCAACAGCCGGCGCTTGAGGCGGGCGGAAGAATTCTCGTCCATTCTCACCACTCAGCACCGATCTGCGTGCGCGCCGCGGCGAGCTTGTTGAAGAAATAGACGGTGAAGGCGATCGACAGCAGGATCGAGAAATAGGCCATGGCGTTGGCCATGCCCATGCGTCCGTCGCTGTAGGCGGTGCGCGCCACCAGTGTCCAAAGCAGTTCGGTGCGGCCCGCCGGTCCGCCATCGGTCATGATCTTGACGATGTCATAGGCGCGCGCCACGTCGAGCGAACGTATGGTCATGGCAATGTAGGCGAACGGCATGACGAACGGCCACGTCACATAGCGGAAAGTCTGCCACGGCGTGCAGCCGTCGACCCGTGCCGCCTCGATCGGCTCCTTGGGCATCGCGAGCAGTCCGGCGAGGATCAGGATCGCGAAGATCGCCGTCGACGACCAGATCTCGGCGATAGAAATGGCGATGAAGGCGAGATGGCCTTCGATCAGCCACGGTATGGCATCCCTGGTGATGCCGAGCGACTGCAGGGCATTGTTCACCAGGCCGATATTGTCGTTGAACATGAACTTGAACTGGAAGCCGACCAGGATCGGCGAGAACATCATCGGAAACATCATCAGCGTGCGCAGGACACGCTGGCCGCGCGTTGCCTTCTCGACCAGCATCGCAAGTCCGAGGCCGAGCAGCATTTCGAGATTGAGCGCGATGGTCAGCAGCAGTACCGTGCGGCCGAACGCCCACCAGAAATCGGTGTTGGACAGGATTGAAAGATAGTTCCTGAAGCCGATGAAGACGTAAAATGTCTCGGGCCGCGTCAGGCGGAAAGGCGTGAAGCTGGAGTAGAGCGACAACAGCAACGGCACGACAACAACCGCCGCCAGCACGATCATGGCCGGAAGCAGCAGCAGGAATGGCGCGGACGGCTTGAAGCCCTTCATCAGAATCCTTGAGGTGTTTGCATTGGACGGCGGTGCGCGGGCCTGGGGCGAAGGATCAGCGTAAACAGCTGAGCATCCCGCGAAAACGCGGTCGCCTCCCCCATTTTCTGATGGAGGAGGCAGCCCTGGGAACCGTTACTAGAGCTTGCCGGCGTCCTGGAGGATTTGCGTCGCCTTGGCGGCGGCTTCATCCAGTGCCTGCTTGGACGTCTTGTCGCCGAGGATCGCCGCCTGCAGTTCGGGATAGACGGCGTTCGAAATCTCGATCCATTCAGGCGTCTGCGGCACGGCAAAAGCGTGCTTGGCCTCTTCCTGGAAGGCGGTAAGAACCTCCTTCTTGTAAGGATCGTTTTCGGCCTGCTTCAAGTCCCAGTCCCACACGGCCGTGCGGGTCGGTAGCGGACCTGCGGCAGCCTCGAGCTTCTGGCTGTCCTCGTTGGTCAGCCACCATACCAGCGAGGCCGCAGCCTCCTTATTCGGGCAATTCTCGGTCACCGAGAAACCATGGAAGCCGGACCAGCCGGTGCGCTTGCCAGAAGAACCCTTCGGCGCAACCTTGACGCCGACATTGCCGGCGACTTTCGACGACTTCGGGTCATTGAAGAAGCCGGCCCAGCCCGGCCAGTCCAAGTTGATGGCGACGGTGCCCGAAGCAAAGCCCTGGCCGAGATCGTCCCAGAGATAATTGGTGGTTCCGGCCGGCACGGCCTTCGCCTTGTAGAGGTTGACGAACCAGTCGAGCGCCCGGATGCCGGCCTCGGAATTGAAGACCGGCTTGCCGTCCTTGCCGAGATACTCGCCGCCCTCGGCGACGACCATCTCGTAGAAGCGGCCGTTGATCGCCTCTTCCTTGCCGGCGAACTGCGTGCCGTAGAAATTTGGCGGGTTGGCGAAGAATTCGGCCTGGTCGGTGACTTCCTTCCAGGTGTCCGGCGGCACCAGGTCATAGCCGTATTTCGCCTTGAACTTGGTCTTGTTGTCGGCGTTGTCGTAGAGGCTCTTCTGGTAGTAGAGCGCCGAAACGTCGAATTGCGCGCGCGGCAGCATCTCCAGCTTGCCGTCGATGGTTGCCGACTTGATCGTCGACGGCACAAAGGCGTCGATCTCTTCCTTAGGCAGCAATTTGCTGAGGTCGGTGTAGAGGCTCGTATACTGCGGCGCGAACGACGAATGGTTCCAGCCGACGCACCAGTTGGTGCTGCCCGAGGCAATGTCGGACTTGAGCTCCTTGTCGATGTCGAAGCCGTTCTTCTTGGTCAGGATGTTGACCTTGGCGCCGGTCGCCTTTTCCCATTCGGGAATGCGCTCGTAGAGTTTTTCATATTGTTGGCCGCCGATCAGTTTCACGTCGACGGTCACACCTTCGAACTTGCCGGGCAGGTCGCCGGCAAAGGCCGTGCCCGCAGCTGACGCAAGCAACAATGCGCCGGCGGACACGCCGGAAAGCAGTCTGTTCATTGATATCCTCCCTTGGTGCCGCCTCAGCGGCGACCGCAACTCGTCTGATGACAAGAAGTCCTACATTCATATACAAACAAAACATTCACGGACACGTCAAGACGAAATTTGTTTCCGCCAGCCATGTTCCTGCGTATATGAAGGATGAAATTCACTGGAGGGATGAGTCATGGACGATAGCGAAGACGAGCGCTACCGAGCGCCGGCGCTCGACAAGGGACTCGATATCCTCGAACTGCTGGCGGGCGTCGACGGTGGTCTTACGCAGGCCGAAATCGCCAAGAAACTCGATCGCAGCCCCAACGAATTCTACCGCATGCTGGATCGGCTGGTGCGGCGCGGCTACGTCACGCGGCTCGACGGCGACCGCTATTCGCTGACGCTCAAACTGTTCGGACTGGCGCAATTGCACGCGCCCGTCCGTCGGCTGGTTTCCTACGCCACACCGCTGATGCGCGAATTGGCCGAGACATCGCAGCAGGCCAACCAACTCGTTGTTTTTGATCGCGGTTCCGCCGTCGTCATCGGCCAGCAAGAGGCACCGAACTACTGGGGGATTTCGATCCGGGTCGGCTCGCATATCAGCCTGTTCGACACCGGTTCGGGACATGTGCTGCTCGCCTTCCGCTCACCGGAAGAGCGTCAGATGATGATTTCGGAACACGTCCGCAGCACCGACAAGACGGCGCAGTCGGCCGAGTTCTTCACCCGGCTCGACCAGATCCGCGACCGCGGTTACGAGATGATGGCCTCGATGCAGACCGCCGGGGTCTTCAACCTGTCCGCTCCGGTGCGCAGTTCCGACGGCAAGGCGATCGCCGCGCTATCGATTCCCTATATCACCGTGGTCAACGCGCCGTCGGCACCAGACATTACCCGGACGATCGAGTTGTTGCTGGCAACATGTCAAAAGCTGTCGCACCTCGCGGGCTCGGCAGTCGGCTCATCGGCGTGAATTCTTATTTGAATGAAGAATTCCTCCGTGAGATGATCTGAAACAGCCACGAGGAGGAGCCCGTCATGATCATCGACACCCATTTGCATCTCATCGATCGCTCAGCCTTGCGCTATCCCTGGCTGTCAGGCGTGCCGGCGCTCAACCGCGATTTCTCCTATGAGGAATATTCCGTGGAGGCGCAGCGTGTCGGCATCGGGCGTGTGCTGCATATGGAGGTCGATGTCGACCCGGCCGAGATCGAGGCTGAGACCCTTCGGGTCGAAGGGCTGGCACGGCAACCCGGCAGCATGCTGGCTGGAGCGATCGCATCCTGCCGCCCCGAAGAGGCGGATTTTCCGGCCTATCTTGAAAGGCAGCGAGCAAATCCGTTCGTCAAAGGGTTCCGCCGCGTCCTCCATGTCGTGCCGGATGATCTCTCGGAAGGCGCACTCTTTCGTGAGAACATCAAGCGGCTTGGCGGCACCGGCCTGACCTTCGATCTCGTCGTGCTGCCGCACCAGATCCCGAAGGCATTCGCGCTGGCCGACCTGGCGCCGGATGTCCAGTTCGTTCTCGACCATTGCGGCGTGCCCGATATCAAGGGCGGAGCCGAGCATCCGTGGCGTGAACACATGAGTGAGATCGCGCGGCGCCCGAATGTCATGGCCAAGATTTCCGGTGTCGTTGCCTATGCCGATCCGGGCAGCTGGACGGCTGAGACGCTGCGGCCCTATGTCGAGCACACAATCGGCGCGTTCGGCTGGGACCGTGTTGTCTGGGGCAGCGACTGGCCGGTCTGCACGCTCGGCGGCGGCCTGTCGACCTGGGTGGCGGCGACCCATGCGCTCCTTGCAGGCTGCGGCGTCGATGAGCGCGACAGGCTCTTGTTCGCGAATGCCCGCAAACTGTGGCGGCTCGACTAGGCGAGCTCGCTTACGCTTTAGAGGCATCGCTTGATGCCGAACGATTCTCCCGGAACAGGCGATTGAGATCGGCAATGACCTCGGCGGCTTTGTGCCGGGAGGTCATGCCGGAAAGGATGCGGTCGGACGCCGCCTGCTGGAACGCCATATAGCCGTCATGGCGCGGCCGCACCCACGCACCCTCCAGCGTCGCGCGCGTGTCGCGATAGAAATTGCCTGTCGCTTCATTGACGGCCCGGTCTTCCCAGGCCGCCGCATGGCCGGGCTGCCCGCCAGCGGCGGCATAGGGACCGCGCTGGACCTCGCCGCTTGCCACCCAGTAGGCGAAGGCGATCGCGGCATCCTTCGCTTCGGCAAAGGCCGATACGGCTATGCCGGTGCCACCAAGCGCCGAACCGATCGGACCGCTGGAGCCGACGACCGGGATGTCGGCGAACGCCAGCCGGTTCGCGCGAAAACCAGACATTGCATAGGAAACATAGCCGTAGATCAGCGGTGCACAGATGATGCGGGAGCCGGCCTCCGCCATGCGTTCCGAAACTGCGATCGGATCCATCTCGAAGCAGGCGGGGCCGACCAGTGCGGCTATCTCGCGCATCGTCTCGAAGACTTCGCCGCCGGCGTCGGCATCGATGAGATCGCCGGACGGGTCCGTTGCGCAAGGGCGGCCAAAATTGCCGGCGAGCGTGTAGAACGCCATCAGCACGTGAGGCGGGCGCAATGGCAGCAGCACCCGGCCTTGGCGGGCTAGATCGAGCACATCGCTCCAGCGCGCCGGCGGCGCGTCGAGCGCGTCCGGCCGCCAGGCCTGGACCTGGCTGGCCGCATCGATCGGGAAAGCCCATTGCCGCCCCTGCCAGTTGTAGCTCGGATAGGACCGGCCGACGCTGCCCGAGGCAAGTGCTGCAAGTTCCGCCTCGCGGCCAGCGACATCCAACGGCTCGAGGCAGCGCTCCGCAGTGATCTGGCCGACATGCGGATGATCAATGACGATGAGATCATAGGCGCGCGCCAGTTCCTCGACCGGGAACGATTCGAAATCCTGCAGCGAGCGCTTGTCCCATTCGATGGTGATGCCAGTCTTCTGCTTCCACAGCGACGAGCAGGCGACCATAGGATCGTAGCCGCGCGGATGGCTCCAGGTCATGCCCTTGAGCGTGGGCACGCTCACAGGCCGAACTCCTCGCGGATTGCCGCACTGTGCTCGCCGATGCGAGGCGCTGCCCGATCGACCTTGGCTCTGACGCCATCGACCCGGAGCGGCGAACTGGTGGTCAGGATCGAGACATTATCCTCGCGCGTCACCGTCTGCAGAATATCGAGCGACTGGAAGCCCTCGCTCGCCAGCATCTCCGGCCAGGTCAGCACCTTGGCGCACCAGATGTCGGCCGGCTCGAGGACATCAAGCCACTCGTCGACGGTTTTAGTGGCTATCCGTTGCGCAATAATCGCCTTGATGTCGTCGCGCGCGGTGAACCAGGATGCAGGCAGGTCACGATAGGGCGCCAGCTCGTTAAGTGACAGCAGGTCGGCGAGCTTGGGGATCGGCGTCATGGCGATGGCGAGATAGCCGTCCTTGGCCGGGTAGACGCCATAGGGCGCCGACAGATAGGCATGTGCACTGCGGAAGCTGGAGCGGCGTGGCAAACGCCGGCCGTCGTTGAGATGCGTGGTCAGCACCTCGAACTGGAAGTCGACCAGCGCCTCCAGCAGGCTGGTCTCGATATGGCTCCCCTGGCCGGTGATGCCACGTCGCACCAGTGCCGCCAGAACGCCTTGCGCGCAGGCAGCACCGGCCAGCATGTCGCCGATGGCAAGGCCGAACGGCACCGGCCCCTGGTCTTCGTCTCCATTGAGCCACATCACGCCGGAACGCGCCTGCGCCAGCAGGTCCTGGCCCGGACGCTCGACCCAAGGGCCGTCCTCGCCATAGCCACTGATCGAGGCGTAGACCAGCCGCGGATTGAGCATGCGAACGGCCTCGTAATCCAAGCCAAGCCGCTCGATGACGCCGGGCCGGAAATTCTGGATCAGCACGTCGGCCTTGGCCAAAAGCCCGCGCAGCGCCTCGAGATCCGCCTCGTTCTTCAGGTCGACGGCAAAACTTTCCTTGGCCCTGTTGATGGCGTGGAAGATGGTGGAATCGCCGCCGATCTCGGTGTCACTGAGATAGAGCCGGCGCGAGAGGTCGCCGCCATCCGGACGCTCGATCTTGATCACGCGGGCGCCGAGGTCGAGCAGCCTCAACGAGCAGTATGGGCCCGACAGGAATTGGCTCATGTCCACGACAATGAGACCGGCAAGCGGCAATTCGGCTGCTGCCGGCATTGCTATTTCTCCGTCTTGCCGACGAAGTCGGCCGGGTTGCGGTACTTCACCGTCTGCAGGTGCTCGCAATAGAGGACGAGCTCGCCCTCGCCCTTGAACACTTCGTAGCTGGCGCGGATCAGCCCCATTTCCTTGTAGCGGGGCTTCTTGTCGAGGTTGGTGCGGATCGAATAGATCGTATCGCCGATGAAGACAGGCCTTATAAAGCGGAGCTTGTCATAGCCATAGGAAAAGGCGTTGATGCAATTGGTGGCGACCAGCCCAAGCCCGGCCGAGAAGACGAAAGCGCCGGCGATCAGCCGCTTGCCGAAAATGCCTTCGCTCTCGGCAAACATCTGGTCCTGCACATAGGGGTGAATGTCGAGCACCAGCGTGTTGAACAAATGGCTGTCGCCTTCCGCCATGGTACGCCGCAACGAGCGGATTTTCTGGCCGACCGGCCAGTCCTCATAGAACCAGTTCTCGGCATTCCACACCGGCAGCGCGGCATGGTCCTCAGGCATGTCTTTGGGGTGCGTCGAGGCGACGCCGACGGTAGCAGCGAAGTCGTTCATGGTCAGTTCCGCCACTCGTGCCGAAGGTCTCGCGCAACCGTTTGAACACGCGTCAAGCCGCCTGAATGCACGCCGTCTCCTCCCGTCAATCTTCTTTTGTAAATATTCTTTTCACATGTGGGATTACGATGCAAGCACGAAGAGGCGAAATGTCAGCCGCCCCCGCGCGCCGAAGTGGCGGCGGGGGAGGGGAGCAATTCATGCGCAAGGATTGTCAGGTATTTGCCTGCGAGGCGCTGAGCGATACCGGGCACGCCATCGAGATCGGCACGCGTCTGTCCGTTGGTTCGCCGAGCGCCCGCAAGCAGCCGCCTCGGACAAAGCTCAGGCCTGTTGTATTGCCGAGAGCTTCCAGTTCGCGCCATTCTCGCGCACGAACGTCCACAACTCGGTCGTCTCTGTCGGGTGGTCACCGTCGCCCTCGACGACCTTGCCGCTGGCCCGCTCGCGCGTCACGTCACGAGACTCGTAGCGCAATGCGGCCGTGGCATAGTCGCGGTCATCCTCGTGCCAGCTTTCCGCAATGTCGGCCTGCAACAAAGTGATGTCCGTCACCTCGTTCCTGAGACCTTTCTGGGCATTGTCGGCCAGCTCTTCCGAGAGATAGGACACCATCTCGGGGGTCGTCGCCCGGCGCAGAGCAGCATGGTCTTCGCGCCCGAAGGCTTCCTGAACATCGGTCAACAGCTGCTGGAATGTGTCGAGGTCGGTCTGGGCCAGCGTGATCTCCTCGGAACCGGTGTCCGCAGAGCCTCCCGAACCGCCGCCAAAGCCGGGAATCGTGAAAGGGCGCTCGGTCTGTTGCTGTGTCGTTGCGCGATTCTCAAACCGCGACGCCTGGGCATTGTCGGCACCGGCGAGCGCCTGGGCGGGACCGCGCGCGGATTGCGACCGGAAGAACCTGAGAGCCAGCATGATTGCGCCACCAATGAGCAGGGCCTGAAGCAGGAAACCGAACATGCCGGCCAGTCCGCCGAAGCCTTGGCCCACGAGCAGGCCGATCAGGCCGCCGAGCAGCAGGCCACGCATCATTGTCCCACCGAAGCCGCTCATGAAGCCGGGCCTCTGCATGCCGGCCTGCGGCTGCCGGGCCGCGGTGTTCACACCGGTGTTGGGCGTCATCGAACGCTCGACCGGTGCGGTCGGCGCCGGTGCGGTTCTGGTCGGCGGTGCCGATTGGAACGTGCGCATGCCACGACTGCCGAAACTGCCGCCGCGACGGGCCTCGGCATGATCCATCGCGACCATGGAAAATGCGAGGAACAGTCCTGCAACGAGGGCTGCAAATCGGCTTGTGCGCGAAATCATCGGGATGGACCTTTGTCGATGCGGTTTTGAAGTTTTCAGCAAACGCCGGCCCGGGGTATCGGGCGTGGTGCGGTCAATCGAACAACTCTTCGAAAAATGATTTCTTCCGCTTCGGATAGCGGTGGCCCTGCGAGCGGGAATAATCGTCATCGCGCCCTTGGCCATGTTGCGGCTGGGAGAATGCTGCCGGCTGCGGCGCGGGCGAAGCCTCCCTGCCGGAACGCTCGATTATCTTGTCGAGTTCGCCTCGATCAAGCCAGACGCCGCGGCACTGCGGACAGTAATCGATTTCGATACCCTGGCGTTCGCTCATCACGAGCGCGACGCGACAGGAGGGGCAAACCATACCAAGGACGGAAGATGTCATGTGGGGCTCCAAACCAAAAGTATTTGAGCCCGCTTGATCGAAAGGAATGGAAACGGGCCCGTTAAGCGGTCCGACATCACAATCGCCAAAAGCGACTGTCAGAGGGGCCCGGCCCGCACGGCACAGTTAGGAGTGCAGAGTCCCGCCTTCAAGGGCGATGCTGCTGGCAACGGTGATTTGTTCGCCATCTCTGCTCAAACCGTCACCACGATCTCAGATCGTCACCACGATCTTGCCGAACTGCTCGTTCGATTCCAGGTAGCGATGCGCTTCGACGATCTGGTCGAACGCAAAGGTCCTGTCGATGATCGGCCTCAGCGTTCCGCTCTCCAGACCGTCTAGGATGAACGCCTTGGCCGTTTCCAGTTTCGCCGGGTCGCCGGTGATCTCATGGACGAGGTAGCCGCGCAGCGTCAGCGTCTTGCCCAACACTGCGCCCAAAGGGAACGGCGTCGGCTCGCGGCTGAGGCCACCATATTCGATGAGGATGCCGCCGCGTGCCATTGCCGCCGTCAGCGGCTCGAAAACCGGGCCGCCGATAGCATCGAAGACGACGCGCACGCCTTGCTGCCCTGCGATCTCATTCAGCCATGCCGACAGATCCTCCTCGGCCGAGACCACGACATGCGCCGCACCGGCGTTGAGCAGCACCTGCTTCTTGGCTGACGTTCGCGTCACCGCGATCACGGTCGCGCCGACCCAGTTGGCGATCTGGATCGCGGCAAGGCCGACACTGCTCGATGCAGCGGTGATGACGACCATATCTCCGCTGTGCAGGTTAGCGATGTCGATCAACGCCCCATAGGCGGTCAGATACTGCATCCAGACCGCCGCTGCAGTCCGCCAGTCGAGCGATGGCGGGTGCTTGACGACGAGATTGGCGGGATAGGTGACCAACTCGCCATAGGCTGGCCAAAGGATCATTGATTGCGGCGGGATGACACTAACGCTGTCGCCAGCCATAAAGTCGTTCACGCCTTCGCCCACCGCCTCGATAACACCTGCCGCCTCGAGGCCAAGCCCCGAGGGCAGCGTCGGCGTCTCGATATAGGCACCGGCGCGCAGCAGTGCCTCGGCGCGATTGAGACCAAGCGCCTTGACGCGGATTTGGACTTCGCCCGGACCCGGTCGGGGCAATTCGACATCCTCGATGCGTAGAACCTCGGGGTCTCCATGCCGGTGAAAGCGAACTACACGCGCCCTTCGGTATACTCCAAATTATCTGAACCGAATGAGCTATGCAGCTAGGTTCGACGAGGATAAATGGCTGCAAAGGAGAACAGTAGAAAGCAGGAGTTCCGAATATGGATAGGCTTGAGAGCATGGCCGTGTTCGTCAGGGCTGTCGACCTCGGCTCGTTCGCAGCCGCGGCGGTCGCACTCGATCTGTCCGGACCGATGGTTGGCAAGCATGTCCGGTTTCTTGAGGAACGGCTGGGCGTGCGTCTGCTCAACCGGACCACGCGCAGGCAGAGCCTGACCGATTTCGGACGCGCATACTATGAACGCTGCCGCGTGGTGCTGGCCGAAGCCGACGCCGCCGACGCGCTAGCCGCCGATCAGCTTGCGGAGCCGCGTGGGAAATTGCGTGTCACCATGCCGGCGCATTTCGGCCGCCACTGCGTGACGCCCGTGCTGCTGCAATTGGCGCGGCAATATCCAATGCTGGAGCTGGATCTGTCGCTCAGCGACCGCTTCGCCGACCTCGCCGAGGACGGCTACGATCTTGCCATCCGCACCGGTGCCCTCGACGACAAGGCGGGCGTGATCGCCCGTCGCGTCGCGCGCCAGGGCATGGTCGTCTGCGCCGCACCCGCTTATCTCCAACGTCACGGCGAACCGCGGCGCATCGAGGATCTCGTCGACCATCAAGCGATTGTCTACCGCCGGCTCGGCCAGATCGTTCAACCGTGGCTGTTTGTGCGCGAGGGGCAACTCACGCAAGAGATCACGCCAGCCGGCCGGCTGCGTCTCGACGATCTCGATGCCATCGCCGACGCGGCTGCCGAGGGCATGGGGGTCGCCTGGCTGCCCTACTGGCTGGTGCGTGACCGCATCCGGGCCGGAGCGCTGGTGGCGCTGTTGCCGGATGAGCCGCGCTTTCTCTACGACTGCTACGCGCTTTGGCTGCAGACGCCGCATTTGCCATTGAAGGTGCGGCTGGCCGTGGATGCACTGGCCGCCGCCTTGCCGAAATCGATGGCCTGATCAGGCCAAAATGCGATCGCCGATACAGGCGGATGCGGTCGATGCCCTTGGCGCCGACCGGAAACGCGCAGCCCAGACTGATGCAAACGTGATTGGGGCCGACCACGTCGGCAAGACATCCGATGTGGTCGGGCCAGACTGTCCGACACGGATTTGATCGCCCCTGAGTTCATGAAACAGCGCAAAAAATCATTTTACCGAGCCAAACGCCTTGTGCAATGTGGGGATGGAGGATCGAAATCGTGCCATTCGTCACCATCGGCGGCATCACGCTGCACCATCGCCACATCAAGGCGACCGGCAATGTGCGCCCGATCATATTCATCAATTCGCTGGGCACCGACTTCAGGATCTGGGACGACATTGTCTCGGCGCTTGATGGTGAAATGCCGCTGGTGGTCTATGACAAGCGCGGCCACGGGCTGTCCGATATTGGCGACATCAGTTCGATCGACGATCATGTCGATGACCTCTCAGGCCTCATCGATCATTTCGGATTGAGCAAGGTCGTGCTGTGCGGCCTATCGGTCGGCGGCCTGATCGCGCAAGGCTTCTATCGCAGGCGCCCAGAAATGGTCGAAGGCCTGATCCTGTGCGACACGGCCCATAAGATCGGCACCGCCGAAAGCTGGAACGCACGCATCGCGGCGGTCAAAAGCAAAGGCATTCAGGAGATTGCCGGCGCGGTTCTCAAAACTTGGTTCACGCCGGCATTCCACGCGCAGCGTCAGCCTGACCTGAACGGTTATTGGAACATGATGACCCGGCAGGCGCTTGCCGGTTACATCGGGACTTGCGCGGCCGTTCGCGATGCGGATTTCACCGACAGCGCGCGGCGCATCGCGGTACCGACGCTCTGCGTCGCCGGCGACCAGGATGGCTCGACGCCTCCCGATCTTGTCCGATCCCTGGCCGACCTTATCCCCGGCGCGCGCTTCGAAATCATCGGCGACGCAGCGCACATTTCTTGTGTTGAACAGCCAGAGGCACTGGTCGCCCTGATCCGCGATTTTATCGCATCGCTTGCCTCCGGAGCCGAAACCGATGGATGAAGTCCCCGTCAACGAAGCCAGATATCGCACCGGTCTCGCGGTGCGCCGCTCGGTGCTAGGCGATGGCCATGTCGACCGCGCCGAGGTCGCCGCCACCGATTTCGACCGGCCTTTCCAGGAGTTGATCACCGAGGCGGCCTGGGGAACCGTGTGGGCACGACCGGGCTTCACCAAGCGCGAACGTTCGATCGTCACGCTGGCGCTGCTGGCCGCACTCGGCCATGATGAGGAGGTCGCCATGCATGTGCGCGCCACCGTCAACACCGGTGCCTCGCGCGACGATATCTGCGAAGCTTTCCTGCATGTCGCCATCTATGCCGGCGTGCCTGCCGCCAACCGTGCCTTCAAGATCGCCAAGGATGTGTTTTCGGAAATGGACGGTGCCAAGAATGCCCGCTGAGTCAGGCTTGAACCGGAGACCCGAGACCGGCGCCTTTTTCCAGCGCGACCGGACATGGCATCCGCCGGCCCTGACGCCGAACTACAAGACTTCGGTGCTGCGCTCGCCTCAGAAGGCGCCGCTCGCTTTCGACAACACACTGTCGGAAATAACAGGTCCTGTCTTCGGCCACGCCATGTTGGGCGAACTCGACGCCGACCTGATCCACAATTTCGCCGGACCCGGCGAGAGCGCCATCGGCGAGCGCATCATCGTCTATGGGCGGGTGCTCGACGAGCGCGGCGTTGGCGTGCCCGGCGCGCTGCTCGAATTCTGGCAGGCCAATGCCGGTGGCCGCTATCGCCACAAGAAGGACGGCTACCTGGCGCCGCTCGACCCGAATTTCGGCGGCTGCGGCCGTGCCATATCAAGCGACGATGGCGGCTATGCCTTTCGTACCGTCAAGCCCGGGCCCTATCCCTGGCCGAACGGGCCGAACGACTGGCGGCCCTCGCACATCCATTTCTCGGTCTTTGGCCATGGCTTCGCGCAGCGGCTGATCACGCAGATGTATTTCGAGGGCGACCCGCTGATCTGGCAGTGCCCGATCGCGCGTGGCATCCCCGACAAGTCAGCCGTCGAGACCCTGATCGCCGCGCTCGACATGCAGGCGACAATCCCCTTCGACGCGCGCGCCTACAAGTTCGACATCGTGCTGCGCGGGCGGCGCTCATCGCTGTTCGAAAACAGGCTGGAGGGCAATTGATGGCCCAGTCGCTCGACCGGCTGAAGGAGAGCCCCTCGCAGACCGCGGGACCATACGTCCATATTGGGCTGACGCCTAATTTCTGCGGCATCGGCGGCGTCTATGCGAGCGACCTTGGCGCCACCATGGTCAACGACAAGACCAAGGGTGAGCGCATCGGTCTTCGCATCCGGGTGCTCGACGGCACCGGCACGCCGCTCAAGGATGCGCTGATCGAGATCTGGCAAGCGGATGCGGACGGGCTTTACAACTCGCCGGTTGAATTGCGCGGTGCTGCCGATCCGAATTTCTTCGGCTGGGGCCGCTGCCCGACCGACATGGACACCGGCCTGTGCACGTTCGAGACGATCAAGCCGGGCCAGGTGCCGTTCAGGGATGGCAGCCTGATGGCGCCGCACATCACGCTCTGGATCGTCGCGCGCGGCATAAACCTCGGCCTCCACACACGGCTCTATTTTTCCGACGAGGAAAAGGCCAATGCCGGGGATGCGATCCTGGCACGCATCGAGCACCGCATCCGCGTGCCGACGCTGATCGCCGAGCGCCAGGGCGATATTTATGTGTTCGACGTCCATCTCCAGGGGGAGAAGGAAACGGTCTTCTTCGACAGCTAGGAGATCCGCGACATGACCGTATCGCCTTTCGATCATCCGCTGCTCTCCGCGCTCCTTGGCGACGACGAGGCATCAAGGCATTTTTCGGTCGAGGCGGAAATCGAGGCCATGCTGGCGTTCGAGCGCGCATTGGCCGAAGCGGAAGCCGAAAACGGGATCATCACCAGGGATGCGGCGGCAGCGATCGCGGCGGCGCTGGCCACGTTCCAGCCCGACACTGCCTTGCTGCGGGCCGCTGTCGCCAAGGACGGCGTCATGGTGCCGGAACTGGTGCGCCAGATCAGGGCGGCGGTCGGCGAACCGCATGGCGAGAAAGTGCATTTCGGCGCGACCAGCCAGGACGTCATCGACACCGGCCTTGTGCTCCGGCTGAAGTCCGTCGTCGAGCATCTCGGGCTGCTGCTGACCGAGACCATCATCCGGCTCATCTCATTGGAGGAGCGCTTCGGGGGCAGGGCGCTGACCGGCATGACCCGCATGCAACCCGCGATCCCCATTCATATCGCGGATCGCATTGCGGCGTGGCGGGCACCTCTGGAGCGACATCAGGAAAGACTGTCGGGACAGTCCGGGCGTTTGCTGGTGGTGCAGTTTGGCGGCGCTGCCGGCACGTTGGAAAAGCTTGGCGATAAAGGGCCGGCGGTACGCGCGGTCCTTGCTGCAAAACTCGGCCTTGGCGACGCGCCGCAATGGCAGAGCCAGCGTGACGCGCTCGCCGACTTTGCCGGCTGGCTTTCGTTGGTGACGGGCAGCCTTGGCAAGTTCGGCCAGGACATCGGGCTGATGGCGCAAGGTGGATCCGAGATCGAACTGTCGGGTGGCGGCGGCTCGTCGGCCATGCCGCACAAGCAGAACCCGGTGAAGGCCGAAGCGCTGGTGGCGCTTGCCCGCTTCAACGCCACGCAGCTCTCCGCCATGCATCAGTCGCTTGTGCATGAACAGGAGCGCTCAGGCGCGGCATGGACGCTGGAATGGCTGTTGCTGCCGCAGATGGTCGTCGCCACCGCCGCGTCGCTGCGGCTTGCCGCCGAACTCGCCGCACAGGTCGAAAGTCTCGGCCACTGATGCGCAGCCAAGTCGTTATCATCGGTTCGGGACCGTCCGGCCTGCTGCTCGGCCAACTGTTGGCTGGCATCGGCGTCGAGACGATCATTCTGGAACGCGCGAGCCGCGAGCACGTGCTTGGCCGCGTACGCGCCGGCGTACTCGAACAAGGCACTGTCGAATTGCTGGAGGAAGCGGGTGCTGCGGCACGGCTGCACGCCGAGGGACTGCTGCATTCCGGCATCTCGCTCGCCTTCGACGGACGCCTGCACCGCATCGACCTTACCGCCCTCACCGGCGGCAAGCATGTCACCATCTACGGCCAGACCGAGGTTACGCACGATTTGATGGACAAGCGCGACGCGGCAGGACTGACCACGGTCTGTGAGGCGGCCGATGTCGCGCTGCACGATTTCGATTGTGAGGCACCTTTCGTCACCTATGACAGGGACGGCGCAACGCATCGTATCGACTGCGACTTCATTGCCGGCTGCGACGGCTATCACGGCATCAGCCGCAAATCTGTGCCAGCGGATGCGCTGAAGACCTTCGAACGGCACTATCCGTTCGGCTGGCTCGGCGTGCTGGCCGAAGTTCCGCCGGCCGATCATGAACTGGTCTATGCCAATCACGAGCGAGGTTTCGCGCTTTGCTCGATGCGTTCGACGCATCGCAGCCGCTACTATGTGCAGTGCCCTGAGGACGATCGCGTCGAGGCGTGGTCCGACGACCGCTTCTGGGACGAGTTGCGTAGCCGCTTGCCGGAACAGACGGCGGCAAGTGTCATCACCGGCCCATCCTTCGAGAAGTCGATCGCACCGCTGCGCTCTTTCGTTGCCGAGCCGCTGCGCTTCAACAGGCTTTTCCTGGTCGGTGACGCCGCCCACATCGTGCCGCCGACCGGCGCCAAGGGCCTGAACCTTGCCGCCAGCGACGTGCGCTATCTCTTCGCCGGTCTTCGCGACTTCTACGTCGAGAAATCACACGCTGGCATCGACGCCTATTCCGGCAAGGCGCTGGCGCGGGTCTGGAAGGCAGTGCGCTTCTCCTGGTGGATGACGACGATGCTGCACCGCTTTCCCGACACCGGCGAGTTCGGCCAGCGCATTCAGGAGGCCGAGCTCGACTACCTCGTGCAGTCGCGTGCCGCTTCGACCGCACTTGCGGAGAATTATGTCGGCCTGCCGTACTGAGGGCTGCGGATCATCCGGCGCCTTGCTGCCTGGCAAAATCTAATAGCATCGGGCGCTGCCCCTTTAGGATCTTCGCTTCGGCCTCGGGCAAAGTGAACCAGCCCGCTTTGTCGATCTCCGGGAACTCCTTCAGGAATCCTGACTTTGGCGGCCATTCCATGGTGAAGATGTTGCTGTTGATGGCAGCCACATCGATGTCGACGGTCGGTTCGACAGACCAGGCCACGACGATCTTTCCGCCCGGTTGCCTGTAGTCGCCGAGGCGCGTGAAGGAGCCGTCGATCCTGACGCCGAGCTCTTCCTCGGTTTCGCGTCGCGCAGCCGCCAACTCGTCCTCGTTCTCGCCGACGAGGCCCTTCGGTATCGACCACGCACCGTCGTCTTTCTTCGTCCAGAACGGCCCGCCCGGGTGAACCAGCAACACCCTGAGATCGCCGTCGCTACGGCGATAGATCAGCAATCCGGCACTGCGTTTTGCCATTGTGATGCGTCCGTTTGCGATGTTGGCAACGAAGACCTGCATTCTATCGACTGTGCGTGATCGTTGGTTCGAACCTTGCTTCACAGCATTGCGACGCTATGTCAGTTGCATCTGCATTGCGCCTCACCGACGAGTCCGGCAATCTGATACATCGCTTATTTGGCGGCTCGAAGGCTAGGTGACGATGCAACTCGGTCTTATTGGCTACTACAGCGACTTCGTGGTCTATCCGCTGGTTATCGCCGTGCTGGCAGTGGCCGGGCTGCTTGAGGCCGGCGAAGAGGGTGCGCCAGGCTGGATAGGCACTGTCCTCGTCTGTCTCTTCCTTTGGACGCTGACCGAGTACGTGCTTCACAGGTTCATCCTTCATCACATTCCCTACATCAAGGACTTGCACGAGCGTCATCATGTCGAGGAGCGCAGTTCTGTGGGCACTCCGACCTGGCTCAGCCTCGGTGTGCATGCGCTGGTCGCGTTTGTGCCTGTCTGGATGGTCTCAGGTTTCGCAATCGCAAGTGCCGTAAGTTGCGGGCTGATGCTGGGGTACCTCTGGTACATCAGCATCCACCACATGGTTCATCACTGGCATCCCAGCCATCCGAGCTATCTCTACACCCTCAAGCGCCGCCACGCCGTGCATCACCACATCGACGAATCGGCCAATTTCGGTGTCACGTCGGCATTTTGGGATCGGCTCTTCGGCACGGCACGGCTCTGATCCTCGGTTCTCGGCCTTCAACGCCTCTTTCCGCGACCGCCGAGAGACCTGGCCCCGCGCGGCCCGCTCTGAACCGGCGTGTTGTGCTGGTTTTCGTCGGACAGTTTGCGCCAGCGGGCAAGACGCTCCGGATCGAGCGTCCCGGATTTCAAGGCAGCCTGCACCGCGCAGCCCGGTTCATGCACATGCGTACAGTCGCGGAACTTGCAGAGTGGGGCGAGTTCGGTGATTTCAGCAAACAGCGTGTCGATGCCGGAGGCGACATCACTGACGTGCAATGTCCGCATGCCGGGCGTGTCGATCACCCAGCCGCCGCCGGCGATGGCGTGCAACGATCGCGACGTGGTGGTGTGGCGTCCTTTGGAATCGTGTTCGCGAATGCCCCCGGTCTGTTGCGGCGATTGCTGCGCCGGTCCGGCAAGCGTGTTGACCAGCGTCGATTTGCCGACGCCGGAGGAACCGATCAACGCCACCGTCTGGCCGACACCGCACCAGACAGCCAAGGCGGTTGCCGCATCTGAGGTGCGGGGATTCAGGATCACGACCGGCAGTCCACGCTGCAACGCGGCAGCCTGCCTTTCATACGCTTCGGCATCCTCAGCGGTATCGGCCTTGGTCAGCAGGATCACAGGCGTCGTTCCGGCCTCGTTGGCAAGCGCCAAATAGCGCTCGAGCCGGGCGGGATTGAAGTCGGCATTGCACGAGGTGACGATGAACAGCGTGTCGACATTGGCCGCGGCAAGCTGTGGCACCCTGCCGCCCTGGGTGCGGCGCTCGAGCACCGTCTTGCGGGTCAGGCGGCGTTGCACAAGCTGGTCATGCGCGTCGACGAGCACCCAGTCGCCGACGGCATAATCGCCTGTGTTCGCCTGCGCCGGCAGCGTCAGATCGACTGGCCCTGCCTGCGACAGGCCGGTCAGGCGGTCGCGATGGACCATGGCGATGCGCGTCGGGACGAGATTAGCCTCGCCGGGCTTGAGCTGGTCGCCGAAGAAATCCGTCCAGCCCAGGCTGGCGAGCGATGGTGTGGAGTGACCCGTCAAGGCTTTGACCGAGGCGTCGCAGACATTGGACAGTATCCTTGGCAAAATTGAAAGTGAGGCGGACCACAATCTCGGGTGGGCTGTGTATGGGCGGCGTGGCGGCATTTGGCAAGCAGGGCCGATGCCGTGGCCGATCAGCGCCGTAGCCGGCGGTCAGTCCGTCGCGCTGCCCGATGCCACACTTTCCATCCCGAACCCCTTGTCTCCGGTTTTAAAGCGTCCATAAATAATTAACGCGCGCAATATTTTTGCTTTGTATTGCGAAGTGTGAAAACTTGACTGAATAAGTTCGGCCAAGCATTGCTGCTTTCGGACAACGGCCGCATGAGTGGTAGCGGCTCGTCCGGTCGGCAATGACGGTATGGGGATCAGGAATATCGATGGCGGAGAAGACTCACCGCACGATGGATGACTTCGCCCAGGCATGCGGCGTGTCCCGGCCGACTTTGTCCAAATATTTCGACGACCCGGCAAGCGTGAAGCCGGCGACGCGGGCGCGAATCGAAGCCGCACTGCGCTCCTCGGATTATCAGCCGAACCTTTTCGCGCGCAACCTCAACCGCAAGCGCACCCGCAACATCGGCATCATCGTGCCGACGATCACCGATCCGTTCTACGCCGAGATGGTCAGCCGCATCGAATTTCGCTGCCGCGACGAAGGCTACTGGCCGATCGTCATCTCCTCGCATGGCTCGCCGAAGCTGGAGGTGGAGTCGGTCAGGACGCTGCTATCACTGAAGGTGGCCGGCGCGATCATCGCCCCGCTGGGGCTGGCCTCCGACCGCGGCGTTTTCGACAAGCTTGGACAGGACATTCCGGTCGTCTATTTCGACACCTATATCGAGGGCGATACGCCGTTCGTCGGCAATGACAACCGGCAGAGCGTGTCGACCATCGTCGATTATCTCTGCCGCTCCGGTGAGCCGCCGGCCTATCTCGACATTCCGCATGTCAACCACAACTCCGGCGAACGCCAGCAAAGCTATATCGTCGCGATGGAAACCGCCGGGTTCAAGCCGGTCGTCATCGAGGCTGCGCGCGACTACACCTGGGACTTCGAACGCATTGGCTACGAGCAGATGGAAAGAATGCTGGAGACCGGCACCTTGCCCGGCCGTACCATCCTGTGCGCCAATGATCGTCTCGCCTTTGGCGTAATGGCTGCCGCGTACTCGCGCGGCCTGAAGGTCGGCCGCAGGCCCGACTGCGATCTGCGCCTTGCCGCGCATGACGATCATCCGCTGAGCCGCTACACCTGTCCGGCGCTGACCACCATGGCGCAGGATTTCACCGCCATGGCCGGGCGCAGCGTCGAGATCCTGCTGGCTCTGCTGGACGAGACCGATCCGCCAAAGCAGGGCCTGTCGCGCACGGTCAAGCTCGGCGCGACGCTGGTGATGCGTCAGTCGGCCTGAGCGTTGGTCGTCGGCGAATTCCTCTCGAACTGGCGCCAGGCAGCCACCGCCTCGGCTACCGCATGTCGGCCCCCAGGAATATGGCGTCCCATCGAGACGAAGCCGTGGATCTGGCCCGGCCATTGCCGCAGGATCACCGGCACGCCTTCGGTTTGCAGGCGCGCGGCATAGGCTGTCCCTTCGTCGGCCAGGATGTCGTAGCCGGCAAGCGCCACGAAGGCCGGCGCGACACCGGCGAGGTGAGGCGCCAGCAGGGGCGAGACGCGCCAATCCAGCATGTCGTCGGGCGTTCGCACATAGTGGTCGCGGAACCAGGCCATGGTGCTTGCGGTAAGACCGAAGCCGTCGCCGAAGCGCCGATAGCTGTCTGCCATCTGGCGGGCGTCGGTGTTGGGATAGATCAGGATCTGCGCCGCAACGGGCGGCGCCAACCCATCGCGGGCGAGCAGCGCCAGCACAGCGGCGAGATTGCCGCCGGCACTATCGCCGGCCACGCCGATGCGCGTCTTATCGATGCCGAGACCGGCGGCATTCTCTGCCATGAAGCGCAGCGTTGCCAGCCCATCCTCCAGCCCGGCGGGGAATTTGTGTTCCGGCGCCAGGCGATAGTCGGGACAGACAATGACCGCGTTGCCGAGATTGGCCAGCCAGCGGCAGATCTCGTCATGCGAATCGAGATTGCCGATCACCCAGCCGCCGCCATGCAGATAGAGCAGCGCCGGCGCCCCGTTCGGTAGTGCGCCGATGCCGCGATGGATGCGCACGGTAATCGGGCTGTTCGGCCCCTCGATCTGCTGTTCCAAGGTCGTGGCTACCGGCTCGTGCTCTCCCTGCAGCGTCGGGAACGAAGCATTGTAGGCGGCGCGCGCCGCCGCCACGCTGCCGGTCTCGAACGGCTTGCCGCCGGCTGCGCGGCTGATTTCGAGGACGCGCAGCGCATCCGGGTCGAGTGTCATGGTCATATCCTCAGGCCAGCAGGTCGCTTGCCTCCTCTTCGGTCAGCAGGGCCGGCTGGACGACATCGCCCGCGATGGCGACCGAGCCCTGTGTCTCGCCGGAACGCAGGATCGCCTCCATGATCTCAAGCACATGCAGCGCAAGGCTGCCGGAAGCGCGCGGCGTGCTGCCGGTTTGAAGCGAACGCACCAGATCTGCGACGCCGAGCATGCGGTAATTGGCGCGATCGGGCGCCGCATAAGGCCAATTGCGGGCGCCATAGAGCTCGCCTTCACTGGTGAAATCCTTCCAGTCGGCGCCGCGTTCGGACAGCGACACGGTGCCGCCGAACGTGTCGGGATCGGGCAGGCGCAACGAGCCTTCCGTGCCGTGCAGCTCGATCGGATGGTTGGAATGGCGAAAGACATCCCATGAGGCGCCGAAGGTGACAGTTGCGCCGGAGCGGAATTCGAGCAGCGACAAAACGCTGGTCGGCGTGCCGACCTTGAATGTGGTGTTCTTGAACGGCCCTTCGGCTGATATCAGCCGTTCCTCCTGGCCGCGCGTCGCCATCGCCATGACGCGCTCGACCGGACCAAGCAGATTGACCAGCATGGTCAGGTAATAGGGGCCCATGTCGAACACCGGCCCACCGCCCGGCTGGTAGTAGAATTGCGGGTTGGGATGCCAGTGCTCCATGCCGCGCCCCATCATGAAGGCGGTGCCGGTGACAGGGCGGCCGATGGCACCCTCGTCCATCAGCCGGCGGGCGCGGCGTCCGGCGGCACCCAGGAAGGTGTCGGGCGCCGAGCCGAGCAGCAGGCCGCGCGATCTCGCCTCGTTGACCAGACGCTGTCCATCTGCGGCCGAGGTGGCGAGCGGCTTTTCGGTGAAGACGTGCTTACCGGCCGAAAGCGCGGCAAGTGAGATTTCGAAATGCGCCGCCGGAATGGTCAGGTTGAGGACAAGATCGATCTCGGGATCGGCCAGCAGCGCATCGACACCGAGTGCCTGGATGCCATATTCCTTCGCTCGCATCGCCGCCATGTCAGCCGAGATATCGGCGCAGGCGCGCAATTCGATCCCGCCGAAGAGAGCGGCATTGCGCAGATAGGTCATCGAGATATTGCCGCATCCGACGACGCCGATCCCGAGTTTCGTCTTTGTTTTTCCGTGCATTTCCGATCGTACCTCCCAATGCGGCCATTGTCTGCCGGCCCCGCCTAACCGGTAACGTGATCGCCTAGGATCGGGCTATACAGCATTTCAAATATTGACGCGCGTAAAACTTTTATACAACATACGAAAACGCTGGCTCGATATCGGGAGGCTGCCAGCCCTAGGAGGAGAAGATGACAGACATGAAAAACGGCCAACCGCCGGTACTGAGCCTGTGGGTCATGTGCGCATTTGGATATTTCCGTCGCCGCTAGGGACCGCGACGGGTCAGGCATAGATCACCTTGGCCCCGGTCCTATCAAGCTGGCTGCGTATCGCGCCGGACAGGCCATCGTCGGTGATCACAACATCGACGCTCGACAGCGAAAATGCCTTGGAGGTCCCGCTGACGCCCCATTTGCTCGAATCCGCAAGGAGGACAACGCGCCGGGCCATGCGCACGAGGTTCCGCTTCGTTCGCGCCATGTCTTCGTTCACGTCGACCACATCCAGTGACGCGTCGATCGCATGCGCTCCAACAAAGACCTGATGCGCTACCAAGCCGCCGAGAGCCGTGTCGGGATCGGTGATCAGCGTGCTCACCGTGTCTGGATAGACCCGGCCACCGATCATGTGAACGTCGAGTCCGGGCCGATGCATCAGATGCTGCACGATATTCATCGCCGTGGCCGCGACCACGACATTGCTGAGCGGCGGTAAAAGCATGGCAACCTGCATCAATGTCGAGCCGCCGTCGAAGATGACCGATTGGTTGTCCTCGAACAGGTCTATCGCTGCCCGGGCGATGCGTTTCTTTGCATCGAGGTTCGTTTGCATCCGCCGGGCAAACGCGGCCGTGGTCGAATCTGTGGTCCGGGTCACCGCGCCTCCACGGGTCTTGGTCAGCAGTCCCTTGCGGTCCAGTATCTCGAGGTCGGAGCGCACCGTGACTTCCGACACGCCAAAATCGTCTGACAGGTCCTTGATGCGAACCTGTCCGCTGCGTTGCACTTCACCCAGGATCGATTGGCGTCTCTGCTCCGACAACATTGCCTGTCCTTGCCTCCATGCGCCAAGCGATCGCCCTGGCCTCGGTTCACTCTACCAAAAATACGCGAATTCGAAAGCTTTCGAAAGATTGCATTTATCCTTTCTTTCGCAAACACTGATCCAGGATTTTGAAATCAATCGATTGGAGAGTTTTGGACTCATGAGCCTCGGAACCAAGGTGCGCCTGGCACGCCTCTTCTCACATCCATCTGGGAATCTTTTTGGCGGCGCGGTCGACCACTTTGTCGGCTATGGCGACGTGCGCAAAGGAGGTCTTGCCGACCTGCCAGGCGCGCTTGCACGCGTCATGGTGGGCAAACCCGACTACGTCAGCATCCAGCCCGGCACCGCGCGCCATCTGTGGCCGCAATACGCGGGCAAGGCTTCCCTGGTGATCCAGGCAGGCTGCTTCACCCCAGACGATCGCATCAGTGAACTGATTGCAACGCCCGAGGATGCGGTGCGCGCTGGCGCCGATGCGTTGGCCGTGGCCATTCCGGTGCGCGGCGCGACCGAGGGCAAATACATACGCTGGCTGACCGATTCGGTGAATGCGGCGGCCCGTTACGGCATGCCGGTGGTGGCGCATATCTACCCTCGCGATTTCACCGATGGGGCAAAAATCGTCTTCACCCCCGACGAGATCGCCTATGCGGCACGCATCGGCTACGAGTCCGGCGTCGACGTGATCAAGATCGGCTACACGGGCGATTTCGAGTCGTTTCGGGAGACCGTTCGGACCTGCCCGGTGCCGGTCGTGATCGCCGGTGGTCCGAAGACCGACACGCTGCTCGGCGCCCTTCAGCAGACGGCGGACGCCATCCGTGCCGGCGCGCGCGGTGCCGTGGTGGGCCGTAATCTCTGGGGGCATGGCGATCCGGAAAAGGCAGCGATTGCCTTTCGGGGCGTCATCCATGACGGCCTTTCGGCGCAAGACGCCTTGGCGAAGGCGGGTGCCTGAACGATGCCCACCGTCCCTTCAATCCTCGGCTTCGGAGCTATTGCGATCGACGACATCGTCTATGTCGATCAGCCGTTGTCGGCGGGCAAGGGAAAGGTTGTGCAAAGTGCCCGAGCTTTCGGGGGAAATGTCGCGACGGCACTTGCCGCCGTCGCGCGGCTCGGCGGAACCGCCGGCTTCGTCGGATGGCTGGGCAGTGCCGACGACGACGCCGTATTATGCGATCTCGTTGCGAGCGGCGTTGAAACCGCGTTCGCGCCGCGCCACCCGCACGCGCGCCCGGTGCGCTCGCGGATCACCGTCGGTTCGGATGGGGAGCGGTTCATCGCGTATGACGACGACGCGATGCTGGGCACCGCGCCGGACTTTCCGGACGAGGTCCTCAGCCGCGCGACCGTCCTGATCGTCGACAGTTACGGGATCGGGTCGCTGGATGTCGTGGCTCGGGCTCGCGATCTCGGCGTTGCGATCCTCGGAGATGTCGAATGGAGCCGCGGCCCAGCCACCGAGAGACTGATCGGGCTCTGCGACCATCTCATTCTTCCGCTCGGCTTTGCGCGGACCGCCACGGGCCGCCGGTCACCGGCCGAGATACTCGATGCATTGTGGTTGCCATCGCGGTCCGCCGTGGTTCTGACGGATGGTGGCAGGGGCGTTTTCTATCGCGGGCGCGACGAGACAGGGCTCTGGCACCTGCCTCCGCACCAGGTTGCCGTCGTCGACTCGACCGGCGCCGGTGACTGCTTTCATGGCGCCTATGCCCTTGCATTGACGCGCGGGGCCGGCACCGCGGGCCGGGTCGCATTCGCGGCCGCGGCGGCGGCCCTATCGATAACGGGGCGGGGCGGGCGCGAGGCGCTCCCGACCCACGACCAGGTCACGGAACTCCTGGCATCGACGAACGCGCCGTCGGCGGTCGAACTGAAATATGCGCGGCTCGATACCGGAACATAGCCCGAACTATCCGAGGAAATATTTCGCAGGTGAACATAAGCCGAGCATAATCATAAAAATCAGTGGCTTAGACTTGTGGAGGAGGAATATGGCAGAAGTCGTTCTTGAGAATATCTGCAAGACATACGGGAACAATTTTCACGCAATCGACCAATTGAACCTGTCGGTTGAGGACGGCGAGTTTTTGATTCTCGTCGGGCCTTCCGGCTGTGGCAAATCCACCGCGTTGCGGATGATCGCGGGATTGGAGGACGTCACCAGCGGCAGCCTTCGGATAGGCGGAGACGACGTCGTCGACATGCCGCCAAAGGACCGCGACATCGCGATGGTCTTCCAGAGCTATGCCCTCTACCCGCATATGTCGGTGTTCGAAAACATCGCCTTTTCGATGCGGTTGGCAGGCAAGCCGAAGGCCGAGCGCAAAAAGCGCGTGGACGAGATCGCCAAGACCCTTCAACTGACGTCTCTGCTGGACAGCAAACCCGCGAACCTTTCGGGCGGACAGCGTCAAAGGGTTGCCATGGGCCGCGCCATGGTGCGCGAGCCGGCAGCCTTTCTCATGGACGAACCCCTTTCCAATCTGGACGCGAAACTGCGTGTTCAAATGCGCGCCGAAATCACCAGTCTGCAAAAGCAGCTCGGCGTAACGACCATATATGTGACCCACGACCAAACCGAAGCCATGACGATGGGCGATAGGGTCGCGGTGTTGAAAGGCGGCGTGCTGCAGCAGGTCGACACACCCAAGAGGCTCTATGAATCGCCGGTGAACGCCTTCGTTGCCGGCTTCATCGGGTCTCCTTCGATGAACCTTTTCGAGGCGATCCTGACGGGCGACGAACTGATGTCCGGCGTCGTGTCCATCCGGCTACAGAATGCAGCCTTCGTGCGCAGGCCGGGCTTGAGGTCGTATGCAGGGCGCAAGGTCGTGTTCGGGATACGACCGGAGGATCTCTTTGACAGCAGCCTCGAATCCGGCCGCAAGTATCAGACGATACCGGCAAAGGTGACTTCGATCGAAGAACTCGGATCCGAACATATCGTCCATCTCAACATCGACGCGGTCCGGGTGGACTCCGGCGACCCTGACGCGGTGCAGGATTTCGGCCTGGCGTCGAATGCGGTGGCGAAATTCGAACCAGCCAGCACAGTCCGCTCCGGCTCGGAGATCAGGTTGGCCCTGGATGACGCCAAGCTCCATTTCTTCGATTCCGAGACGCACCTGGCGATCTGAATATCCGCGACAAGACCCGCGGGCGAGGGGAGGCGCCTGCATAATGAGACTTCTGAATAACCAGACGATCGGCCGCATTGTGCGGTCGATCCTAAAGAAGGAGGAGAAAATGACGTTTCGTATAAGACCCGCGATGCTGAAAATAGCCGCGGCCGCATGGTTGCTTGGCGCAACCGGCGCCATGGCGGATACGACGCTGGAATTCACCCAATGGTGGGAGCCAGAATTGCCGGCTGGCTCGCTCAGGGCAATCATGGATGACTTCGAGGCCGCAAACCCCGGAATCAAGGTGACACTGGTCAGCGGCCCCTACGCGACCACGCGAGACCAGATCTCGGTNTTTCTCGAAGCCGCCAAGAAGATGACGCACGCCGACAAGAACCAGTATGGCTGGGTGCTGCCCCTGTCGCTGCAAACGCCATCCGGCGTCCAGAACGACATGATGTCGTGGGTTTGGGCTTCGGGTCAGTCGATGATGGCGAACGGCAAGCCAGACCTTGAGGGCAAACCGGTGGTCGATATGCTCACCTTCGTCAAATCACTCAACGACGCCGGCACCATCTCGCCCGGCATCGCCACCAAGACCGAGCAGGAAAAGGTCGAGGAATTCGTCAACGACCGCGCCGGGATGATGATCGACTCGCTCGCGCATGTGAACCTCATCCGCAAGCGCAATCCCAAGCTGAACTTCGACCTCATCCCGGTCCCGGTCGTGGAAAACTATACCGGCAAGCGCGGCCTTCCCTATGCCTCCTGGGGCATCGGCATCTCTGCTGCCTCGAAACATCAGGAAGAGGCCTGGAAACTCGTCCAATATCTGATGAGTGAAAAGGTGAACGCCAAGCTCGTGTCGCTTGCGAACGCCTTCCCGGGTAACGTCAACGCCAAGCCGGATTTCGTGACCTCGGACAAGGCTTTCGGCAAGGCTTTTGAAATCTTCAAGACCGGTTATCTCGCCAACGAGTTCACGGGCCTGCCGGTGGCTGAAGACCTGATGACCCAGTTCGACGTGCAGGCTCAAAAGATGCTCGCTGGTGAGCAGTCTCCGGAACAAGCCGCAGCCACCGCTCAGAAGGGCTGGATGGCGAAATTCTGATCGGCCTGTTCCCGTTTGCTATCTTCGACCGGGTGGCCTGACTTCGGGCAGGCCACCCGGCAACAACGGATCGGCAATTTGAGATGGACCTGTTTCCGAAGCTTACCTTCTTTTGAAGGCGTATCCCAAGGTTGGCACATGACCCGGCAAAAGCGCTCCCACCATAAGCTGAAACGAGCGGTCGCACCCTACCTCTATCTGTCGCCCTCGCTGCTCATAATCGGGCTTCTGATGCTGCTGCCGATGGTGACGGTGATTGCCTACTCGTTCCAGAACAGCGCGGTGCTGCGTCGTGACCCATCCTTTGCCGGACTGAAGCACTACCAGGCGATCTTCGACGACCCCGTGTTCTGGGCTTCGCTGTGGCACACGCTCTACTTCACATGCATGAGCGTCGTCTTCCACATGACAATCGGCATGATCTTCGCGCTCATGCTGAACAGCGACCGCATCAATCCGATGCTGCGCAATATTCTGCGCGTGCTCTACATACTGCCCTGGCTGTTCACCGCGGTGATTATCGCCGTGATCTGGCGCCTCCTGCTTGAGCCGAACGGTGTCGTGAATAGCATTCTCATGCAAATCGGCATCATCGGTTCTAAGGTCGAATGGTTTTCCTCGCCTGAGACCGCGCTGCACGCCGTCACCTTCGCCAATATCTGGGCGGGCTATCCGCTCTTCATGGTCAGCCTGCTCGCGGGTTTGCAGGGCATTCCCAAGGATTTCTACGAGGCCGCCGATATCGACGGGGCAAAAGCCTACCAGAAGCTGATCTTCATCACCATTCCTATGCTGATGCCGATCATCATAAGCATCTCGCTGCTCGACTTCATCTGGACCATGCAGGTCTTCCCGTTAATCTGGATAACGACGGGCGGTGGCCCGATCTACTCGACCGAAGTCCTCAGCACCTACACGTACAAGCTGGCGTTTTCGAGCTACAACCTGTCGCAGGCTTCGGCGAGCGCTGTGGTCATCTTGTTGATCTCTCTCGGCCTGACGCTGTTCTATATTCGCTATCAAAAGGCTCGGTAGTCACCATGAGGAAAAGACATACGCCGAAAGACAGGCTGATCACCGTCGCGCTCCATGTAGCGCTTGCTGCGGGGCTCTTTTTCGCGGCATTCCCGATCTACTGGATGCTGAGCAGTTCGTTCAAATCGAACACCGAGATCTTTGCCCTGCCACCAACAATCCTGCCAAAGGCCTTCACGCTGGAAGCGTATGCAGCCATCCTTGGCGACCCGGTAAAGCTGCGCTTCTTCTTCAACAGCTATTTCGTGGCGGGAGCGGTGACCGTGCTGACGGTGTTGATCGCCTTGATGGCGGCCTACGGCTTCAGCCGCTTCAACTTCCGCGGCAAGGGCAGCCTGAACACACTCATCATCAGCACGCAGACGATTCCGCCGATCACACTTTTGATCCCCTTCTTCGGGCTTGTCGTCTCATACGGTATCTTCGATACCTACGTCGCACTGATCCTGACCTACCTGGTGTTTACACTGCCGTACGCGATCCTGCTGATGACGGGATATCTGAACACCTTGCCCCGCGATCTCGATGAAGCCGTGGCTGTCGATGGCGGCACCAGTTGGACAGCGCTTTGGCGGGTGATCGTCCCGATTTCTTTGCCTGGTATCGTGGCGACCGCGGTCTACACCTTCCTGTTGTGCTGGAACGAATTTCTCTTTGCGCTGACGCTGACGAAGTCAACGTCCATGCGCACCGTCCCGATCGGGATCCAGCTGTTGATGGGGCAGCACGCCTTCGAATGGAACCAGATGATGGCGATGAGCGTGCTCGGCTCGCTACCGCTCTTGCTCATCTACCTCGTTGCCCAGAGGTACTTCCTCGCCGGCATGACCGCGGGCTCGGTCAAGTAGGATGTCCATCCCAGGGAGAACCGAAGGAGCAGGCCCCGCGTATCGCAATCGATGATTTACGCCGATCGTGCTGGTGCTGCTCTTCCCGCGCCACCTCATCGAGCGGCTGACGCAGGGCGCGCATCAAGAATAGGCGGTATCAAGGAATGAAAGGATGAACGTGAAAGACCTCAAAGTCGGCTGCCAGACCTTCACCTGGGAAATGCTTGGCAAGGGCTGGACTGGCGGCCCCGATGATCTGCTCAAGGCGATCACCGATGGCGGCTATACCGGCATCGAAATCACCGACACCATGATCGGTCATTATGCCGGCAAGCCGTCGGAGTTCGCCGCTGCGCTGAACGCGTCCGGGCTGACGCTCGTCTCCTGCGCCTTCGGCTCGAACAGCGGTTTCACGCTGAAGGAGAAGATCAGCGCCGATCTTGAGACCGCCAAGCGCTGGATCGACTTCGCCGCTGCGTTTCCCGGCGCGCTGATCTCGATGGGCTCGGCGACCGTGGTGTCCGAAGGGCCGCGCGACGACAAGTTCGGTATCGCCGCGGAGGTTTACAACAAGGCCGCCGAGATCGGCCGCAAGGCCGGTGTGGATGTCGCGGTACATCCAAGCTCGCACCACAACACGCTGCTGTTCGACCGCGCCGACTACGACACGATCTTTGCCTTGCTCGACCCCGACCTGGTCGGCTGGGTGCCGGATACCGGCCATATCCTGCGCGGCCACAAGGACTTGTCCGACACGCTGCGCACCTATCGCGACCGCATCCGCTACATCCACTTGAAGGACGTCGACGCCAACGGCGCCTGGGCCATGCTCGGCAAGGGCGTCTGCGACACGCTCGAAGTCATCGAGATCGCCGGCACCGCGCCACGCTTCAACGGCTGGGTGGTGCTGGAGGAGGAATCCGAGACGGCCGCCGCCGACCCTGCCGGGGCGGTCAAGACCAACCGCCAGACAATGCGCTCCTACGGCGCCTGAAGAACGAGACGATGATCCAGAAACAGGACAGACGCCTCAGGGTCGGCGTGCTCGGCTGCGGCCCCATCGCGCAGTTCGCGCATCTGGAATCCTGCGTCAAGGCCGGCAATGCCGACCTTTATGCCATCTGCGACGCGGCGCCCGATCTGCTGGCCCGCATGGGCGCCACCTACGAACCGCAGAAGATGTATGGCGACTATGACGCGATGCTCGCCGATCCCGAACTGGAAGCAGTGATCGTCGCCACGTCGGACGCCTATCACGTGCCGATGTCGATCAAGGCGCTCGATGCCGGCAAGCATGTTCTGTGCGAAAAGCCGATCGGAACTTCGGTCGAGGAAGGCGAGGCGCTCGCCGAAGCGGTTAGGCGTTCGGGCAAGGTGCTGCAGGTCGGGCACATGAAGCGGTTCGACCCGGCGCTGGAAGCAGCGCGCGACTTCGTCCGCGACGAGATCGGCGAGGTGCTGGCGCTAAAGGCCTGGTATTGCGATTCCACCCATCGCTACACCAACACCGATGCCGTGCAGCCGCTGCCTGTCACCAGCAAGCTGGCGATGAAGCCGGCGGGCAATCCCAAGGCCGATCTGCGGCAGTATTTCATGCTGGCGCATGGCTCGCATCTCGTCGACACGGCGCGCTTCCTGTGCGGCGATATCATCGCCGTGCGCGCCCGCCTCAACGAACGCTTCGGTGCCTATTGCTGGTTCGTGGAGACCGAGTTCGCCAGCGGCGCGCTCGGCCATCTCGACCTCACCGTCGCCGTACGCATGGACTGGCACGAAGGTTTTCAGCTTTATGGCGAGAACGGCTCCGTCATCGCCAGGACATTCAACCCCTGGTATTTCCGCGCCAGCGAAGTCGAGATCTTTCATGAGAAGACCGCCACGGCCCACAAGCCGCTCGGCGCCGACGGCCATTTCTTCCGCCGCCAGCTGGAAGGTCTTGCCCAAACCGTGCTGGAAGGCACGCCGATGCGCGGCGCCAATGTCGAGGACGGCGTTGCGTCGATCCGCGCCATGATTGCCATCGCACGCTCGGTAGCATCAGGTGAACGCGTTGAGCTCGCCTCGGTTTCGGGAGCGGTTTGATGCGTCTCGGCATTTTCGCCAAGATCTTTCCCGGTGCCGAGCCGGCCGCGGTGCTCGCAGCCGTTCGGCAGGCGGGATACGAGGCGACGCAGTTCAATCTCGCCTGCGCCGGCCTGCCTTCGATGCCGGATGTGGTGCCGGCGGATGCCATTGCAGCCATCCGCGCCGCCGCGCAATCGAGCGGTGTTTCACTCGCCGCACTGTCGGGCACGTACAATATGGCGCATCCCGACAAGGCCGTGCGCGACGAGGGCCTTCGGCGTCTCGCCGTCGTCATCGAAGCGGCTGCTGCCCTTGACATTCCGCTGGTCACGCTCTGCACCGGCTCGCGCAACGCCGTCGATCAGTGGGCGTATCATCCTAACAATGCCACGCCTGCCTCCTGGTTCGACATGGCCACCGAGATGTCGAAGGCGCTGGCGCTGGCCGAAGAGGCCGGCGTCGATCTCGGCATCGAGCCCGAACAGGCCAACATCGTTACCTCGGCCAAGGATGCGATCAGGCTGATCGCCGAGATGGGATCGAAGCATCTGAAGATCGTGCTCGATCCGGCGAACCTGTTCGAACACGCGACGCCCGACGAGGCGCGCTCCATCGTTGCCGCAGCGATCGACGAGGCAGCCGGCCACATCGCCATGGCGCACGCCAAGGATCGCCACGGTGACGGCCGCTTTGCCACGTCTGGGCAAGGCATCGTCGACTTCCCCGATTTCGTCGCGCGGCTCAAGGCAGTCGGCTTCGAGGGATCGCTCGTCACCCACGGCCTGTCCGCCGAGGAAGCTCCCGGTGTCGCTGCCTTCCTGCGAGGACTGCTCTGATGGGCGCAGCACCGGCAATCCTGCTTCGCGACGATGCGGCACTTCGTGTTTTCGACACGCGGCAAGCCGGGCTTCCCGTAGTCTTCCAGCATGGCCTTGGCGGCGATGCCGCGCAGGTGGCGCTGAACTTTCCCGACAGTCCTTCCTACCGCCGGCTGACCGTCGAATGCCGCGCGCAGGGCGGCTCCGGCGCCGGCAGCGGTCGCCCCTTTTCGATCGACATGTTTGCCGACGATGTGCTGGCTGCCGCCGATGCGGCTGGCATCAAGCACTTCGTTGCCGGCGGCATTTCGATGGGCGCGGCCATCGCCTTGCAGCTTGCCGTCCGGTATCCGGACCGTGTCCTGGGTTTGGTGCTTTTGCGCCCGGCCTGGGCTTTCGAAGCAGCGCCGCAAAACATGCGCCCTTACGTGGAAGTGGCGGAATTCATCCGCAACGGTTCGCTTGATGAAGCGCGCGATGCCTTCGCTGCCTCGGCGACGGCAGTCCGGCTTCGCACGGAAGCACCGGATAATCTCGCCTCGTTGCTTGGCTTCTTCGCACGTGAAAATGCGGCTGTCTTCGCCGAGGTGATGCAGGCGATCGCAGCGGATGGGCCTGGCGTCACGCGGGTGGCGGCCGCCGACCTCGCAATCCCGACGCTCGTCATCGGCAGCGGTGTCGACCTCGTCCATCCGCTGGCGACCGCTCGCAGCCTTGCCGACGCCATCCCTTATGCAGTCTTCACCGAGGTGGCGCCGAAGGCCACCGACAAGGAACGCCATTTCGCCGAGATCCGCGCTGCTATCGCGGGCTTTCTCGATGCTCGTTTCAACAACCAGGACCAGTCATGATTTCGAAACCAGTCTCAGGCCCGGCCGCTATCGCCGCATTGCCACGCGATCGCATGATCGCTGAATTCTCGCTGTGGTCCGCCGACCTCGTCAATTTCGAGAGCGATCTCAGGCGTATCGAGCCCTATGTCGATCTTCACCACATCGATGTGGCGGATGGGCATTTCGCCCCGTCCTTCCTGTTCTTTCCTGATCTCGTCGCCCGCATCGCCAGGCTGACAGCCAAGCCCATCCATGTCCATCTGATGATCGACAAAGCAATCGTTGAGGCGCAGACGCGCCAGTTCATCGAGGCCGGCGCCGACATGATCAGCGTCCATGCCGAGAATGGCGAGGCGGGGTTGCGCGCCGTCCGGTTGGCCCGGGAACTCGGCGCCGAAGCCGGCGTCGTGCTCAGGTTGGAGACGCCGGTCGAGACGGTGACGCCTTTCGTCTCCGAGGTCGCCTTCGTCACGCTCCTCGGGACGGCAATCGGCGTCAAGGGGCAGAGCCTCTCGGACAAGGCCTGCGACAGGCTACGCGACGCCCGCGCCGTCCTCAAGCAGGCCGGCCGCGAGGCAGACGTGGTTCTGGCGGCCGATGGCGGCATCCGCCACGAGACGGTGCCATTGCTGCGTGCCGCCGGGGCCGAAACCGTGGTTCTCGGTTCGCTCGCCTTCGGCGACAAAGACCTCGCCGGCCGCATCGCCTGGCTGTACGGATTGAAGGTCGCGGCATGACAATACAAGCCGCCCTCGCGATCGATCTTGGCGGGACGGAGCTTCGCGCCGCCCTGGTCGACCGTGAAGGCAAGATCCGGGCATTCGCGGCGGTGCCGACGCAGGCGCACGCTGGTCCCGATGCGGTGATCGGCCAGATCGAGGCGCTGGCGGCAACCGTGTATGCCGAGGCCCCGGCGCTCGCCATTGTCGGTGTCGGCGTTGGCGCGCCGGGGCCGCTCGATCCGCAAGCCGGCATTGCGGTCGGACCGCCGACGCTCGCCGGCTGGCTAGACGTGCCGCTTGCCGATATCCTCGAACGGCGGCTCGGTCTGCCGGTGCGGCTGGAGAACGACGCCAATGCCGCCGCGCTCGGCGAATGGCGCTTCGGCGCCGGTCATGGTGCGCGCTCGCTGGTCTTCGTCACGGTTTCCACCGGCATCGGCGGCGGTGTCGTCGTCGACGGGCGCATCCTGCACGGCCGCCGCGGCCTTGCCGCCGAGATCGGCCATATGACCATCACCAACGAAGGCGAGCGCTGCATATGCGGCGTCGTCGGCTGTTTCGAGGCGATCGCTTCTGGAACAGCGCTCGGCCGCCGCGCCACCGCCGCCACGACCGCCGGCGACGGCTCGACGTTGCGGCGCCTGTCTGCGGACGCGGAGGTGACTGGCCGCCATGTCGTCGAGGCGACGCGGCTGCGGGATGGCCTTGCCTCGGCATTGCTGGATGAGGAAGCCCGCTGGCTAGGCGTCGGCTTCACCAACCTCTTGCATCTCTATTCGCCCGATGTGCTGGTCGTCGGTGGCGGCATTGCAAATGGCCTCGACCTGATGCTGCCGACCATCGAGGCGACGATCAGGCAGCGGGCCATGCGCGCCTATCGCGACGTGCCGGTCGTTCAGGCCCAACTCGGCCGCCACGCCGGTCTCGTCGGCGCCGCCAGCCTTGTCCTGTTCGATGATGTGGGCACCCTGGCGGCTCGCATGCCTGTCGGCCCGAGCACCTATCCGGACCAGAGGAGGGACTTCAATGGCTGAGTTCAAGGTGCGCGGTGCGCGCAAGTCCTATGGCGAGGAGGTGATCAAGGGCGTCGACCTTGATGGAGGCGACCGCGAATTCGTCGCCTTCGTCGGGCCGCGGAAAATCGACGTTGCGACCTGAACGACAACGGCCGGAGGCGGCATGCCTCCGGCCGTTGTTGGTATGAGACCGGACGGATTATTACTCGGCGGGAACGACATCCGCCGGCAGGTTGTCATCCGCGGTGCCCGCCAGCGCTCTCGCCAGCTTGGCCTCGTCGAGTTCGCCTTCCCAGCGCGCCACAACCAGCGTGGCGACGGCATTGCCGACGAAGTTGGTCAGCGCCCGGCACTCCGACATGAATCGGTCGACGCCGAGGATCAGCGCCATGCCGGCGACCGGCACCGCCGGAACCACCGAAAGCGTGGCGGCAAGGGTGATGAAGCCTGCCCCGGTGATGCCGGCGGCACCCTTGGACGAGAGCATCGCAACCAGCAGCAGCAGGATCTGGTCGCCCATCGACAGGTGGATGTTGGTTGCCTGCGCGATGAACAGCGCAGCCAGCGTCATGTAGATGTTGGTGCCGTCGAGGTTGAACGAATAGCCGGTCGGAATGACCAGACCGACCACCGAGCGCTTGGCGCCGGCCTTCTCCATCTTCTCCATCAGCGAGGGCAGGGCTGCCTCCGACGATGAGGTGCCCAGCACCAGCAACAACTCTTCCTTGATGTAGCGGATCAGGGACAGGATGGAGAATCCGTTGTAGCGGCAGACCGCACCCAGCACGACGAAGACGAACAGAAACGACGTCACGTAGAAAGTGCCGACCAGCATGGCGAGGTTGATGACCGCGCCGATGCCGTATTTTCCGATGGTGAACGCCATGGCGCCAAAAGCGCCGATAGGGGCTGCCTTCATCAGCACGCTGACCAGCTTGAAGATCGGCGTCGTCAGCGCCTGCAGGAAATTGAGGACGGGCGTGCCCTTGTCGCCGACCAGCGCCAGCGCAATGCCGAACAGCACCGAGAAGAACAGCACCTGCAGGATGTCGCCGTCGGCAAAGGCACCGACGATCGTCGTCGGGATGATGTTCATCAGGAAGCCGGTGACCGACTGGTCGTGCGCCTTCGCGGCATAGGTGTTGACGGTCGAGGCATCGAGCGTCGCCGGGTCGATGTTGAAGCCAGCGCCCGGCTGCACGACATTGGCCACAACAAGGCCGATGATCAGCGCCAGTGTCGAGAAGGTCAGGAAGTAGAGCATCGCCTTGCCGGCGACACGCCCGACCTTCTGCAGGTCGCTCATGCCGGCAATGCCCGTCGTCACGGTCAGGAAGATGACCGGGGCGATGATCATCTTGACCAGCTTGATGAAGGCGTCGCCGAGCGGCTTCATGCTTTCGCCGATCGACGGATAGAAATGGCCGAGCAGGATGCCGACGGTGATCGCGACGAGCACCTGCACGTAGAGTTGGGCATAGAAAGGCTTGCGCCGCGCGGAAGCCGCGCCTGAATGATCTGCGATGTGCATCGAACTCTCCCTGCCGGATGGGGCGGAATGCACCGCCCTGCGTGACTTCTCCCATCGCGGCGCTCCGGTCGCACGCCGCTGCAAGGACTTTTGCAAGCGTCGTGCCAGATCGGGAAAAGGCCGGAATCCCGGTATTTCGGCCCTTGTTCGAAATTAAGCGGGCAATGCCTGTGCGGATTTCCGCACAGGCATTGTTTGCCTGGGCGGATTTTCGCATTACACTGGCCGCAAAGCCGGGAACGCTTGAGGAAGAGGAGCGGGCAGACGTCGCAAGCAGGCACCGATAGCGAATCCCCTGGATTTGCCGGACGTCAACTGCTGCGCGAGGTGGCGGCCCGGCTGCGCGATGGCCGCTGGCTTGTCGTGGTCGTCGCCCTTGCCTTCCTGGCTGGCGCGATTGCAATTGCCGGGCGCATTGCCTCCGGCCAAGCGGCAGACAATCTGCGCGACACAGCGCTTGCGGCCCTGCCGCTGGCGGCGGGGACGCTGACCGGCGAAATCGAAAAGCAGCGTCTGGTTCCCTTGGTGCTGGCACGTGACGACGCTGTGCGCGGCGCTCTGCGCCGAGCCGGAAAAATGCAAGAAAAGGCCCTAAACGACAAGCTCAAGGCGATTGCCGGCGATGCCTCGGCGTCCGCCATCTATGTCATCGACACGGCAGGCATCGCCATATCGGCCAGCAATGCCGGCGAACCGACCAGCTTTGTCGGCACCGACTATAATTTTCGGCACTATTTTCAGGAGGCCATGGCGAAGGGTGCCGCCAGCCAATATGGCCTCGGCACGATCAGCGGCAAGCCAGGCCTTTATTTGGCCAGCCGGGTCGACGATGGCGCCAAGCCGCTTGGCGTGGCGGTATTGAAGGTCGAGCTAGACAGCGTCGAAGCCAACTGGCGCTCCAGCGGCTTTCTCGTCTTCGTCACCGATGAACGTGGCGTGGTGCTGGCTACCAGTCAGCCCGACTGGCGGTTTCGTGCCCTCGCACCACTCTCGGCGCAGGACACCGCCGCTGCCCACGAGCAGCTCCAACTGGCCGATGCCGGCTTCGAGCCCCTGCCGATCCGACGCGGCGCTGGTGACGGCCTGGCGACGATCGACAGTGCCGGCAAGCATCGCCAGTTCGTCGAGGTGGTGCAGGACCTGCCGGGTGCTGTCCCCGGTTGGCGTCTCTGGCTGCTGACGCCCGCCGATGCTGCTCTCTCCGCCGCCGCCAACACGGCGCGCCTCACCACACTGCTCGGCTTGCTGCTGATGGGCTTGCTAACCTTTGTGCTTACCCGGCGCCGGCGCGCCCACCGGCTGAGGCAGGAAGCGCTGGCGCGGATGAATGTCGAACTGGAGAGCCGGGTCAGCATGCGGACGGCCGAGCTGACGCGCTCCAACGCCGCACTTGCCGGCGAAATCGCCGAGCGCGAGAACGCCGAAGCCAAGGTCCGCCGGCTGCGTGACGACCTCGCCCAGGCCAACCGGCTTTCCATCCTCGGCCAGATCGCGGCCGGCGTGGCGCACGAAATCAACCAGCCGGTCGCCGCGATCCGCACTTACGCCGAGAATGCCGGCCGCTTTCTCGACAGCGGCAAGACCGAACCGGCCAGCGGCAATCTGACGTCGATCGTCTCGATGACCGAACGCATCGGCGCGATCACCAGTACCTTACGCAACTTCGCCCGCCGGCCAGGAGTCGCCGCATCGCCGCTGCCGGTGCGCGAAGCGATCGACGGCGCGCTGTCGCTGCTGTCCGGCCGCATCCGCGATTCCGGCGTGACCATCGTCAAGCCGCGTGGCAACGCGTCGCCGGTCGTCATGGCGAGCCGCATCCGGCTGGAGCAGATCCTGGTCAATCTGTTGCAGAATGCGCTCGACGCCATGAAAGACCAGCCCGATCCCCGCATCGAGATTGAACTCGCCGAGCGCGACGATAGGGTGCTCATTTCGGTGCGCGATAACGGCCCCGGCCTCGGGGCGGAGGCCGCCGGCAGTCTGTTCATGCCGTTCCAGACCACCAAAGAAAAGGGGCTTGGCCTCGGACTGGTGATTTCGCAGGAGATCGCCCAGGAACTCGGCGGCACGCTGCGGCTCGATCCCGGCAGCGCCAGCATCCCCGGCAGCGCCAGCGCCCCCGGTGGCGCCAGCGGCGCATCCTTCACCATCGACCTGAGGCGGATAGAATGACGGACCGATCAGGGCTGGTGGCACTCGTCGACGACGATGCGGACCTGCTTCACGCCACCAAGCAATTGCTCGAGCTTGCCGGCTTCACCGTGGCCGCGCTCGACGCCGCCGAGGCAGCCCTTGGTGTCGTCGACGGGAATTTCGAGGGCGTGGTCGTCAGCGACATCCGCATGCCGGGCATGAATGGTCTGCAGCTGTTCGATCGCATCAAGGCGATCGACCCGGATATACCGGTGATCCTGGTCACCGGCCATGGCGATGTCGATCTTGCGGTGGCCGCGCTCAAGGACGGCGTCTACGATTTCATCCCAAAGCCCTATGCCGGCGATCGCCTTGTCGAGGCGCTGAAGCGGGCAAGCGAGAAGCGGCGGCTGGTGATGGAGAACCGGCGGTTGCGCGAAGTCGCAGCGCAGGCTGCCGACGGTCTGCCGCTGATCGGCGAAGCGCCCGCCATCAGAAGGCTGCGCGAAACCTTGCGCCAGATCGCCGACATGGATGTCGACGTGCTGGTTGAGGGGGAAACGGGAACCGGCAAGGAAGTGGTGGCGGATCTGCTGCACAGATGGGGGCGGCGCCGGGCAAAACCCTTCGTGGCGCTGAATTGCGGCGCGCTGCCTGAGACCGTCATTGAAAGCGAGCTGTTCGGCCATGAGGCGGGCGCGTTCACCGGCGCGCAGCGGCGGCGCATCGGCCGCATCGAGCATTCCAGCGGCGGCACGCTGTTTCTCGATGAGATCGAATCCATGCCGCCAGCCCTCCAGGTCAAGCTGCTGCGGGTGCTCGAAACGCGCAGCGTGACACCGCTTGGCTCGAACGAGACCCGCCGCGTCGACCTCAGGGTCGTCGCCGCGACCAAGGTCGATCTCGGCCGGCCAGACCGGCGCGGCGACTTTCGCGAGGACCTGTATTTTCGCCTCAACGTGGTGACGCTGCTCATCCCGCCCCTGCGTGAGCGGCGCGGCGACATCCCGATGCTGTTCGGGCATTTCCTCGGCAAGGCCTCGGAGCGGTTCGGCCGGCCCGTCGCCAAGGTGAACGCCGCAGTCAGCGACCATCTCCAGTCGCATGCCTGGCCGGGCAATGTGCGCGAGCTCGCGCATTTTGCCGATCGCGTCGCGCTCGGCCTCGGCCCGGACGATGAGACGAAGGTGGTACCCACCCGCCTACCGGAACCAGAGGCGACGCTGCCCGAACGGGTCGGCCTCTACGAAGCAGAACTCATCCGCGATGCGCTGCGCGACCATGGCGGCGATGTGCGCAGCGCCATCGATGCGCTCGGCGTGCCGCGCAAGACCTTCTACGACAAGCTCAAGCGCTACGGCATCGCCGCGTCCGAATTTCGCAATGGCGGCGATCAGGACGCGCACCCTATTCGGGGATCGATATGAAGACGACACTTGAAACGACGACAAATCCCCTGCCGGAAGAACTCACCTTTCTCGGCGAGCGTCTGACGGCGTTCAACGATGGCGATGTCGGTGCTTCCAAAAGGAAGGCCTTGGCCGTGTTCGTGCGCGACGAGGCCGGTGCGGTCGTTGCCGGCATTTCGGGCTACACCGCCTGGGGCTGGCTCTATGTGCAATGGCTGTGGGTCGATGAGAGGCTGCGCGGCCAGCAAGTGGCCGGCACTATGCTGGACGCGGCCGAACAGGAAGCTGTTGCGCGCGGCTGTAAAAATGCCTGGATCGACACCTTCAATCCAAACGCCGCCAAGGTCTATCAGCGCCAGGGTTATCAGCCGTTCGGAACGCTTGCCGATTTCCCGGTCGGCCGCAGCCGCATCTTCCTGCAGAAGAAACTGGTTGGCTGACTATCCGGCCAGCCGTCCGCCGCGCATCGGTTTCGGTGCGCCTGTCGTGCTCGGGAAACTGATCGGCAAGCCGCGTAGCACGCGAACCGCGAGGAACGCAAAGCACTCCGCCTCGACCGCGTCCCCGCTCCAGCCCAGGGTCTCGGCCTGCACCACCTCGACACCGGCACGGCTGGCGAGCATTGCCATCATCGTCGGGTTGTGGCGCCCGCCGCCGCTGACCACCAGCTTTCTAGGCCGCCGTGGCAAAAGGTCGAGCGCCTTGCCGACGGCAGCAGCAGTGAAGGCGGTGAGCAGGGCAGCACCGTCTTCGGCGTTCAAACCGTTCGCCATCACGGCACCGAAGTCGAATCGGTCCAGCGATTTGGGATAGGCTTTGGTCAGATAGGGGTGCTGCAACAGCTTGGCGAGCCTTGCCTCATCGACCGTTCCCGCTCGGCCAAGTGCGCCATCGCGGTCCATTTCGCCGAGCCCTTTCGATTTGATGAAATCATTGAGCGGCGCATTGGCGGGGCCGGTATCGAAAGCAACGACATTGTCGGCGCCGTCCCACCAGGTGATGTTGGCGACGCCGCCCAGATTGAGCACCGCCACCTCGCCATTGGCGCCGGCGCTGCGCATCAGCGCCGTGTGATAGACAGCGGCCAAAGGCGCGCCTTGCCCACCGGCGCGCATGTCGGCCGAACGGAAATCGTAGGCGACCTTGGTGCCCAACAGGGCGTGCATCAGTTCGCCATCGCCGAGCTGCCGGGTCTGGCCCAACCGTCCGGCCTGCGGCGCACGATGCAGCACCGTCTGGCCGTGAAAGCCGACGACACCGATGTCGGCCATCGTCATGCCATAGCCTTCGACCAATTCCCTGACCGCCGCCGACTGGGCTCGCGTCAGCGCTTCCTCCGCCTTGCGAAAGATCGCCGGCTCCGGCCCGGTGAAGTTCCAGGCCCGTGCCTCCATCAGAGTCTCTTCCAGCAGGGTGCGGATCGACGAGGGATAAGGCATCAGCCGATAGGTGCCGAAATCGTCGATCCGTTCGCCATCGGTCTTGATCAGTGCGACGTCGATGTTGCCGTCCAGCACGGTGCCGGTCATCAGGCCGACGGCCCAGATTGGTTCCATTATTGAGCTCCATTGACGAGATCGCCGACCGCCTGCCGAAGCGAACCGATTCCACTGTCGAAATGACGTGTCGGATGGATCCGGTTGGTGAGCAAGGTCCAGGCCTTGCCTCCGTCGAAGTCGATCCACAGTCCCGTGCCGGTAAAGCCGGTGTGGCCGATAGTGCCCGGACTGCACAAGGTCCCGCCGGACCAGCCTTCATAGGGGCGCTCCCAGCCATGGGTGCGGGTGGCCGACAGCGGCGTGCGCATCAGCGCGATCGAACGTTCGGATGCGTCGCTCAGCAGCCCTTGCGCGAAATCCAGCACCGAAGCGGCTGTTCCGAACAGGCCGGCGTGACCCGCGCCTTGCAGCGCCGAGCAATTGTCGTCGTGGACCTCGCCGGACAGCACGCGATGGCGCCAGGTGCAGTCCTCGGTCGCGGCGGCAGCATCCGGTTCGGCGGACCAGGCGAATCCGGGGCCGGGATCCATGTTCCGGATCGTTTTCCCCGACAGCCGCTCCAGCGCAAAGCCGAGCAGGATGAAGTTGATGTCGGAATAGACCGGGTCGCGGGCCCGCCATTCGCGCTGCAGGACGAAGGCGCGCAGCAGTTCGGGGTCGCGCCCATACGTGTAGATCGGCTCGACCGCCGGAAAGGGCGTCTGGTGGCCGAGGCACTGCCGAAACGTCACCTTCCGCTCCCAGGCTTCGGCATCATACTGGCGCAGGTCCGGCAGCACCGAGACCAGCGGCGCATCGAGATCGATGACCCCATCTTCCGCCAGTGCCAGGATGCGCGGCGTTATGAAGATGACCTTAGTTAGCGATGCCAGGTCGAACCAGGTGTTGTCCCGCATGGGGCGGTGCTTCGGCACTAGCTGGGCCGAGCCGATCGATCGGATGATGCGGCCGCCGTTTTTATCGGCGATGCCGAGCACGCCGCCGGGTATGCGCTTGGTGGAAACTGCCGTTGCTAGCGGTTGGAATGCGCGATTGAAGAGTTGGGAGAGGTGGTTCAATGTTGGCCTCCGTCCGAGAGGCCGTGATCCGTCACACCCCCCTCTGTCCTGCCGGACATCTCCCCCGCAAGGGCAGGGCTATCGCATATGAGTAAAGAGGCTAAGCAGGTTTTGATCGGCCCATCGTGCCTTGAGTCGTTTGTG